>JAIEMJ010000036.1 GCA_019752335.1 Bryobacteraceae bacterium
GACAGCGTCTTGGTGATCGCCGCCGTCAAGGTCGTCTTGCCGTGATCGATGTGCCCGATCGTGCCAATGTTCACGTGCGGCTTACTGCGGTCAAATTTCTCTTTCGCCATGGTGTCCCGTTTCGATCTCTTCTCGAGAAGTTTTGTGCTTGGCCTAAACTGCCAGGCTGATTTTCCGCCCGTAACCGCGGAAGCGAACTGGAGCCGATGACCAGGATTGAACTGGTGACCTCGTCCTTACCAAGGACGCGCTCTACCAACTGAGCTACATCGGCCTATCGTACGAACAATGGTGGACGGGGAAGGATTTGAACCTTCGTAGACCGCATGGGTCGGCAGATTTACAGTCTGCTGCGATTGACCGCTCCGCCACCCGTCCAACTTACCGCCGTCCCACGCACTACTGCCCGCACACTAGTTTGAGATTCACTCCAGAGGGAGAACCGCAGGCGGGAAACGACCGCAAGTCTTTATCCTACCAACAAGCCTGGGTCCGAGACAAGTGGCCCCGCGAGAGCAGCGGAAAGCAAGGGACTTAGGCCATCATTTTCCGGGCAAACGCCAAGCTGCGCTCCAAATCGAGCCGCTGTTGCAGCTTCAGCGCGGCCTGATACTCGGGGGGTGCGGCGGGGCCGCCCGGAATGTCGGCGATGATCATGCCGCCTTCGTAGGGGCGCCCGTTCTTCACCAGGGTGGCAAAGCGCGCGAAGTCAGCGGCGGGAAGGTTGCGGAAGTCCTTCCAAAGCGCCTCCTCGTGATAGGGCAATACCTGCGGTGGACGGCCGGTAATGATTTCGAGATGCAGCGGCGCGCGCGGCGCCACTTGCTGAATCTTGGTGAAGATCTCGCGCACCGGCATCGTGCCGTCGCCCAAAGCGAGCCATTGAAAAGCCGCGCCGCGCGAATGGGCGTACAGCGCGGAATCGCGCAAGTGCGTCGAAGCGATGTAGGGCGCTAGCACCTCCACCGTGAGCAGCGGATCCTCCAGCACCCACAGCGGATTCCCGATGTCGAGGCAAGCGCCGACGTGACCGGCGCCGGCGTCTTCAATCAAGCGGCGCGTCTCCCGGGCACTGAGGTCGCCGTGGTTCTCAATGGCGACCTTGACGCCCAAATCCTGGGCCACCGCCCGCACCGCTCGCAGACCCTTCAACGGCGCCTCGACTAGCTGCTCCACCGGATACTTGCGCCGGTCATTGATGTTGCCCAGGTAACAGCGCATGGCGCTCGCGCCGATCGCCTTCGCCACCCGCAGACCCTTCGTCAGATACGCCGCCGGATCCCCATCCTCGGCGCGCCAACCGCCCGCCAGCGGACAGATGCAGCCGATGCCGGCGTCGAGCTCAACGCCCTTGGCTTGCGCGGCTTGCTTCACGCGCTCCAGATAAGCCGGCTCCAAAGACTCAAAGTCGCCCAGGCTCGAAATCTGCAACGTCCGCGCGCCGATGCGGGCGGCGTAATCGACCAGTTCGAGCGCTTTCCAGCGATAGGCGCGCACCGAGTAACCGTCGAGGCCAATGCGCGGCCCAGTCTGGGCCAGAGCCAAGCTGGGCAGCGTGAGAAAGAGGCGGCGAGTCATTTCCCTATTTGATCAAAGCTTAGGTTCTCCAGGCCAAAGCGTTGCCAGCCACGGAAGTCAAAGTGCCACCATTCGTTCGGCTCCACGGTGAAGCCCTCGTCTTCCATCGCCGCGCGGAGCAGGTCACGATGCCAGCGCTGGCGACTCGTGCCACCAGGATAACTGGGATAAGAACGCTTGGACATCTCGTCATAAACGCCCGGCATTTCGACGGCGCGACCGGTGGCCCGGTCGAAGAGGGTGAGGTCAACGGCGGAGCCGCGGTTGTGGCGCGAGCCCTTCTGGGGGTCGGCGACGAATTCGCGTTCCTGGCCGGAGGTGGCCTCCCAGAAAAGCTTCGTCACCCACCAGGGACGGTAGGCGTCGTGAATGAGAAGCCCGAAGCCGCGTTTCGCGAGGTTCATATGGACGCGCGCCAGTGCTTCGGCAGCGGAGCGTTCCAGAAAGGCGCGGCCCTGCTGGTAAATTGGCGTGCCCAGAAAATTGTCACGCGTGGCGTAGCGCACGTCGAGCCGGATGGAGGGGTCCAGCCGGGTGAGCTCTACCAGGATGGGGCGGCCGCGCCCGGTTTCGGGCGGTGGCTGGAGGTCGCGCACTTCGGCGAGTAGGGCGGCGACGGGGCGTCGCGGCACGATGCGGAAGACGGTGGCGGTCTTTTCGCGGGTCCAGCCGGGGAGGTCAGCGTAGGGGCGTTCGCGGTCGCCTTCGCGGATGAGGAGTTGGCCGTCGCGTTCGAGGACGGTGAGCGATTCCGCGCCACGTTTGTATTCGCCAATCAGCCGCTTCTGGCGAGGAGGTAACTCCGGCGGTTTCGCGGCAGTAGTGACTTCACCTGCGGACGCGCCCTCGGCACTGAGATAAATCAAGGTAAGCATGAGCCAATTCCTCATTTCTCTATTTTGCCCTTGAATGGGGGCGAAAAACTTCCGATGGAGAAGAAGGTAACTTATGCCGCGCTTGATTCTCTTCTTTCTCTGGTTACTTCCGGCCTTGTCGCAAACCGCGCCGGTGCTGGGAGTAAACAATGCCGCACTTACTTTTAATTACACGATCGGGACGGCGAAGTTACCGGCCGCGCAAACAATTGCCGTACGCAGCACTCCGGCGGGAGTGGCCTTCGGCGTCACGACCACGGGACCCGCGCCGCATCAAGGCGCGTGGCTATTGATCTCGGTTTCATCGGGCCGCGCGCCGCAAACGATCAACGCGCAAGTGAATCCTACGGGCTTGCCGGCGGGCACTTACACGGCTACCGTCACGATGACCGGGACCACCGGAAGTCCGCCGCCGACGGTAAACGTAAACGTAACGCTCATTGTCGCCCCACCGCCGCCGACGTTGGCTGTATCGCCGGCCTCGCTCTCGTTTACCTATATCACCGGCGAGCCAATTGCGGGCAATGTTGCGCTCACCAGCAATTTCGTCCTATCGAGTACCGGCGCGGCAACGGGTGCGACAGTATCTGTCACCGGCGGCACCTGGCTGAAGGTGAATCCCACCGGGAATATCACCCTGGCCGGCTTACTCAACATGATCAGCGCCACGGTGGATCCAACGGGCCTTGTCCCCAAGGTGTATACGGCTTCGATCAAGATTGAGAGCAAGGCGGCGGCGAATCCACTGCTGACTCTGGCCGTTACACTGACGGTGCAAGCGGCGCGCCCACAGGTGCGCACGACTTGGCCGGGAGGCGTCGGACAACTGTCGCCGCAAAGTATTGTTACGCTCTCCGGGAGTAACTTCTTTTCTACTTCCACAGCGGCGGTAGCGGGATTTACTTCGGGGGCTACGGTAAGTGTCACGGATGGCACGAACACGGGTACCGAGACGTTTTACATTCCCGTCTACGCACCCACCACGACTTACCTGCGCGTCGCTTCGGGTTCTCCCTTGCCGGGAGGTGTAATTGGCATTGCTTATGCGCCAGTAACTCTGTCGGCGGCGGGAGGTACGGGGCCGTACAACTGGAATGCGCTCGGCACGCTACCGGCAGGCTTGTCGCTCGCGAGCGGCGTGATCTCGGGGACGCCCACCAGCGCGGGGACTTACTTCTTTACCGTGGAAGTGATTGACTCGGCGCTTCCCTTTCCGGCCCGCGCGCAGATGCCGGTGAAGCTCACGGTGCTGCCCAACACGGCTACCGTCGCGCCGCGCATCCTGGGGCCGTCGGGGTTACTGCCGGCGGGTATTCTCGGCACGGCGTATCCGTCGACGCTGAGTATCCAGGTCTCCGGCGGCGGCGGTTCGCAGACCTTTTCGGTAACCGGATTGCCGCCGGGCCTGGCCTTGAATTCGACGACCGGCGTGTTCTCGGGCACGCCGACTTCCGTAGGCACCACGGGCAATCTGGCCGCGACGCTGGTGAGTGAGTCGGCCTTGTTGGCGACGGTGCCGGCGACGTTTCTGGCGAGCCCCGGCATTTTGCGCATCACCGTAACGACGCCCACGCCAGGCGGCGGCGTTTCGAACGAAGGACAGTTGCTGATCTTCGGGTCGCAGCCGCAGATCACCGCCGTCGTGAATTCGGGCAGCTTTCAGCAAGGCACGATTTCGCCGGGCGAGATCATTACCATCTTCGGGCTCGGTCTGGGCCCGGCCGCGCTCTCGCTCTTCGACCCAACGGTGCCCGCCCCGCAGATCCCCGCCGCTTGGCCCGCGACCACGCCGAATACGACCGTGACGGTGAACGGCACGCCCGCGCCGATCCTGTATACGAGCGCGAATCAAGTGAGCGCCATCGTGCCCTACGGCATCTCCGGCGCCACCGCCGACGTCGCTCTCAGCTATGCCGGCGTCGCCAGCCAGCCGGTGACGCTTACCCTCGCCGCCACCAATCCGGGCGTCTTCACCGTGGATGCGTCGGGCCGCGGGCAGGCCGCGGTGCTGAACTTCAACGCCACCACCAACGACTACACGATGAACTCCGGCGCCAACGCCGCCGTGCGCGGCCAGACGGTGGTGCTCTACGTGACGGGCATCGGCGCCACGACGTCGGCATCGGCCAACACGCTCATTCCGGCGTCGCCGCCGGTAACGCCCACGGCCTCGCCGACAGTCACGATCGGCGGGCAGGCGGCGAGCGTATTGGGCGCGGTGTCGCCGGTGGGATCGGTGCCGGGCCTGCTGCAACTCAACGTCACCGTGCCGGCGAATGCGCCCACGGGCGCGGCGGTGCCGATCATCGTCTCGATTGGCGGCATTGACTCCCAGACTAATGTGACGATGGCGATCCGCTAAGACATCGCCACCTGCGTGGGCGGATTGTAGTAGAGAATCCGTCCGCAGGATTCGCAGAAGAAAACATCCTCGCGGACCTTCAGGTCCTGGTAATGCTGCGGCCGCAACGCGATGCGGCAAGCCGTACAGCGGCCATCTACCACTTCGGCCAGCACGTGCGGCGAGTTGTGTTTCTTGCGGATGCGCTCGCAGGTCTGCTTCAGCCCCGCTGGCATCTCGGTGAGCAACTGCCGCATCTCGCCGGCCCGGTCACTGATCTCTTTCTCGTCCGCGGCGGTCTGCGTCTTGGCCTGCTGCTTTTGCGCTTCCACCTGCTTGCGCTCCGCGGCCAGTGCGACTTCGGCTTGCTTCACATTCTTGTCAAGCGGCTCGCTCTCTTCCATCAATTCGAGAATGCGCGTTTCGGCCGAGCCGATCTCGTTCTGCGCGTAGTCGATCTCGTGCTGGAAGGCCCGGTATTGCTCGTTGTTCTTCGCCTGCAGCATCTGATCCTTGAGTTTGGAGATCTTCTGCTGCGCGGTTTGGATGTCGAGCTCTTTTTGCTTGCGTTCGCGCTGATTGGCCGCGAGCATGGCTTTTTCCGCATCCAGCTTCTTGGCATGCGCGTCGAGTTGCTTCTCAATCTCGGCGATCTGCTTGGGCAATTGGGCGACTTCGCGCTTCAATTCCAGGATCCGCATGTCCAGGTTCTGGAGTTTAGAGACCTGCTGAAGGGCTAGATTCATAGTTCGGTGCCTGAGTTTAGCATGTCTTTAGCGCTTCAGCTTTTCCGCGAGTTGGCGCTTCATCTGCTCGGCCTCGGGCGTGAACCAGGCTTCCGGGTCAATCCAATTGCTGGCGGCGTCCAGGCGGCGCAGGCCAGCCGTTAATAGGACCTTCTCCTTGATCGCCGCGTACGTGGCCGGGGGCTTGGTGGCCAAGTACTTCGCCAAGGCAATCGACTGCGTGCGTACCTCACCTTCGCGATAGAGAGCATGAAAGAGCCCGGCCTGCAAGCCTTCGGCGGGACGGATCGGGTCACCGGTGAGGAAGCTGCGGCGCGCCAGGGGAACGCCGGCCGCCGTGGAAAGCAGCAGAAAGACGCTGGCCGGCAGGCGGACGCCGATGTTCACTTCGGTGAGCGCGAAGCCGTAGGCGGCGTCATCGGCCATCACCCGGAAGTCCGCGCAGAGCGCGGCCAGCGCGCCGCCGGCGTAGGTGTGGCCGCTGAGGGCCGCCACCGTGGGCTTGGGCATCCACTGCAATTGGTCCATCATGCGGGCGAATTGATTCAGAAAAAGGCCGATGCGCTCGCGGTCATACGTGAAGACCTCGGTGACGTCGAAGCCGGGCGAGAAGAAGCGCGAACGGTCACTGGCGAGGACGAAGGCGCGCACGGCAGGGTCCGCTGCGGCTTGCTCCACGGCGGTGAGCATTTCCCCCACCATGGCATGATTCAGCGGATTCGACTTGCCGCGCTGCATCGTCGCCACCGCGACGCCGTCCTCGATTTCGTAGTGGATGTATTCCATGTGTCTGGCCTTATGATACTCTCGTCGATTCGTGCCAGAAACCATCCGAGTGCGGGCGGGCGAGGAGTTGCCCGAGGCGGCGTTGTCCGCGTATCTGTCCCAAGAACTCCCTGGGTTCGCCGGACCCCTGACGGTGGAGCAGTTCGCGGGCGGGCATTCGAACCTCACCTATTTGATCAAGACGCCCGCCGCCGAGTACGTCCTGCGTCGCGCCCCGCTGGGTCCGGTGCCGCCGAAGGCGCACGACATGGCGCGCGAATTCCGTTTGCTGGGCGCGCTGTCGCCGGTGTTCCCGAAGGCTCCGCGGGTGCTGCATTGCTGCACCGATGACGCCGTACTCGGCGCGACCTTTTACCTGATGGAGCGGCGCCGCGGACGCAATTTTCGCGAGGCTAGCCAGATTCTGGAGGACGGCCAGTCGATGAGCGAGGCCGTCGTCGACACGCTCGTCGAGTTGCACGCCATCGATCTGGCCAGCAACGGGCTCCTCGATCTCGGCAAGCCCGCCGGCTTTCTGGAACGCCAGGTGAAGGGTTGGACGCAGCGTTGGCAGGCCGCCCGCACCGAAGACTTACCTGAACTCGAAGCCGTCGTTGAGTATCTGAACCGCAGCATCCCGCCCGAGGGCGCGCCGTGCGTGGTCCACAACGACTACAAGCTCGACAACCTGCTCTTCGCGCTGGACGCGCCGCGCGTGGAAGCGGTGCTCGATTGGGAGATGACCACCATCGGCGATCCGCTCGTCGACGTGGGCATGTCGCTGGCTTACTGGCAGGTGGGGGGCGCGCACGGCACCAGCGGCGAAGGGCCCCCGGGTTGGCTGGATCGCGCGGGCTTCGCCGCCCGCTACGGCGAACGCACCGGACGCGACCTGCGCCACTTGCCTTGGCATGAGACGCTAGGACTGATGAAGATCGCGGTGATCCTGCAGCAGATTTACTTCCGATACGTGCGCGGGCAGACGCGCGACGAGCGTTTCGCGCGCTTTGGCGAGAGCGTCCGCCGCCTGGGCAATATGGCCCACCGGCAGATGGAGACCAGCGGGTGAGTTGGCTCTATCTCGTCCGTCACGGGCAGGCCGGTACGCGCCTCGATTATGACCGTTTGAGCGAACTGGGCGTTGACCAGGCGCGGCGGCTCGGCAAACACCTCCACGCGCAGAAGATCGAATTCACACGCCTGATCGCGGGCGCGCTGGAGCGCCAGGTAGAAACGGCGCGGATCGTTGAAACGATTTTCCGCGCGGGCCAAATGGCCGTGCCGCCCCTCGAGATTGATCCGGCTTGGAACGAGTTCGACCTGGGCGCGGTGTATCGCGAACTGGCGCCGCAATTGGCCGAGGACGACGCCGAGTTCCGCGAACAACAGGCCGAGATGGAGTTGGTGATCGAGGATCCCGCGCATCCGGTGCATCGCAAGTGGACGCGCGGCGACATGGCCGTGATCCGTGCCTGGATGGACGGGCGCTACGCGGTGAAAACCACCGAGAGTTGGGTGGAGTTTCAGGGCCGCATCGGCGGCGCGTTTGAGCGGCTGATCAACCAGTCCGGCCGCGGCCAGGTCCTCCTGTTCACGTCGGCGACCCCGGTGGGCATCGCCATGTCGCGGGTGCTGGGCCTGGAGCCGCGCGACGCGATGCGGCTGGCGGGCAGTTTGCTCAATTCCTCGATCTCCACGGTGCGCCATCGCCCGGATGATCTGACGATGTTCAACTTCAATACGGTGGGCCATTTGCCCGATCCGCGGCAGCATACGTTTCGCTAAGTCATAGGAGCCCTTCAATGCAATTCGCTTACACCCCGAAAGTGGAAGAGCTGCGTGCCCGTCTCACGCGTTTCATGGATGAGCACGTCTATCCGAATGAACCGCTGTATTGGGATCAGGTGAATACCGGCGACCGTTGGAAGACCGTCCCCATCCTTGAAGAACTGAAGCCGAAGGCGCGCGCGGCGGGCCTGTGGAACCTCTTTCTGCCGCACAGCGCGGCGGGCGCCGGCTTGACGAATCTCGAATACGCGCCGCTCTGCGAGATCATGGGCCGCTCCGTGATGGGGCCCGAAGTCTTCAACTGCTCCGCGCCGGACACGGGCAACATGGAGGTGCTGGAGCGCTATGGCAGCGAGGAGCACAAGCAGAAGTGGCTACAGCCATTGCTGGCGGGCGAGATCCGCAGTTGCTTTTCGATGACCGAGCCCGACGTCGCGTCGAGCGATGCCACCAACATCCGGCTAAGCATTCTGCGCGACGGCGACCACTACATCGTGGATGGGCGCAAATGGTGGAGTTCCGGCGCCGGTGACCCGCGTTGCAAGATCGCCATCGTGATGGGCAAGAGCAATCCGGACGCCGACCGCCATCGCCAACAGAGCATGATCCTGGTGCCGTTGGATACGCCGGGCGTGAAGATTGAACGCATGCTGCACGTCTTCGGCTATGACCATGCGCCCCACGGCCATGCGCAAATTCATTACGACCGGGTCCGCGTGCCGGCGGACCACCTGCTGCTGGGCGAAGGCCGCGGCTTCGAGATCGCGCAAGGCCGGCTAGGCCCGGGCCGCATTCACCATTGCATGCGCGCCATCGGCGTAGCGGAGCGGGCGCTCGAGACGATGTGCCGGCGCGTCCAAAAGCGGGAGGCTTTCGGCAAGAAGCTCGCCGAACAAGGCACTATCCTGGCCGACATCGCCACGTCGCGCATGGAGATTGAACAGGCACGCTTGCTGACCTTGAAGGCTGCCTACATGATGGACACGGTGGGCAACAAGGTAGCGCGGTCAGAGATTGCGATGATCAAAGTCGTGGCGCCCCGCGTGTGTTTGGCGGTGCTCGATCGCGCGATTCAGGCGCATGGCGCGATGGGCGTCTGCCAGGATGCGGACCTGGCCTGGCAGTGGGCGAATGCGCGGACCTTGCGCATTGTGGACGGTCCGGACGAGGTCCATCGCGACGCGGTGGCAAAGTGGGAGTTGAAGAAGGGCGCGTCGTAAGCCTTCAGGCTCTGCTCTACGGCGCTTTTGTGCGCGGTGCGCGCTGAACGCGACCGTTCTGATGCAAGATCAGCCCATCCACCGCGCCGTCGGCGTTCTTGGTGAATGACACCTGAGCCTCGACAACCTTGAGAAAGAATTTTGTGGGCGACTCGGCGAACGCTTCGAACCTGGGCTGATTCGTCGTCTGGACAAACAGCCTGGCGCCCTCGCGCGTGACCTCGATGGCGAACGCCGGGGTGAAGCGATACTCGCCCGTGTAAGTCTCGAGCACCCAACAGGCCGAGAACGATACCGAGGTTCTTGCGGTCGGAATCGACGCGTTGAGTGAGCACGGGCGAGAGGTCTTGAGCACAGAGCAAGCCGGCGAGTGAGATGGTGATTAGCGACTTCATAGATTTTCCCCCCTGAACTGAATCATCGATTCTCCCTTTCAAAGGCGCGCAACTCCTCGATCTCCTGTTGAAGATTCTCCGGTCCAAGCTTCTTCTTCACAAACGGGAAGGCCACAGCCCAGATAACCAGAAGCGCAAGAAAGGGGATCGCATTCAGCAATGGATTTGCCGATGGATTTGGCGATGCTTTTGGCGCACCCATTCCGGCCACCACCATCACCATGCCTAGCAAGCAGAAGGGCAATCCCGACCGCCACCAGCGATGCCGGAGGTAGTCGCGCCGTCGTTCGAGTTCGCTTCGATAGAATTCGAGGCACGCACTTACCGGCGCGTGCGGCGGCAAGTCTTGTGGCCGGATCCACTTGTAGGCATGAAACGCGGCATAAACTCCCCAGAGGCTGAGTAGTGCCCAGCCCATCCGGGCAAGCTGCTCATGCGCCCTGGTGAAAGTCCATGCGAAGAAGACGGAACAGGCAAGCCCAATTACGATTGAGAGTCCTGCTTCAAAACGTGCCTTTGACTGGCGCTGCCGCGCCCGAAGGCGTAGTTCATTTGCTGACATTTTTAGAGGCTCCGTTCGTTGGTTTTGCCAAACACGGCGTGGGTCGTTCATCGGAAACTCACTTGGCATGAAATCCTCCTTCGCCGAACCACAATTTCAGGATCTTCTTGATCCGGTGCACTTTCATGGTGATGTTGGCCGCCGACAGCCCGGTTAGCTCACCAATCGAGCTGGCGTCCATTCCTTCTAGGTAAGAAATGATGATTTGACGATCAAGCGGCCGGAGACGCTGGATCAGCATCGAGAGGCGTTCGAGCCCTTCTGCCTCGGTGGCGGCGAGTTCACCGTGATAGCTGCCGGGCATAGCTTCGATGGTCTCGATGCTGACTAGCCTGTCTTTCAGCCGCCGCTGCCGAATCACGTGCCCGGCTGCCACGTTGTGAGCGACACGAAACGTCCATGTCCTGAGCGAGCAGCGCTGGTCGAAATGCTCGAAGCTGCGCTAGAGCTGAAAATGAATCTCCTGGATCAAGTCCCGCCGTAGGTCTGGATCAAGTTCGTACGCTCGTGCTAACCGGTCGAGCGATGAACCGTGGATATCCGCTGCTTGTTCGTAAAGGGAATCCCGGTTCACGTCTCCTGCCGGGACTGGCTCAGGCACATTCACAAATTAGGTAGTTGCTGGGCATTTCGTTTCCTAACACTTTTATTTTGGCCCAGCCCACCGATAGTCTCGTCATTCTCAAGATCCACACCAACGGTCGTGAACCGCCTTTGGGCCTAAGCCGCCATCCTCCCGGCGGCGGCTTGGCCCTGAACGCGTATCACGAGTAAGGTGCGGTCGTCCTCGAGTTCGGCGCCTCCGGTGAATTGCTGGGCACCCGTGAGGATCCGGTCGCGTAGTTCGGCGGCGGGTAAGTCGCGGTTCCGAGTGACGAGTTCCAGCACGCGCTCTTCGCCGAACTGCTCGTCCTGAGCATTGGCGGCCTCGACGAGTCCGTCGGAGTAAAGCACGAGCAGATCGCCGGGTTCGAGTTCCACCGTAGCGGCGGTATAGCGGACTTGCGGCAACAGGCCCAGCACCGGTCCGCCTTCCTCCAGACGCGTGCAGCCGCCATGAGCGCGCACAACGATGGGCGCCAGATGGCCGGCGTTGATGTAGCGCAAAGTGCCGTGCTCCATATAGCCCCAGAAGAGACTGGCGAAGCGCTCGGCGGAGGCGCGCTCACTCAGCAGGCGGTTCAACTGCGCGGTGGCGGCTTCGTGTTGCGCGGCATTGCTGGTCCAGGCGCTGGCGCGGACGGCGCCGTGGATGACGCCCGTCAGTAGCGCGGCGGGAAGGCCTTTGCCGGAGACGTCGCCGAGGACGAAAGCGGCGCCGGCGCCGGCGGGGAAGGCGTCGTAGAAATCGCCGCCAAGGTCCAACGCGGGACGGTAGTCGGCGGCGAGTTCGAAGACGCGGGACGTGTCGCGCGGAGTGGGCAGCAGGTCCTGCTGGACACGCCGTGCGATCTCTACCTGCTGGGCGAGCCGTTGGCCTGCGAGGTAAGCGCGAAAGCGCAGACGCAGAACGACGAGCGTCGCGAGCAGCGCCAGGGCGCCGGAGCAATTCAGCAGCAGGTTGCGCCGCAAAGGCCAGAGATGGCCGCTAGCGGCCTCCATCGGCGCGCCCGCCTCCAGGACCGCCACGGGACGCGGCGTGGCCGGCGCATAACCCACAGTCTGCCAAGGCGTGGCCGCAGGCACGGGGAGGCGCAGGACGAAGGCCTCCACCACCATTTCGCCCTGTGGCGTCGCGCGCGTCCTGTACGAACTCTGCCGGGCCCGCAAGCTGGCGCGGACCTCGGCGGCCTTGAAGGAAGCGGGGACATCGAGGCCGATGTGGCCGAGTTCCCCATCGCTGGTGTCGCGCAGGACGGCCCACGCCAGTAGACCATTCGCGCGGGCTTGCGCGCGCCGCAGCACCGCCGCTACCTGGGATTGGTTGGTGGTGGTTTGGAGGTCGGCATCGAGCTTCGCCACTTGGGCGGCCAAGTCGCGCCGCAACTGATCCACTTGGATACGCCGGGCGACAAAGACGTAGTTGGCAATCGAGTTGGCCAGCAGGCCGACGGCCAGCAGGACACCCAGTGAGAAGATGCTTGAGAATCGCTTTTCCATTTTTGCTCCGCTAGAGGAGGAACGCGGCAGCGAGGGGAATCGTTGTGGAAAGCGGCCTCTTCTTAACGTTCTTAATCAAGAGTTACCGTGGCCTTTACGCGCGTGAAGAAAGGCGGCGCGTCTGATACTCCGTGGAAGACTTCTTTCAAGGACGGATCCTGCTGGCCGAGGACGACCCGCATTTAGCCGGCGTACTGACGGACCTGCTGCTGAACTGCGGCTATTGGGTGATGCGCGCGAGCGATGGCGTCGACGCGGTGGAGCAGGCCACGGGCGGCGGCTTCGACCTGTTGTTGCTCGATCTGAGTCTGCCGCGCCAGGACGGCTTTGCCGTTTGCGAGCAACTCCGCGCGCGGGGCGTCAACGTGCCGATCCTTGTGCTCACCGGCTGGGCCGATATGCGGCACCGGGTAGATTCGTTGCGGCTGGGTGCGGATGACTACATGACCAAGCCCTATGAGCCCGAGGAGCTGCTGGCGCGCATCCAAGCCATGATCCGGCGGGCCCGCTGGGTGTCGATGGGTGGGAGCTATCACTTCGGAGAGATTGAGATCGATTTGCTGCGGGCGCGCGTGACGAAGAATCAGGCGCCCGTGGAACTTACCGCGAAAGAGCTATTACTTCTCCAATACCTACTGGCCCGGCGAGGCTGCGCAATTTCGCGGAGCGAGTTACTCGCCGAGGTGTGGGGCTACCGTTCGGCGAGTACCCGGACGGTGGATGTCCACGTCGCAAACCTACGCCGGAAACTCGAAGATCGCCCGGCGGAGCCGGCCTGGATTGTTACCGTGCCGCGCGCGGGTTACATGATCCGAGTGCACGGAAATGCGTAAAGAACACTTTACCGAAGGCGGCGCAACGAGTTTTTCTCGAGCGCGTTTCACCTTGTAGGAGGTTCACCAATCCATGATGAACAGACGCTTACTTACCGCCACCCTGATGCTGGTGGCTGCTCTTCCCGTGCTGGCGCAAGGCCCGCGCGGACGAGGGAATTCCCTGGACTTTCTGGCTGGCTACCTGTCGTTGACCGATAGCCAGAAGACGCAGGCGACGGCGATCTTCGCCGCTGCCGACACGGCTTCCACCACGGCGCGGGGCACACTCACCGCGGCACAGGACGCGCTACGGGCGGCCGTGAAGCTCAACCGGCCGGACGCCGAACTGGATCGCTTGGCAGCCGCCGTCGGCGTGGTGGAAGGCAATCTGGCCGGGATTCGGGCCAAGGCGGATGCCAAGTTCTATATCCTGCTCACGGCGGAGCAGAAAACGAAGTACGATGCGTTACTCGCCAGCCGTGGAGGGGGTCCCGGCCGGCCTTAGGGAACCTCGGTTGTCTCTCTCCGCTCCCAACGGCCCGGGCATGTACACCATGCACCGGGCCGTTGCCGCTTCCAGAATCGAGAGCCGTTTTGGGGGCGGCAACTGAGGGCGGGAATATTTTCTCCGGAAAAAGTGATCTGGTTTGCGTTAAGAATACGCGTATCCAAATGAGCCCGGAAAACGAATGCGAATTTAACAAGCGCCACTGAAATCCGCCGGGCCTGGCGTACGTCAGAGATCCAAGAGCGCAGGAGGAGACAGAAGTATGGACCGCAGAGTAACGACATTTGCTGTTTTGGCCATGATGTGGCTGGGCATGGCCACCGTAGCCGTGCGAGTGGTGGAGCCGGTGATGAACCCCACGCCGAAGAGCACGCTCGAGCGGCTGATCGCCTCCCGCCGCTAGGCTAAGCGCCTTTCTGAAAGATCACCACCCAGGTGGTGGCGGCCAGGGCGTGCGTCACCATCGGCGCCCGGATGCCGCGGGCCTCCTGGTAGGCCTGCCCGCAAAAGATGCCCAGCAGGCCGACCAGTAAGGCATAGCGCCAATTGAAGGGCGACCGGAAGGGCAGGTGGACGAGCCCGTAGAGCAGCGCCGTGGTGAGTAAGGCCGCGCGCGGTGAGGCCAGCGACTGCTCCAGCCACTGCTGGATCAGGCCGCGGAAGAAAAACTCTTCGCCTAACGACACCGTCCAGAAGAGGCCCAGGAAGGTCCCAAGGGCCAGCAAGGCCGGGTGCCAGGGGCCGGCCGGGAAGCCCACCTGCACAATTCCGAGCAGGTAGCCAAGCGCAACGCCGAAGGGCAGGAAGCGGAAGTAATACTTCAGTCCTGTCCGCCATTCGGCTCGGGAGGGAACGAATCCGAAATGGATCCCTTCCACTTGGCGCACCAGGAGGAAGACGGCGAAGCCAAGCCGGATCCACATCCATTTGCCGAGGAAGTCCATGCGCGGCTTGGGGTCCGCGGTGGGGTAAATGGCCAGGAAGAGCTTCGTGAGGAACGGGACGGCCAGCCAGACGAGCAGGGAGAAGTCGGCGAGGCGCGAGGGCGGGAAAACGACGTACCAGAAGGCGACCGGTGCGACAAGCAAGAGCAAATACGCGAATTTGTCCCCGGCGAATTTGCCGCTGACGAGCGTGTAGATCAGCCAAGGCAGCACGGCGGACACCGTGAGAGCCAGCGCCAATTGCGGCTTGGGCAGGGTGAGCAGCCGCTCCCGGACGGAGGCGAAGCCGGGGGCGACGTAGAGCGCGGCTTCCAGCAGCAAAGCGGGCAGAATCGCCGTGGCCAGCGCGGACGGGATATGCTGTTGCTGGGCGTAGGTGAGCCCGGCGATTACCATGACCATCCACAGGCCGGCCAGACACCAAAAGAAGCTTCGCAGCGAGTGGGTCATCCGACTTCTAGTATGGGGGATGGCGGCTGGCCTCGCCGCGCAGACGCCGCCCCCCGGCTTGGTGAAGCTCGTCGCCGAACGGGAGACGCTCACCGAGGCCGCCCGTGCTAGCTACACCTATCGCCAAGCCGTGGAACTCGCCGAGTGGGATGCGCGCGGTACGCGCGGGGGACTCTACACCGAAACGCGGGAAATTCTTTTCTCGCCGTCCGGCGAGCGCCGCGAAAGCTTTCTGAAGAAGCCCGCCGACGCCCTGCGCTTTCTGAAGCTGACGCCCGAAGATTTCGCCGACCTGCGCGAAGTGCAGCCGGGACTGCTCACCACGGAGCGCCTGCCCTACTATCGCGTGCGGACCAAGGGCGCCGAGACCATCGACGGCCTGGACTGTTGGGTGCTCGCGCTGGAGCCGCGCCAGATTCTCGAAGGGCAGCGCTTCTTTGAGGGGCTGGTGTGGGCGTCGCAAAGCGACTTCTCCATCATTCGTACCGAAGGCAAAGCCGTGCCGGCGCTCGTACGCCGCAAGAATGGCGAGCGCGAGGAGAATTACTTTCCGCGCTTCTCCACGGTGCGCAAGCGCATGCCCGACGGCTTCTGGCTGCCGGTGCTGACCTTGGCCGATGACGACTTACCCTTTCGCCACGGCGCTGTCCGCATTCGCCTGAAGGTGGACTATCAGCAGTACCGCCGCTTCGCCGCCGAGAGCACGATTCAATTCGGCGAGCCGCCTAAATAAGCCTCTTCGTAGAGGGCGACGATCTCATCTTCCGTCGGGACCCGCGGATTGTTGGCCGGGCTTCCGGAGGCGAGCGCGTCGCTGGCCATCTTGCGCAAGTGCGGCCAGAAGGCGTCGCGCTGGTGCCCGAGTTGGTGACCGAGGCACTCGGCGAGCGTCGGTACCGCGAGATCCTGGTTCAGTTGCCGCAAGCCTTGCACCAGGGCAACGCCCGCGGCTTCGTCGGAGTGCGCGGCGTTGGCGAGCCCCATGATGCGGGCCACCTCGGCGTAGCGCGCGGGAGCGCCGGGCAGGGAATAGCGCGTCACCGTGGGCAGCAGGACGGCGTTCGAGAGTCCGTGCGCCAGGTGAAATATCGCCCCGAGCGGACGGCTCATACCGTGGACGAGGCACAGCCCTGAGTTCGTGAAGGCCATGCCGCCCTGCAAAGCCGCCACCGCCATGGCGGCGCGCGCTTCGCGATCCCCGGGCTCACTCCAGGCGGTGCGCAGATGGCGCGCGGTGAGCGCGATGCAAGAGACGGCCAACGGATCCGTCAGGGCGTTGGCTTTGCGCGAGACGTAGGCTTCCAGGCCATGCGTGAGCGTGTCGACGCCGACGTGCGCGGTGAGCGCGGGGGGCATGCTGAGGCTGAGCTCATAGTCCACCAGGGCGATGCGCGGCATCAGCTTCGCATCCAGCATCATCATCTTCACGTGCCGCGTGGTGTCCGTAATCACGGCGGCCTTCGTCGCTTCGCTGCCCGTGCCGGCGGTGGTGGGAATCACGATCACCGGCGGGCCCGCCTGCGCCACGCGATGGTAGCCCTGAAACTGCTCCAGCGGACCCGGGTTTGTCAGCGACACCGCAATCACTTTCGCCGCATCAATCGGACTGCCGCCGCCAATGGCGACCAGGCCGTCGGCGTTGGCCTGCCGGTAAGCGGCGACGCCATCGGCGACGTTCGCGTCGGTGGGGTCGGGTTGGACGCGGTCAAAGACTTCGGTCGCGATGCCCTGCTTCTCTAGGCTTTCGACAAACGGCCCGATGGTGCCGGTGCGGGTGAGGAAGGCGTCCGTGACGATGAGCACGCGGCGCAGCCCTAGGCTGGCCGCGCACTCGGGCAGCAGGCCGCGGCAGCCAGCGCCGGTGTGAATCGCTTGGGGAGCATGGAAGATGTGCGTCATGAGATTCCTTTCTAACGCGCGAGCATCGCGCTGGGGGGGCGATAGCCGATTTGCGCCGAGACCTTGAGCGCGGCCTGGCTGATTTTGGCGGCGAGGTCCGCCAGGGCCGCGGGCGCCATTACCTCCACCGGTGCGCTGATACTAAGGGCTGCGACGCTGACTCCGGCTCGGTTGAGGATCGGAGCGGCGACGCAGCGCAGTCCTGCGACGCCCTCTTCGTCGTCGATGGCGTAGCCTCGCTGGTGCGTCCTTCGTAGCTCTTCCCGTAGCTCGCTGGCGGAGGTGAGCGTGCGCCTGGTGAAGCGCTCGAGCTTCTGGGCAGCCAGGCGTTTGACGACGTCATCCGGCTGCCAAGCCAAAATCGCCTTGCCGAGTCCGGTGGCGTGCAGGGGCCGCCGTTCACCGGTGTCGGCGTATAGGTAGAGACGGCTGGGGCTACCTACGGTATGCAGATAAAGCACCCAGTGGCCATGCAAGGCGCCCAGGTGAACCAGGCCGGGGCAATCTCGCGCGGTCTCCTGCATGATCAGGAAGGCGGCCCGGTAGACCGGCGAGTGGCGCAGATACGCCGAGCCGGCCCACAACGCCTTGCCGGCCAGGCGGTAGTGTCTTGACCCGCCGTCCTGTTCGACAAAGCCCGCCTCGGTGAGCGTGGCGAGGAGGCGGTGGGCCGTGGTGAGGGGTTGCCCGAGGCGCGTGGCGATCTCGGCCAACGGCAACTCATAGGGCTCCTGCGCCAGTAGTTCGAAGGCTTCGAAACACTTCAGGGTGGACGACATGCTCTCGCGGCGTTTGGGGGGCGGCATGAAATGGAAGTCCAGAATAGCGCATTTTTCCGCAATGCGGAAGTAGATTCTATTGACACCGGCGTGGCATCGGCATAGACTGCCTACAGTTCTTGCAGAAGTATCTTCCGCATTGCGGAATAGAGGAGTGTCCGATGCGTGTCCTGGCTTTTCTGGTGGGCGGATGGGCGATCGAGAGTGTCGCGCTGGCGCAAGGTACGGCGATGCTGAGTGGGACGGTGAGCGACGCCGCGGGCGCCGTGGTGCCGGGGGTGAGCGTGACGCTGCGCCAGGTGCGCACGAACGCGGTCCGGCAGGTGCGTACCGATGCTGCTGGCAGCTACACGCTGTCTCCGCTCTCGCCGGGCGAGTACAAGCTAGAGTTGGAAGCGACCGGGTTCCAGCGGTTCTCGCAGTCTGGCTTGAGGCTGCAAATCGACGAGCGTTTGCGCGTCGATGTGACGTTGAAGGTCGGCGCGGTGACGGAGGTGGTGGAGGTAACCGGTCAAGGGGCGGCCGTGAACACGCAGGATGCCGTATTGCGTAACGTGATTGACGCCCGGCGGATGGTGGATCTGCCGCTCAACGGCCGCAACGCGCTGCAATTGGCGGTCCTGACGCCGGGCGTGATCCCGATCCGGCAAGACGTCGGCGGCAGTTTTCAGCCGGCCGATCAAGTGTCCGTGGCGGTCAGCGGTAGCCGTTCTAACGGACTCAACTATGTAATGGACGGTGGCGACAACATGGATACCTACCGGAGCGTCGCCAACGCCTTTCCGAATCCCGACTTACTGCAGGAGTTCAGCGTGCAGACGAACAGTTACTCCGCGGAGTTTGGCGGCCGCGCCGGAGGGGTGGTGAACGTGGTGACGAGAGCGGGGGTGAACGAGTTTCACGGTACCGCCTTTGAATTCCTGCGTAACTACCAACTGAACGCGCGCAACTTCTTCGCGCCCACGAATGACGGACTGAAGCGCAATCAATTCGGGGCGACGTTTGGCGGACCCGTCTGGCTGCCGAAGATCTACAACGGCCGCAACAAGACATTCTTCTTTGGCGGTTTCCAAAAGACCCCCGTTCGCTCGGTGCCCAGCAACCTGACGGCGCAGGTGCTGCGCACAGGCCAGCGGCAGGGCGACTACTCGAACGTCCTGGACGGCCGGGGCAATCTGATTGTCATCCGTGATCCGGACGCGGCGAATGCGCCTTTTCCTGGCAATCGCCTGCCACCGAGCCGGCTCGATCCGGTATTTCAGAAGTTCCTGGCCCAGGGAGTGCCCACAACGGCGGATCCGGCCGGGTTACTGCGGTATGCGCGGCCCAACTTCTCGAACAACGATGAATGGAGTTTGCGGGTTGATCATCATTTCAATGAGCGCAATCGCCTCTACGGACGCATTTTCCGGGAAGACAACACCGCGCCCAACCTGGGTGTGCCGGGAAATATCATCAGCTACAACAATTCGCTGATTCAGAAGTCGACGAACGCGACGCTCAACTATTCGCGGATCTTTACGCCGAAGGTGATTGGCGAATTCGGCACGACGTTTAACCGGTCCTGGGGAATTCGTGGGCAAGTAGCTCCGTTCACGTGGAGTGAACTTGGCGCCCGCCTGACTCCCGCAGCGGGTAGCAGCGACTTTATTCTGAATAGTGTTCCTGGTTATTTCGCGATTAACCTATTCGGCGACACGACGCTGGTGCGTAATAACTTCCAGTATAAAGGCGCCGTGAGTTGGCTGCGCGGTAAGCATAGCCTGAAAAGCGGCTTCGACATTATCCGGCGCCAATTCAATTTGCCGCACGTGAACTTGAACGGCAACGGCGCCTATGCCTTCGGCCAGTTAACCGGCGATGGCGCGGCGGACGCGCTGCTGGGTAAGCCCACCAGTTTCACGCAATCGGACGGCTTTCGGGTGCGCGTCCGGCAGACTGATTGGGTGGGGTTCGTTCAGGACGACTACCGCCTGCACCGCCGGGTGACCTTGAACCTGGGCTTGCGCTATGAGCCCTTCCGCCCTTGGGAGGACAACTGGCTATCGCTGCCGCAAGCGGCTTACTTCGCGCCGGGCCGCAAGTCCCGCGTGTTTACCGACGCGCCGGTTGGGATGATCTTCTACGGCGATGACGGTGTGCAGCGTACGCTCGCGCCGAGGCGGAACCTGCGGCTGGCGCCGCGCTTGGGGATGGCGATCGATCCGTTTGGGGATGGCAAGAGCAGCATCCGGATCGGGTACGGCATCTTTTACGACAGCCTGATCCCTACGGAGCAAGTGCAGCAGCCGGCTAACTTGCCGATGTTCGCTACCGCGATCAGCTTCCCATTTCCCGCGGCGACGGCCGATCCCTACGCGGGCCGCGCGACGCCGTTTCCCGGTGTATCGCCGAAGCCGGCTAACGTCAGCATTCCGCGTCCACTCTCCTGGAATGCGATGGCGCTCGACTATAACAATGCCTATACGCAGCAATGGAATGTCACGCTTGAGCGCCAGATCTTTGGCTCCGCCAATATTATCCGCGCCACCTACATGGGTTCCAAGGGCACGCGTTTGCCGTTGGTGTACAACGAGAATGTCGGCACGTTTCAAGCCGGCGCTACGCGCGCCAACGTCAATAACCGCCGTCCGTACTGGCCGGATTTCGGTGCCGTGCGGGTACTCGCCTCCGTCGCCAACAGCACTTACCACGCCAGCGTCCTTACTTTCGAGCGCCGCTTTAGCCGTAACTGGAGCGTGACGAGCTCTTATACTTTCTCGAAGAATATTGACTCCGCCATTAACGCCGGATCCGCTAACGCGGGAGTCATCAACAATCCCTACAACTGGAACAGCGACCGCGGCCTGTCTGACTCGCATCGCCCCCACGCCTTTGTCACCTCCTATCTGTGGGACTTGCCCCGGCTGAAGGGCCAACCCCTGCTCTTGCGCGCACTTCTGGGAGGCTGGCAGAACAACGGCATCGTCAGCGCATACTCGGGACTTACCTTCTCGGCGTCCGCTGGCATCGATCAGTCCTTGACGGCCAATGGCGCCGACCGCGCGGACATCGTCCGCGATTGGCGGTTGCCCAGCGACCGCGCCAAAGCCGAGCAGATCCTCAAATGGTTCGAGCCGGGGGCGTTCACCCTGCCCCGCGAAGGCGCCTTCGGTAACTCGGGCCGCAATATTCTAACCGGGCCGCGCAGTATCAACGTAGATTGGGGGCTCTTCAAACAGATCCCCGTCCGCGAGGGGCATTCCGTGCAGTTCCGCGCCGAGTTCTTCAATCTCTTGAATCATGCAAATCTGGGATTGCCGAACAATAACTTACAGTCCGCTCAATTTGGCCGGATCACGAGCGCCAGCGGACCCAGGATTATTCAGTTCGCTCTAAAGTACGTATTCTAGGAACTCATGGACTTTCGTTTAGAGGGTAAAGCCGCACTGATCACGGGAGGCGGTTCTGGCATCGGGCTCGCGATTGCGCATGCCTTTCAAGAACAGGGCTGCCGGGTGACGATTGGCGATTTGCCGGACAAGGCCGGTATCGCCGAGGGGTGCGGCGCGCAGTTTCAGCCGTTGGACGTCACGAGCGACGCTTCGGTTCTCGCCGCCGTTCAGCGAAGCGGACCCATTCAGGTGCTGGTGAACTGCGCCGGCATCATGCATGTCGGCAAACTACATGAGACGTCGTGGGACGACTATGACCAGGTACAGGCCGTGAACGCCCGGGGAACCTATCTTTGTTGCCGGGCCGTGATTGATGGGATGCTGGCGGCCGGCGGCGGGAACATCATCAACCTGGCGTCGGTCGCTTCCCTGATCGCGGTGGAGAGGCGATTTGCCTACTGCGTCAGCAAGGGCGCGGTCCTCTCGCTCACCCGCGCCATCGCCATCGACTATGCGGCGCAAGGCATTCGCGCGAACGCCATTTGCCCGGGCACGGTAGATACGCCCATGATTCGTGGCTACGTGGACAAATACTTCGGGGACGATGTCCCGGGCACGCTCGCCGCACTCCACGCGCGGCAACCGGTGGGACGGATGGGGACGGTGGCAGAGATCGCCTCCCTGGCGGTCTACCTGGCGAGCGACGAAAGCCGCTACTTGACGGGCGCGGCGATTCCGATTGATGGAGGTTGGACGGCCAAATGAAAATTACGCGCCTCAGTTGGGCGGTGATCGAAGCAAACTACGATTGGACAATCGTCCGCCTGGATGGCGAGGACGGGCACTATGGTTTAGGCGAAGCCTATATGGGACCCGGGTTGACGGCCATCCTCCGCGAGTTACGTCCCTTGGTGGTGGGCGCGGACGCTTTTCAGATCGAGCAGATCGTCCGGCGTCTGCGCGGTTGTACCGTCCACGCTTCGCCAGGGGTTTGCTATCACGCGATCGCCGGCATTGAAGCCGCGCTATGGGACCTGCTAGGAAAGGCTACGGGCCAGCCCGTCTGGAAGTTACTCGGCGGCACCTTTCGCCAACGCGTGCGGGTTTATGCCGATTGTCACGCGGGCGACGCCCTGGACAGCATGTCGGCCGTCTTGCAGTCGCGAAAGCCTTCCTGGTCCGGCGAGTCGCCATCGGTGGCCGATATCAGTTTGAAGCACCATGGCTGGGATCCTTCAGAGACCGACTTTGCCGGGCCGGACAAGTATCGCGCGCGGGCCGCCGAAATGGCCGAACGAGGCTTTTCCGCCTTGAAGTTCGATGCCGACATACCGACCCCCTTTCCGACAGATACTTACAACCGCTCATTACGGCGCGAGGAGATCGATTACGTCTACGAGCGGTTGCGCGCGGTACGCGACAGCATTGGTCCTGGCGTGGACCTGGCGGTCGACTGCCATTGGAACTACACCACCGCCGACGCCATCCGGCTGGGGCGTGCCCTGGGCGCTCTCGACTTACTCTGGTTGGAAGATCCCATTCCACCCGAAAGCGTCCGGCAATTGCGGGCGGTGCAGGCGGACGTGCCCATGCCGGTAGCCACCGGAGAGAATCAATACTTACTCACCGACTTTCTGCGGCTCATTGAGGACGGCGAAGTCCGCGTGCTTGCGCCGGATCTTCAGAAGATCGGCGCGCTGGATGCAAAGGCCCTGTCGCGCACCGCTGACGCGATGGCGACCAGCCTCGCCATCCACAACATCAGCAGCCCGATTGGAACCATCTTCTCGGCGCATTGTTGCGCGACCATTCCGAATTTTCTGGCACTCGAATGGCATGGTGCGAGTGTGCCCTTCTGGGACCATTTACTCCCGGAGCCGCTGATCGTACGCGGGGAGATTGAACTGTCTCACCGGCCCGGCCTGGGCGTCACCTTGAACGAGGATGTGGCCTATCGCTACCGAAAGATGGGGGAGGAGTTCTTCGCATGAAATCGCTATCTTTGGTGGTTACAGCCGTCAACTTATTCGCGGCCGTACACTCTATCAAGCCGGGCGACGACCCGCAGCGAACGCTTGACCAGGCTGCGGCAGGCGACCGGATTGTGTTTCTGCCAGGCCTTCATCTCCATGCTCCCCGCAAGCACCGGTCTTTGCTCTATGTTGATAAGCCGGTCGACATCGAGTTTTCTCCCGGGGCGACACTGAAGGTGAAGGACCGTTCGACGGTGCTCGAAAAGACGCCCGAGATTACCACCGACCATGGTGCGCCGAAGACGATCGATGACTTTTCGGTTGGCGGAGACTATGACTTGGGCCTTGGTCCGACTATCTACACCATCCGTATCGACAGCGAAGGGAAAAATGGTGCGCCGGACACGTTTACCTGGGGCGCGGGAAAGATTTTCACGTTGGAACAAGAACACGTGCCGATCACCGGCGAATGGCAACTGCTTAGCCATGGAGTGAAAATTCGCTTCGAGAAGAAATACGGCCATAGCTTGGGCAGCCTGTGGTTTCTTTCCTACGATGGCCCAGAGACTTACGGCATTCGGATCGGACATGGCACCCAAACTGACTATATCGAGAACGTGCGCATTTTCGGGAAAGGTACGATTGACTTAAATAGCGACAACAATGTCGAGCCGAGTCTCCTCGTGAAAGATATCAATGCCTGCATTCTTGTGCATGGCCGTGTGCGCCACGTGAATATCGAAGACGTGACGATGACGAATACGCATCGCTCCGTGATGGTTTATGGCGAGCACACGGGCAAGTTCCTGCAGGGAGGGGCCACTGGGCCCGGCGAGAGCTTCGATGCGGAAGACATTTCGATTTGTCGTACGCGTACGCTGAACCCACGCGGGAGCGGCTACTTACTTGGCCACCCCTCCCATCGTGGCCGGCTGAGCAAGGTCCGCTGCAACCAGAATTTTATGGAAACAGCGACTACCGCGATAGAGCCTAATTTCAATCTCGATCAATACGAGGTGATTGGGAACGTGATCAAGAGTGAAGGGCGGGCCATTCACTGCTGGCGGCGGTCCACGAATGGACTGGTGAAAGACAATGTTCGCATTGACGATCCCACGGGAAAGGAGGTCGTAATGGTGAACGCGCCGGGCGCCTGGCAGCCTCCCGAGAACATTGTGCTCCGGGACAATCGAAACCACCTCAGCGAGCCCTTGGGGTATTGGGCCAGCGTCAGTGGCGGCTTTGGTAACTCCGCCCGGGGTGCTTACGCCAGTGCGGCCGGAGGCCGGCAGAACGAAGCCAGTGGGCCGTACTCGCAGGCCCAAGGCTGGCAAGCACGCGCCGACCGCCCCGGCGAGGCTGCGTTGGCCGCTGGTGCCTTCGCGCAGGTAGGAGATGCCCAGTCCAGTGAACTTACCGCAAAAGCGCTTACCACCGGCGACGCCTGGGTGGAACTGAGCCTGGCAGGTGAAGCCGGAATCGCCATAGCTCCGCAGACCACCGCGGCATTCCGGCTGCTGATAGTGGCGCGATCGGAGAGCGGACTGCAACAGGCGGCCTTCTCGCGATCCGGCGTGGCCACACGCACGACCGATGGCGTGAGCGTCTCGGCCGGCGAGGCCGGCGTGATCCAGCGCACGGCCCCCGAATTCGAAACGGCCGTATCCGGTGGAGAACGGTTGCGTCTGTTGGTGAAGGGTCCGCCAGCCACCAAAGTTCGTTGGGTGGCGCGCGTCGAACTCGCGGAAGTCCGTTTCTAATTTGCTCCCAGGCGAAACCGCTTCGTCGCGGACTCGACCAAGCGGCGTAACTCGGTGATCGGCTCCGCATGGTCGTCCACCTGCAGGCGTAGCACGACGTCGTTGTGCAGCCAAACGCCGCCGTCCTTCTTCACGATCAGCATCGCCGCCGACTGCATTCCGCGCTTGTCGCCGCCCGCCTTCTGGCCGCCTTCGAGCGCCGCCAGCAGCCGGGCTGAGAGATGACCAGTGGTCTTCTCGAAAGCTTCTATCATGGCCTCCACCACGGCCTCTCCCGCGAGGATGTTGCCTTGCGCCGTGCAGAACTTGCCGCCCCGGTGCCCGGCCCAGGCGCTGGCCTTGGGTCCGGTGAAGGCGGCGTACTCGCCTTGCGCGTTCATCACGGCGAACTGCCGCCCTTGTTTGGTCCAGCGCTCGGGCATCGGGTCCGGGTCAGCCTCGTGGATCGCGGTGAGGATCTTGACGGGCCGGTATCCGAGCTTGAGGAGAGTGAGTGCCTGCGGCCCGTAGCTGACATCGACGATAGCTTGCGTAGCGGCCACGCCGACGCCAGCTTCGGCCCACAGGACGCCGTTGCCGACAGAGAAGACGCGCGACTGCACGGCGCCACCGATCTCGCCGGTGGCCGGGTCATACCCGAGAATCGAAAACGTCGCGACGGGCGGCCACTTCTCCTGGGCCGCCGCCGTCAGGGCAACTACGGCAAAAAGCAGAATGCGAAGCATTCTTCGAGCATAGGCTAACTTCGCCGCCGCTGACGCCAAACGGACGCGGACACCAGGCCGGTGAGCCAAAGCGTGCCCGGCTCCGGGATGGCGACGGGCGCTGTGACGTTGATCGTGTAGGGCAGCCGCGCGAACTCGCCCGCACTAAGGAAGTTGCCGTTGATAAACGGATTCGCGTCATAGCGATCATAGGTGACGAGTATCTCGCCCAGAATGATGGAGCCCGGCGCCGCTCCGTTCGGAATGCTGTAATTGGCCAGCGCACCGGCCGTCGCAGCCAAATTCGGCGTCGATAGGTGTGTCCACGGGATCAATAGGTTCGGCGCGAGTGCGTAACTATTGTTATTGACAAAGACGGAGAGGACATCCGTGAAGTTGGTGTCAGTAGGATTGCTCTGTACCGAGGTAATCACCAGCCAGTCCGCCACGTCACCGGTGAGGGAGAATCCCCAACTCACCGTGGACCCTGGCGTACCCGAAAGAATCCCGTTGGACGGCGCCAGGGAGATTGTCAACGCGGGCAGCGCCGCGGCGGACAGTAAGTACAAAGCAGAAATACGGAGTAAGTTCATAGAATTGCCTCTAGCGGAATAAATTGTTGAACGTAATCGTGCCAGCCGCGCCGCGGCTGGTGGTGAATTGGAGAGTCAATGTGGCGCGCGTGGGCGGCGTGGTGGCCGGAAACTGCACCAGCAACTCCAACGGTGCGCTCGCCCCCGGCGCCAGGTCACCTACTAACACCGGCAATGGCGTGGTGATGGCGACGGCGGCGCCAGTTGGATTCGGGGTGAGCGTCGCTCCGGTGAGACGCACATCCACCGCCGCGCCGGTGCCCGCGTTCCGGACTAACATTGTCCAGCGACGCTCGGACGGCGAAGCGCCTGCGCTCCTGCCGGTCATCGAGACCAGCAACGACGTCGGTAGGGGCTGGAAGCTTGCCGTGACGGTTTTGGGCGCGTCCATCACTAAATTCGATGAGTTGCCGGCGCCGGTGAAATCGCCTGACCAGCCGGTGAAGCCATAGCCCGCGGCAGGGGTCGCCGTGAGCGTCGCGGTGGCGCCGGCCGCAAACCACCCGCCGCCACCGGCCATGCCGCCTGCGGTTGCATTCACTGTGAGTAAGTGCTCCGTGGTGAAGTTCGCCGCGTAGGTGGTATCGCTGATGGGCGACGAGATCGTATGAGTCGCCGCGCCGCCGTCTGACCAGTTACTAAACGCGTAACGCGAACCTCCGGCCATTTGCGGCGAAGGCGCCCCTAGAATTCGTTGCAGACTCACGACACTGCCGAACGCGGCCGGAGTGGCTACCGGCGTGCCGTCTAGCGTCAACTGCCGGCCCGTGGGAACTGTGCGCAACGTATGTGTGGCCACCCGGGGATCCACGCGCCGGGTGACCGTGGTGCTGAAGCCCTGCGGATCGGTGGCTGTGAGATAGATCAAGAAGTAGACATCGGTGAGCGTGTACGGCGTCTGAAGCGGCACCGTGAAGGACCCTCCGGCGCCCGTAAACTCTGCCACAAATGGACGCGTCGCCGCGCCCGTAATGTAGTCGACCCGCCAACGCAGTGTCGCCGCCGCGATCGCGCCCGTTTCAGGGTCGTTGCCGGAGCCAGTG
The DNA here is from genome assembly GCA_019752335.1 of Bryobacteraceae bacterium. GTDB lineage: Bacteria > Acidobacteriota > Terriglobia > Bryobacterales > Bryobacteraceae > JALHNI01. The sequence goes on from JAIEMJ010000036.1 coordinate 27,213, forward strand.
AAAGTGATGGTATCGCCAGCGCTAAAAAGGCTACCGGCGGCAGGCGTAAGAATCGTCGTCGTGGGCGGCTGATTCGCGCTCACGGTCAGCAGCGCCGCATTGCTGGTAGCCGCGCCGGCCGAGTTGGTCACCACCACCCGAAACATGGCCCCAGAGTCGGCGGCCTGCGGATTGGTCAACGTGTAAGAGGCGCCAGTTGCATTCGGGATCGGTGTAAGATTCCGTTGCCACTGGTAAGTCAGATTGGCGCCCGTCGCCTGGACGGTGAAAGTCGCCGCGATGCCCAATGGCGTCGTAACCGCCCGCGGGTCTTGCGTAATCACCGGTGCGCTATTGGACACCTGCACCCGGTGTAGCTCGCCACCGCCGCGTTGTAAGTAGTAAAGAGCCGCATCCGGTCCGACCTTCAAATCCACCGTAAAGCTATTTCCGGTCACAAACTGCGTAATGGTTCTGGTGGTCAGATTCAGCCGGTAAATCCAACCACCGCAGTAGTCGGCGAAGAAATAGTCGCCGACGTAGCCGGCAGGGAAGGTCGGCGATGCTGGGTTGTAGAACGTGCCCCCCGTAATGGCGCATCCGCCCGGTGTGCCGCCATGCGAGTAAGTGTAGAATGGCCGCTGGAAGAACGGAAAAGTCGAGGCGTTAAAGTCGCCCTCCGTCGCCGGCCAACCGTAGTTCGCGGCGGCGACGCCGTCGTTAATCTCCTCCCACGTGTTCTGCCCCACATCGTTGATAAACAGGCGCCCCGTCTCGGGTTGAAAGCCAAAAGTAAAAGGATTTCTTAAGCCCAGCGCCCAGATCGCGCGCAGGTCTCCCGAGGTTGTCGAGAAGAACGGATTGTCCGCCGGAATGGTCCCGTCCGCATTGATCCTGAGGATCTTCCCCATCAACGAAGTCATGCTCTGCGCCAGCGGTGGGTTCGCATTCTCGCCGACCGCGACGTAGAGCTTTCCGTCTGGCCCGAAGTGCATGGCGCCGCCGTTGTGGTTCGTCGCCGTGCTCAAGTCGGGAAGGCGGAAAACCGGCACTTCGCTACCCGGCGTTACCACGTCGCCGTTCGCGGTGAAGCGGCTCACCCGATTGAACTTCGGCGAGCCGCTGCCCGTGTAGTAGAGATAAACGTATTGGTTCGTGTTGAAATCCGGGTCAAAGGCAATGCCCAACACGCCGCGTTCGCCGGCGGAGTCCACGCTGAGGGTGACGAAGGGCGTGGCCAACAAGGACCCGTTTTTCACAATCCGGACAGCGCCGGCTTGTTGACAAATGAACAGCCGGCCATCGGGTGCGAAGGCCATGGCCGTCGGGCTGCTGAGCCCACTGGCGATGGTGGTGTCGCTGAAGCCGGTGGGTGGCGTGCCCGCGTAACCGAGCGCGATACAGAAACTGGTGAGTAAGATGATCCGCTGCATACTGTACCTATCGATAACAGAGCGCGGGGTGAATTGCGAGACCCCAAACGGGGTAGAATTGCAAACTCTCACGTTAACAGGCAAAGATTTACCAGAAGCGCGTTACAAACTTACTCCGGTAAGGGGATATTGTGTAACCAACTCAGGGGAATTCGCCGGTGATATCATAGGGCCTTATTGCAAGTCTCTATGAATCTCAGGAAACAACGGCCGCGGCCGCGTAACATTCTCGCCCTCACTCTGGCTGTGCTGGCCGGCGCTGCACAGTTCCGCGCGACGCAGGCCGCCGACACACCCAATTCCCTTGAGCCAGGCTTCGAGCTTAGCGTGAAGCCACTGCTACAGAAGAACTGCGCCGGGTGCCACAACGGCGACAATCCTACGGCCGGGGTGAAGGTGGATCAACTCGACGCCCGGCTTGACGACCGCCACATCCGCCTGTGGGAAGGCATCCGCCACCGGCTCAACGACGGCACCATGCCGCCCAAGGGCCTGCCGCAACCCACCCCCGCCCAGCGGCAAGAAGCTGTCGCCTGGATCACCCGGGGCTTGGAGATAGCCCGCCTGCGGCCTGCGCCGAAGAACGGACTCGTGCGGCGGCTCACGGTTGCGCAGTACCGCAACACGCTGCGCGAGTTGCTCTCGCTCGAAGATGATCTCACCGAGATCGTCCCGCCCGACGCCGTCTCCGCCGACGGCTTCCTCAACAACAAGGACACGCTGCAGCTTTCCCCGCTGCTGCTGGAGGCTTACTTTGAGATCGCGGAAGAAGCCTTGAAGCGCGCCATCGTCGATCCGGGGACGAAGCCGAAGATTCAGAACTTTCGGGTTGACCTGGGCTCCTCCATCAATCCGAAGCCACTGCCGGAGCAGTTGATTCTGGGGGCCAATAGTCTCTTGCTCGACAACAAGGACTTTACCGTAACACAACTAACTCCGGCGAAGCCGTTTCCTTCGGAGCCAGACTTCATGAGGACGAAGTACCGGTTTATTGAGGGCTACGCCGGTAATGATACCGTACGCGGGTGGCGCGAATACGACAGCATTTATCATTCCGTATTTGCGTGTATGCGCGGGAGCAGCGGATATCCGAAGGGGCGCGCGTATAGTTCCGTGCCGGGCGGCCTCCTGTTGCGGCCAGCGATTCCGAATGACGAGATGTTCGATGAGGACGGCACTTACGGTCCGAAGGCGAATTTCAAGATTTCCCTGCGTGAGTTGCCCGATGCCGGCCGCTTCCGCGTGACGGTGACTGCGTCCAAATACAACGACGGACTCTTGCTTGACAAAGATGCTCCGGCAATGAATACCTCGGGCAGCTTACTAAGCAGGGACTTCCAACGTCTGGTGGTTCCGGCGGCGGGGCTCTACCAGGTGGATGTCTACGCGGCCCCGCGCAATTTACAGAACGTGCCGCCGGACGCCAGCCGTCTGGGTGAGGGAGCCAACTGGCCGCTTGATGGACCGTCGCCGGGACGCCTGGAAGGCAATGCCCGTTTGGTGGATTCGCCGTTCCGCAAAGCATTGTCGCTTGACGGCAAAGGCGATGCGTTGGTGATTCCACGCAGCGCTGCGATGAATGTGGGCACGGGCGACTTCACGGTTTCGGCATGGCTGCATCCGCAGCAACTGCGCCGCGCCGGCGTGGTCGCCCTCGGTGGGCACGGCCAAACGCAGGGCTGGTATCTCGAAACCGTGAATGATCGGGGCGCCCTGCGGTTGGAGACCGCCGGTCCGAATGGCCAACCCAACGGTGCGCTCATCTCTCCTCCCGGCACCATTCGCGCAGGCGTGTGGCAGCATGTCTCCGCCGTGGTGCGGCGGGGTGCGAAAGAAGCTCGGCTCTATGTCAACGGATATGCGGTGGCCAAGGGCGAAATCGGGGCAGCAAATTTGGATAACCCCCAGATCTCGTTGCACATTGGGCGTATTCCGGACGCCCAGTACTTCCAAGGTGAAATCGATGAGGTTCGCCTGGACCGCCGCGCGCTCGCCGAAGCGGAGATTCAGGCCCTGGTACAGCCCGGCCGGCAGTTCGTCGTGCCGCCGCCGGCGGAAAAGCCGCAAGAACTGAAGCTCTCGCTGGGCGAAAGGGAATTTTCTGGCAACCTTACGCAGCCTGCTTTCCTGGCCGTGCGTCTCGCAGCAGGGCCGATGAAGATATCGGCGCGTTATGCCGGTGTAAGTGGCCTGGAGCGGCTGGTACTTACGCCTATCTCGCCAACGCACGAGTTAGCCCAACGGCTCCAGGCCTTCGAGAAACGCTCACCAAAGCTGGGCGTTCACGTCGGCTTGCGTCGTGATTGCGGAAGTACCTTCGCGCCGGTAGGCGCGCCGCAAACCGTAGCTAAGACACAGCTCTCTCGCTTCATCTTTGAAGGTGCCATCCGCAATTTCCCGAGTCCGGATGTCGAAAAGGACAATGTAAATTACTTGGCTGGCATTCGCGAAATTGCTGTGCGCAGCGAATACACGGATGGACGCGACATGCCGCGCCTGCAGGTGCGCTCCGTAGAATTTGAAGGTCCTTACTACGATACTTGGCCGCCCGCGTCCCATCGGGCCATTTTCCTCGAATCCCCTCGTAAGCACGACCCCCGCGCTTACGGCAAGGAGATCATCAGTGCCTTCGCCACGCGTGCCTATCGCCGTCCGCTCAAGGCGGATGAGTTCGCGGCTTTGCTGGCGATCTTTGAAAAATCGCTTGCCGCGGGACGTACTTTCGAGGACAGCGTCAAAGATACTCTCCAAGTGGTACTCACTTCGCCGCAGTTTCTGTTTCTGACGGAAACCAGCACCACTGCGAAGCCGGAGCCGCTCGATGGTTACGAACTCGCTTCGAAACTTTCGTATTTTTTCTGGAACGGTCCGCCGGACCGCACGACGCTGAGCTTGGCCGCGGCGGGCACCTTGCGCCCACAACTCGACGCCGAGGTGGAGCGGATGATTGCCCATCCGCGTTTCAGCCAATTCACGCGCGAGTTTGTCGCGCAATGGTTGAGTCTCGATAAGTTCAGTGTGTTGGAGCCGGATCGGAAGCGCTTTCCGAAGCTCACCCGGGATACGCGCGCGCAGTTGCGCCAGGAACCGATTCAGTATTTTGAGTATCTCGTGCGGCAGAATTTGCCCGCCCGAAATCTGGTTACTTCTGACGTCGTCCTGGCGAACGAAGTGGTGGCCAGTTACTACGACCTGGGCGATCGCACGGAGAGCGGCTTCCAGTTCGTCCCGATTCCGCATCGGCGCCCGGAGCTAGGCGGTGTGCTCACGCAAGCGGCGTTGATGGCGGGCTTGTCCGACGGCCGCGAGTCCAATCCGGTGAAGCGCGGCGCGTGGCTCGCCCGCAAGATCATCGCCGAGCCGCCCGCGGATCCGCCGCCCAATGTGCCCGCACTCAAGGAAGACACGCAGAACCTCACTCTTCGTCAGCGGCTGGAGCAACATCGCAACCAGCCCGGCTGTCAGCAGTGCCACGCCAAGATCGATCCCTGGGGCGTGGCCCTCGAGGAGTTCGACGCCGGTGGCCGCCGCAAAACGCAGCCCGTCGATGCGCATTCCAAGCTGCCGGACCAGACCGAAGTGAACGGCGCCAACGACCTCAAGCGCTATCTCGCCGGGGACCGGATGGATCAGGTCGCCTTCAGCCTGTTGAAGCACCTCACCACCTACGCCACGGGCCGCAGCCTCAGCTACAGCGAACTTATTCACCTAAAGCAGGATTCGCAAAAGCTAAAGGCCAATGGCTATCGCATGAAGGATCTGTTGCGGTACGTCGTACACAGCCAATCCTTCCTCGAAAAATAGTAAAATATCAGCCATGAGTACCTCTCTGGACCGCCGCGCTTTTCTGAACGGTTTGGGCGGTGTCGCGCTCGCGCTGCCGGTACTCGACGCCATGGGCGCCGAGGTTACCCAGGCCCTGCCGCGGCGCTTTTGCGCCCTCTACACTGCGAATGGCATGTCGTTGCCGCGCGCCGAGCATGGCATTGAGGAGTGGCACTGGTTCCCCACCGCGCAAAACAACGGCGAGTTTGTCTTTGGCAAGTCGACGGAGCCACTCAGTCCGTTTCGCCAGCAACTCAGCTTCATGGGTGGTTTGCACCACCCCAGCGGCCCCAAGGCGGATCCGCACACCTGCTCCGACATGTGGTTAACCGGGGCGCCCCTGCACAATCCCAAGCCGGGTACTTACAATTCCGTCGGGCTCGATCAAGTGATCGCTCTGCATACGAAGCAGTATTGCCGCCAGCCGTCCTTGGTGCTCTCGATCGACGCGGGCACCGGATTCCTTTCGCGTACCGGCACCATTTCGTACAACCTGGAGGGGCGCCCGATTCCCGCGGAAAGCAGCCCCCGCCGCATCTTTGACCGGCTCTTTCGCGGTGATCGCACTTCGGTAAAGTCCGAACACGAGAAGTTGCAACGGCGTATCAAGTTAGTGGACGCCGTGGTCGCCAGCGCCAAGACGCTCGACCGTCAGCTCGGCAAGAACGACCGCGAGCGCATGGACCAGTATCTGACCTCGCTGAACGAAGTAGAGTCCCGCCTGATTGCCTCCGAACGTTGGATCGACATTCCGCTGAAGAAGCAGGACTACTCGCACCTCAATTTGGATGCGACCTCCGAAGGCGAACCCGCCGATTTCTACCGCACGATGTTTGACCTGATTGCTCTGGCGTTCGACGCCGACATTACGCGTTCCGTCGCCTTCATGCTCAATCGCGAGGACGGCATGGGCATCAGCGATACCTTCCCGCTGAAGCTGGGCCTATCGAAGACTCACCATAACCTATCGCACGCTACGGATAAAGAAGGGCAGATGCAATTCGGCAAGTATGACCGGTTCCTCAGCGAACAGATTGCCCATTTTCTCACCCGCCTGAATGGCTACCAGGATCGCCAGGGTTCGGTGCTTGACAATACCATCGTCCTCTTCGGCAGCGGCGCCAGCACTACGCATACGCCGCGTAACTTGCCCACACTATTGGCTGGCGGCAGGAATATGGGCTTGAGGCACGGGCAGTACTGGCGCAACGGAGAGTCGCGGATGTCGAACCTGTATTTGAGTATTCTGCGCTCGCTGGCGATTGAGCAGGAGTCCTTCGCGGATAGCACCGGCACGCTGAATAGTCCGGTCTTTAGCCGCGCCTAGTTATTCTCCTAAAAGACGCTTGAGGACTGGTTCCATCGCCGCCGCCCAGCGTTCGTAGCCTGCCGCTGTCGGATGCAGGTAGTCGTTCATGATTTCCGGCCGGATGCTGCCGTCGGCTTCGAGAAATACCTGGCCAATATCCAAGTAAGTGACATTCATTTGGCCGTCCAACCGGGCGATGGCTCGGTTTACCTCCGCCAGTTTCTCCCGTCCCGCGTTCGGCTTGGCGCCGCGGGGGAAAATAGCCAGCAGTAGAATACGTGTCTCCGGCAGGCGTCGATGCAGCTCCGCACAGATCGCCCGAATGCCCGTGGCAATTTCGGCCGCCGAATTCAATCCCGTGTTGTTCGTGCCGATCATCACTACGGCGACCTGGGGATTCATTCCCTCTACTTCGCCATGTTGCAATCGCCACAGGACATTCTCCGTGCGGTCCCAGCCATAGCCCAAGTTCAATGCTTGGCGGTCGCCATAGTACTTATTCCAGACCTCTGGACCGCGTAGCTTGGCGTCGGCCGGTTCTCCGCCAAAGAAGTGCGTAATGGAGTCGCCGAGGAAGATCAGCTTCGGTTGCCGCGTGCGCACCAGACGCAAAATGGACTCGTGGCGGCTCACCCAGTCGTAGCTCTTCCAGTCGCGGTTCTGCGTCACCGGCACGATCGTGGAAGGCTCTCCTGCGGCACGCACCAGGCTGGAGACCTCGCTCGTCTCGACGCCATCGGCCGAGAACGTTCGCGCCTTCAGCGTGCGGCCTACGGGTAGGTCAACGGGCGCCAGATACACGCCTGCCGAGCGGTCCGGGTCACTGCCATCCAACGTATAACGGACAATCGCCGTGGGGGTAGCGCAGGTTACCGCAACACGGCCATCGGGCAGGGTAGAGATCACCGCCGGAGCTACTTCGGCTAGTAAGCTCGTGCCATAGAACGCAAGGAAAAAGAGCCGCATGCCATATTATGTCTCAGGAACCAGAGCGACCGGTGCGGTGTCAGTGAGGTATGACTACTGGCTCAAGACGCTCCATCATCAACATCACCCCGCTCATCGATATCCTGCTCGTTCTGATGATGATCATGATGGTGATCACGCCGATCGCTTCGCACGGACTACCGGCCGCGGTGCCCGAGCGCAGTAAGGATCAGGCACCGGCGGAAACCCCTCTGGTGCTGCGCATCGATCGTGATTCGCAGCTTTGGCTGAACCAGGAACGGCTACGCGAGGCCGACTTCGCGCCACGCCTCACCCAGTTGCTTGCCCGCCGCGCGGACGCCGTCTTGTTCATTCAAGGCGACGCCGAGTTACCCTTCGCCGCCGTCGCCTCCGTGGTGGACCGCGCGCGAGGCGTAGGCTTTACGCGCGCCGCGATTCTGCCTTAATAGGCTAAGCGCACGCCGAACTGAATATTCCGCGGATTGCCGCCCAGCACGATTTGGCCAAAGAGCGGATTCGAAACGTCCATCGTGGCGCCGCGCGCGTCAAGCGCGGGGTTATTGAAGACGTTATAGAATTCCGCCCGGAATTGTAAGTTGAAGCGTTCCTTGAAAGGATTGTTCTTGATGAGGGACCAATCGAAATTCACGCGCCCCGGTCCGCGCAGCCGTGGCTGCGAAAGTGAATCCGTCGGCACGGTAAAGGGCGCCGCGCGTTCAAAGGCAGAGGTATCGAACCACCGCGTGAGGGACTGTTGCCCGTCCGGCAGCACCGGATCCTTCAATCGGTTCGCTCGCCCATTCGTGGAGACGAAGTTGAAGAGATTCGTTTGATCGGGCGCGGTGATCAGCACGGGCCGGCCCTTTTGCAATACCGTAATGCCACTAATTTCCCAGTTACCCAGCGCTTTCGCGCCAAACCCCGTATTCATCCAACGCTTGCCCTTGCCAAAAGGAAAATCGTAAAGATAGCTCAGCACAATGCGCTGCGGAATATCGTTCGCCTCGATACCTTTGTTGTAGCGAGCGTTATAAAGTGCATTCGACGGCCCCACCACCCAGGTATTCGATTGGGCGGTGCTGGCAATGGTTTTCGAAATCGTATAGCCGAGCGAAACCGTCATGCCTTGCGAATACTGCTTCTCCACGCGGAAGGTGGCGCTCTGATAGCTGAGGTCGCCGTAAGGATCGCGGAAGATCAGCAGGTCCAGAAATTGCGGAAACGGCCGCAGTAACTGCCGCCGCTGAATGGTGGGGCCCGCAAGAGCTCCGGCGGCGATCTTACCGAAGAAGGGATTCGGCACCGGCTGCAGAAGCGACGCGCCAAACGCCAGGTCATCCGGACTATTCTGATTGCGCTGCCGATTCCAGTAAAGGTGCGTGGTCTTCGAGCCGATGTAAGCCGCCTCAACCATCAAATCCTTTTTCACCATCCGCTGGATGGACAAGGACCAATTGCCGATATAGGCATTCGGACGGTATCGCGTATCCGCGCGAACATTCTGGCCGGCAAAGTTGGTATTCCGGTCTGGCACAATAATGCCGCCCGCGAATGGATTGGACCAGGAGCCACCCTCTGGTGGCGTGTTCGGCAAGGCGTTCGGCTGCCCGAGGAAAAGAGCGTTCGAGAGAAAACTGCCGTTGCCGAAGTCCGTCGCCGCGGCGTTCACGCCGACGAACGTCGCAAAGAAGATGGCCGCGCCAGAGCGGATCACCGTTTTGTCGTTGACTTGCCAGGCCAAACCCACCCGCGGCGAGAAGTTCTTCCGGTTGGGGTCGCTCTGATAGCCGCCCGGCTCAATCAGCTTGAACGTCCCGCGCGAGCCTGTCACCGGGTCGTTGTTCTTCCAATCGATATAGCCGATCTGTCCGAACTTCTCCGCGTAGGGGGACGTGTACTCGTAGCGCAGCCCCAGGTTGAGAGTTAAACGATTCGTCACCCGCCAATCATCCTGAAAGTATCCGCCGTAGTATCTCTGGTAGAGAAACAGCGGCCGGGTAATCGTAATGGCGCCCGCCTGCGGCGTGCCCAGCAGGAAGCTAGCGAAGCCGTTGCCGCCGTTCAGAGTAGTTACGGTCGGGTCAGGCCCTTGGCTGTAAAGCCGGTCAAAAATATATTGGCCAGAAGATTGCTGCGAATTGAAGGCATTCAACTTGATCAACTGATGCTCAATGCCCGCTTTGAACTTGTGGCGCGTCCGAATAATCGTGAAGTGATATTGCGCGTGCCAAGTGTCTTGGGGATTCAGGTTTCTACCCACGCCCCCGAGTTGGTCGAACTCATTGGGCGCGGCGCCCGTCACCGCGAGGCCCGCGCCCTGCGCGTAGGTCTGGATCGATACTTGCGGGAATTGGTTGAAGAGAATATTCCGCGTCACGCTGGAGGGAAAGCCAAGGCGAGCCACGTCGAAGCCTTCGGACAGGGGCGCCGAATCGAATTGCAAACGCGTGTAACTAATGCGGCCCTCTCCCAGGATATTCGGGCTAAAGGTGGAGGTGAGGCTGATTAACGCGCTGTTCGCTGGATTGGAACTGATGCTCCGTGGCGGAAACGCCGGATTCAGCGCGGCAGACGTCGTCGACTTATTCTCGCGGCCTCCATAGCGTCCATAGAGGCGATGTTTGTCGTTGATGATGTGATCGATGCGCCCGAACCAGCTATCAACGTTGTTTATCGCTTTGCCGGCGCGGAAGTAGTTATTCACCAGCGCGGCGCCCTCTCCCTGGCGGTTACTATCTCCCCAGAACGGAATCACGTTCCGGGAGATCGGATGAATGCGGCCGCTAGGTATCTGGTTATTGGGGAAAGCATCGCGAATGAAGTTGCCGGGGCGAGTGGGGTCCGGCCGCGTAGTCAAGTAATCGTAGACGACGTTCAAACGGCCGGTCCGGTCAAAGGTCTGGGAAAAATCGCCGGCCTTTTGTAACTGCGTCGGCACCGTCAATAAGGCTTGGTCTGGACTCCCCTGCCGCACGCCCTCGTAAGCGGCAAAGTAGAAAGTCCGGTTCTTCCTGATTGGGCCGCCGATCGTGGCGCCGAACTCATTGCGTTGAAAAAGCCCCTTGGGTACGCGATTGCGATTATTCTGCCAGCTATTCGCGTTCAGATGGTCGTTTCGGAGAAACTCCCATCCCACGCCGTGAATGGCATTCGTACCATTCTTGGTAGTCATATTGACGATGCCGCCGGCTGCCCGGCCGAACTCCGCCGAGTAATTTGAAGTCTCTACCTTGAATTCGCCCACGGCCTCGATCGGTACGGTATACGCATTGCCCGATTCGGTGGTGCCCCGGCTTTCGCCTCCGTCGATCAGCACACCGTTCTGCTGCGCGAGGCCGCCGTTAATCTGCGCGGTGGTGCTGACGCCGATAATGTCGCCGCCCGTAGCGCGTTGTCCCGAAGTTGGTAGCACTCCGGCCGCGGTCGCCGCAAGAGCCAGCGGGTTTCGGCCCAGAATGGGCAATTCCACCACGCGACGGCCTTCCACCACTTTGCTCAGGCCGGACGTCTGCGCCTCCAGTTGCACCTGTGACGCGACTACCTCCACCGCCTCGGTGACCGTGCCCACCTCCAACTTGAGGTTGATGGTCGCTTGCAGGCCGACGGTCAGGTTTAAGCCAGTCACGCGGGCGGGCCGGAAACCAGTCTTGTCGGCGTTTACCTCGTAGTCGCCAGGTGGCAAGGCCGGGACGTAGTAGATTCCGGCGGAGTTCGTCTCTGCGCGGCTGGTGATATTCGTCTGGACGTTGCGGACAGACACACGAACGCCGGGAATGATGGCGGAAGTGGAATCCGTGACGGTGCCGGTGATGGTGCAACGCTCACCTTGCGGGTACGCGGCCGTGGTCAAAAGCAAGAAGATAGCAATGTGTCTTGAGTGCATGAAACCCTCGTGGGAGAGATTCTATGCCACGAGCATTCCGGCGTCAAGCGGCCTGAACCGGGTTTGTCTATTCCGCTGCCTGCACCGTCTCCGCAAGCGACGAACTGCGGGAGACCACTTTGTCCCAGTAACGATATGTGCCATACATGGCGGGCATCGCGACGAGCGTGGCCAGTAAGGCCGGCGAGTCCCCGGACTGCAGGATTAGTGCCGCCACGACACCGCCCGCTAGATAATAGGGGGCGCTCCAGAAGTGACATTCTTTCCACAGGCCAAGAATCTCGCGTCCTTGCAGCAACGCGAGCACCGCGGAAACGAGTCCCGAGTTCGCCAGAAAGAGAGTTACCGCTCCGCAACTAAGTGGGAGAAATAGAGAGTCGGCGTAAGTTAGATGAAACACGCCGTACGCCGCCATAGTGCTAAGTCCGACGGCGGCTGAGTTAAAGAGAACCTGCAACAGCTTCGGTTGTTCCCGCGGCCGCCAGTAAGACTCGAACAGCGTCGAGAGCAATCCGATCGACAGCGTCTCCGTCCAAGAGAGATGGGCGAATGAAATCAGCGTAACCAGGAAATTCGCGGCCATGGTGCTGTTCATGCCGGGGAGGCGAATTTTCATCGTGCCGGACAAGATCGCCAGCACGAGGAATCCCGTCCACACCAACAAACTCTCACTCGACCATTGCGTTGCTGCCACTGCCGCACCCAGCGCACCGGCAGAAATCACGCCATGGACGTAACGGCGCGCCACGACGGGCAACGTGGATCCGCTCACATCCTCTACGGCATCAGCAACCAGAGTCCTTGCCGTTTGGAAAGTTCTCACCCACGGCGCCGGTTCCGCATCGGCAGGCGGCGGATTCCAGCCGGCGAAGATTCTACCCGCTTGCACGACGCGGCGATTCTCCGGGAAAGCTTCACACGCCAAACGCAGGCTGCTACGCACCGGACTCGACGTGACGAGGGGGTTCGCCAGGGGATGCATCTGCACCACCAGGCGGTAAGGTTCCACCTCATAGCCGAAGCGCGTTTTGTAGTCGTGTAAGCCAGGGTTCGGCGCCAAGGGGAAAGGGCTATTCAGGATTCCTTGCACTTCCGGGTCACCGGCGGCCCGCTCCAGTGAATAGTAGTCGAGGGCGTGATTGGGGAAGCTCTTCAGCAGTCCCACGCGAGAATTCTGATAGAGAGCGTACCACCAGCCATCCGCCCGGCATTCGATGGAGTAACCCGCCAAGGTATTTTCAACAAACGCGCCAGTGATCGACATTCCCGGTGTGCGTTCGACGGCCTCGACAAAGCGGCGCCACGGCGCGGCTTCGCCGAACTCGGGATTGTAGCGGCCCTGGCGTTCCATCGTCTCGCGGTTCAGGTCAATGCCCAGGGTGAATAAGTCGCTGCTGCTCAATTCGCGCAGTTGGCATTGTTCCAAGCCGCGACGGACGGAATTCCGCAGCTTCCGGTCTAAACTTTCGAGGCCAAAGGCCTGCTTCTTCCAAAGGTAGTAGCCGCTCTCCATGCCTTCGCCGGTCCGCGTAGGATAGCGGGCGGCAACCATCTTTTGTGACCACAGGAGGCGGCCGATCTCTTCGTGGTCCTGATCTACGGTGATCTGTTCGGGTACGGTCATCAAGAAGCGGCTCTCGTGGCTAAAGGGGGTCCACCAGGCGCCGGCCGCGCGGTATACCGGCAATCCACGGAGTTGAGCGAAGTTGGCGAGCGTTTGTCCGAGTTGGCTATTCAGCAATGTCACAATCCTCTTACACAGCATGCCGGACGGCCACCAAACGCAACAGAACTCTTAGTACCAAACCATTGGATTGCTTACTTAGTTCTAAGGTCCAATTGCGGGCAGCGCCGGTATCTGGCTCAATACCGATATGACGGATCTCAGCGGAGCAAGCGTGCTGGTGGTGCACGGGGGCGGACATATTGACTTAGCGATTACGCGTTCTCTCGGCCGCGCCGGTGCGAAAGTGATCGTCGGCTCGCCGATGGGTATGGGTTCTGCCCGATATTCGCGGTACGCCGCTGGCATTTTGGAATTCTCTTCGCGAGATCTTCGCCAAGTCGCTCAGGAGTGTCTGGAGTTCGTCCAACGCGAGGCGGTTACTCACATCATCACCCCGGAGGAATCGCTCATCGTGCATCTGAATGCGCTGCGCGGCGAAATTGAAAAACATGCCATCCTGCTGTTTCCAGATCGAGAGGCATTCGCGGAGTGCCTCCACAAGGACCGCACTCTCGAGCGCGCTGAGCGCCTCGGGATTCCGGCGCCGCGCACCCATGTACCGAAGTCGCTTGACGATCTAGAACCTTGCCGCGCTTGGGTCTATCCCGTGGTCTTCAAGCCGAACCATCGCGACCCCCGCCTTCGTCACCCGGGGGCGCAAGACTATATTGCGGCCTACGCCTCCAGCTACGACGATCTCTGTGCCCAGGTTGGCGCCTTAGGGCCCCACGCCGACCCCCCGATGATCCAGGAGTTCGCGGCCGGCGAAGGCGTCGGCATTGAGGTTTTGATGCGTCAGGGTGAACCTCTTTTTCTCTTTCAGCATCGGCGTTTGCGCGAGAAGCCTGCCACCGGCGGCATTAGCGTGCTTTGCGAGTCCGAGACGCTCTGTCCCGCCTTGGCGGACTACGCCGTTCGCTTGCTCCGCGATATGAACTGGGACGGCGTGGCGATGGTGGAGTTCCGGCAGGACCCGGCCACCGGCGCGGCGATGCTCCTGGAAGTGAACGGCCGCTTTTGGGGCTCCTTGCCGCTGGCGATTCAAGCGGGAGCCGACTTTCCCGCCGAGTTACTCCGCTCCCGGATGGATCCCACTTACCGGCCTCGGCAGTTCTACCGGATCGGCACTCGCTGCCGCTCCTTGGCGCACGATACCTCCGCCCTCGTTGAGATTCTGCGCACAGGCTGCCGTCCGCGCCTCGCTGCCGTGTGCAAATACCTGGCCGGCTTCGCCCCCACGGTTGGCGGCTATGTGTGGTCGGCGGATGACCCCGCGCCCGGTCTCTTGCATCCCTGGCAACGAATGTCCCGCATCGGCAGCAAGCCGGTTCCCACCAGCTTTACCCGAAAGGTAAATTCCTAATGCTCCCTCTCTTTGATCAGCTTGTGGCCATGGTGTCCACGAACGACTTACTCAAGGCCGGACCCATCGGCGCCTGCTTAGTCGCGGTCTGGGTTGCTGGCCGGAAGGCCGAGGAGATCCGGCTGTATCGCCGCCGCCTGTTACTGGTGCTGATGGCCGCTCTTTGCACCGTGATGACCACCAAAGTGGCTTCACGCTACTTTGCCTACCCGCGGCCCTACGTACTGAGCCAGACCGCATATCGCGTGTCGAATGACCAGTTGGTCGCCTACCCGAAAGAAGAAGTTCGCACGCCGCAGGCCGAAGACAGCCTGGAGCGCCGCGCCAAGTTGGAAGCGGGTTTCATTGGCTCGAATGACTGGGAGTCCTTTCCCAGTGATCACGCGGGCTTCTTTGGCTGCATCGCTTTCGGCCTCCTATGGGTCTACCGTCCGATTGGTCTAGTGGCCATGGGCTGGACCTTACTCGTCATACTTCCCGGCAAGTTACTTCGTGGGCTCCACCGTCCCGCCGACTTACTCGCGGGGTTGGCCATTGCCTTAGTCGTGCTGCTCCTTTGGCGGCTTGTGGATCGTTGGCGCGCGCTGGAGACGCTGGGACGCTGGTGCGAACAATGGAATGCCATGGCCACGAGCATGTTTTTCCTGATGGCGATGGAAGTCGCTAGTACCTTGGACCACTTACAAGACTTCGCGCTCGCTGCTCGTGGCATCGTGCGCACCATGATGCAATAAAGGAAAGAAAAATGACCTTCTCCCCTCTGTGGTTTGGTTTTTGTTTAGCCGCCAGCATCGGCATCACGGCGCTGCCCCCGGTCACTCGTGAAAAGGGAGGCACCGTCATCCCTGCTCACCCTGGGGATCGCGTAGAGATCTTGGCCCGCAATGGCTACGACGCCCCCGACGGTCTACTGTGGCGTCCTGAAGGCCTTTACGTCGCCGACGAGGGCGGCGGACGGCTGCGCCTGTGGACTGCCGAAAAGACGCATGAATTGCATGCCCGAACCAAGCAGGTTCAGTCCCCGGAAGACGTCGTTTCCGATGCCGCGGGCAACCTTTACTTTACTGACGACACGACGGGAGGGGTCTTTCGCCGTAGCGTAGCGGGCGAATTCAAGCAGATCGCGGGTCCCGCGCAAGGTCTCAAGAGTACCGAGGGCATCGCCGTCACGCCCGAAGGAACCATCCTGGTTGGTGATGGTGAGTTGCATACGATTTTCGAAATTGGACCGGCTGGAGAGGTAACAAAGTTTGCGACGGATATTCGTAAGCCAGAAAGCATGGTCTTCGACGAGCACGGCGGTCTCTATGTCGCCGACAATGAGGACAACGTCATTTACTATCTCCTTGACCAGAAATGGCGCGTGGTACTGAAGGATCCGGAAATCAGTCCGGAGACCATTATCTATTCGAATGGCGCCCTCCTGGTTACCGATAGCCAGTCTGGACGACTCTATCGGTTCGTTCGCGGTGAGCGGCCCGAAGTGCTGCTTAGCCTCGGGGGCAACATGCGCAAGATTCAAGGCGTGACGGTGGACGGCCAGGGAGTGATTTACTTGTCGATCCAAACCGACCTCAAGAACAAGAAGGGCTACATTCTGCGACTCACCCCGGCTTGATCGCCGCTAGCGATCGTAGTATGCTCCTCGGTAATGAGGAACAGACAGTTTCGTTTGGTGCTTAGTGTTTTTGCCCTCGCCGGGCTTTCGTTTGCGCAGACGTCCACGGGTACGATCTCCGGCTCCGTGTTCGACGCTTCCGGAGCAGTGATTGCCGGGGCGCAAATTCGCTTGGTCGGTACCGACTCCGGCGAAGTGGCTCGCGAGTTGACTGCGGGAGCCGACGGGTCGTTCAGCGCGCCTTTACTGCGGCCGGCGGCGTACACCGTGGAGGTGTCGGCGGCGGGGTTCAAGAAGCTGGTCCGTTCGGGCATCGTGTTGCGCGTCGATGACCAGGTCAGCTTGCGGTTGACGTTGGAGACGGGTGCTACGACGGATTCGGTCACGGTGGCCGGCTCCGCCGAACTGGTTGAGGCTACTACCAATACGGTTGGCCAGGTGATCGACGACAAGGCGATGCAGCAGTTGCCTCTCAATGGCCGCAACTATCTAGCTTTGGGAAATCTCACGGCCGGTGCCGTACCTTCCACCCGCTCTCGTGATAGAACTTTCTCCGCCTACGGAAATCGCAGTTTGCAGAACGCTTTTCTTCTGGATGGTGCGCGGAACCAGAACTACCTGCGCGGCCTCGACAATCGTGCGCGTGATGCTATGCGGCCATCGCTCGAAGCCATCTCCGAATTCAAGGTACAAACTTCGAACTATTCGGCTGAGTACGGCGCCTCCGCGGGTGCCGTGGTCAACGTGGTTACGAAGTCGGGTTCGAATAGCTATCATGGCAGCGCTTTCGAATTTCTCCGCAACAACAAGATGGACGCGCGCGACTATTTTCTGCCCGCGTCATCGAAACAGCCCCTCTACATTCAGCACCAATACGGTGGTTCATTCGGCGGACCTATCAAACGGAATCGCGCCTGGTTCCACGGAGCGTATCAGCGAACGCACATCTCCGAAGGAGAAGTAAACACCGCCACCCTACCTCTGGCAAACGAGCGAAACGGTATTTTCACGGGTCAAATCTTTGACCCGCTTACCACCCGTGCCAACCCGGCCGGGGCTGGATCCGTACGCACTCTCTTTCCCGGCAATGTGATTCCCCCCTCCCGCTTTGACCGTATCGGCAAGTCGCTGGTGGACCGCTACCCCGATCCGAATCTGCCTGGCACGGCGCGCAATTTTGTATCGAACCCTTTGCAAGCGACGCGTAGCCACAATGCGACGGTGCGTGGCGATGTCCGGTTGACCGACAAGGATTCGCTGTTTCTGCGGTATTCGCTCGACAATGGCGTGTTTTCCCGGCTGCCTGTCTTGCCTGTGGGGGCGCAAACTGGAGTGGATCGAGACATTCCCGCGCGTTCCTGGGGAGTCGGATACACGCGTATCGTGAGCCCGTCGGTGATTAACGAGTTGCGCTTCGCTTACAACTATGTCGGCACCGTGCAGGATGCTACGTTGCCTCTCGACCCCGTGATTGCCAATTCGCTCGACCCTCGAGTGAAGTCTTCGATTCCGACTTTCGGGCTCAATGGCTATCCCACTCTGGGCGACCAGCCAGCCAACTTTGGCAATAATCCGGTTACCAAGCGTTCCAAGGTGTGGAACTTCTCCGACAATCTATCTTGGGTGCGCAACAAGCACACCATCAAGACTGGCGTCGATTTCCAGTATCTCGATATTCCTACGTTCGCGGCGTTACAGGGTCGCGGCGCTTGGGGCTTTAGCGGGGTCTTTACGCAGAATCCGCAGAGCCGTCCGAACAGCGGGTCACCGGTTGCCGACTTGCTTCTAGGATTGCCGAATACGATCACGATCGGGAGCCCTTCTGACGCCAATGAACGGGCGAGAAACAGCTACTTCTACGCCCAGGACGATTGGGCCGTCACTTCTAAGCTGACTTTCAATATTGGGGTGCGTTACGAATTAACTGCGCCCTTCTATGACGCCAACAACCGCTTGGCGAACTTAGTCACAGAGCCCGGAAGCCTTTTCAACCAGTACGTGATCGCGGGCGACTCCCGCCTTCCTCGTTCACTCCAAAAGCTTGACCGCAATAATGTCGCGCCGCGTTTGGGCTTTGCCTATCGCGCGAGCCGTGGACTGGTGATTCGCGGCGGCGCCGGTATCTTCTTTGCCCAGGACGAAGGTTTCGGCGTATCGCAGCGCATGACCAACAATCCTCCTTTCGTCGGTTTCGGAGGCTTCAATGTCACTTCAGATCAACTCAATCCCTCCTCCACGATTGCCTTATCCGGTTCGCTTCCGGCGCGGCCCGTGGCCGGGGACCCAGCGACTTACCGGCTGAGCCCGACCAATACGGTGCAGCTTCGTTCGTGGTCCACCCGCAATACCATTCCCTATGTCCAGCAGTGGAACTTGTCTTTGCAGAAAGAAGTAACTAAGAATCTGGTAGCGGAGGTAAATTACGTGGGCAACCATGGCGTGAAGCTTTACGGGGCTTACGAGGGAAATCAACCGGTGCCCGCCGCGGGGGCCGTGAATAGCCGCCGGCCGCTCACGGGGATTGTCACGTCTGGATCCGTCTTGAGCGTGTTCCCTTGGGTCACTTCTAGTTATCAAGGAGTAAGTGGACGTCTCGAGCGGCGATTTGCCAAAGGCTACTCATTTCTGGCCGTCTACACTTTTGGGCGCGCACTGGACATGCAGTCGAATATCGATCTGTGCGATGGCTGCGGCGGCTCGGCCGGCTCGGGCGCCATTACCGATTCGCGGAATCGCCGCCTCAATTATGGTCTCTCCGATCAGCACACTGCCCAACGTTTCGTCTTGTCCGGCCTGGCGGAATTGCCTTTCGGTACAGGCAAGGCTTGGGCGACGCGAGGACCCGCCGCGGCCATTTTGGGCGGTTGGGCGATGTCCGGCATTACTACGGTTTCGAGCGGGCTTCCCTATACCGTGACGCTGAATTTCGACAACGCCAATACCGGTAGCACCAATTGGCCCAATCGCGTTGCGAGCGGCAAGCTCTCGAATCCCACCGTCGATCGCTATATTGACCCCGCGGCGTTTGTGTTTCCCCCGCCGTTCACCATCGGCAATGGTGGCCGCAATACCTTGATTGGTCCGGGTACCGTCTCCACGGACCTATCGCTCCAGCGTAATTTCCGTCTGCCTCTGGGCGAAGGCAGCCGGCTTGAGTTTCGCGGTGAAGCCTTCAATATCTTCAACACGCCGCAGTTCGGCACCCCGAACGCCGCGCTGGGCAACCCCGCGTTTGGGACGATCGGCGGCACGGCTCGCAACAACCGCCAAATGCAGTTGGGTTTGCGCCTGCTGTTCTAGCGGGGGCGGGCCAGAGCGGCCTCGTAGTTGGCAATGTACTCAGCCAGCGGTACCCGGGCGATGGCTTCTCCGATTACGTCAAGCGGCAAACTCTCCAGCTTCCGGAAACGAAGGCAGCTCTTGCCCAGATCCAGCTTCTTGCCGCTTTTCGCGAAGGCTTCACGCAGCCACGTTTCCATGGCGGGGCTCTGATACACGGTCATCAGATAAAGCGCCATGTGGTTCTTCTGCGACGCCAGGCCCGCGAAGGGTAGCGGGTCCGCTGGCTTGCAGTGATAGCCGGCCGGGTAGAGCTTGTGTGGTACCACGTAGCTGATCATGCCGTAGCCCATCGTCTCCACCACGCCCTTGGGAAGATGCTTCCGGATCGTTTGGCGCACGGTGGTGATGGCTGCCTGGCGTTCAGGCGGTAAGGACGCGACATATTCGGCGACCGTGGCGGCAGGGCTCGTCATAACAGCTCCTTTGGGGTGACTGGCTATACTAGAGTTTATGTCAATCGATGCCGCGCCCGAGAGCGCTGAAACTCCCAAGCCGTCGAACTTTATCCGGGACATCATCCTCCAGGATTTGCAGAACGGCAAACACGGCGGCCGCGTTCACACGCGCTTTCCGCCGGAGCCCAATGGCTATCTGCACATCGGCCACGCGAAGTCGATCTGCCTGAACTTCGGCCTCGCCCAGGAGTTTGGCGGCAAGTGCAATCTCCGTTTCGATGACACCAATCCTTCGAAGGAAGAGACAGAGTACGTCGACTCGATCATTGAAGACGTGCGCTGGCTGGGCTTCGACTGGGAAGACCGGCTCTTCTACGCTTCAGACTATTTCGAGCAATTGCACGATTGGGCCGTGCAATTGATTCGGGCCGGCAAAGCCTTCGTCTGTGACCTCACCGCCGAGCAGGTCCGCGAGTATCGCGGCACGCCCAATGAGCCTGGCAAGGAGAGCCCCTACCGGAATCGCAGCGTGGAAGAGAATCTTGACCTCTTCGCCCGCATGCGCGCGGGGGAATTCCCGGATGGCTCGCGCACGTTGCGCACTAAGATCGACATGGCGTCGCCCAACTTCAACTTGCGTGACCCCGTGATGTACCGGATTCTCCACGCCGAACACCACCGGACTGGCAATCAGTGGTGCATCTATCCGATGTATGACTATACGCACGGCGAGAGCGATTCGATTGAAGGCATTACCCACTCCATTTGTACCTTGGAGTTTGAGGACCATCGGCCGCTCTACGATTGGTACGTCGAAAATCTGGGGATTCACCATCCGCAGCAGATCGAGTTTGACCGCTTGAATCTCACCAATACGATGCTCAGCAAACGCAAGTTGCTGATGCTTGTGCAGAAGGGGATCGTCTCTGGCTGGAACGATCCGCGGATGCCCACTCTATCGGGCATGCGCCGCCGGGGCTATAGTCCGGAGGCGATTCGCCAGTTCTGCGCGAACATCGGCGTCTCGAAGACGAACGGAATTATTGAATTCTCCTTGCTCGAGTATTATCTCCGGGAAGACTTAAATGCCCGCGCCGCGCGGGTGATGGCCGTGGTCGATCCCATCAAGGTGATTATCGACAATTATCCCGAGGGTGAAACCGAGCAACTGGAGGCGGTGAATCATCCGGATCATCCGGAAATGGGTAACCGGCTCGTACCCTTTTCGAAAACCCTTTACATTGAGCGGGATGATTTCCGGGAAGACCCGCCCAAGCAATACTATCGCCTTTCGCCCGGACGCGAAGTCCGTCTTCGCTATGCCTATTTCATTACTTGCCAACGTGTCGTGAAGGATCCGGTTACCGGGGAAGTACTCGAAATTCACTGCACTTACGATCCGGCCACGCGGGGCGGAAATGCGCCCGACGGCCGTAAAGTAAAGTCGACGATCCATTGGGTGTCGGCCGAGCACGCGCTCGATATGGAGGCGCGCATCTACGAGAACCTCTTCCTCGCCGAAGGCGGCGGTGACGACGACTTTCTGGCCTCGCTCAATCCGAACTCACTGGTGAAAATGGCGGGCAAGATTGAGCCAAGCGTGCGGACGGCGCCGGCCGGGACGCGCTATCAATTCGAGCGTGTCGGCTACTTCTGTATCGATCCGGACTCTTCCCCGGCGGGGCTCGTCTTTAACCGGACGGTTGCTTTGCGAGACACCTGGGCGAAGATCGACAAGGCCCAAAAGCCGAAGGGCTAGTTAGAAATTCAGCCGCAGCATAAACTGCATTTGGCGCGAAGTGC
Organism: Bryobacteraceae bacterium; assembly: GCA_019752335.1. Taxonomy (GTDB): domain Bacteria; phylum Acidobacteriota; class Terriglobia; order Bryobacterales; family Bryobacteraceae; genus JALHNI01. The sequence continues at coordinate 48,837 of JAIEMJ010000036.1, forward strand.
CAGTGCCGGTGGAGCCGTCGTTGGCGGTGGAGAGAATCCTGCCAAAAGTAGGTACGGAAATATTGGCCACCGGCTCGCCGAATTGAGCGCGGTTGAATAAGTTAAAGGCTTCCGCACGGAAATCCAGGTGCATTCCTTCGCGGATGCGGAAGCGCTTGGCGAGGCCCATATCGGCTTGCCAGAGGCCCGGTCCGCGGAAGCGGTTGCGACCGGCGTTGCCGTAAGTGCCGTTGGCGGGAGCGACAAAGGCGGCTGGATTCAGCCAGAGGTCCGGGCCGCGATTCGCCGCGTACGGATCGATTCCGCCAACGTAGTTGGCCCGTTGACTCTGCGTCTGGCCGGACGGCACGACCGTGGCGGCACGATTTACCAGGACAGTGAACGGGCGGCCCGTGCGGGAAGTGAAGATACCGCTCAAGTCCCAACCGCCGTACCAGCGATTGCGTGCGAAGGGTACCTGATAGACGGTGTTCGCGGTGAAAGTGTGGCGAATATCGTAGTCCGCCGGGCCACGGTCGCAGGCGCGGCAGGCCACGTCCTGGATCTGTCCGCCCTCACCGGAACCGGCATTGTCGGAGATGGCATTGCCCCACATATATTGAGCTTGAAAGAGCCAGCCTTTGGTGAAGGAGCGTTGCAGCGAGGACTGCAGACCGTTGAAGTTCGTGTTGCCGTCGAAGCGCTTTTCGTCAATTTGTCCGAACGCCGTTAGTGGGCGGCGGCGCGTGATGGGATCCAAGGTATTGACGTAAGTGCGTGTAAGCTGATTTCTGCCGACGCTGCCGACGTAAGCGACTTGGGCGACCATGCTGCCGGGTAACTCGCGTTGTACCGAGACGGTCCATTGGTGGGTTTCGGGTTCTTTACGATCCCGCTGCAAGCTGCGGGGTGTTTGGCCTTGCGAGCGGAGTTGGCCCAGGAAGGCGGTGGGCGGGTAAGTGAGTCCAGGGGCATCGGCGGCGGTGAGGGAGAAGTTTTCTGGCAAGCTATCGATCGCGGCGGTGACGTCGTCGTTTTGGCCAGGGCCGAAGTAGCGGCCGTAGCCGGTGCGAATGACGGTCTTGCCGCCGAGCCACTTGGGTGACCAAGCGAGCGACAGGCGCGGAGCGATATTGTTGTTGTCCGGGAAGAACCAGGGTGTGCCGGGGGCACAGAAGCCTTGGCAGCGAACCTGGTCGAAGACGCGGCCACGGCCGACTACATCCTTCGAGACGGTGTATTGCTCATAGCGTAAGCCTAAGTTAACGGTGAGTTCCGAATTCACGCGGATTTCGTCCTGGAAGTAAATGGAGTTGAAGGTACGGCGCACGCCGACGGTATCCAGCCGGCTGCCGACGGCCACGCGATCCAGGGCGTTGCGGAGAAAGGAGTCCAAGTTCGCAAAGGCGACCGTGGTAGCCGGGCCGTTCCCGACGTTGAGATGGATGCGCCGGATTTCTCCGCCGAGCTTGAAGGTGTGGCGGCCCCGAATGTAGGAGAGGTTGTCGACGATGGAGTAAGTGCTCGGTTTCTCGATAATGTAAGTGGTCGGTTGGGTCGTCGTAAAGCCCGGGATGGTGAAGCCCTCGGGAATGCGGCCGACATCGTTACGGGTAAGTGCGGAACGGTTGAAGCCGAGCTTCACTTCGTTGACTAAAGAGGGGCTCCAAACCTGCTGCCACTGCGTGGTGATGTTCGTGGGACGAATATAAGAATCGCGGGTTTCGAGCAGGCCGTTGCGGATCTGGCTCACCAGACCATCCGTCATGGCGAAGCGGAAGAAGAGGCTGTGCTTGTCGTTGATGCGGTGATCGACGCGCATCATGCCGCTGTGTTCATTGCGGCGCTCAGGGGTATTGGCGATCAGGCGGTCCGCATTAACGTTCGGACCGGGCGCGTTGCCCACGGGGTACGCGTTGATCACCGAACGCAGGGCGGCAGGTGTGCGTTCGCGGAAGCTGGCACTGGGCACCAGGCCGTCGGCCCGGGTGATGCTGAGGCGTTGCAGGAGACCTTCGTAGTTGCCGAAAAAGAAAGTACGGTTTTTGATGATGGGCCCGCCTAAGTTCGCGCCAAATTGATTCAGACGGAAGGGCGGCGGATTGGCGCCGTCGAAGGGACGCCGGGCGTCGAGCGCGCTGTTGCGGAAGAATTCGTAAACGGAACCGTGGAAGTTATTCGTACCCGTCTTCGAAACGAGATTAATCTGCGCACCGCCACCGACTCCGCCTTCGGCCGTAAAGGGCAGCGAGTTGACGCGGAATTCCGCGATGGAGTCAGTAGAAATGACTAAGCGCAAGTTACCCTCCTGGCGCGGATCCTTAATTCCCGTGGCATCGACGCCATCAAAGGTCCAGTTATTGTCGTCGCGGGGACGGCCGAAGAAGCGGATGGTATTCTGATTTCCTTCCCCGACATTGACCGCGCCGGGCGCGAGCATCATTAACGATGCCCAGTGCCGCCCGTTGAGCGGGATATTCTTAATCTGCTCTTCGCCGATGACGGTACCGATTTCGGCGCCGGTTTGGTCCAAGGGCGTCGCTTCCGCGGTTACTTCGACGGTGGCATTTACGTTGCCGACCGAAAGCTTGACGTCGAGCGTGCGGTTCTGTCCGACGGTAAGCACTAACTCATCCACCTTGGCATCGTTGAAGCCGGTCTTCTCCACGGTGACCGTATAGGATCCTACGGTGAGGCCGGAGAGATTGTAGATGCCTGCCGCGTTAGTGAGCGTCTCGCGCTTCAGTCCGGTGGCTGAGGCGGCGATGGTGACCTTGGCGCCAGCGATGGCGGAGTTCGATGAATCGGTTACGGAGCCGGTGAGGGTGGCGCGGTCAACTTGGGCGAGGAGCGAGGTAGTACAGAGGAACAACAAGCACTTCAGATTTAACATTCTTCATTAGTGTAGCCACCGGCTCGCTACAGATCGTTGAATGTTTTGTATCAATCACGTTACAGAGCCCTGTCGATTCCAATCATGGGGTTCGATGCGGCCCACCAGAAAAGCATAGGAAAGGGCGCCCATGATCACCATGCCGACGACGACGGCGAAGGCCATCTGAAAAGAGCCGGTGACATCGATAATCTTACCGGTGAGCCAACCGGCCAGGACGCCGGCGAAGTTGCCGAAGCAGTTTTGCATGCCGGTCCACTTACCCGCGACAACGGGGCCGGCGATGGTTTGGGTGACGGCCCAGTGGTTGGCGGTGGTGAGGCCGAAGGCGAAGCTGGCGAGCCAGAAGAGGCCCATGGCGATTTCGTTGCTGGGGGCGAGGAAGGCCGGAAGCAATAGGGTGTTGCAGAGGAGTCCGGTGACGATGAACGTCTTGCGGGTGCGGGTAGGCGAGGCGCCTTTCGCGATCATGCGGTCCGCGAGGACGCCCGCCAGGGTGGCGCCGATGGCGATCATCAGGAAGGGGATGGCGCCCAGGGTGGCCATGCTTTGCTTCGAGAAATGGCGGACGTTTTCAAGGTAGTACGGAAACCAGGTGACCATGAAATACCAGGTGTAGTTAATGGCGAATAGGCCGAGGAACGAGCCCCAAACGGAGCGGAGGGAGAGGAGTTCCAGCATGGATGGCATGCGGACGCTCACCTTGGTGTTTGGGCTGGGGGCGGGCAGCCGGCGGCCGCGCGGGGTCCATATCACCCAGAAGGGCAGCCAGATCATGGCGCCGAAGCCCAGGTAGATGAAGAGCGAGCGCCAACCTTGCGAAGCGACCACCAGCGCGCCGAAGTAAGTGCCGATGGCGGGCCCGAGTTTGGAGCCCGCATCGATCAGGGCGTTGGCGGTGCCACGTTGGGTTTCGCCAAAGTCCGAGGCGAGGATTTTGGAGAAAGCGGGGTAAGCAACGGACTCGCCGATGCCGAGCACCACACGCGTGGCGATGAGGAGGGCGAAAGTGCTGACCAACCCGGTGGCGGCGGTGGCCAGGGACCACAGGACGAAGCCCATCCCAAGCACGAAGTAGACGCTGTAGCGCTCAAAGACCCAGCCGGCGGCGAGTTGGCAAAGGGCGTAGGAGGCGAAGAACCAGGAAGAAGCGAGGCCCAACTGCGCGGCGGTAAGGCCGAACTCCTGCTTGATGTCGGTGGCGGAGACCGAGAGATTGCTGCGGTCAATATAGTTGACAAACACGGCCGCCACCAGGAGAGCCAGCAGGCGCCATTGTTCGAAGGTCGGCTTGCTGGGCGCCGTGGCCATTTGAGCTTGCATTCCTGAGTATTGTTTCACACTGGCCCAGTGACTGGTTGCTGCCACACTGTAGGGATGGATTTGAAACTGCGCGATCAAGTGGCCGTGATTACGGGAGCAGCGAGCGGGATCGGCTTGGCTTGCGCCGAAGCGCTGGCGCGCGAAGGGTGCCGCGTGGCCTTGTGGGACGCGTCGCCGCGGGTGAAGGAGATGGCTGCGCCGCTGGGCTGGGGCTGCGTGGTGGACGTGCGCGACTACGCGGCGGTGCAAGCGGCGGTGGTGGAAACCGAGGAGGCGCTGGGCGCGGTTTCGCATTTGGTGCACGCCGCGGCACGGGGCTCCGGCCGCTTCGGCTTCCCCTTCACGAACCTGCATCCGGAGGACTGGAAGGAGGTGTTGGATGTGAATATCCTGGGTACGGTGCATGTGGCGCAGGCGCTCGCCGTGGGCATGATGGCGCGGCGCGCGGGGACGATGGTTTTTATCGCTTCGGTAGCAGGGCAAATCGGGTCGCAAACGGATCCTCCTTATAGTGCGAGCAAGGCGGCCAATCTGAACTTCGCGCAGTGTCTGGCGAAGGATCTGGCGCCTTATGGGGTCCGCGTGAACACGGTGAACCCCGGCATGGTAAAAACGCCGTTGAACGAAAATGTTTGGCGCGCCTGGCATGACGCACAGCCGCCCGAGTCGCGGCTGAGCTACGAGGCCTGGGCGGAGGCCAAGATTCGGGCGGTGTCGCCGTTGGGCCGGTGGCAGGAGCCGGCCGAGATCGCGGACATGGTGGCGTTTTTGTCGTCGGCGCGGGCGGCGCAGGTAACGGGGCAATCGATCAACGTCGATGGCGGCCAGGTGATGCACTGGTGAGTACGAAACCAACCGGCGAGTGATTGATTCCATTGGAGTTTCCTTCTGGGGTCGACGAACCAGGGGGGGCGTCTTACAAGTCGCGGGCGCGCAAAATTGCCGGGAACGCGATAAACTGGCGGTACCATGGCTGACCCTAAGCGCCCTTACGGCTTTAACACTCGCGCCCTGCATACGGGCTACAACATTGACCCGACGACGAAGGCTCGGGCCGTGCCGATCTATCAGACCACCTCCTTTGTCTTCGACGACACCACGGACGCGGCCCAGTTGTTTGCCCTGCAAAAGTTCGGCAACATCTATACGCGCATCATGAACCCCACCACGGCGGTGTTGGAGGAGCGGGTGGCGTCCTTGGAAGGCGGCGTCGCCGCGCTGGCGGTTTCTTCCGGCCAAAGCGCGCAGTTTCTCGCGATCACCAACATCTGCCAGGCGGGCGACCACGTGGTGGCGTCCTCCACGCTGTACGGAGGCACCTACACGCAGTTCGACGTGACGTTCCGGCGGATGGGCATCCAGGTGACTTTCGTGGAGCCGGATGACCCGGAGAATTTCCGCAAGGCGATCACGCCGCAAACGAAGTGCATCTACGGCGAGACGATCTCCAATCCCCGCGGCAACGTGCTGGATATCGAAAAGGTGGCGGCGATTGCGCACGCGCATAAGCTGCCCCTGATTATCGACAACACCTTCGCGACGCCGTATCTTTGCCGCCCGATTGAGCACGGCGCGGACATTGTGCTGCATTCGTTGACGAAGTTTATGGGCGGCCATGGAACGTCGATTGGCGGCATTATTGTCGACGCGGGTAAGTTCGATTGGGCGGCGGGGAATTTCCCGCTGTTGAACGATCCTTCGCCGGCGTACCACGGGTTGAAATTCTCGGAGGCCCTCGGCGCGATAGCCTTTATCATCAAGGCTCGGGTAGAAGGCCTGCGCGACGTGGGCCCCGCGCTCTCGCCGTTTAATGCCTTCCTGTTTTTGCAGGGCATCGAAACGTTGGGCATGCGCATGGACCGGCACGTGGCGAATGCGCTTGCGGCGGCAAAGTTTCTGGAGAGCCATCCGAAAGTAAGTTGGGTGAATTACCCCACGTTGCCCTCCAACGCTTATCATGCGCTGGCGAAGAAGTACTTGCCCAAGGGGGCTGGCGCCGTATTTAGTTTCGGCGTAAAAGGCGGCATTGAGGCGGGTAAGAAATTTATCGACTCGCTGGAGCTCTTCTCGCACTTAGCCAACGTAGGCGACGCACGGAGCTTAGTAATTTATCCCGCGCTGACGACGCATCAGCAGTTATCGGAGAGTGACCAGGCCAAAGCCGGCGTGAAGCCGGAGATGATTCGCTTGTCGATTGGCTTGGAAGATCTCGAAGATATTCTGGCCGACTTAGACCAAGCTCTGAGTGCTTAGGAGACGGGGAGCGGAATTAGTTCTTCCTGCTCCTCCAACATACGGACAAATTCACGCGCCGCCGGGGAGACCTTGCGGCGCTTTGACGTAAGGATGCCGAGCGGGCGCGTGAGTCCCGGCGAGGCGAGCGGAATCGCGACCAGGCGGCCTTGCTGCACGTCGCTTTCGAGAATCGGCCGCGGTAGGATACTGACGCCGTTGCCCAGCGCCACCGCCTCCTTGATGAGCGCGATATTGTCGAATTCGAAGGCCACGCGGACTTCCACCAGTTGCTGTTCGAGATAGTCGTCGACGGCGCGGCGCACGGGAAGCTCCGAGTCAAAGGCGACGAAGTCGACGCCGTTCAGCTCGAAGGGGACCACTTCGCGGCGGCGTGCCAGCGGATGGCGCGGGCTGGCGGCGACCACCATCTGCTCCTCGCGCCAATGGGTGGCCTCGATCTCCGGGCCGGGCTCCGGGTAGCTGACCAGGCCGACGTCAGCCTGGTCGGCCTCGATGGCGGCGTAGATGCGCGCCGGGGGATAGTAGGCGATGGCGAGGTGCGCGCCGGGGCAACGGTCCGCAAATTCGGCTTCCAGACGGCCCATTTCGCTCAGACCGACAGAATATATGCTGGCTACACGTACTAGGCCTTCCGTACGCTGTTGGAGCTGGGCGAGCTCGCCGTCGAAGTCGGCCTTGCGGCGGAGAACGTCGCGGGCGAGGCCAAGGAAGAGCTCCCCGGCGGACGTCAGCGCCAGTGGGCGGGTGGCGCGATTCACGAGGGGCGCGCCCACAAGTCTCTCAATTTCTTGTACTTGCTGGCTAGCGGCGGATTGGCTGACGCCGTTTTCTTTGGCGGCTTTGGAGAAGCTACGGCAGAGGGCGAGGTCGCGGAAGAGCTGAAGTTGGGCGAGGGTCACGGTCTTAGTCAGATCGTAACATTAGCCGATCTAATATTACAAGCATCAAATTATGATTGACGCTTCTGATATACTACTGGAAACCATGTTGTCTAAATCCCCGTACCATCAGGGCCCCGGCCTGCCAGAGCCGCAGGGGCTATATCACCCGTCGCAGGAGCACGACGCTTGCGGATTGGGCTTTATCGCCAACATTAACGGCGAGGCGTCGCACGACATTATTACTAAGGGCATTCAGGTCTTGGTGAACCTCACCCATCGCGGGGCGTGCGGTTGCGATCCGGACACGGGGGATGGCGCGGGCATTCTGATTCAGATTCCGCACAAGTTTTTCGCCAAGGAAGCGAAGCGGCTCGGTTTCTCTCTGCCGGGCCCGGGCGCTTACGCCGTAGGCATGGTGTTTTTCCCGGTAAACCGGCAACAGCGGCTGATTGTGGAAGGCATCATGGAGGGAACGGTGCGCGAGGAGGGCCTGGAACTGCTGGGCTGGCGCGACACGCCGATCGATCCTGACGCGATTGGCCGCCTGGCGCGCGACTCGCAGCCTTACATTCAGCAGATCTTCATCGGGCGGCCGGAAGGCATGGATGAGGACGCCTTTGAGCGGCGGCTCTACGTGGTGCGCAAGCGGTGCGAGAACGAAGTGCGGGCGTCCGATATGCGCGATAAGGGTTTCTTCGCGATCCCGTCGCTTTCCTGCCGCACGATTGTTTATAAGGGTTTGTTACTCGCGCCGCAGATCGCGAACTTTTACCGCGAGCTATCGGATCCGGACGCGGTGAGCGCATTGTGTCTGGTGCATCAGCGTTTTTCGACGAACACGTTTCCTACCTGGCAATTGGCGCATCCGTTCCACTATATTTGCCACAACGGCGAGATTAATACGATTAAGGGCAACCAGAATTGGATGACCGCTCGCCAAGCGACCTTGGAGGCGAAGGGCTTTGGCCGTGAGTTGAAGGATTTGTTTCCGATCATTACGCCGAACGGCTCGGACTCGGCGGGGCTAGACAACGCCGTGGAGTTACTCACGTTGGCGGGACGTGAGTTACCACATGTGATGGCGATGTTGATGCCGGAAGCTTGGGACGGCGATAGCACGATGCCCAAGGAGAAGAGCGCCTTTTACGAATACCATGCGTCGTTGATGGAGCCGTGGGACGGTCCGGCGGCCGTGGCGTTTACCGATGGGCGCGTCGTCGGCGCGACGTTGGATCGCAACGGTCTACGGCCCGCGCGGTACTTAGTAACGAAGGACGGCTTACTCATCATGGCGTCCGAAGCCGGCGTATTGCCGGTGAAGCCGGAAGACATTGCCTTCAAGGGCCGTTTGCAACCGGGCAAGATGCTGTTAGTCGACTTACAGCAGAAGCGGATTATTCCGGATGAAGAATTAAAGTCGCATTTGGCGGGGCGCCAACCTTACGAGCAGTGGCTGCAGGAGAATCAACTTTCGCTCGATCAATTGCCGGCGCCGAGCCGGGTTTATTCGACGGACCATAAGACGATTCTGGAGCGTCAGCGCGCCTTTGGCTATACCGAGGAAGACCTGCGCTTGTTGATGCTGCCGATGGCGGGTGGCGGGGAAGAGCCGATCGGCAGCATGGGGACGGATACGCCCCTGGCCTGTCTTTCGGACCGTCCGCAGCCATTATTCAATTACTTCAAGCAACTCTTCGCCCAGGTGACGAATCCGCCGATTGATCCAATTCGGGAAGAGTTGGTGATGTCGCTGACTTCTTACGTCGGCCAAGAGCGGAATATTCTGGAAGAGACGCCGCAGCATTGCCATACCTTGAAGCTGGAGCATCCGATCCTGACGAACTTCGATCTTGAGCGGCTACGGCGAGTATCTTGGGGCGATTTTCTGGCGACGACGCTACCGACGCTGTTTCGCGTGGATGGCGGCGAGAACGAGCTGAAGCGAGCGATTGATGGCCTGTGCCGACGCGCGTCGTTGGCGATTCAGAATGGCTATTCGCTGCTGATTCTGTCGGATCGCGGGGTGGATTTCGAGTCGGCGCCGATTCCCTCTTTGCTGGCGTTAACGGCGGTCCACAACCACCTGGTGCGCGAAGGTACGCGTTCGCGCGTGGCGCTGGTGGTGGAGAGCGGCGAGCCGCGCGAGGTGATGCATTTCTGCCTGCTGATCGGCTACGGCGCCAGCGCCGTGAATCCGTATCTGGCGATTGAGACGTTGGAAGACATGGCCATGCGCGGCCAGTTGCCGGCGGGGGTTACTTTCGAGAAGGCGCTGGGGAACTACAAGAAGTCTATCCGCAAGGGCCTCTTGAAGGTCTTTTCGAAGATGGGGATTTCCACCTTACAGAGCTATCGCGGGGCGCAGATCTTCGAAGCGATTGGCTTGGATAAGGATATGGTGGAGCATTACTTCACCGGGACTTCGTCGCGGCTGGGCGGAGTGGGCTTTGAGGTCTTGGCGCAGGAAGCGAAGATGAAGCACGACTTCGCCTTCTTCACGCCACTGACGGACAACGACACCGAGCTCGATGTCGGCGGGAATTATCAGTACCGGATTCGCGGCGAGTATCACCTGCAGAATCCGGCCACGGTGTCGAAGTTACAATTGTCGGTGCGCCAGAATAGCTACTCCAGCTATCAGGAGTTCGCGGCGCTGGTGGACGAGCAGAACGAGCAATTGTGTACTTTGCGGGGTCTGTTTCAGTTTAAGTCGCGCCAGTCGATTCCCTTGGATGAGGTAGAGCCGGCCAAGAATATTGTGCGGCGCTTTGCCACCGGAGCGATGAGCTTTGGCAGCATTTCGAAGGAAGCGCACGAGACGATGGCGATCGCCATGAACCGGATCGGCGGGCGGTCGAATACCGGCGAAGGTGGCGAGGACGAAGCGCGCTATGCGCCGCTGCCGAATGGTGATTCGCGACGGAGTTCGATCAAGCAGGTGGCTTCGGGACGTTTCGGCGTGACGACGCATTACCTGGTGAACGCGGACGAGTTACAGATCAAGGTGGCGCAGGGCGCGAAGCCCGGTGAAGGCGGGCAGTTACCGGGGCACAAGGTGGACGAGACGATTGCCCGGGTGCGTTATGCGACGCCGGGTGTCGGCTTGATTTCGCCGCCGCCGCATCATGACATTTACTCGATCGAAGATTTGGCGCAGTTGATTTATGACCTGAAGAATGTCAATCCGACTTCGCGGATTTCGGTGAAGTTAGTTTCCGAAGTCGGCGTCGGGACGGTGGCGGCGGGCGTGGCGAAGGCGCACGCGGACGTCATTCTGATCTCGGGCGACTCCGGGGGAACCGGAGCTTCGCCACTTACTTCGCTGAAGCACGCCGGTACACCCTGGGAGATGGGTTTGGCGGAGACGCAGCAGGTGCTGGTGATGAATGACCTGCGCAGTCGCGTCATCCTGCAGGCGGACGGCAAAATGCAGACGGGCCGTGACGTGGCGATTGCGGCGCTGCTAGGCGCCGAAGAGTATGGTTTCTCGACGATGCCGTTAATTGCGGTGGGCTGTATCATGATGCGGAAGTGTCATTTGAATACTTGCCCCGTCGGCATCGCGACGCAGGATCCGCGCTTGCGCGCGAAGTTTGAAGGTACGCCGGAACACGTCATCAATTACTTCTTCTTTGTGGCGGAGCATGTGCGCGAAATCATGGCGAAGTTGGGTTTCCGTACGATGGACGAGATGATTGGCCGCGTGGATGCGCTGGAGGCTCGTAAGGGTATTGAGCATTGGAAGGCTCGCGGCCTGGATCTGAGTTCGTTGCTGTATAACCCGCCGGTGCCCTCGCGCATCGCGCGGCGTTGCACGACGAAGCAGGATCATGGCCTGGATCAGGCTTTGGACTACAAGATCATCGACTACGCGGCCGATGCTTTGGAGTCGCAGACGCCGGTGGAGTTCCGCCTGCCGATTCGCAATGTACACCGGACGGTGGGCGCGATGTTGTCCGGGGAAATCGCGCGGCGGCATGGCAGCGCGGGTTTGCCGCCGGATTGTATCAAGATCAATTTCAGCGGTTCAGCTGGCCAGAGCTTCGGCGCATTTGCGGCGAAGGGGGTGACGTTGATGCTGGAAGGCGACGCCAATGACTATGTCGGCAAGGGCCTCTCCGGTGGGCGCATTATTGTGTCGACGCCGAAGGTAGCTACTTACAAACCCGAGGAGAATATTCTCATCGGCAACGTCGCTTTGTATGGCGCGACGAGCGGTGAGGCGTTTTTCAATGGCCGGGCGGGTGAACGTTTCTGCGTACGTAACTCCGGGGCGACCGCGGTGGTGGAAGGCGTGGGGGACCATGGCTGCGAGTACATGACGAAGGGGCTGGCCGTAATTTTGGGCGAGACCGGCCGTAACTTCGCGGCGGGCATGTCCGGCGGTTTGGCTTACGTGCTCGATGAGAGCGGCGAGTTTGCCCGGTCGCGTTGTAACCGGACGATGGTGGATCTGGATCCGTTGACGGATCCGGCCGATATTCAGGCGGTGAAGAATCTGGTAGAGCGGCACGTGGAGTTAACGAACAGTCCGCGAGGCAAGTATGTGCTGGCGAACTGGGGCGACCTACTGAGTAAGTTCGTGAAGGTGTTCCCGCACGAATATAAGCGCGTCTTGGGCGTCGCCAGGAGCGCGCCGGCGATGGCGCCTCCGCCAATCCAGCCGGAGAACAAGTTAGGGGATGTGGCCCGTGGGTAAAGCGACTGGTTTTCTGGAGTATGCGCGCGAAACGCCCGTTCGCCGCCCGGTAGTGGAGCGGGTGAATGACTGGTTTGAAATTTACCAGCCGATGCCGGAGGAAAGCGTAAAGACGCAGGCAGCGCGCTGCATGGATTGCGGTGTACCGTTTTGCCATACCGGTTGTCCGGTGAACAACTTGATTCCGGACTGGAATGACTTGGTTTATAGCGGCCGTTGGCGGGACGCGATCCGGCAGTTACACGCGACGAATAACTTCCCGGAGTTTACGGGACGGATTTGTCCGGCGCCGTGTGAATCGGCGTGCGTATTGGGAATTAACGAGCCGGCGGTGGCGATTAAGTCTGTCGAAAATGCGATTGTGGAACGCGCCTGGCAGGAAGGTTGGGTGAAGCCGGAGAAGCCGGACCGGCGCTCAGGCAAGCGCGTGGCGATTATTGGTTCCGGGCCGGCGGGCCTAGCGGCGGCGCAGCAATTGAATCGCGTGGGCCATCACGTGACGGTGTTTGAGAAGGCGGATCGCATTGGCGGACTGTTGCGTTACGGCATTCCGGACTTCAAACTCGAAAAGAGCGTGGTGGACCGGAGGCTGGATCAACTGAAGGCCGAAGGGATTGAATTTGTCCTGAACGCCTGGATTGGCCGGACCCACTCGGCGGCGGATATGCTCCGCGATTACCACGCGGTGATGATTGCGGTGGGCGCGGAGGCGCCGCGCGAAGTGGAGATTCCGGGCCGCCATCTGGAAGGCGTGCATTGGGCGATGGACTATCTGACGCAGCAGAACAAAGTGGTGGCGGGCGAGAGCGTGCCGGACGCGGAGCGCATCCTGGCGACCGGTAAACACGTGGTGATTCTGGGTGGCGGCGACACGGGCGCGGATTGCCTGGGGACGGCGCACCGGCAGAAGTGCAAAAGCGTAACGATGTTGCAACACAATCAGCGTCCGCCCGATGAGCGGCATCCGTCGACGCCGTGGCCGGAGTGGCCGTTTCAACTTCGCGTGGAAGGCGCGCACGAAGAGGGCGGTACGCGCGAGTTCGCCGTGCAGACGCAGGCTTTCCTGGGTGATTCTGGCGGAAACGTGCGGAAGTTACAGTGTGTGCGGGTGGGCCCGAAGCCGAAGTTCGAGCCGGTGCCAGGGTCAGAGTTCACGCTGGATGCGGACCTGGTGTTGGTGGCAATTGGTTATCGCGGGGCGGTGAAGCCAGGGTTGCTAGAGCAATTGGGCGTGGAGACCAACGCGCGCGGCGTGGTGGTGACGGATAAGAACTACCAGGCGAGCGTGCCGAAGGTGTTCGCGGCGGGCGATGCGCGGGTGGGCGCCACGTTAGTGGTGACGGCAATCGCCGAGGGGCGCAAGTGCGCGCACCATATCGATAAGTCGTTGATGGGGGCGAGTAAGCTACCTTTGTAAGATGCACGTGCTGATTTTATTGGCTTGGTTCTTCCAAGCCTCGGAACCGCTCGAAACCGGCCGTTTGCCAAGGGAATGGCCGACGGGCGGACCGCGCTGCATGGAGTCGCCGGACTTTTTTATTCACGAGTACAACCCGCATTTATTTATCTTGCGCGAATCGGGTTGTAGCCACTACGAGAAGCCATTTCTATATCTGATATTTGGGCAGGAACGCGTGATGTTGCTCGATACCGGGGCGGGGAAGAGCGAGTTAGTCCCGCTGGTGGATCGATTGATTGCGCAATGGAGCGAACGCCACGGGCGGCCGAAGCCCAAGCTGATGATCGCGCATACGCATAGCCACAGCGATCACCATGCACGCGACGCGCAGTTTGCGGGGCGCGCCGGCGTCGAGTTCGCCGGGACGCTAGGACTCGCGCCCGAAGGCGATGGGCAAGTCGAGCTTGGCGAGCGCACGCTTGACGTCTTCGCCATGCCGGGCCACGATACGGCGGCGATCATCTATTATGACCGGCGCACAGGCATTCTTTTTACCGGCGACAACATTTACCCGGGCCGTTTGTACATTCGTGACTGGGCCGCCTATGTCCGCAGCACGCGACGTCTGGTGGACTTCACGGCGACGCGGCGGGTGAGCCATTTGCTGGGTAACCACATCGAGCAGACTGCGACGCCTTACGTCGAGTTTCCGGTCGGCACGAAGTATCAGCCGGAGGAACACGGGTTGGAACTTGGCCGCGCGCATTTGCTTGAACTCCAGGCGGAACTGGCGCGGCTTAACGGCAAGCCGGCACGTGTGGCGCTGCGCGATTTCACGCTCTATCCAAAAGCGGTAAAATAGCGGCATATGGAACGCCGAGCACTTCTTGCCCTGGGCGCGGGGGGCATGTTGGCCCACGCGCAGCAGATCCCTCGCCTCGCCGAGTTCGAGTTCACTACGACGGATGGTCCGCTGAAGTTGAGTCAGCATCGGGGGAAGACCGTGGTGCTGGCGATGATTCGTTCCAGTTGTCAACACTGCCAGCAGACGACGCAACTGATGCGCAGCCTGCAGGCGGAGTTTGGCCCGAAGGTGCAGATGTTGGCCTGCGACTTCGTGGAAGATGGCCCGATTGTGGTGCCCACGTTCATCGACCGTTTCAAGCCTGGTTTCCCGGTGGGTTGGACCACGATCGAGAAGGCCTTCAAGTTTCTGCAGGTCTCGCTGATGAACCCGGGTACGGTGCCCAAGCTGGTCTTCATCGACAAGAAGGGCATGGTCCGCGCGCAGTACGACGGCGGCGATCCGGCGGTGAGCGGCGAGGGCAATCAACGCGAAAAGCTCCGTGCCAAAATTGCCGAAGTGATCGCGCTGTAGTTTCGGATGGCAAAAAAGCGCGTGGGCGATCTATCTCACGTGCGCCAGACGCGATAAACTGAGCGCATGATCCGTACGCACGTTTGTTGCTGGCTCTCCGTTCTGATGCTGTTGGCACAGGAGCCGACGAAGAAGACCGAGAAGCTGGCGCCCTACTATCCGACGCCTGAAACCGTGGTGGAGGAGATGTTGAAGATGGTGGGCACCAAGCCCGGCGAGAAGATGTTCGATCTCGGCTCGGGCGATGGGCGCATCGTGATTATGGCCGCCAAGAAGTTTCAGGCCGACGCTACCGGCGTGGAGTTCGACGCGGACCTCTACCGCCAGAGCAGCGAACGTATCAAGGCCCTGGGCCTCGAAAAGAAGGCTCGCATTATCCACGGCGACATCATGGTGCAGGACTATTCGAAGGCCGATGTGATCACCGTTTACCTGCTACCGATCTCCAATGACAAGGTGCGGCCGATGCTGGAGAAGCAGTTGAAGCCGGGCACGCGCATTGTCGCGCACGACTTTGAGTTCTCCGGTTGGAACCCGGATAAAGTGATGCACATTGAAGACGATGGCGAAGGCCGTAGCCATACGCTGTATCTGTACAAACGCTAAGTGCGAGTCGAAGGCTTTTATCTTTCAAATCGCTGGGTCCGGCTGTTGTGCGCGGTCCGGATGATGCTGGCCGGGGCCAGTTTCGCCTTGTCGATGTCGCGCTGGCCGTTGAATGCGCCGGTGACGGTGATGCTCGGTCTGTTTGCCATTTACAGCGCCGTCGCGCTGTTCTGGCGGAGCCTGGAAGCGACGGGGCGTCCTTGGCCGGCGTTGTTACTCGATACGTTGGTATTCTTGCTCTCCGCCTTTGTCACCGCGGACCAGAATTTATGGTTTAGTTCTTTTTTCTACGTCTACTTACTGATCGCCGCGGCGTTGTTACATGGCTGGCGGGAGGTGTGGCTGGTCGTGGTGATTTCGATGGCGTTCTTTCTCTTTACGAAGCCGTTGCAGACGCAGAGCCTGATGCCGATGTTGGCGATGGCGGGCATTTTGGCCTGTGCCTTGGCGCTCGAAAAGCGTTCGCTGGTGGAAAGGCTTTCGGGCGCTTCGCGCGAGAATCAGCTGTTTCAGAGCGAAGCGGAACGGGCGCGCGAGAGTGAGAGGCAGCGCATCGCGAACGACTTTCACGATGGTCCGCTGCAATCTTACATCAGCCTGCAGATGCGGCTCGAATTTCTGAAGAAGGTGATGGAGCGTAAGCCGGACAATGCCGCGCAGGAGTTACAGGAGATTCAAGAGTTACTGAAGGGGCAGGTGACGGATCTGCGGACCTGGCTCCGCGGCATGCGGCCCATTCAGATGGAGGGAAATTTCCCGGCCGCTGTGCGCCGTTTGGTCGACGAGTTCAAGAAGGACAGCGGCATCTCGACGTCGGTGCTGTGTGGCGAGATCAAGGACACGGGCGAGCCGGAGTCGTCGCTCGAGTTACTGCAAATTGTGCGCGAGTCGCTGACGAATGTGCAGAAGCATTCGCGGGCGTCGCGCGTCAATGTGTCGGTGGAGCGGGTGGGGCCATGGCTGGAGATTTCGATTGAAGACGACGGCACGGGGTTTCCGTTTGCCGGCGCCTTTGGGCTGGATGAATTGGAGACGTTGGGGCTGGGCCCGATGAGTATCCGGCGCCGGGTGCGCGCGCTGGGGGGCGATTTGACGGTGGAGTCGAAGCCGGAGCGAGGCGCGGGTATTCGGGTGCGCGTGCCGGCATGAGAACGTTGTTTTTTGCGGCTAGCCTGCTGACGCTGGCGGGTTGCAATCGTTATGCAGACTTTACCCTGCCAGCGGCGGGCGGCAACGCCGTCGACTACCGTTGGCAAGCGTCAGAGAAGCCGGTGCTGGCGCGATCCGAGGCTTGGGACCGCGTCGACGCGCTGAACCCGTCGGTGGTGCGCGGCTCGGATGGCCGCCTCTTCAATTTCTACTCGGGCTTCGACGGCAAGACTTGGCACACGGGCTTGGCGACGTCGAGCGATGGGCTCGCTTGGGCCAAGCAGGGTAAGGTGCTTTCGCCCGATCCTGGGACTTGGCAAGGCGATTACATCGCGGCCAACGGCAGCGCTTTGCTGGTGAACGGCGAGTACTTCTATTGGTATCAGGCGGGGGCGATGGGGCAGACGCGCATCGGGCTGGCGCGGTCGCGGGACGGGCGCACGTGGCGCAAGGAAGCGGGGCCGGTGCTGGAGTTGGGTCCGCGGGGCGCTTGGGATGAGGTCAGCCTGGGGGATCCGGACGTGATCGCGGTGGATGGCCAATACTATCTGTATTACTTGGGGCAGGATCGCGCGCGGCGGCAGCGGTTGGGGGTCGCGCGGTCTTCGGACGGAGTTACTTGGACCAAGCTGCGGGCCAACCCGGTGTTGGAATTGGGCGACTTGGGCCGCTTCGATGAGCGGGGCTTGGGCGAACCGTCCGTCTGGCGAAACGATGGCTATTGGATGCTGTATACCGGTCGCGACGCGCGCGAATACCGGCGCATGGGCCTAGCTTACTCGCGCGATGGAGTAAGTTGGCGTAAGTTGTCGTCGCCGGTGATTGCGGGGGAACAGGAGTGGAACGGGAAGGTCGTTTGCGACGCTTCAGTGCTGGTGGAAGAGGGTAAGTTACGGGTGTGGTTTGGGGGCGGGGACGTGGCGCATCCGGCGGAGCGTCTGAATGGGCAGATCGGTTACGGGGAATTAATTCGACGTTGACTTACCCCGTGTCCGCCCGGCGGACACGGGGTAAGTCGAAACTCAGGCGGTGATTTCGACGACGCGCGCGGTAGGGGCGTTGCGCATCACCGAAGCGATGCCACGCTTCACGGACGAGGGCGACTTATACATCTCGCTCTTACCGATGATTTCCTTATTCTTCGCTTGCAGCACGAAGTACTGCTCGCCATTCTTGGCGGTGCGGATATCAAAGCTGGCCACGTCGGCCGAATTCTTCCGTACGCTTTCGATGCCATTGGCGGCGCCGTCGCGGGCGCTGTACTGCTCGCTGGTGAGAATGATTTCACCATTACCCGCCTTTAGGTTGAACATCCAGTTCTTCTTGGCGGTCAGTTTCAATTCGAATTTCGCGGCCATCCTAGTACTCTCTTCCTCAACGTGTGATTTTCGGGGGTATTTAACATTCGAATATCATTTGCGCTTGGTGTCAAGTTTTATTCGTGCCTTTCTTCGCCGGTCCCGCCACCGGCGCCGCCGCGAGTGTGAGCAGGGCCACGGAAGATGGCGTTGAGTAAGAAGAGATTCATACCGTCGACGTAGGCGCGGTAGTTGGGGTCGGCGGTGAAGGCGACCACGACGCCGCGGCCAGAGCGGGCCGAAACGACGAGCGGCTTGTAGGCCAGCTGCTTACGATTTTCTTCCCACAGATAGCCGCTGGCCAGCACTTGGTCCGGCGCGGCGAAGACGGCGGCGTTGACACCTTTATCGAGCTTGATGGGCGCATAGATGGCGCGGCCGCTGAGGACGGTGTAGACGGTGGCGGGCAGGCCGGCGGAGATCCACTGCTCTGGATCGACGGTGGCGCGGAGGATGACGCCGGCGACGTCGTCGGGCTGTTCGGAGTCGGCTTGGATGGCGCGGTCGAACTCCTCTTGCTTGGTGATCAGCTTGCCGGGGGCACGCTCACCGGCGGGGGTGGGCTTGGCTTCGGCGACGCCGGGGGGCTTGGCGAGGTTCTCTTGGGTAAGCCCGAGCAGGCCCGTGCGCGAGTCTGCCAGGAAATTGGTGGCGCTGGCGCCGAGGGCGATGATGGTGCCGCCCGCGCTCACCCAATCCTTCAGCCGCGCGGTGCCGCCGGCGCCCAGTTCCGCCGCGTAACCGCCGCCTTCGGGCACCAGCAGGACGTGGAACTTACTCAGGTCAGCGCCGGCGAGGGAACGGGTGCGAATGGCGGTGACGGGATAGCCGTATTGGCGCTCAATGACGAAGCGGGCGTGGCCCGCGGCGCTCGATTGCGTGGGCGAATCCCAAAGGATTCCGACGGAGGGGCGCTTCAGGGTGAAGACGTTGTTGCTGCCGAAGTCCGGCCCGTCTTCCACCCAGCTACTGTCGGTGGCGAGCACTTCGGCGCCGGTGCTGGTGGCGAGCTTGGCGACCGTGTCGTGTACGGTGGCCTCATTCTGTTTCACCAGGACGATCAGCGTGCCGCTGGGGAATTTGCGGCCGGCTTGCGTGAAGCTCTTGTCGTTCGAAAGGACGCGCAGGTTGGCGCGCAGCGCGCCGGCCAGGAAGCGTCCGGCGGCGTTGGTGCCCCAGGGAATCAGGTAGGCGACGCTGGCCTTAACCGGCGCTTTGCCGGGCGGCACTTCGCCGGGCTTCACCATCTCGCTGGCAATGGCGGAGGCCTGCGTGGCGGCGACAGCCTCGATGTTGAACATCTGCGGCAGGCTCCAGCCGGTGACGTCGTAGATCTGGTCACGCAGCTTGCGCTTGCGGCGGCGCTCCTGCTCACGGAGGAAGCCGTCCTCCATGGGGGTGGTGGGGTCGAGCAGGGTGCGCACGAAGCGCTTGGCGGGTTGGGCGAGCGGCACGATGTAGCTGCCGGCCGGGTACTCCTTGCCGCCGTTTGAGAACGCGGCGGTGGCGCGCTTCACTTCGACGCCTTGTGCGGCCAGGTTCGCCGCCAGCTTGTCGACCGAAGAGACGTCGCCGCGGCGGGCCAGCAAATACTCCTTAATCGGCTCCTTCTCGCCTTCGCTAATCGCGCTTTGGCGATAGGCGTAGAAGCTATCGAGCAGGCGCTGGCGGTCGCGCGCGGCCGTCTCGCAAGTTGCGACGGAGGCGATGAAGTGCTTCTGCACGGAGACGTGGTACTCGTACAAGGTGTCGTCGCCGCGCATGGCCTTCAGGCCGCGGACGGAGGCATTCTCATAGGTCATGGAAACGCCGCCGTAGAACCAGGGCCAACTGGCGCCGTAGCCGGGGTAGAACTCGTCGTAGGTCTCGCGGGTGAAGTACGGGAAGCCGAATTTGTCGAAGTATTTGGCGTTGCCCTGGCCGAAGCGCGCCTGGGACTCGAGCTGATTCTTGGTGAGGTGCGGGTTAAACGGCGCCGAGCCGGGGGCGAAGAAGTAAGTGGACTCGGTGCCCATTTCGTGCAGGTCGACGAAGACGAGCGGGAACCACTCCTGCAGCAAGGCGACGCGGCCGCGCGTCTCGGGTTGGGTGAGGGCGAACCAGTCGCGGTTCATGTCGAAGTAGTAGTGGTTGGTGCGGCCGCCGGGCCAGGGCTCGTTGCGTTCGGCGGAGACGGGGGAGCTATCGGGCTCCAGGCCTTCGGCGATATTGAAATTCTGCACGAAGCGGTTGCGTCCGTCGGGGTTCTGAATGGGGTCAATGAGGACGACGACGTCCTTGAGGATGGCGGCCACGGTGGAGTCGTTGCGGGCGGCCAGCAGGTGGTAGGCGGTCATCATGGCGGAGTCGCAACTGGAGATTTCGTTGCCGTGGACGCCGTGGGCGAGCATGATGACGGCGGGCAGGGAAGCGATCAGCTTCTGGGCCTCGGCGGCGTTGGTCTTGCGCGGATCGGCCAGGCGCTTCATGCTGGCCTGGATCTCGGCCAGGCGCTTGATGTTGGCTTCCGAGCCGATAGCGGCGTAGATCAGGCGGCGCTTCTCCCAGGACTTGGCATAGTCGAAGACCTTCACCCGGTTGGGCTGGGCGGCGGCGAGGGCGTCGAAGTAGCGGACGAGTTCCTCGGGCGCGGCGATGCGTTCGCCGGGCGCGTAGGAAAGCACCTTTTGGATGGTCGGTACGGCTGGATCGTAGGTGGCGCCGGGCCACATTTCGAATTTGGTTTGAGCAAAGGCCCCCATGTTCGTGAGGGACAGGGCGGCGAAGAGAAGCACTAGGCAAGCGCGCATATGCCCTCTAGGGTAGCAACGCAGATGGCCCCAGCGCGGTAAGCCGAGTCTGAGGAGTGAGTGACGTGCGGAGTACAAATTGCGACTACGGAGGGTTAAACTAGGAGTTGAGCGCTTTGCACTTACGGTTCTACATCGATCCAACCACTGGCGAGCCGCACATTTATGGCCACGGTGTGAGCGAAGACGAGACGCTAGAGGTTTTGGAGAGGCCCGGCGAGGATCGGCAGGGCCGCGAAGGTTCGAGGGTTGCTCTGGGGCAAACCGCCTCGGGGCGATACCTACGAATTGTCTATGTGCCGGACCCCGAGCCGGACAGTGTGTTCGTGGTCACCGCGTACGAATTGAGCGGAAAGCCGCTCGCCGCCTTTCGGCGGCGCAGAAAGAAGAATCAACAGTGAGCGAAAACAAACTGCCGCAAGGATGGGACGATGCGAAGGTTCGCCGGGTTCTGGCACATTACGAGGAACAGACCGAACATGACGCCTTAGTAGAGGACGAGGCTGGTGTGGCGCCAGCGGAAACGGTAATGGCGGTTCCGCATGAGCTTGTGCCGCAAGTTCGCGAACTAATCGCCAGGCGTCAGCGCTAGGTCCCGTAAGCCTGCTCCTTGAGGCAAACGGCACGAGGGTGGTCGACGCAATCGTCGGCGTACACTTGAAGCATGTCTCCATCTGCTGATATCAACGACTTTGCGCTGTCGCAGGCGGAGGCAGCGGCCGCGAGGTTGTGGGCATTTGGCAGCGCACCGTTTCCGTTGGCGAACGGTGCAATCATTCAGGGCCATATTGAACAGGCGGTAACGGATACGGCAATAGTTTTTGCGATCCACGTCCGACGTCTGTTGGACAACCGGGCAATAAGGACCCCGTTCAAACTTGACGAGCCATTTTGGCAATGGTCCCCCGCAGCCGGTCTTCTAAAGGTCCCGCTACTCCGTGACGCTTTGAATTATATCGTCCATGCTACACACTTCACTGTCGGATTCGAGCGCCTTCCCGCCGGAGCCGCGAATATCACAGGCGGCGCGATTTCCGTGATCTACCTCAAAACCAAAACGGATCAGCGCGAGGTTGCTTTGATCGACGTATTTGCCCTCGCTTCCTGCTTATTTCATCAAGTGTTGCCAGTTCTCCGTCCTCCAAAGGCGGTGACACCAGGGAAGCCTATTTGAATGCTACAGGCGATGGATTTCACTGTTGGTCTCGATCAAATCCCGAAGTGTGGGAGCCTTCCTTGCAGAGTTGAAGAGGGTGACCAACTTCAGTTAGCGGGCCTGGTAGCTAACCCAGCAGTTCAGGGAGCGACGAAATGGTGAAGCGCGGGCGGAGGGCGGCGAGGGCTGCTGGGTCGCCGTAGCCGTAGGTGACGGCGCAGACGTCGACCCCGGCGGCGTGGCCGGCTTCTATGTCGGTGGTGGCGTCGCCGACGAAAAGACATTCGCTGGGTGAGGCTTCCAGCGCCGCTAGCGCTCGGTGGATGACGTCCGGCGCTGGCTTGTGGGGAAAGCCGTCTGTGCCTTGGACGTGCTCGAAGTGTGGCAGTAGTCCGAACTTATCGAGCACAATGCGGGCCGTGGAAGTGCCTTTGGTGGTGGCCGTCGTCTTGCGCCCGGGTAGCGCGGCCAGCGTCTCGGCGACGGAGGGATAGAGCGTAGTGAGGGCATGCTCACGGGCCGCGTAGATGCGGCGGTAGTCCGCGATGAGCTCGTCGGTCTCGGCTTGGGTAAAGGCCGGGTTCACATGCGTGAAGGTATCGGTGAGGTGGCGGCCGATGAAGCTGCGGAGCAACGGGACCGGAATATTGTCAATACCACGCAAAGACAGCACGCTCTGGATGGCCCCGCAGATGTCGGGGGCTGAATCGGTGAGCGTGCCGTCGATGTCGAACAGATAGACGCGGTAGCGCGGAATCATTAGGCCGGCTGCGGGCCCGCCATCGGAGGCGGGGTGATGGCCGGGCGGACCACTTGCTGCACCTGGTGGCCAGGGTCATTGGATTGATTCACTGGGATGACCGGCTTGAAGACCGGGAGGGTGCCGCCGTCGATCAGGATGCGGACTTCGTTGCCGTCGAGCACTTCGCGCTCGAGCAGGGCTTCCGCGATGAGCACCGTGGCGTCGCGGTAATCGTCGATGATCTTCTTGGCGCGTGTGTAGCCGCCTTCGATCAGGCTGCGGACCTGTTGGTCAATGCTGATGGCCGTGGTTTCCGAGTAGTCGCGGTGCTGGGCGATCTCGCGGCCGAGGAAGATCTGCTCTTCGCGTTTGCCGTAGCTCACCGGGCCCATCTCGCTCATGCCCCATTCGCAAACCATGCGGCGGGCGAGGTCAGTCGCCTGTTCGATGTCGTTCGAGGCGCCGGCGCTCTTCATGTTCATGAAGGTCTCGTCGGCGACGCGGCCACCCATCAGGACCGTGAGCCGGGCTTCGGCCTGTTCCTTGGTGAAGTCGACCTTATCCTGCGTCGGCAACTGCATCGTGATGCCGAGGGCCATGCCGCGGGGGATGATCGAGACCTTGTGCAACGGGTCAGCGTGCGCGACCAGCGAGGCGACCACGGCGTGGCCGGCTTCGTGATAGGCGGTG
The DNA here is from genome assembly GCA_019752335.1 of Bryobacteraceae bacterium. Classification (GTDB taxonomy): domain Bacteria; phylum Acidobacteriota; class Terriglobia; order Bryobacterales; family Bryobacteraceae; genus JALHNI01. Next base: position 72,135 of record JAIEMJ010000036.1, read on the forward strand.
TGCTTCTTTTCGTCGTCGGAGATGACGCGGCTCTTGCGCTCGACGCCCATCATGACTTTGTCCTTGGCCAATTCAAAGTCGGCCATGGTGATCACTTTGCGATTCTGGCGGGCGGCGAGGAGGGCCGCTTCGTTCACCAGGTTGGCGAGGTCAGCGCCGGCGAAGCCGGGCGTGCCGCGGGCGATGACGTTCAATTCGACGTCGTCACCGAGGGGCGTCTTTTTCGTGTGGACCTTGAGGATCTGCTCACGGCCGCGGAGGTCGGGACGGTCGACGACGACGCGGCGGTCAAAGCGGCCCGGGCGAAGGAGCGCCGGGTCCAGCACGTCGGGCCGGTTGGTGGCGGCGACCAGGATGACGCCTTCGTTCGATTCGAAGCCGTCCATCTCGACCAGCAACTGGTTGAGGGTCTGCTCGCGTTCGTCGTGTCCGCCGCCGAGGCCAGCGCCACGGTGGCGGCCGACGGCGTCGATTTCGTCGATGAAGACGATGCAGGGGGCGTTCTTCTTGCCTTGTTCAAAGAGGTCGCGGACGCGGCTGGCGCCGACGCCGACGAACATTTCGACGAAGTCCGAACCGGAGATCGAGAAGAAGGGTACGTTCGCTTCGCCGGCGATGGCGCGGGCGAGGAGCGTCTTGCCGGTGCCCGGTGAGCCGATCAGCAGCACGCCCTTCGGGATGCGGCCACCAAGCTTCTGGAACTTCTGGGGTTCTCGCAGGAATTCAATGATTTCCTGCAACTCTTCTTTCGCTTCGTCGACACCGGCGACGTCCTTGAAGGTGACCTTCTTTTGCTGCGAGGAGTGCAGGCGGGCCCGGCTCTTGCCGAAGCTGAGCGCTTTGTTGCCGCCGGACTGCATCTGGCGCATCATGAAGATCCAGAAGGCCAGCAAGAGAATGAAGGGGATAGCCTGAATCAGGATGGAGACGAAGTTGAGCGAGCTCGAATCCTTGATTTCGACGTCGACCTTATACTGCTGCATGGTCTTGAAGACGTCGGGGTAGTTGATCGGGATCAGCGTGCGCAGGGCGCCGCCGTCCTTGCTAAAGGTGCCGCGGAGCTCGTTTCCCGTGATGGTGACGCTCTTGACGCGATCCTGCTCCACCTCGTGAATGAACTGGCTGAACGTGAGAGCCTGCTCCTTCGGCGTCTTGGTTTGCTTCACGACGGCCCATAAAAGAACCGCGACGCAAATCAAGACCACCCAGAATACGGCTGTCTTAACGGTGGAACTCATGCACACTCCCTGGCGGCGCTACCGGGCGCTCTGCCTAATCATACTGACGTAAAATACCTATCGTCCGATTCAAGATGGCACATTATTTTCATGCGCTCTCTATTTCCCTGAACCACGAAAGTGGCTTCCCTCGATTATCGCTCAAGTGGATGGCGCAATTGCGGCGGCCTTCCACCGCACGAAAACGGGTGGCGGCGCCGAATCGCTTCGACCAGACAATTTCGGAGCCTGCCGCGATAATCGGCCAATTTCGCCTTTCCCATAAGGGGACGCGTTCCGCCTCGAAACGGGACTTCAGGAGCCCCACCGGGGAATAGGCATCCCCCGGACGCCAGTTGCGGAGCACCAAGCTGTCTCCGGCGGCGTCGAGACAAAAACTCTCACCCCCTATAGTACCAAGGGTTGTACGGATCTCCCCGCCGGGGAACGAAACAAAGCCAAAAACGGGTAACGGCTGGCTCCAGTTGCGGTTACCGGCGTCGGCGAGCCGCGCCAAACGAACCCAGTCGAAGCTGCGGAGGGCGTCGATGCCAGGAGTTTGGAGGCGGCCGGTGCCGGCTAGCGACTGGCAAAGGGCCACGATGGCTTCGACGTGGGCGAAGTCCGGGGCGTGGCCGCCGAGGTGCCCGATGGCCCAGCGAACTTGGCGGCGTCGGAGGGCGACGGGCAGGAGGCTGGTTTCGAGCAGGACCGCATCATCGGTGGCGAGGGGCGGTGGCACGAGGGTGGCGAGGTAAGCGTCTTCGTCGCGGGCGATTTCGGCGGTGCGGGCGAGTTGGGGGGCTAGATGGGGGTTCCAGTCGCGGACCAGGGTGGGGAGAAGTACTTGGCGGATGCGATTGCGGGCGAAGCGCGGGTCAGCGTTGGAGGCGTCGACGCGCCAGTCGAGGGCATGGTGGCGGAGGTAGCCGACAACTTCGGCGCGGCTGACGTCGAGGAGGGGGCGGATGAGCCCCTCGTGGGTAACGGGCAGGATACCAGCGAGACCGGCGGGTCCGGCGCCACGGAGGAGACGGAAGAGGACGGTTTCGGCCTGGTCGTCGAGGGTGTGGCCGGTGGCGATGCGGGTGACGAGGCCGGAGTCGCGGAGGTGGGCGAAGAAGGTGCGCCGGGCTTGGCGGGCGTCGTCTTCGCTGGGTCCGACGGGCCGGGAAGCGTTATGGAGGGGGAGGCCGTAGGCTTGGGCGAGGCCGGCGACAAAGAGGGCGTCGGCGTCCGAGGCGTCGCCGCGAAGTTGGTGGTTGAGGTGAACGACGGAGAGGCTGACGCCAGCGGCGGGAGCGAGTTGGCGGAGCAGGTGGAGCAGGCAAACGGAGTCCGCGCCGCCGGAGACGGCGACGCCAAGGTGGTCGCCGGAGTTCAACATGCGATACCGTGTGAGAATCCGCTCAATTTTTTCGAGCAAGCTTTAATTTTAGTACCGGGGAGACTCTTCGTTTTGCATCCTGACGTAAAAGCCAAAGCCGAACGTGTGAAATTGCTGCTGATGGACGTGGACGGTGTGCTCACCGACGGCCGCCTCTATCACCTGCCGGTGTACTCGCCGGAAGGCGATATGCGCATGGCCGAGAGCAAGGGCTTCGACTCGCAGGACGGCATCGCCTTGCAGTGGTGCGCCAAGCTCGGCATCAAGACGGGCGTGATCAGCGGGCGCTTGAGCGAAGCTACCGCGGAGCGCGCGCGGCAAGCCAAAATGACCTACGTCTACCAGGGCTACACGGAGAAGATTCCGATTCTGGAGCAGATTCTGCAGGACGCGAATTTGCCCAAGGAAAACGTTGCGTATATCGGCGACGACTTGACGGATATCGTGATCATGAAGCGCGTGGGCTTTGGCGTGGCGGTGGGGAATGCGCGGCCGGAAGTGAAGCGCGCGGCGGATTACGTGACGGCGGCAGTGGGCGGCTCGGGGGCGGTGCGCGAGGTGATCGAATTGATGCTCCAAGCCAAGGGCGAGTGGGGCGCGATTCTGAAGCATTACGAGGCCGAGTAAGATGGCGGATCTAGACCGGCATGAGGGCTCGCAACTGGAGAAGATCGGCGTGGTGGTGAGCGTTGACCCTGGGCCTGGGATGCTACACCAACTTACGGGCGTGATCGCGCGTTTGGAGGGCGACATTACTTCGGTGGCGATTATGGAGTCACCGGCGCAGACGACGCGGATCTATTTCGAAATTGACTTACCGACGGAGGCAGCCGAGTTAGAGCGCGAGTTGCGATCGCTCGGAGTTGTGCAGAACGTGGAGTTCGTGAATAGCCTGAAGAAGATCTTCGGCAAGCGGATTATCATCATGGGCGGCGGCGCGCAGGTGGGACAAGTGGCGATTGGGGCGATTTCGGAAGCCGACCGCCACAATATTCGCGGCGAGCATATTTCGATCGACACGATTCCCCTGGTGGGAGAGCAGCCGCTGGCAGACGCGGTGCGCGCGGTGGCGCGTTTGCCGCGGGCGAAGGCTCTGGTGTTGGCGGGGGCCTTGATGGGCGGCGACATCGAAAACGCGGTCCGCGAGGTGCGCGAGGATGGGCTGCTGGTGATCAGCTTGAACATGGCCGGCAGTGTGCCGGACGCGGCGGATTTAGTGGTGTCGGACCCGGTGCAGGCTGGGGTGATGGCGGTGATGGCGGTGGCCGATACGGCGAAATTCAACGTGGAGCGTTTGCGGCGGCGCGTCTTCTGATGGCGGCCTACGCCAATGCGCGCGCCGAGGTAAACGGCCATTGGATCCGCGTGCGGTGCGACCTGGACGCGCCCGCCGGGAGTGAACTCGGCTGGCAGGTGTTTGATGCGGAGAACGGCCGCTGGGTGACGGAGGGCGAATGGCGGCCGGCGTCGCCGCAAGCCGACTTACAGATTCAATTGCCCGGCGCCGCGGGAAGATATCACGTCTACTTGTCTTTGCGTGACGACGAACGCGGCTGGTGGTATGAGCGTGGCCGGCCGTTTGTCTTGCTGGAAAGCCTGGTGCAGGACCGCCAGATTACAGTGGAGCGGCTGGTGGTGAGCACGCGCCGCCGGCTGGCGATGGAAGCCTGGCCCTCGCGCGCGGTGCGCGTCTTTACCGAGCCCTGGCAGGCGCTGGTGAAGCATCGTGGCCTGATGCGCAGTTTGATCCGCCGGGAGTTACTCGCGCGCTACCGGGGTTCTTTTGGTGACTTACTGTGGACGGTGGTGAGTCCGCTGCTCTTGATGCTGACTTACTACTTCGTCTTCGGTTTGGTGCTGCGGTCGCGCTTCGCGGGGGACCCGTCGCCGGCGGGTTTTGTGCTCTATTTCCTGGCCGGCATGTTGCCGTGGCTCGCGATCTCGGAAAGCCTGGCGCGGGCGCCGGTGGTGCTGCATGAGAATCGGAATCTGATTCAGAAGTTGGTGTTCCCGGTGGAGGTGCTGCCGCTCAACCAGACGGCGCTGGGGCTGGTGACCAGCGGTGTCGCGATGACGCTGTTTCTGGCGTTGCTGTGGCTGCTGCGCGGTTCCGTGCCGGTGAGCGCGTTCGCGTTGCCGCTGATCCTGCTCCCGCAGTTGCTGCTGACGGCAGGGCTGGCCTGGGCGCTGGCGGCGCTGGGCGTCTTTGTGCGGGACCTGGCGCACCTGATGAGCTTCGCGCTGAACCTGTGGTTTTTCCTGACGCCGATTTGCTACGACGGGCGGTCGCTGCCGCCGAGCGTCGCGCCGGTGTTGGCCAGGAATCCGTTGTTCGTGTTGGTGGGGCAGTATCGCCGGGTGCTGCTGGAGGGTTTGCCCCCCGAGTGGATTCCCCTGGCCAAGCTGTATGCGTTGGGATTGGTAGTATTTTTCGGCGGTTATGCATGGTTTGCGCGGTCGCGGAAGTGGTTTGCGGATAGCCTTTAAATGACGCAGTACTAGGGGATTTTTCTACAATCTTTACGATTTAGTTCTGATATTCATCTATGTGGCTCAATCGAAGGGAGTTCGTAGAAATGTTAGGGTTTGGCAACATCTCGGATAGAAATTTTGGATTTGACCCCCCTGGGGAAACGTCCGTACGCTAGAGTATGGCCGCCTTCGTAATGGAACCTCCAATTCAACAAATCGCGATTTTACATCGCATTAGCAGCATTGTGGCGTCGGATTTAAGCCTCGATGAAATGCTGGGTGAGATTGTCGGTCTCACTGTGCAGACCACCGAGTGCGACGCATGCCTGGTCTATTTGCTCGAAACCGGATCTGGCGAAATCGTACTGCGCGCTTCGAATGTCCCCCACGCTGCTGACCTGAATGTGCTGAGCATGAAGGTGGGTGAAGGTGTGACGGGGTGGGTGGCGGAGCACAAGTCAGTGGTGGCGCTGTCGGAAAATGCGGCGGCGGATAAGCGCTTCAAGCGCTTCCCGGGCTTGATCGAAGATACCTATGAGGCGTTCTTGTCGATTCCGTTGATTTCGGAGGGTACGCTGATTGGCGTCGTCAACGTGCATCACCGGGCGCGCCGGGATCATACGGCGGAAGAAGTCGCGCTTTTGACCTTCATTGGCGAACAGATGGGCGGCGCGATTGGCCGTTCGATGCTGAAGGAAGAGAATCTGCGTTTGCAGGAAGAGGCGCTCGACATGAAGCGCCAGCTCGAGACGCGCAAAGTGGTGGAGCGCGCCAAGGGGATCCTGCAGTATCGTCATGGACTCACCGAAGAAGAGGCTTACCTGCGGTTGCGCAATGAGAGCCGCCGTCTGCGCCGTCCGATGAAGGACTTGGCCGATGCGATTATCCTGAACGAGGATTTGAATCGCAAGGTAGACGACGCCGGGAACTAGCTCTTTCGTCGTGAGAACAGAAAAAGGCCCCAGCCTGCACGGCTGGGGCTTTTTGCTGTTCTCACGTTAGCTGAAGAGCACGCCGGCGATCTTCTCGGTAATGAAGACTTCGAGGATGTCCCCGGCCTTCACGTCCTTGTAGTTGGCGAGCGAGATGCCGCACTCGAAACCCTGCTTCACTTCCGCCACATCGTTCTTGAATCGCTTCAGAGACTCGATTTTGCCGGTGTGGATGACCACGTTGTCGCGCAACACGCGGACTTCGCTGTTGCGCGTGATGAAGCCTTCGAGCACATAGCTGCCGGCCACTTGCCCGACCTTGGTGATCTTGAAGACTTCGCGGATTTCCACCTTGCCTTGGGCGGTTTCGCGGATGATCGGTTCGAGCATGCCGGTCATGGCGCGCTTGATCTCGTCCACCACTTCGTAGATGATCGAATGCTGGCGGATGTCGATCTTTTCCTTGTCGGCGAGCGTCTTGGCCGTCTTTTCCGGGCGGACGTTGAAGCCGATGATGATGCCGTTGGAGGCGGTGGCCAACAGGACGTCGGTTTCGGTGATGGCGCCGACGCCGGTGTGGATGACGCGGATGGCGACCTGCTCGTTCGAGAGCTTGCTGAGCGTATCGCCGAGCACTTCGGCGGAGCCGCCCACGTCGGCCTTGATGATGAGATTGAGTTCCTTGCCGTCGCCTTCTTTCATCTGGCGATGGAACTGTTCGAGCGAGAGGCGCTTGCGGCGCGCCATATCGATGTCGCGGGCCTTGCCCTCGCGGAACATGACGATCTGCTTGGCCTTGGAGGTGTCGGTAACCACCTGGAAGGCGTCGCCGACGTCGGGGAGCTCTTCGAGACCGAGGACTTCTACGGGCTTCGAGGGCTCAGCTTCTTTGATCTGTTCGCCGCGATCCCCGTAGAGGGCGCGGACCTTGCCGAAGACCGAGCCGCAGATGAAGTAGTCGCCCACGCGGAGCGTACCGTTCCGGACGAGTACGGTGGCGACGGGGCCGCGGCCACGGTCGAGTTGGGCTTCGAGCACCGAGGCGAGGGCCGAACGGTTGGGGTTGGCCTTGTAGTTGCCGATTTCGGCCACCAGGAGAATGGTTTCGAGCAGGTTGTCGATGCCCTGGTGGGTCTTGGCGGAAACGGGGATCATTTCGACGTCGCCGCCCCAGTCGGTGGCGAGGAGGCCGCGGTCGTTCAGTTGTTGCTTGATGCGATCCGGGGTGGCGTCGGGCTTGTCGATCTTGTTGATGGCCACGATGAGCGGGACCTTGGCGGCCCGGGCATGGTCAATGGCTTCGAGCGTCTGCGGCATGACGCCGTCGTCGGCGGCGACGACGAGGATGACGATGTCCGTCACCTTGGCGCCACGGGCGCGCATGCGGGTGAAGGCTTCGTGGCCGGGCGTATCGATGAAGGTGATCTTATGGCCATCCTTCTGAATCTGGTAGGCGCCGATGTGCTGAGTGATACCGCCGGCTTCGCGCGAAGCGACGTTGGCGGTGCGGATGGCGTCGAGCAGCGACGTCTTGCCGTGGTCGACGTGGCCCATGATGGTGACCACGGGCGGCCGGGTTTGGAGGTCAGAGGTGGCTTCGACGATTTCCTCGTTGAAGGTGGACTCTTCCTCGTAGCTCATGCGCGTCGCCTGCGACTTGAAGGCGGCGGCGAGGTCTTCGGCGACCTTGAGGTCGAGCGGCTGGTTGATGGTCGCGAAGATCTTCATGTCCACCAATTTGCGAATGACGAGGGCGGTTTTGACGCCAAGCTTTTCGGAGATGCCCTTCACGGTGATGCCCTCGGAGATGGTGATCTCGGAGTTGGTGGCGACGATGGCTTCTTCGCGCTTGGCGCGGAACTGGAGGCGGCCCTCCTGCTCTTCCTTCTGCTGCTGCTTGCGCGTCGCCGGTTTGGTGGCGTGCCGGCGGCCCGCTTCGGTGGGCGCGGCGACGGCGGTTTCGGGGCGCAAGGGCGTGGTGGGATGCAGCGGACGCCGCATCATGCCCGGACGTCCGCCGGTACCTAAGGGCTGACCAGGACCGGGTTGGCCCATGCCGGGCGCACCGGGGCGATTGGGTAAGGACTGGCCGGGACGGTAGGGTCCGCGGTATATCGGTTGGCCGGGCACCGGCGGCGCGGGGCGCGCGGGAACGGCGGGACGCGCGGGGGCGCCAGGGGCGGCTTTCGGCTGGTTCTGCTGTTGCAGGCGCGCGACGATGTCGGGGCGCGGCGGCACTACCGGCCGGGCGGTGGGCTGGCCGGCGAGGGGGCGGTTTTGGGGCGGCGTGAACGGGCCGGGCGGCGAGGCCGGGGCAGGGCCCTGCGGCATACCCCCCTGAGGATTGGCTTGCTGCGGACCGCCGACGGGCGGACGCGGAATCGAGGGCGCGGTAGGGGGCCGGTAAGGTGTTTGGGGCTGATTTTGGCGGATGGGCGGCCGAGGGATGGCGGGCGCGCCGGGTGCGGCGGCGGGGCGCGGGGCACCGGGGCCGGGGCTGGCCACCGAGGGGCGCGGCGTTTCGGGCGGTAGCGGTGCCCGGGGGCCTTGGGACTGCGGGTTGGGAGCTTGTTGCGAAGTTGGCGGGCCTTGGGGTGCCGGCCGCGCCGCTAAAGGCGCGGAGGGCAGGGGCGCGGAAGGGCGTACGACAGGGGGCCGTTCGGCGGGTCGAGGTAAAGGGGGGCGTTCGTGCGGCGGCCGGGAGACGGGCGGCGCCGGGGCTCCCGGCAAGGTGACGCGAGGAGGCTGAGGGGCGGCGGGCACTGCCGGTGGGGTTGGCGGTGGGGTTGGTGGTGGGGTTGGTGCGGGTATGCTGACCGCTGGCGTGGATGCAGCGGGGGGCACAATGCGGGGAATCGGAATCGACGGCGCCCCGCCCGAAAGCGGCGGCCGTACGGGCATCGAGGACCGCAGGGGCGGCATCGGAATGGAGGGCGCTCCCCCGGCGGGAGGTCCCGCAGGGGCGGCTTTCGGCGCTTCTGGCTTTACAGGTTCAGGCTTGGTCAATTCTAGTTTCGGGTCTGGCTTCGGGGCTTCGGGTCTGGGGATTTCGGCCTTTACCGGTGGCGGAGGCTGCTCGGGCTCGGGCTCACTTTCGTGGGCGACGAAGCCACCGCTAACGGCAGCGGCGCGCCGGGCATCCAGGCCTTCGGCGAAATGAGCGCGGATCTTCCCCGCGAGATCGGGTTCGATCGCGCTCGAGTGAGTCTTCTTGTCAGCGACGCCGAACTCGCCCAACGACTCGATGATGGTGCGCGATGGCACCTCGAGTTCGCGCGCGAGTTCATTTATGCGAATCGTACTCATAGCATCGCGGGTTTAGTTCTACCCGCTCTCACTGTCCTCTCGCCATCTTTGGCTACGCCGGCACGCTGAGCTGAAGTCAGCTAATCGGTTCTGTTTCAGCGTTTTCTATGGTAGCAGATTCGTGTTCCACTACTTCAATCGATTCGGCCGCCGGCTGCGCCGTCTCGCTTTCCGCTACGGGTTCCCCTGTGGTCTCCCCCACGGTTTCCTGTTCAGTTTCCTGGATTGGGGCTGCTTCAGCCTCCGGCTGATCGTACTGGCTATAGTACCCATTCACGGCTGCGCCAATCTTCTCGAGCCCATCCTGATCGACACCCTCAATGGCCATGAGCTCCTCGGGAGTCATGGAGCCGAGACGCTCGACGGTGGGCACACCGTTGGCCATCAGGCTTTCGACGAGGCTGTCATTGAGGCCGTGATCGAGCAGCACGGAGACGGGCGCCCCGGCGATGGTAATCGCGTTGAGGGCACTCTCGGCTTCCTGCCGCTTTTCTTCCTCACTCTTAATGTCGATTTTCCACCCGAGCAACTTGGCGGCCAGGCGGACGTTTTGCCCACGCTTGCCGATCGCCAAGGAGAGCTGCGTGTCGTCGACGATGACTTCCATGTGCTTGTTTTCGACGTCAACCAGATTCACACGGCTGATCTTGGCCGGGCTGAGGGCGTGGGTGGCGAAGGTAACGGGCTCTTCGCTGTACTCGATGATGTCGATCTTTTCGCCGCGCAGTTCGCGGATGATCGACTGGACGCGCATGCCCTTCATGCCGACACAGGCGCCAACGGAATCAACGTCGCGATCGCGGGACTGGACGGCGATTTTGGTGCGTTCGCCGGCCTCGCGCGCACAGGCGCGGATGACGACGGTGCCGTCGTAGATTTCGGGGACTTCCTGCTCGAAGAGGCGCTGGACGAGGCTGGCGTCGGCGCGAGAGATGAGCACGCCGGCGTTCTTGCCGGTCTTGTCGACGGCTTTGATGACGGCGCGGACGCGCTCGCCGACGGAGAAGCTTTCGAGACGCGACTGCTCCTTTTTGGGGATGCGGGCCTCGGTCTTGCCCATGTCGACGACGAGATCGGGGCCTTCGATGCGCTTGACGACGCAGTTGACGAGTTCGCCAACGCGGTCAGCGAATTCGACGTAGACGTTTTCGCGCTCGGCTTCGCGGACCTTCTGCAGAATCACCTGCTTGGCCATTTGCGCGGCGATGCGTCCGAGGGCGTCGGTGGGCTTGGAGATGCGGAGCGTCGTGTCGACCGCGGCGTTCTTGTCGAGTTTGCGGGCTTGGTCGAGGGTGACTTCGTTGAGGGGGTCTTCGACGTTTTCGACGACCTTCTTGAGCAAGAAGATTTGGACGGCGCCGGACTTGGGGTCGAATTCTGCTTCGAGGTCTTCGTTGGTCTTAAAGTGTTTCTTCGCCGCCAGCACCATGGCATCCTTGACCGCGTCCAGGATGATCTGGCGGTCGATGCCCTTCTCTTTGCTTAAGATTTCAATTGACTGATAGATGCTGGCCATAGAATTGCCCTCACGTACTCACAAATTACACTTTCGAATGGAAACGGGAACGAACCGAAAGGAAGGGGGCCCGTTAGGCCCGGAGGCGCCCCAGGCGGGAGACGCGCCAAGCCCAAACGGGACCAGCGGTCTGGTTAAAACGTTGATTTTGAAGGATAATCAACTCTTCCTCAATCCTTAAACAGTGGCTCGAAATTGAGCGCGTCGCCAATAAAAAAGTCGGCTCACGCCGACTCCACTGGGCATCGCTCTCCTTAGAGTATACATGTTATCCCGCCGGGAGGGTAGTCTGTTGGACGATGCAACAGAAGTCGGGCTTGGGAATCGGCGTCCGACGCCAAAATAAATAGCTTCTTTTCAAGGGGGTATGGGGAAGTGACCTTCGAAAATGGCGGTTTGGCGGAGGGTTGGCGAAGATTTTTGGTGCTTTCCCCAAAATAAATGAGAATTTTGCCTCCGAAAATACACTTATAGACGGATGCCCAAACCGCCCGCTCATCTGACTGGCGCCCCGCCACGGAAACGTGACTGGATGGTGCGTCAGTGCTACCACGTCTACCAGCGGGGCAGCCGGCGACAGCAGGTCTTTTCGACCCACGCGCAACTGACCGGTTACCTGGACCGCTTGGACCGCTTAGCCAGGCGCTACCGGGTTCGCGTCCATGCCTATTGCCTGATGTCGAACCACGTCCACTTTGTTCTGGAGCCCTTAACGAAGTGGGGCATCTCGCACTTGATGCAGCACCTGCAGTCGCACTATGCGCGCGGTGTGCATCAGGAACTGGGAGTCACCGGACACCTCTGGCGCAATCACTTCCATGCGAAGCACATCAAGACGGCGCGCCAGTACCGGGCGACCCTGCTGTACGTGGAACAGAATCCCACCGCGGCCGGCATCGCGCGGCGGGCGCATGTTTACTGCTATTCGAGCGCCCCCGCGCATGCGGCGAACGATCCCCTTCACAGTCGAGTCCGGCTGTACATGACCCGTTGGCGGAAGGAGTTTCCCACCTACCTTGACTGGCCGGCGACGCTACGTAGTCCGCACGAAGCCGAGTTTCGGGCCGATTTCGCCGAGGTGGAACGCGTGTTGGGCTCGGATCGGGTGCGGCCGTATGATCCCGAGGCGCTGCCGGAAACTGAGCTTGGTCTCGAGAGCGCTGCGGCATCCGCGCCCGGGTTTACCAACTCGTCTTGAAACGCTCGCGTTCGCGACGGTCACGTTTCGACAGCTTACCCACCGCGGGGACTTCACCCAAGGTCTTCTTCTGCTCCGCCAAACGCTGACGCTCGACGCGGCTCGCCTCGGTTTCTGCGTAGAGAGTCTGCGCGACCGCGGCTGGCCCGCGGACTTCGCTGAGTGCCAGGACCGTCACCTGCAGGTCACCGGACTCGGTCTTGAGTTGGACTAAGTCCCCGGCGCGAAGGTCGCGGGAGGGCTTGGCGCTTTGCCCGTTGGTGGAGACGCGGCCCAAATCGCAGGCGTGGGCGGCCAGGCTCCTGGTTTTGTAGAAGCGCGCGGCCCAGAGCCATTTGTCGATTCGCATCATCGTCATTGTCGCAATTCCCGGCGCGTCCGCCAGAAATCCTATATGATGTCTCGCGAGGAGGGGTCGGGATGTCCTTGCGGCTGACCTCAGTTGTTTTCATGGCGCTGGCGTTGCGAGCGCAAGATACCGGCGCGCTGACGGGCGCGGTGACCGATACAAGCGGCGCCGTCGTCGTGGGGGCGCAGGTGCTGGCGACGAACACCGCCACCAATTTTGACTCGACGGCAGAGTCGAATGCGGAAGGAATTTACCGGATCCCGTTCTTGCGGCCCGGTACTTACCGGGTGAGGATAACCGCGGCTGGCTTTAAAGCTTTCGTGCGTGACAACGTCGAACTCCGCGTGGGGGCGACGTTGCCGATTCACGGCGTGATGGAAATTGGCGCGGCGGCGGACTCGGTTCAAGTCGCTTCCGCCGTGCCCTTGCTCGAAACCGAGACTTCGTCGACGGGCACGGTGATTACAGGCGAGTTCTTTCAACGGATGCCGCTCTACCAGCGTCACTCGCGGGCGTTGCTGTATCTTACTCCTGGCGTCAACGTGAGCGGGCTCGGCTACGCGGGATCCTTGAGTGGGTTTTCGATCAATGGAGGCACGACGAACAATATCGGCTACTTCGAGGACGGCATGTACGGCGTGCAGCCCAGTGGCACGAACACCACGGATACGATCCTCAGCACGATTGAAGAGGCGAAGGTGATTACCACGGTGCTGCCCGCCGAGTATGGACACTCCGCCGGCGGGGCGATTGTGATTGTGAAAAAGAGTGGCACCAATCAGTTGCACGGCGGTGGAGGGACCCTGTTTCGCGAAGGCGCGATGCAGCACCGGCGATTCATGCAGCCCGCGCGTTTCGAGCAGACCGGCAATAGCTTGCACTTCTATCAGCCGGACTTCAATCTGAGCGGACCGGTGGTGATTCCCAAACTCTATAACGGGCGCAACAAGACTTTCTTCATGTTCGCTGGCCAGTATCTGAAGGAGCGGCAAGGGGAGCAGATTTCCTGGAGCGTGCCGACGCCGGAAGAGTTGAACGGCAATTTCAGTTACGGCGGACGCGCCGGCGTAAACGCGATCTATGATCCACGAACGACGGCCCTTACCGGCGGCAACTGGTCGCGCTTGCCGTTTCCGGGAAACGTGATTCCGAAGGCGCAATGGGATCCCGTGGCGACTAGGTTTTTGAGCGAGAAGGTTTGGGAGACGCAGAATCTACCCGGCACCCCGACGGCTACCGGCGTGACCGGGAATCTGCAATTGCCGCGGCAGAAGACGGTCGACTGGGCCAACTATAGCCTGCGGATGGACCAGCAGTTTTCGAGCGCTTTCAAGATGTTCTTCAACTGGAGCTTCAATAACCGGACGGCCTTTACGCCGAATCTGGATGTGGTAAACCCGCTCTACAACGCCTCGCAACGCATTTCGACGGATGCCCAAACTACTTCGGGTATCGGGGCCACCTACACCTTGAGTCCGTCGATGATTAGCGAGACACGGATCAACTACTACCGATTTCGCAACGACACGACCTGGCCGGGTTTTGGCACCGACTTTGGTAAGTTACTCGGCCTACCCAATATCGGCGCGGGTAGCATGCCCGTGATCACGGGTATTCCCAACGTGGCTAACCCGAGCTTGAACGTCGAGGAGACGATGAATTTTAAGGAGGATGTGAGTAAGTTATCTGGAAAACACGCCTTCAAGGTGGGCTATGACCTGATGCGTCTACGGCGGAATAACTATACACGGGATAACAACGCGGGCACTTTCAATCTGGCCGGCACGAATGGCCTGAACCCCAATGGCGCGGGCATTCCGAATACGGGCGGGAATGCGCTGAGCCAATTGATGACCGGTGCGGTATCGAGCTATTCGATTACGCGCAACTTACTCAGTAGCCTGCCCCGCAACTGGATCAATGCCTTCTACGTGCAGGACGATTGGCGGCTGCGACCGAACCTGACGCTCAATCTGGGCGTGCGCTGGCAGACGCAGAGCACGGAGAACAACAAATACGGCCAGGTTTCAAGCTTTGACCCTCTAGCCGCGGACAACGTAGTGCCAGGCGGGCGCGGGGTGATTACGCACCCACAGCAACTGCACCGCAAGGACTGGAATAACTTTCAGCCGCGCATTGGACTGGCCTGGTCCTTGCCGCATCGCTTTGTAATTCGGACCGGATTCGCTCTGTCAACGGTGGATGAGCGGCTGCCGGTGGCGCCGTCCGAGGAGTATGGCTCCGCTACAGCGCGGATCGATACGCCGAATGGCGACTTCCGCCCGCGCTTTCAACTGAGCCAGGGGCCGGTGGCTTCGTTGCTGCTCCAGCCAGTGCTGCGCGCCGACGGCACCATCCCTTTTGCCGGTACGAATTACGGCGGCCGGAGTGCTACGTGGGTGGATCCGGCGCGGCTGTCGCCTTATACGATGAATTGGAGTTTCGGATTGCAGCATAGCTTCGCGGCGCACTATTTGCTGGAAGCCACTTACACGGCGAACGCGTCGGTGAACGGTTTTGAGAATCGCGAGATCAACAATCTCTCCTATGATTGGGCAACGAATCTGCGGCTCACCAACCCGACGCAGTTCAGCGCTTTCCAGACTAACCCGCAGATCTTCCGTCCTTTTCCGAATTTCGGCAGCATCCTGTTTCGCACGAATGGTGCGCGCTCCAATTACCACGCCGGTACAGCCAAGCTGGAAAAGCGCCTCTCGCGTGGACTTTCGTTTCTTACCTTCTACACTTACTCCAAGCTGATCGATGCGAGTAGCAGCAATGACCTGCTGCCGCGCGAAATGGATCGCGCCGAGAGCAGCAACAATCGCACCCACCAATATACCGGTAGCATGACTTATCAGCTCCCCTTGGGCAAAGGCCGCAAATGGCTGAACCACGGTGGCCTGACGAACGCGATCTTTGGCGGCTTCGATGCCGTCTATCTGTACCGGATTTCGAGCGGGGATGCCCTCACCTTTGGATTCGCGGGCAGCCCCTACCAATACTTGCCCGGCGTGGTGGCGACGCGCGCTGGCCGGCCGAATACTACGGGCCAACGGGCGCGCCTGCGCGACAACTGGCAGGATATTGGTACGAATCGCTTCGTGCAGGCGGCGCAGAATGGCATGATCGAGTCGATTGACTATTTTTCGTATCCGCCGGCCTTTACGATGGGCAATGTGGGACGCAATACGTTTGACCGGCAGCGCTTCATTGACTCGCAGTTCTCCGCGTCGAAGCAGTGGAAATTGAAGGAGCGCTTTACGGCGGAGTTTCGCTTTGACTTTCAGAATCCGCTGAAGTGGTTCAACCTGTCGGCGCCGAATACGACGTTCAATACGACGAACCCGGCGGCGTTCGGCAAGGTATCTACTTCGACGGCGGATGAAGGGACCACGGCGAACGCGGGTGGACAGGGGCTGATGAATATTACGGTGAACTTCCGGTTCTAGAGCCGTTACGAGAAGTGCTTGGAGAGCACGCTCATCAATAGCTGATGGGCGAGCATCGGGTGAGCGAAGAGATAGCCTTGGCCGAAGCCGCAGCCGAGGCCTTGCATCAGGCTGACTTGTTGCTCGTCCTCAATGCCCTCGGCGACGACCTCCATCTGCATGGACTGGGCCAAGTGAATCACCGCGCGGCCGATTTCGGGATTCGTGCCGGGCGCGCCGAGGCGGCTGATGAACGTTCGGTCGAGCTTGAGGGTATCGAAGGGGAATTGGTGCAGGTAATCGAGCGAGGCGTAGCCGGTGCCGAAGTCATCGATGCCGAGGCGGACGGAACGACTCTTCAGGCGTTCCAGGGTTTCCCGCATGTCGCGGCGTTGGTGCATCAGGGCAGGCTCGGTGACTTCGAGCTTCAGTTGTTGCGGGGCCATCCCGGTCTCGCGCAACGTCTCGCCGACCACTTGATCGAGATCGTCGAGCGAGAATTGCTTCTCCGAGACGTTCACGTGCAGCGAGAGCCGCGGGGCGCGGGGGAAGAACTGGTGGATCTGCCGCATCTGCAAGCAGGCTTCGCGGAGCACCCAGCGGCCGATTTCGACGATGAGCCCGGTCTCCTCAGCCACGCGGATCACCTCTTCTAAGCGGCAGGTGCCGAGGCCAAAGGTGGGCCAGCGGAGCAGGGCTTCAAGGCCCACGATCTTGCGATTGCTGAGGTCAATGATGGGCTGGTAGGCGACGCGAAATTCCTGTTGTTCGAGGGCGCGGCGCAAGGCGTTTTCGAAGTGCAGGCGGTAAACGACCTGAACGCGCATGTCGTCGCTGAAGATCTCCCAACGGTCACGGCCGTAGTGTTTGGCGCGGTCGAGCGCGATGTCGGCGTCGCGCAGGAGGTCCTGCGGCGTGCGATGCGAGACGGCGTAGGTGGCGATGCCCAGGCTGGCGCGCTGGTCACGGGATTGGCCGTTGACCACGAAAGGCCGGCGGAACTCACGGATGAGGCCCTCGGCGACGCGGATGGCTTCGCTGGAGGTGCGCAGGCCTTCCACCAGGACGGCGAAGCGGTCGCCGCCGAGGCGGGCGAGCAGGAGTCCGCGGCCGCCGGCGGAGGCGGGGTTCTTGCGCCAGGCTTCGTCTAAGGAACTTACGGCGGCATCGAGCCGCCGGGCGACTTCGACCAGGAGCGCCTTGCCGGTGGGCTCGTCGTAGTGCTGGAAGTGATCGAGGTCAATCAGCAGCACTCCCATAGGACCCGCCTCGCCGCTGCGCGTACGTTCGAGTTCGGCCGCGAGCCGGTGCAGAAGATACTGCCGCAACGGAAGACCGGTAAGCGGGTCGCGCGTGTGCGAGGACGTCAGGTCGGTCAGCGAGCCCGTGATGCGGGTGGCGAGTCCGGCGGAGTCGCGGAGCACGCGGGCTCGCGCGTGAACCAGGCGCGACTCCCCGTCCGGCCGCAGGGCGCGGAACTGGACGGAGGCTTCGGTGGTCTCACCGGCCCGTAAGGCGTCCATGGCGGCGGTGAAGACGGGCTGATCCTCGGACAGAATCTGAGCGAAGAATTCTTCGGCGGTGTAGAAGACGCGGCCGGTGGGCAAGCCCGTGAGATCCGCCCAGCGTTCCGATAGGTAAGTACTGCCGGTGGCGAGGTCCCAGTCCCAGACGACGTCGGCCCAGCCGGCGTCCTGCTGGCCCGGCTGCGTGGGCGAATCGTCCTGCGAAGCGCGGACGGCGGCGAGTTCGGCGGCGCGACGGTCCAGTTGGGCACGAATGCGGCCAAGGGCTACGGGATAGTCAATCGGCCGGGCGATGTAGTCATTGGCGCCGGCGTCAAGCGCTTCCGCCAATTTTTGCGTGCCGTCGGTCAGGTAGATTACGGGCAGGATGGCCGGGGAGTGCTTCGCGCGGATTTGTTTGAGGGTTTGCAGGTCGGTGAGGGCACGGTCCAGGACGATGAGCGCGAAGGCGGTCTCGTTCAGTTGCTCCAGCACCTGTTTGCCCGCCGGCGCCGAACTCACCTGGTAGCCCGAGTTGCGGAGTCGGTTCGAAATCGAGTCCCGAGCCTCCGGCTCAGGGTCGACCACTAACAAATGCTCCAAAATGGCCTGCGTTTCGCTCAAAGGATCTCCCTTAAGACTATTCGGCAGGCAAAGGGGCTCCCGATAGGGTTTACTTCTCCATATCGCGGTGCGTTACCTTCACGTGGTACCCGGCCTTCGCCAGAAACTTGCGGACCTCGTCGGCCATCATCACTGACCGATGGTGCCCGCCGGTGCAGCCGATCGAAATGGTGAGGTAGCTCTTGCCCTCCCGGATGTAGTGCGGCAGGAGGTAGACCAGCAGGTCACCGATGCGGCGGATGAACTCGTTGGTCTGCTCAAAGCCGCGGATGAAGGCCGCCACCTTGGGGTGCCGCCCGGTGAGCTTTTTCATCTCCGGGATGTAATTGGGGTTGGGCAGGAAGCGGACGTCGAAGACGAGGTCAGAGTCGAGGGGAACGCCGTGGCGGAAGCCGAAGCTGTTGACGTAGATCATCAGCTTGCCCTCGGTGGTCTCGCCGCGGAAGGTCTCTTCGATGGATTGACGGAGTTCGTGGACGTTGAACTTCGAGGTGTCGATGACGTGGTCCGCCAGGGAGCGGATGGGGGCGAGGCTTTGCCGCTCGTCGGCGATGCTGCGGAGGACGCTGCGATCCGCGCCGAGCGGATGAGGACGGCGGGTCTCGCTAAAGCGGCGCTGGATGGCATCGTCGTCGGCTTCGAGAAACACGAGCCGCGCGGCCAGTTGATTGCGTAATTTCTTGAAGAGGGCGGGGAAGCGGGTGAGGTTGCCGCCCTCGCGAATGTCGATGACCAGGGCGGCGGCGCGGATGTTGGGAGAATCGAGCGCGAGCTCGGCGAACTTGGGGATCAGGTCAATCGGGAGATGATCGACGCAGTAATAGCCAAGGTCCTCGAAGACCTTGAGGGCCGTGCCCTTGCCGGACCCGCTCAGCCCGGTGATCACCACGAGTTCGGGGCGGGGCTTGGCGGTGGCAGGGGCACGGCGAGCTGGCTTCATGCGGCGTTCGGTTCAATGAGGTCGAAGTGGCCATCGGGACGCCGGACCAGCACGCTGAAACCGCCGTTCTCGGTATCTTCAAAGACGAAGTAGTTGTCGCGCTTGGCTACCTCCAGCACCGCCTCTTCAGGCAGCATGGGCTTCGGCGCCTCGCCGAAGCGGACGCGGTACAGGCGGGGCTTCGCTGGCTTCGCTTTCGTTTTGGTCTTGCCGTTCTCGCTGGCGGGATCGAGCACGGGCTTTACCTTGATCGACGTTTCGAGATGCTTCGAATCGATCCACTTCTGGCGCAACTTTTGCACTTGATGCTCGAGCTTTTCGAGCGCGTCACTGAGGGCGCGGAACTTGTCGGCGTGGGTGGCGATCCCAATCAGGTCGTGCCCGTAGTAGTGCAACGTGATCTCCGCCTTGGTGAGGTGACGCTGCTGGCTCAGAATGAAGTGAGCTTTCTTCTCCTTCGACTTTCCGTCGACCATCTTTCCGTCAATCAGCTTACCGAGCTTGGTAAGGCGGAGCGTGAGGCGGTCACTTTGTTCTTTGGTCAGGTCGTGTGGTTTTCCGGTGTAGGCGATTTGCATGAGCTTTTTAGTGGCGGACCCGGCGTTGATGCGTGGAGGGAATCTTCAGGTCTTCGCGATACTTGGCGACAGTGCGCCGCGTCACTTGAATGCCTTCCGATTGCAGCCGGGCCGTGATTTGGTCGTCGGTGAGGGGATTGGAGGAATCCTCCTCGTCGATCATCTTCTTTACCTTTCGTTTAAGTAACACCAGCGGCGTGCCGCTGCCGGAAGGGCCCTGCACCGCTTCCGAGAAAAAATAACGGAGCTCGATGACACCCTGCGGCGTGTGCGCGTACTTACTGGCCACGGCGCGGCTGACGGTGGAAGGATGCACACCGATCTCTTCGGCGACGTCCTTGATCATCATCGGCTTCAATTGCTCCAGACCGTGCTCCAAAAATTCCTGCTGCCGGCCGACGATGGCCTGGCAGACCTTCAGAATGGTCTGCTTGCGCTGTTCAATATTCTTGAGCAACATCAGCGCCGAGGTAAACCGTTCCTTCACGTAGTTGCGGACCTCTTTGCTGGGCTCGGAGTCCTTCTCGATCATGTGGCGGTACTGCGTGTTGAGGCGCAGTTGCGGGAGGTCCTCGTCGTTCATCTCGATCACCCAGTCTTCGCCGTCCTTGACGATGTAGACATCGGGCTCCACGCTGCGCACCGTTTCACTTGAAAAGCGGAGGCCGGGCTGCGGGTCAAGCGTGCGGATGACCTTGACGGCGATCTCGATGTGCTCGAGTGGCCGGCCGGTGATGCGCACGAGTTCGCGCCAATTCTTCGTCTCAAGCAACTTGAGGTGTTGGGTGACGATCAGCCAGGCGACGCTGCCTTCGCCGTTGCGGCTGGCCAACTGGAGCAGCAGGCATTCGCGCAGGTCACGCGCAGCGACGCCGGCCGGGTCACAGCTTTGGACAATTTTGAGGCCCGCCTCCATGTCCTCCACGGTGAGCATTTCGGCTTCGGCGATCTCGGCCAGCGGACTCATCAGATATCCGTTTTCGTCCAGGTTGCCGACGATGGCATCGGCCGCCTCGCGCTGCACGTGGGTCATCACCACCAGCGAGAGCTGCTCATTCAGATGCGAGGTGAGGGTGGTGGGTGACGAGAGGAAGGTCTCGAAGGAGGGCTTCTCGTAATTCTCGCCGGCCGGCGATTTGTAGCCGGGGTCGAGATAATCGTCAAAGAAAGAGCCGAAGTCGATCTGGTCAAAGGGGTCGGTTTCGGATTTGGCAGCGGGCTCGCCGTCGGCGCCTTCAGGGGTGGGGGCGGGGGCTTCCGATTCGTAAGCCGAGCCGTTGATGCTTTCGGCGACCACTTCCGAAGTGACTTCGTTCACCGAGCCCACTTCGCTGGTTCCCACACGCTCGGCTTCCAGCAGCGATTGGATTTCGGCGGGCGTCAGTTCCTCGCCCCCGTCGGCCGTCTCTTCGAGGACAGGGTTCTGCGCGACCTCTTGCGAGATCATTTCTTTCAATTCCAACCGGTTCAGTTGGAGAACCGTCACCATCTGGACGAGGCCAGGGGTGAGGATCTGTTTTTGCTGAACGCGAAGCTGGAGTCGCGGTGACAGCATACTCATGCACCTCAAGGTTAGCATCGGCGGAAACCTCCGGGGCAATAGCCCCGGCGACGGTTACACGTCGAGGCCGATGGACCTCATTAGAGGAATGGCGTTGGAGCGTTGGACGGGGCCGGGTTTCATGCGGTAATCGAACGACAACTCGCCATGGACATAGTCGTCGGCGAAGTGGACGTTGCGGGCGCCGGGGAGGTCCATGGCGGTGAGGGCGAGGTCGTGGGTGGTGACGAGTCCGAGCGCGCCGTGGCTCAAAAGCTGGCGAATGATGGCTTCGGCGCCGGTACGGCGGTCGTGGGAGTTGGTGCCGCTGAGCACTTCGTCCAACAGAAAGAGCACGGGCTCCGTGGTGGAGAGGGTGAGAATTTGGCGCAGACGCAGGATTTCGGCGTAGAAGCGAGAGCGCCCTTCGCCGAGCGAATCGACGATGCGGAGCGAGGCGGCCACCTGCAACGGCGAGACGGCGAGCGACGCGCAGCAGACCGGCGCGCCGCTCCAAGCGAGCACCGTATTGAGGCCAATTGCCCGGAGCAAAGTGCTCTTACCCGACATGTTGGAGCCACTGACGATTAGAATCGGCGCGGACTCGCTCAACGACGCGTCGTTCGCGACGGCCTGCGTCGCGGGTAGGAGCGGGTGGGCGATGCCGGTGCCGGTGAAGCTCTTGCCCGCCGGAAGAAGCGTGGGCGAGATGGCGGCGGGATGCTCAAAGGCGAAGGCGGCGAGCGAGAGCAGGGCTTCCAGGCGTCCGAGCGCGGCGATCCAGCTTTCGGCATCGGGCGCGTGCTTCTGCCGCCAGTTCTCCAGCGCGAGCGAGACTTGCGGGGCCCAGAGGAGCAACAAGGCGGCGACGCCGAAGAATTGGTTCCGCGAGGAGTCCAGGAGTTCGACGAGTCGCTCCAGGCTGCGCGACGCGCGAGCGGCGCCAGCGAGCCTGTGTCGGGATTCGACCAGCAGGGGCGCGGTGAAGCTTTCGCTCTCCACCGTGGCGGCGAGTTCTCCGAAGAGCTTCAGGTCGCGGGCCGACTGGTGCAGCCCGGCGGCGATGCGTTGCACGCTGGCCTGCAGGACGCCGCTCAAGGCGAGGGCGCCGCCGGCCAGGAGCAGGAAGTAATGCACGGGCAGCCAGCCGAAGAGCCAGGCGACGAGAGCGGCGACTTCGAGCAGCGTGTAGAGGAAGAGGACGAGCCGGGCGCCGGGGAAGAAATTGACTGCGGGTTGCGTGGCCCAGGCGGCGATCCCGCGGGACTCGACGCCCGAGGTGATGTCGTCGCCGGCCAGGGCGTAGCGCTCGCGCCATTCGACGCGCGGCGCGAGTTCTGCCACGGCGGCCTGGCGGGCGCGGACATCGTCAATCGACGCGGCGCCGCGCAGCCAGTTCGCCAGCGTCTGCTCGCCTTCGGCGGTCCGCGTGCGGGCGATGAGTTCGAAGAGGCTGCCGCGGCCGAAGAGGTCCAGGTCCTCGGCGTAGGGATGGGCGGCGTCGCGGAAGCGTTCGCCGGGATTGCCCTGGCCGCTCCAGTCGCCGGTGGCGCGCCGGAGGGCGGCTTCGTGGAAGCGAATCGCGCGCTGAGCGCGGTCTCTCGCGCGGGCGACTTGTTCATGCTTCACGGCCAGGGCGATGAACGCAAGTACCGGCACCAGAAACGCGCCAAAGGGCAAGGCTTGGCGAGAAAAGACGAGCCAGGCAACGACGACGCCGGCCAGGGCGACGGCGAGTCGCGCGTTGCTCAACTGCCCGTCGAGGTTTTGTTGGCGCGCTTCGTCTTGCCGCCAGGTCTCGATGCGGGTGTGATGGGCGGCGGGAAAGGCGCTCAATTGGCGCCGCCTAGGTTTTCGGGCCTGGAGGGGGCTTCAGGAAGGGAAAAGCCTTCGCCGAGATAGACGCGCTTCACTTCGGGGTCCTGTCCGAGGGCCGAAGGAGAGCCGGCGCGGAAGATTTTGCCGCTGTTGATGATGTAGGCACGGTCCGTGACGGCGAGGGTTTCGCGGACGTTGTGATCGGTGACCAGAATGCCGATGCCGAGCTTCTTCAGGTCGAAGATGATGCGCTGGAGTTCGCTCACCTGAATCGGGTCAATCCCGGAGAAGGGCTCGTCGAGCAGGAGGAAGCTGGGCTCGATGACGAGCGAGCGCGCGATTTCGACGCGGCGGCGCTCGCCGCCGGAGAGCATATAGCCTTTGCTTTGGCGGACCTGGTCGAGTCCTAATTGGGTGATCAGGCGCCGCATCCGCAGTTGGCGTTCGTGGCGGGTGATGGGCAGCGTCTCCAAAATGGCCAGCAGGTTGTCCTCCACGGAAAGCTTGCGGAAGACCGAAGCCTCCTGCGGCAGATAGGAGATGCCGCGGCGGGCGCGCTCGTACATGGGCATATAGGTGAGGTCAATGCCGTCGAGGAGGACTTGGCCGGCGTCGGGGGAGACCAGGCCGACGATCATGTAGAAAGACGTAGTCTTGCCGGCGCCGTTCGGGCCCAGTAGGCCGACCACTTCGCCCTGCTCGACGCTAACGCTAACGGCGTCAACGACGCGGCGGCCGCGGTAAGACTTGCAGATTTCGGTTGTGCGCAGGGTTTTGGTCGTTTGGGCCACCACCTCTTATCTTAGGTCACCCGCGTAGTGGGGGAGTCGAGTCGAGGGTTTACCGGGTAAGGTTCTAAGGCCTTTTGAGGATTACATCTTCGCCGGGGTTCGCGCACACTGCAAGAGTAGCGAAACATCTTTAGTCCAAGGTCCCTGGCGGGGCCGATGCCCGTTGTGCGATTACCCATGAAACAAGCGGCACAATTCGAAGCCACCACGCTCGATAACGGCGTTCGCGTAGTTACGGAGCGGTTGCCCTCTAGCCGGGCCATCGCGGCGGGGCTACTGGTGGATTGCGGGACGCGGCACGAGGCGGCGCACGAAAACGGGCTGGCGCATCTGTGCGAGCATCTGCTGTTTCAAGGCACCAGCAATCGCGACGCGCAGCAGATCGCGCGGCAGATTGACTTGGTGGGGGGCCGGGTGGGCGCCTTCACCACGCGCGACTACACCTGCTTCGTGGCTTCTGTGATGCAGGACTACGCTTACCACGGGCTGGACCTGATGGGCGACCTGCTGATGAATTCCACCTTTCCCGAACGCGCCTTGGCATCGGAGCGCGCGGCGATTCTACAGGAGATCGAGCGCCAAGCCGACCAGCCGGAGACGCATCTGGAGCAATCGCTGAAGGCGGCCATCTGGAGTGGGCACGCCTTGGGCCGTCCGGTAAGTGGGACGGCGGAACGGGTGGCGCGGTTTACGCGCGAGGACGTAATCTATTTCCACCATCAACACTACGTGCCGGGACGGCTGATTGTGGCGGCGGCGGGCAACGTGGAGCATGAGGAGTTCGTGACGCAGGTGCATGATTGCTTCTGGCGTTTGCGCGGCGGTGAGGCAGCTCCGGCGCAGGCCAGTCCCGCGTGGCAAGGCGTCGAGCGGCTGGAAGTGGCGCAGTTGCGGCAGGTTTATTTCAGCCTGGCGTGGCCCGCGCCCGCTTATGCCTCGCCAGATCGTTACCGGCTCCATGTCCTGACGGGCGTGCTGGGGCAAGGTCTGTCGTCGCGCCTATTTTCGGAGTTGCGCGAGCAGCGGGGCTTAGTCTATGAGATTCAAGCGGAGTACCAAGCCTATGGGTCGACGGGGATTTTTCTGATTCAGGGCAGCACCGCGCCGGAACATCTGGAAGAAGTTGTGACGCACATTCGCGAGTCATTGGAGGCACTTTGCTCCGGGGCGTCGCCGGTGAGCGAGGAAGAGGTCTGGCTGACGGGGACGCGGCTGCGGAACAGCCTGATGCTGACGGCGGCGGACGAGCATGCGGCGATGACCCGCCTAGCCTTGCAGCAATTGTATTTTGACGCGCCGATTTCGGCGGAGGCGATTCTGGCCGAGTTGGACGCGGTGACGGCGGAGTCGCTGAGTGAGTTAGTGGAACGATGGCTGCGCCCCGCTTTGGGCGAAGTAGCCCTGGGAGTTTTGGGGCCGCCGAACTGCGTCTCCGCCTTTGAATCGTTGAAGGGCATGATGCCCCGTTACCCTGGCCGGATTGGCCATCCAGCATTTGTGGCCCACGCGGTGGGCGAAAGGAACGGACATCCATGGCGTTGAACGAATCCGTCAAAAAATCGTGGATTGAATTGCAAAAGAAATTCGACTACCCGGTGAATGCCATCGGCCTCAAGATCGCTGACCGCGATGCGCAGACCTTGCGGGTGTGGCGGGATGAGGGCATTGACCGGTTTGTAAAGAAGTGACTTGATGGCTGCTCTACTAACTAAGCACAACATATTGTTCCGGGAGGCGGTGACCGCGGCGAAAGCCGGGGATAAAATCGTCGCCCGCGCGCTATTTCGCGAAGTAAGTGAGTCCGAACCGAAGAGTGAGCAAGCTTGGCTTTGGCGCGCGGCATTGGCGGAGACGGCTGAAGAGGCGATTACGCATCTGGAGACGGTACTCTCGCTGAATCCGGGAAACAAAACGGCGCTCGATCAACTCGGGGGCTTGCGCCTGTCGCAGCTTTCGAAACCGAAGCCGCAAGCGGAACCGGAAGCCGGAACGGGGCCCTGTCCTTTTTGCGCGCAACAGATCCAGGCTAAGGCGTCCCAGTGTGGCCGTTGCGGCGCCTACTTACTCCTGTCGTCATTTGAGAATTATCTGCCGAATCGCGGGGCCGATGAGGGCGCCATGCGCAACGCCATCGTCCGTTATGAAGCCGCCGCGAAACGCCAGCCCACCTACGAGAGCCACTTCTTCGTGGGCCTGGCGCATCTGAACCTGGGAGAACTGAGCGAAGCGGCGCTGGCGCTGGAACGGGCATTCCGCTTGAAACCCGATGAACGCGACGTGGCCTTTGTGCTGAAAGAAATCGCCGACCAGCCGATCGTGCTGGCGGTGGACGATAGCATCACGGTGCGGCGCGTGGTGTCGAGCACGCTCAAAAAGGCCGGTTATCGCGTGGTGGTGGCCGAGGACGGCATGCAGGCGCTGGCGAAGCTGGACGAACTCACTCCCGCCGTGATTCTCCTCGACATTACGATGCCGCGCATGGACGGATATCAGGTTTGCAAGATCGTTCGCCAGAACGCCTTAATGCAGAATATTCCGGTAATTATGTTGTCCGGTAAAGATGGTTTCTTCGATAAGGTAAAGGGCAAAATGGCCGGCTGTTCGGATTATTTGACCAAACCCTTTGACGCCGACGCGCTGACGCGGACGGTACAACGGCACTTGGCTCCCGCGAAGAAGAGCGCGGACGGAAAGACGAGTTTATGGAAACAACGGTTCTCGTAGTTGACGACAGTCCCACCGAACTGCGGGCGATGCAGGCCGCGTTGAAGGGCCGGGGTTACACGGTCGTTACCGCCGTGGATGGCGAGCAGGCGCTGGAGAAGGCGATGCAATTCAAGCCGAAGGTGATGTTACTCGATATTGTGTTGCCGAAGAAGAATGGCTTCCAAGTGTGCCGCCAATTGAAGACAACGCCGCAGACGCAGGACATCAAGATCGTTCTGGTAAGTAGTAAGACCCAGGATAGCGATCGTTTCTGGGGCATGAAGCAGGGCGCTGATGAGTACATCACCAAGCCCTATGACGCGGCCGAATTGGCCGCCAGTGTAGAACGGTTTCTCTAAGGGGCGGCTATGTCCACTGAATTTAATCCCATGGATGGCCTGCTGGCGGATCTGCTCAGCACTTGGGACGAAGAGCCTGCGGTGGAAGAGGCGGCGGCCGAGCCGCCCGCGGCTCGCGCGCCGCTGCCGTTCGTCTCGGCGCTGGTCCGGCCGCCGGCCGTGCGCGAGCCCTTGTTTCCTGTGCCTGTGTTTCCGGAGCCCGTACACGAGATCGTGATGGAGGCAGAAGCGGTGGAAGTATCGCCGCTTGAGGTTGTAGCTCCCGTGGTTCTGGCTCCCCGGTCCGAGCCGGAACTGATCGAGCCGGAACCGATCAAGCCCGAACCTCTGCTGGAAGTAGCCGCGGCGTCAGTCGAGTTACCGGTGCTGGCCGCTTTAGAAATGGCCTCGGCGAGCGAAGTGCTGACGCCCACCTGGGAGCCGGACCCCGCCGCGGCCGCGGCTTGTGCAGCCATTCTGGCGCGCATGGAGCGCGAGTTGGCCGATAGTGAGCCGGCGCCGATCCCGATCCGCCGGACGCGTCTGGGCCAGGATGTGCCGCGCTATGTCGTCTTCGCGGTGCGCGAAATGCTCTTCGCGGTGCCGATTGCGCGGGTGCTCGAAACGGATCGAATGACGCCCGTCACGCCCTTACCAGGCGCGGCGCCCGGGGTGAAGGGACTAACGAATCTACGCGGCGAAGTAGTGCCGGTGATCGACTTGCGCGACGTGCTGGGTTGGGCCCCGGCGGATAATCCCGCGGGGCGCCGCATGTTAGTGATTCAAGACGGCAACCGGCAGCCGTTAACGGCTTTGTTAGTGGACCAAGTGAAGGGATTAGCGGGCATCGCCAATCTGGCTTGGAAATCGGCGGAGATGGCCGGGGCGCATGGCGCCGAGGGCTTCGTCGAGGCGGTAGCGGAGCGGGATCAAGAGTGGGTTAGCCGCCTGAATCTCGACCGGGTATTGAACGAAACGCATTTGCCGTCCCTCGCGGCGGCTTGAACGGAAACGTGAGGAAGAGGACAAGATGTTCGCCAAATTGAAGAATCTCGGAATTTCGCATAAGTTAGTAATTATCTTTTTCCTGATGGCGCTGCCCATCGGAGTGCTGCTGTCGCTGTTCGTCTCGAACCTGGGCGGCCGCGTGATTGCCACGCGTAATGAGCAGAGTGGGCTCGAGTACATTCGCGAACTCCGCCATCTGGCGGACCATCTGTCCTTGCACCAAGGCGCGGCGAACGCGGCTTTGCATGGCGCGGAAACATTTCGCGCGCAGGTGACTGCGATGCAAGCTCGCATCGATGCGGATTTCACGACGGTGGAAGGGCTCGATCAAAAGTACGGTTCGCTGCTGAAGACCAGCGAGGCGCTGGGCCGGCTGAAGGCTAACTGGCAGGAACTGCGTATGCAAGTGCTGACGTTGCCCGCGGCCGAAGGGTTCGAACGGCAATCCCGCCTGATCGCCGAGACGAATGCCCTGGCGCGCCAGGCGGCGGACCAATCGACGATGACCACGGATGGCGAACTCGATGCGCACTACCTCGGCGATGCCGTCGCCGTGCAACTTGCCGTGGCGAGCGATACCGCCGGGCAGCTTCGGGGCTATGGCGCTGGCCTGCTGGCGCGGGGCAAACGCACTCCCGCGGAAAGCGCACAACTAGCGTTCCTGGTGCGCCAAACCAGCCTGGCCAATGACCGGGTAACGGCGGCCATTACGAAGGCCTTTGAGCATAACTCGCTCCTCGAAGCTCGCTTGGCGAAGCCGCTCGCGGCCGCGACGGCTGCCAGCCGCGCTCTCTCGCAATTGGCCAGTGACGAGTCCGGCGGCGCACAGGACTTCTTCGATAAGGGTTCCGCCGCAGTGGATGCGTATAGCCGTTTGCACGACCAGACGACGGCGGAACTAAATGGCGTACTCGTGAATCGCCTAGAACGCCTGGACTCCGATCGCATGATTCAAGTAGGCCTCACGCTCGGCCTGCTGGGCCTGGCCGGACTTGCCGTGTATCGTATCTCGCGCGGTATTACGCGTCAGGTGCGTTCCATCGATGGCCTTCTCGCGAGCATCGGCATCGGCGACTTCGCTGCCCGCGCGGAAGTCACCACGGATGACGAACTGGGAGCCACGGCCGGCGCCTTGAACGCCATGCTCGATAACACGGTGAACTTACTCCAGTCGCAAGAAGAACGCGACAACATGCAGAGCAGTATTTTGAAGCTACTGGATGACGTCGCCGGCGTCGCACATGGTGATTTAACGAAGGAAGCGGAAGTGACGGCGGAAATGACTGGCGCCATCGCGGACTCGTTCAACTACATGATCGTGGAACTGCGCGGCATTATCGGTTCGGTGCAAGATACGACGGCGCGCGTGGCGACGTCCACGCGCAGCATTAAGGCTACGGCCGAGCGCCTGGCCGAAGGCTCCGTCCAGCAGAGCCAGCGCGTGACCGAAGTGTCGGCCGCGATCGGTACGATGACGGATTCGATTCAGCAAGTGGCGAACACGGCGAACACGGCCAGCACTGTGGCTACGCAAGCGCTGGCCGCCGCTCGGGGTGGCAATGAGTCGGTGCAGAAGACGGTGGAAGGCATGGATGCCATCCGGACGCACGTGCAGGAAACGGCCAAGCGCATTAAGCGCCTGGGCGAGAGTTCGCAGGAGATCGGGGAGATCGTGCAACTCATCGAAGACGTCGCTGACCGCACGAGTATTCTGGCCCTGAATGCTTCGATCCAAGCGGCCATGGCGGGCGAGGCCGGCAAGGGCTTCGCCGTGGTCGCCGAGGAAGTGGAACGCCTGGCGGAGCGGGCCACCGGCTCCGCGAAGAAGATCAGCACGCTGATTAAGTCCATTCAGACGGACACCAAGGAAGCGATTTCGGCCATGGAGGAGACGACGCGCGAAGTGGTGGGCGGCTCGAGCCTCGCCACCGCGGCCGGATCGCGTCTGGTGGAAATCGAAGCCGTTTCACAACGCCTGGCTGGCTTGATCGAATCGATCTCGGCGGCCTCGAAGCAGCAGGCCCTGGGTTCGGAAGCGGTGTCCCGCAACGTCGCCGTCATCTCGGGCGTCGCGGCCGAAACGGCGAACGGCGCGCGGTCTGCGTCTGAGAGCATTCAAAACCTGGCCGAACAGGCCGAGCAACTCCGCGCTTCGCTGCGCCACTTCCGTTTGCCGGAAGATGCGCGCCGCCCTAGCGCTGATCGCGAAGTGGTGGCCGCCTAGGAGCCACCATGCCCTCCATTCATGACCGCGAGGTAGTGGACGGCTTCACCGTGGAAGTCGCCGGCTACTTTCCCCAAATTGAGAGTGCGCTGGCCAGCTTGTCGCGCTGGCCGGCGGACGCCCCGGCGCTGGAACAGTCGCACCGGCTGTTCCATTCCATTCGCGGCGCCAGCCGCGTGGTCGGTTGCGTCGAACTGGCGGACCTGGCCGCGGCAAGCGAGCAGCTACTCGAAGCCGTGGCGAACGGCGAACGTGCTTTCGATGAGCAGATCGCCCGCGAGTGCCAGTCTTCACTGGCGGCGATGCGCGGTGCGCTGGATCGCTTCGAGCATCCGCGTGCACGCGCGCCGAAGCCGGAACCCGAGATCGATCCGGAGTTAGTGGAAGGCTTTCTGCTCGAAGCGGAAGAGCACTTCGCGCGGATCGACAAGCACCTGCGCGGCTTGGACCGCGCCACGGACCGTGCAGGCGCCTTAGGTGAAATTCGCCGTTCCGTCCATACGTTGAAGGGCTCCGCCGGGATGGTGGGATTCCCCGAGATCAGCCAACTCGCGCACCGTATGGAGGACTTACTCGATTCTCTGGTGGAGCGCGGCCAGGAGTATTCCGCGGACGTCCATGACCTACTCAGCACCACTTACGACGTCCTGGTCGATTTGGCCGGTCTGGGCACGGGCGCCGTCGAGAATCGCGCTGAAGCGCTCGAGATTCTTTATTCGGCTTACGCGGAGATCGTACCGCCGGAAGATCACGAGCCGGGTGATCATGAGCCAGCCGATGTCGCGCCGCGGGCGCCGGCCAGCACGTCCGAGGCGCCGCTGCCGGAGCAGGTTGACCCCAATAAATACGTCCGCGTACCGCTGGATCGTTTGCGCGAGTTAGTCCGGCTGGTGGGCGAGTTACTCGTGAATCGGTCGACTTTTGAACGTAGCTATGCTCGTTTCCAGCACGAAACCTCGGAAGTGAATCTGGTTCTGAAGCGCTTACGGCGCTTGTCGCAGCGCTTGGATTCAGACTACGCAACGCCCGCCTTGCTCCGTCCGGTTACTTTGCGGACGGGCCAGGAACTGGTGGACCCCCGCGCCGACTTCGATCCGCTCGAAATGGATCGCTACACCGAGTTCCACTTACTGGCCCGTGACCTAAACGAAACCGCGAGCGACATCGGCGCCGCCGGCCATCAACTGGGTGGCCTGTTGGGTGACTTCGACGGCTATCTCACTCGCCTAGGCCGCTTGACCACCGAGTTACAGGATAAGTTACTCGCGCTGAGCATGGTCCCTTTTCAGACGCAGGCCTCGCGCCTGCATCGCACGGTGCGCATCACGGGAGGCAAGGAAGGGAAGCCGGCCGAACTGACCATCGAAGGCGCGAATGTCGAATTCGACAAACAGGTTCTGGAGCAGCTTTGCGGTCCGCTGGAGCATTTGCTCCGCAACGCCGTCAGTCACGGCATTGAGGACTCTGATCGCCGGATCGCGCTGGGCAAGCCGGAGACCGGTAATGTGCTGCTGCGCATCGCGCGTGAGGGTACGGAAATTGTGTTGCGCCTTTCAGACGACGGCGCCGGCATTGATGCTGGCCGCGTGCGCGAGGCGGCGGTGCGCCACGGCTTTCTTACCGCCGAACAAGCGGCGCAAGCTACGCAAACCGCGCTCTATGCCTTGCTTTTTCAGCCGGGCTTTACGACGGCCCGCGAAGTAACTGACGTCTCCGGACGCGGCATCGGCCTGGACGTGTTGCGTTCGACGATTGAGAGCCTTTCGGGCTCGATGTCGGTGGATAGCACGCTGGGCCAGGGAACGAGTTTTACGATTCGTCTGCCGCTGTCGATGGCGATCACCAAAGTGCTGCTGGTGCAAGCGCAAGGGGCCACCTTTGGCGTGCCTTTGGCGCCGGTGCAACGGATCACGCGCGTGGAGCAATCCGAACTGCGCCGTTTGGGCGACGTTTGGACCCTGAACGACGGCCAGGATCCTTTGCGTCTGTTGGAACTGGGCAGCGAACTTGGCTTGTGCCCCGCGCCTCGCCCCGAAGAGTTGACCCACCGTCCGGTGCTGGTGCTGCGCCGCGGCGAGCAGCGCTACGCGCTGATGGTGGACCGCATTGTGGAAGCGCGCGACGTGGTGCTGAAGCCGCTGGGCAAGCTGACGCGCAAGATTCCCGGCATCGCTGCCTCCACACTGCTCGGCGACGGTAGCGTGGTGCTGGTGCTGGAACCCGCCGAACTCGGCGCGGCCGCCATGGGCGCGCAGGTGCAACGCCGGCTCACACCCGCGGCCCGGCGTCCGCTGGAGGTGCTCATCGTCGACGACTCGCTCAGCGTGCGTCGCGTGATGGCGAACCTCTTCCGTGGTGAAGGCTGGCAGCCGCGCGAAGCCAAGGACGGTGTGGAGGCCCTGGAGTGGCTGGGCCGCGCGACCGACCTACCGGATGTCGTGTTGATGGACGTCGAAATGCCGCGCATGGATGGCTTCGAGTTACTGGCGAGCCTACGGGCGCACGACACCTACAAACACCTGCCGGTGATTATGGTGACTTCGCGCTCCGGTGACAAGCATCGCCAGAAGGCGGTGGGACTGGGCGTGAACGATTACCTGGTAAAACCCTTTATCGAAGATACGCTGCTCGATCTGGTGCGGCATTGGGCGAGGCGAACGTCATGAGTCAGCAGTTTTTTCTGGTAGAGCGCGGTGGCGTGGTGTACGCCTTGCCGTCGGAGTTAGTAACGGGCGTCGAACGGTTCACCAGTTCCCTGGTCCGCTTGGATCTGGCCCTGGGCACGTCGCTCGAAGTAGAACGCATCTCGATGCCGATCGAAGCGCCCACGGAAGCGGCCCGGCGATTGTCGCCCGGCGCGGAACGCGCTTTACCCGGAGCGCTTGGCGCACTGCGTTTGCCGCAGGGCCTGGTGCTGGCCGTGGAGCCCGCCTTCTTCACGCCGCCGGTGCTCAGCAAACGGCCGCCGCGTCTGGAGAACGTCGAAGCCTGGGGCGCCACCCGCGCCGACGGCGACGCCATGTTACTCCGTCTGGCGGGCTCGTCCGCGCGTCTACTGCTTCCCGCCGCGCAGGTGCTCGAAGTGATTCCGCATCCCGAAGTGATGCGGCTCGAAGAGAGCCGGCATGGTTTGGTGGCGCTGCTGGAGTGGCAAGGCCGCGCGGTGCCCGTGTACGGTTTTACAGATGAAGCGCCCGCGCGCGTGGCCCTGGTGCGTGGCACCAGTTCGCCCGAAGTCTGCGCCATCATGATCGAGGAACGCGTGGAGCGCACGCGTTGGCCGCTCAAGAACCTGCACGGCGCGGTGCCCGATTTCGCGCCGCCGGTGCCGGTGCGAGGCGCCTTCGGGTACGAAGGACAACCGCTGCTGATCCCCGACGTCGACCTCCTCGCGGCCTGACATACAATCGTCGTTATGACCTTGTCCCGCCGCCAAGTCCTGGCCCGTATGGCGAGCGGCTTCGGCTCGGTGGGTTTGGCCAGCGTCCTCGCGAGCGACAGCGCCCCGCACTTCGCGCCGAAGGTGAAGCGAGTCATCTACCTCGTCCTCAACGGCGGCCTCTCGCAAATCGACAGCTTCGACCCCAAGCCCATGGTGGATCGCTACGATGGCCAGCCTATGCCCGGCGTACAGCCCAAGACCGAAAGCAGCCTGGGCAACCTGATGCGCTCGCCCTTCCGCTTCCGGCGTTACGGACAGAGCGGCATTCCGGTGAGCGAGATCTTCCCGCGCATCGCCGCGCGCATCGACGATTTCTGCGTGATTCGTTCCATGCACACCGAGGTGCCGAACCATGAGCCTTCGCTGTTCATGATGAACTCGGGCGCCCTGCAGCCAGGCCGTCCGTCGATGGGCGCGTGGATCAACTACGGGCTGGGCACGATGAATCGCAGCCTGCCGGGCTTCGTGGTGCTGTGCCCGGGCGTGCCGGTGGTGGGTCCGCCGCTGTGGGAGAGCGCGTTTCTGCCCGCGGTTTATCAGGGGACCAGCATTCGCATGGACGAGACCGATCCGCGCAAGCTGATTCGCTTTATCGAAAACAAGGACGCGGACCGTGAGCAGCAGCGCCGCCAATTGGATTTGCTCGCGCGGCTGAATCAGCGCCACCTCGCCGAGCGTGCGGCGGACCCGCAACTTGAAGCCTCCATCGAAGCGATGGAGACCGCTTACCGCATGCAGACCGAGGCGCCCGACGTCTTCGACTTGGCCCGCGAGCCCGCCAGCGTCCGCGAACGTTACGGCGATTCCGCCTTTGGCCGCAGTTGCCTAACCGCGCTGCGTCTGACCGAACGTGGCGTCCGCATGGTGCAGGTTTACTTCGGAAACTCGCAGCCCTGGGACAATCACGAGGACATCCACGTCCACCGACGCTTGGCCCGCCAGGCGGACCCCGCCATTGCCTCCCTGCTCGAAGACCTGAAGCTGCGGGGGCTGTTCGAAGACACCTTGCTGGTGGTGGGCACCGAGTTCGGCCGTACGCCCGCCGTGCAGAATAGCTCCACGATTAAGCTCCACGCGGGCCGCGATCACAACTCGTTGGGCTACACGATTCTGCTGGCCGGCGGCGGGGTGCAGGGCGGCAAGGTGTACGGCGCGACGGACGACTTCGGCTTCCAGGCGATCGACAAACCGGTGCATCCGCACGACCTTAACGCGACCCTGTTGCACTTGCTCGGGCTGGACCACACGAAGCTGACCTACTTCTACAGCGGACGGTACTTCCGCCTCACCGACGTCCACGGCACGGTGATCCGAGACATCTTAAAGTAAAGATGTGGTAATTCCGCAACGCCGCAAGTCCGTCTACTTCTTCACCGCCCTGGGCAGTTGCCTGGTAGTGGCGGCGATTGCGTTGAACGTGAGTTGGGGCATGATTCTGAATTGGCGCACCAGCCTGCTGTTTTTCTTCGGCTTCCTCTTCTTCCTCATCATCATCGCCGGCGTGGTTTTGAACACTATCTTTCTGGTGCGCGAGATCAAGCGCAACGAACAGCACGACGCCTTTATGAATGCGGTGACCCACGAACTGAAGACGCCCGTGGCTTCGATTCGCCTGTATCTCGAAACCTTGCAAAAGCGCGAACTCGACGAAGCGAAGCGGCAAGAGTTCTACCAGATCATGCTCAGCGACTCAGACCGGCTGATCTCGACGATTGACCAGGTATTGAACGCGGCGCGCACCTCCACCTCGAACGCAACCCAGTCGCGTTCCCGGCTGGACCTGGGCGCGCTGGTGGAAGAGATCATTCGCCTGGCGCGAACGCGCCATCACCTGGCCGCGGAGCATGTGCAATACGCAACCGCCTTCGGCGATCACGAGCGGCCCCAGGTGGTGGGCGACGCCGACGAACTGAAGGCCGCGATTTCGAATCTGGTGGACAACGCCATCAAATACTCCGGCGCCGACGTCCAGGTACAAGTGAAGCTGGACCGGGTGCCCGGGCGGCCGGCCGTGGCGGTGCGCGTTTCCGACGCGGGGCCCGGCATTGCGCCGACGGAATTGAAGCGGATCTTCAAACGCTTTTACCGTATTCCCGGCTCGGTCTCGGCGCGCATCAAGGGGACGGGCATCGGGCTGTTCATCGTGCGCTCCGTCGCGCGGCGGCACGGCGGACGTGCCTATGCACAAAGCTCTGGCGTGGGGCAGGGCAGTACGTTTACGCTGGAGTTGCCGCTGCCGCCGGAAAGGCCACGCGCCATATGAAAGGCCGCATTCTCATCGTGGAGGACGAGCAGCATCTCGCCGACGGGTTGCGCTTCAACCTGGAGGCCGAGGGCTACGAGGTGGACACCGTCGATAACGGGCTCGACGCGGTGGCCCGGCCCGCTTGCGATCTGGTGCTGCTCGACGTGATGCTGCCGGGGATGAATGGCTTCGACGTCGCCACCGCGCTGCGCGCGCGCGGCGACATGGTGCCCATTCTGATGCTCACCGCCCGCAGTCGACCCGAAGACGTGCTGAAGGGCTTCGAAGCCGGCGCGGACGACTACCTGCCGAAGCCCTTTGATCTTTCGATTCTGATGGCGCGCGTGATGGGGCTGCTGCGCCGGGCGAAGTGGCAGCGCCCGTCCGCGGACGTCTTTGAGTTTGCGGGCAAGCGCATCGACTTTGACCGCCTAGAACTCTCGGCCAAGGGCGAGCGGATTCCGCTCACCCAGATGGAAGCCAGCCTCCTGCGCTACCTGGTGAGGCATGAGGGGCGAGCCGTGGGGCGCAAGGAGATTCTCGAAAGCGTGTGGGACGTGCATGAGGATACCGACACGCGCGCTATCGATAATTTCATCGTTCGGTTACGGAAATATGTCGAAGCTGACGCGGCCCGGCCTCGCCATTTGTTAACGGTACGGGGAATCGGTTACCGTTTCGTGGCGAATCCAGATTCCGGCATCCAAAGGGCCGCTGAGTGAATCTGATAGCCTTAGGTCTAGATCCTTTCACATATCATGGCATCGCCCCCGATTCAGTCGCACTGTATAAGGCAGACTTCCCTTCCTGGGGCGTCCGCTCTCTTTACTGACCTCCTTTATCATCCGGAGCGGGTGAAGGGCTTTTATGAGTACGCGGCGGGCGACCTGCATGCGGCGCGATCCTTGGCGGCTACTCTCGCCTACCCTGCCGACCGTCGCGCGGCGCTGGTAGAGGCTCTGCGGCCGCTAAACGGCGATCATCCATCGCTCGCGCGGTTGGCGGAGCCGGGTACGGTGGCGGTGCTTACGGGTCAGCAAGTGGGCCTCTTCTCCGGTCCCGTTTACACGCTCTATAAGGCGCTCACCGCCATTCAAGCGGCTCGCCAATTGACGGCTTCGGGCACGCCTGCGGTGCCGGTGTTCTGGCTCGCCACCGAAGACCATGACTTCGCCGAGATCAATCAAGCCTGGGCCTTCAACGCCCAGCAAGAGCCGGTAGGTTTCCGCGCGGACGATGCCGGGGTGAGCGGCCGGCCGGTGGGTCCGCTGCCGTTAACCGGTGCGCCCCTGGAGGCGTTACAGCAAGCTTTGGCAGGTTTCCCGTTCGGTGAAGAGGTCTTCGCGCGGGTGCGGAAGCACTATGCCAGCGGTAGCTGGGGCAGCACGTTTCTGGAGCTACTGAAGGACTACCTGGCCCCGCACGGGCTGCTGTTTGTTGATCCGCTGCATCCGCCGTTGCGCGAGATCGGCGCGCCGCTGATGGCCGCGGCGGTAGCCCAAGCGCCGGCCCTTTCGGCCGCGCTGCTGAGGCGTAATCGCGAACTGGCCGATGCGAAGTATCATGCGCAGGTCCATTTCGAAGCGGAGACTTCATTGTTCTTCTTGCTGGAAAACGGTGAGCGCGTGAACCTGAAGTATCGCGCCGGCGAGTACACGGCGAAAGAGCATAAACTCGATGCGGCCGCGATGGCGGCGCGCGCCGCGACGCTGAGTCCGAATGCGTTGCTGCGGCCCGTGTTGCAGGATTACTTGTTTCCCACCGTCGCCGTGGTGGGCGGACCCGCGGAGATCGCGTATTTCGCCCAAAGCGAAGTGCTTTACCGCCAGTTGCTCGGGCACATGCCGGTGTCGCTCTCTCGCGCGGCCTTCACGTTGATTTCGCCTCGCGTGGCGAAGTTACTCGGGCGCTATGGGTTGACGGTGGAAAATACCTGGGTCAACGAGGACAATCTGCATGAGCGCATCGCCGGCCAGCTAGTGCCGCCCGGAGTTACTGCTTCGGTTACCGCCGCCCAGTCCCAACTGTCGACGGCGTTGGCGAAGGTCCGCGAAGCGCTTACGGCTTATGACGCTTCTCTGGTCGCCGCGTTGGCGAACAGCGAACGCAAGATGCAGTATCAGTTGGGCAAGCTGGAGCGCAAAGTAGGGCGCGAAGCTTTGCGTCGCGATGCCCGTGCCGCGCAGGAAGCCAAGTTGCTGCGCAACCAGCTTTATCCGCACCAGCATCTGCAGGAGCGCTTCTACGGCATGCTGCCTTTTCTGGCTACTTACGGCGAAGAGCTCATTCCCCGTTTGCTGGAGCATGTCCGCCTCGATTGTCCGGATCACCAAGTATTAGTTTTATGAAGAATAACCCTTTGCGCGCCGCGCTCAAACGCGGCGAGATTCAATATGGCTGCGGCTTCGGTACCTTGCGGAGCACGGAGTTTCCCCGCATCCTTGGCGCCTGCGGCTTCACCTGGACCTTCGTCGATGGCGAACACAGCGCTTTCACCACGGAAACCATGGCCGACCTGTGCGCCGCTTGCACCAACGCGGGCGTTACGCCGCTGTGGCGCGTCGGCGAATTGCAATATACTCTCGTGGCCCGCGCGCTCGATTCCGGGGCCGGTGGGATTCTCTTTCCCCGCGTCGACGATCCTGAAGTACTACGCCGCGCCGTCTCCTGGGCGAAGTTTCCGCCCGTTGGAGTCCGCGGTTACGGACTTACTCCTTGCAACTACGATTACACCGTGCAGAAAATGCCCGACGTGATTGAGCACTTCAATCGTGAGCAGATGGTCGTTTTTCAGATTGAGAGTGCTGAGGGCGTCGAGCGCCGTGACGAACTTATCTCGGTGGCCGGTATCGATGCAGTGATGGTGGGCCCGGCGGACCTTTCGATCTCGCTGGGTGTCCCCGGGGACTTCTTCCATCCTAAAATGGTCGACGCGATGGAGAAGATTCGCGACACCTGTATCAAGTACGGCGTGGCTCCCGGTACTCAGACGCGCAATGTGGAACTGGCGCGTTTTTGGAAAGAGCGGGGTATGTTACTCCTCGGCTGCAGCAACGATACCGCGATGCTTTTTGACCGGGCCACTGAAATCATGGCCAAACTCAGCGCCTAAGTCCGCGAAATCTGTTAGCATGGACCCCAGCCCAAGGAGGGTGGTTGCTCCATGCTTACTTCTCGCGTCTGCCACGCCGCTCTTTTCTTTGCGGTCAGCCTCGGGTCCCAGGACTTTCGCTCCACTTTGGCCGGCACCATTACTGACCCGGCCGGCGCCGCCGTCAGTGGCGCCAAGGTCAAGGCGGTGAACACGCAAACCAACGCCGCCAGCGAAGTAACGTCGAACGAAAATGGACGCTATTCCATCTCGTTCCTGATTCCTGGCCAATATGTGGTTACCGTGGAGGCCAACGGTTTCAAACAACATGTCCGGCAGAATCTGGAGTTGCAGATCAGCGCCAGCGCCGGCCTCAACGTTCGACTCGAACTCGGCGCTCTCACCGAGAAGGTGACCGTGAGCGGGCAAATGTCCTTGCTGGAGACGGAGACCGCCTCACGTGGCGGTATCGTCGACAACGAGCTGGTGGCGGGCGTGCCCAACGCTGGCCGCAACGTCTTCAACCTGGCTTTTGCCATGCCGGGTGTCCATAAACCCTCTTCCTCGCAAGGTACGGAAATGAACCTGGACGGGTTGGCGAATGCACGCACGGCCATCAATGGGGCCGCGAGCGGCACGAATGGGACCGAATCTAACACGGACATTCTCATCGACGGCACCAGCGCTACCAAAGGCGACCGGCAAGTGATCATGATTCCGGCCTTGGAGTCCGTGCAGGAGTTTCGTGTGCTGACGAATATCTTTGACGCACAATATGGCCGCACGGGCGGGGGCATCATCACGACCACCACGAAGTCCGGCACGAATCAATTTCACGGAGCGGTTTTTGACCGCTACTTCGATGGGCGCCTGGCGGCCAATGCCTGGGCCAACAATCGCAATGGCGTGAAGCGGCCGGACAATACCTACCATAACTATGGCTTTCAAGCAAACGGTCCGGTGTGGATACCCAAGGTGTTTGATGGCCGGAACAAGCTGTTTTTCATGGTGAACTACGACGCCAGCCCGACGAATAGTCTCTACACGACGCAATGGACCACGCCGCTGCCCGAGATGAAATCGGGTAATTTTGCCAATGTGTTTGCCGCGAATGGACAGCCGGTCGTCATCTACGATCCGCTGTCCACTCGCGCGGCGGCCGGGGGCGCTTTCGTCCGGACTCCGTTCGCCGGCAATCGCATCCCGGCGAACCTGATCAATCCCGTTGGCGCCAAGATCGTCAGTTACTATCCGGACCCTACCCAAGCCGGTGACGGGCCGGGCCGCATCAATAACTTTTTCCTGGCCAGCAATAACCGAGGTGAATTGTGGCAGTGGACCGGCCGCATGGACGTCCGCCTCGGCAGTAAGAACGCGTTTTTCGGCCGTTACGGCGAGACGAACATGACGCGCTGTTGTGACCAACGCTACCCCACCGGCAGTCCAGCGGAGATTAGTACGATTCTGCCCCGTGGCCGGAGGGGCCGCACCCTAACGCTCGACTGGACTCGCACGCTGAACGCCTCCACCACCTTTAATCTGCGCGCCGGATTTTCGCGTTTGGAAAATCTGGCCGGCAATGATCAAACGACTAGCTTCGATCCCACCAGCCTTGGCTTGCCCGCGTCGCTGGTGAGCCAGTTCTCCCGGCCCCAGTATCCACAGATCAACATGGGAACTTATCAGAGCCAAGGCTCCGGGCCCTTTGTGCAGGGCGACGATACTTACACACTGGCGGCGTCCGGTGGCAAAGTGATCGCCACGCACGTGATGAAGTTCGGCGTGGAGGCCCGCGACTTTCGCACCACTAACTTGAATTTCGGCCCGGCCAGTGGGTCGTTCGCCTTTTCCAAGCTGTGGACTCAAGCCGATCCGAACCGGCCCGACGCTCTGTCTGGCAATGAAATCGCCAGTGCGCTGCTGGGGTATGCCACCAGCGGCTCACTTACCTTGCCCATTACGCCTGCCTATCGCGCAAGGTATTACTCGGTGTTTTTCCAGGACGACTGGAAGATCAGCCGCAGGCTGACCTTGAATCTCGGCTTGCGCTGGGACTTCGAGAGTCCCGTGGCCGAGCGTTATAACCAACTTACTCGCGGTTTCGCCTTTGGTCAGCCAAGCCCGCTGGCGTCGCAAGTGGCTGGCCGGCCGGGAGTCGAGAATTGCGCGGCCTGCCGCAATCTTACCGGCGGCTTGCAATTCGCTGGCAGCCAAGGCGTGAGCCGGTTAGCTTACCAGCCGGATCGCAACAATTTCCAGCCCCGGATTGGCGCGGCATATTCGCTGAATAGTAAGACGGTGCTGCGCGGGGGCTTCGGCGTCTACACACTGGGCCAATGGGCGCTGGGAACGTCTGCGGGCTTCAGCCGCACCACGCCGATGATTACCACCAACGACAACTTAACTCCGTCGGCTTCCATGAGCAATCCTTTCCCTGGCGGCATTCTGCGGCCCGTGGGCTCCAGCTTGGGCTTGGCGACGGACTTGGGGCTCGGCGTCGCCTTCGGCTATACGAACCGGCCGCTGCCCCTGTCGCGGCAGGTATCCTTCGGGATTCAGCGTGAGTTGCCGTTTGGCGTGTTCGCCGATGCTGCTTACATCGGTAACTTCACTGCGGGATTGCCCATTGGCGGCAACATCAACGTGATTCCCAGCAGCGAGTTAGGCCGGGCCGCGACTTACTACGCGGAACGCGTCACCAATCCATTGGCGGGGTTGCTCCCGAATAACAGCGCCCTGAATGGCGCGACGATTCCGCGGCAGAATCTGTTGGTTCCGTTCCCGCAATATGCGGGGGTAGGCCCCAGCGACATTCCCGCCGGAAGAAATAACTATAATTCGTTGCAGGTAACCGTGAAAAAGCGTTTTGCCAGGGGTTTGAATTTACAAGCGAACTACTTCAAGGGCAAGACGCTGGAGCAACTCGCGCCCCTGAATCCGCAGGATCTATCCGCGAACAACTTGCTCCAACCAGTGATCGAGAAGCGATTGACGATCTTTGACGTATCGCAGAAGTTAGCCATTCTGGGAACTTACGAATTGCCGCTTGGACGGGGGAAACCCCTGCTGAGCCGGATGCACCCCCTGGCCAACGGACTGCTGGGCAATTGGCGCCTGGGCTGGAATGCGACCTTGCAGAGCGGCTTCCCGATTGACTTTCCCAACGCGGCGCCGCTGGAGGCTCGTAGCGCGAAGCTGGCGGCGAGCCAGCGTTCGCTCACGCGGTGGTTCGATACTTCGCTCTTTCCGCGCGTCGCTGGCCCAGCGCCGTTCACGCTGCGCAACTTTCCCACGCGTTTCCCGGATGTCCGTTTCATGGGCGTCGCCAACTACGACTTCTCCTTGTCGAAAGACATCGTGATTCGCGAGCGCGTAAAGACGCAAGTGCGCGCGGACTTCATCAACGCCTTTAACCGGCCCTATTTCACGCAACTGAATGGCGGCGCGCCCAATGTCACCAGCGCGAACTTCGGCCAGTTGAATCCGGCACAGAACAATTCGCCCCGGGTGGTCTACCTGGAGTTCCGCCTCACGTTCTAAGCGGCGGTGATAA
The DNA here is from genome assembly GCA_019752335.1 of Bryobacteraceae bacterium. Classification (GTDB taxonomy): domain Bacteria; phylum Acidobacteriota; class Terriglobia; order Bryobacterales; family Bryobacteraceae; genus JALHNI01. The sequence continues at coordinate 114,346 of JAIEMJ010000036.1, forward strand.
AATCAGGGGCGATGACTACACGCCGTTCGCTGATTTCCGGAAGCCTCGCCGCTTCCGCCGCTCTCGCTGCTACGCCTGCCGACTCGCCCCGGACGGGCGCGACGGACCTGAAGCTGGGCGTTGCCAGCTATTCGTTTCGTGAGTTCCAACGCGGCGCCATGCTGCGCGGCGTGAAGCAACTCGGGGTGAAGTACCTCAGCGTGAAAGAGATGCACTTGCCCTACAAGAGCACCACCGAGGAACGCGCCAAGGCCGCTCAGCAGATCAAGGCCGCGGGCCTGGAACTTACCAGCGGTGGCGTGATCTACCTGCTCAACGAAGACGAGGCCGATATTCGTTTTCACTTCCAATACGCCAAGGAGTGTGGCATGCCGATGATCATCATCGGCCCCTCCATGAAGACGCTGCCCATCATCGAGCGCTTCGTGAAGCAGTACGACATCAAGGCGGCCATCCACAATCACGGGCCGGAGGATAAGCACTTTCCGAGCTGCCGCGACGCCTTGAAGGCCATCAAGGATATGGACCCGCGGCTGGGGGTCTGCATTGATATTGGCCATGAGGTGCGCACCGGGAATGACTTGGTGGAGTCCGTGGCGTTGTCGGGTTCGCGTTTGCTCGATTTCCACATCAAGGACCTGAAGGTCGCGAACGACCGGGGTAGCCAGGTCGCTGTGGGCGACGGGATTCTGCCCATCGCCGGCATGCTGCGCCAGATGAAGAAGATGAATTACCAGGGCAACGTGCTGCTGGAATACGAAATCAACGCCGATGAGCCGTTGCCTGGCATGCAGCGGTCCTTCGCCTACATGCGGGGCGTCCTGGCGGGTTTGAACGCATGAGACTCGCCGCCGCGGTCCTGGCTGGTTGCGTCAGCCTCTGGGCGCAGGGGGACGTGGCGGCCGTTTTGCAAAAGAACTGCCTGGGTTGCCATGGCGCGGCCGCGATGTCGGGGCTTGATCTCCGTTCCCGCGAAGGCATGCTGAAGGGCGGCACGCGTGGCCCGGCGGTGCTTCCTGGGCAAGCCAAAGATAGCTTGCTGTATGCCCTTGTGTCCGGCGCCAAGAAGCCCGCGATGCCTCCGGCGGGCTTGCTGAAGCCGGAGGAGGTCGCCGCGATTGAACGCTGGATCAATGCCGGCGCTCCCGAACTTACTCTGTCCCCGGCGCCCAAGTACTGGGCTTTCGTGCCGCCGGTGCATCGGAACTACGAGGGCAATGCCATTGACCAGTTTTTTCCTTCGGCCAAGATGGCCGATGCGCGCACGTTAGTGCGGCGGGCTTATTTGGACCTACTCGGCTTGCCGCCCACTCCGGCGCAGGTGGAGGAGTTCGTGCGGAATCCAGACTGGCCGAAGTTAGTCGACCGGTTACTCGCCTCGCCGCATTACGGCGAGCGCTGGGCGCGGCACTGGCTGGACCTGGTTCGCTATGCTGATTCAGCGGGATATGAGTTTGACCGGGACCGTCCTACCGCTTGGCGTTTTCGCGACTACGTGGTGAATTCTCTCAACGCTGATAAGCCTTACGATCAGTTTATTCGGGAGCAACTTGCCGGCGACGAAAGCGCCAATCCGGGACCCGAACAATTCATTGCCACCGGTTATTTGCGGCATGGTCCGGAAGCCAACATCCGGACGGACCAAACTCGTCTGGATGAGTTGGATGACTTGATTGCGACCACCAGCGGCGCCTTTCTGGGGCTCACGGTCGGCTGCGCGCGTTGCCACGACCATAAGTTCGATCCTATCCCGCAGAAAGATTATTTCAAGTTACAGGCGGTTTTCTACAATACGGAGTACGCCAGTCATCCGCTGACGGATGCGGCGGCGATTGCCGCCAACGTCGCGGAGAATAAGCGAATCGATCAATTACAGAAACCGGCTAAGCAGGCCTTGCTCGACTTTATGAAGCCGACGCGTGACCGCTTGACGGAGGCCAAGCGTGCCAGCTTGCCCGAGTACATGCAACTCGCCGTCCGCACGCCCGCCGCGCAGCGCACCGAAGGCCAGGCGCTGAACGCGAAGCAGGTAGAAGTAACGCTCAAGACCTCGGACGAGGACGTGATCAAGCAGTTTTCGGCGGAGGAAAAAGCACGCCACAAGGAGTTAGTCGCGGCGGTGGAGGCTTTCGACAAGCTGCGTCCGCCGGATTACCCGGCGGCCTTGGGCATCAAGAATGGGAAGAAGTATTCGCCCGATCATCAGCCGGGTGTACTCAGTGCGCCCGCCTTACCCGCCCCCAGTTTCGGACCAGATCATCTCCGCACGACGCTGGCCAACTGGATCGCTTCCCCTGAGAATCCGCTCACCGCGCGGGTGATGGTAAACCGGATCTTCCTGCAGCATTTCGGCGAGGCCTTCGTCGATACGCCGAGTAACTTCGGCAAGAGCGGCAGCGGAGTGAAGAAGCAGGAGTTACTCGACTGGCTGGCGACAGAGTTTATGCGGAGTGGCTGGAGCTTGAAAAGTCTCCACCGTCTAATTCTGACTTCCCGCTACTACCAAAGCCAACTCCGCCCCCGCCGCCTGGAAGCGGAGATTGTCCGTGATTCCATTCTGGCCACGGCTGGCACCCTGGACCGCACGATGGGCGGCTCCGGGGTGCATCCGTTCATTGACCCTACCCTTTGGCAAGGGAGTTCCGGGCGTAAGTGGCCCGGTAAGTCCGACGAGGATCCCAGCACGTGGCGGCGCGGCATCTATGTGTTTACCAAGCGCACGATTCCGGTGCCCATGATGGAGGTCTATGACAAGCCGGATACGGTGGCTTCGTGCGCGCGCCGCAACCGGTCCACCACTTCGATTCAGGCTTTGATAATGATGAATGGCTCCTTCGTCGATGTGCAGTCGCGAAAGTTCGCGGAGCGGTTGTCGCGCGAGGCGGCCACGCCGGAGGAGCAGGTGAAGCTAGGTTTCGCGCTCGCGCTCGGCCGGTCGCCGACGGCGAAGGAGACCAGCGCGGCACTGAGCTTTCTCCAAAGTAATTCCACGGGTCTGGTGGACTTCTGCCAGACGCTTTTCAATCTGAACGAATTCGCTTACATCCCTTAAACTTATGTCACGCTATTGGTCACGTCGAGATTTATTCCAGCGTTGCGGCGGCGGTATCGGCTCCCTGGCGTTGGCAAACTTACTGCGCGCGGACGACAATCCGCTGTCTCTAAAGCAGCCGCATTTCCCGGCTAAGATTAAGAGCGTCATCTCCATCTTCTGCTACGGTGGCGTGAGTCATATTGATACCTTTGATCCGAAGCCGTTGTTGCTGAAACGCCAAGGCGAGGCATTGCCGGAAAAGGACTTGAAGCCGTCGCAGGGCACGCCCGGCGCGATCATGGCTTCGCCGTGGACCTTTCAAAAGTACGGCCAAATGGGCATGGATGTCTCGACTTTGTTCCCGCACGTCGCGCAGCATGTCGATAGCTTGGCCTTTATCCGTTCGATGCATACCTTGTCGAACGATCACGCGCCGGCGCTGTTTCAGATGAATACCGGCTCTATCTTATTGGGGCATCCGTCGATGGGCTCCTGGCTCACTTACGGCCTGGGGACCGAGAACCAGAATCTGCCCGCGTTTATTGTGTTTACTGACCATCGCGGCGGACCTATCGGCGGCGCGCCGAATTGGAATAATGGCTACATGCCGGCCGCGTTTCAAGGTACGCAGTTTCGCTCCACTGGCGACCCCATTGTCGACCTGAAGCCGCGCGGTGATACCAGCAGGGAGCGGCAGCGGCGTTGGCTGGACTTACTCGGTAAGTTGAATCAGGAGCACTTGGCCCACTATCCGGAAGAGAGCGAGTTATCCGCGCGAATTAACTCCTATGAGCTGGCTTACCGGATGCAGGTGAGCGCGCCGGAGGCGGTCGACTTAGGCCGCGAGTCCGCCGCGACGCGTAAGTTATACGGCGTCGATGAGGATCCCACGCAATACTTTGGTCGGCAGTGTCTGATGGCGCGGCGATTGGTGGAGCGCGGGGTCCGTTTCGTGCAACTCTATTCGGGCGGCGGCAATTTTCAGGATAGCTGGGATGCGCATTGGGATATCAAGGCGAACCATACGATGCATTGTGCCGAGACGGACCAGCCGATCGCCGCGCTGATCACGGACTTGAAGTCGCGCGGACTATGGGATTCGACGCTTTTGATTTGGCACGGCGAGTTCGGCCGGCTGCCGATTTCGCAACGCCTGGACGGGCGTGACCATAACCCCTACGGCTTCACCATCTGGTTGGGCGGCGGCGGCGTGAAAGGCGGCACGGTGGTAGGCGCCACGGACGAGTTCGGTTTGCGTGCCGTGGAGAGTAAGAAGTCGATCAACGACTTACACGCCACCATTCTGCACTTGTTCGGGCTGGATCATACGCGGCTCACTTACTATTACAATGGCCGCAACATGCGCCTGACCGACGTCTCGGGAGAAGTGATTCGAGAGATTTTGAGTTAGGGCCGCCGCGAGAGTAAGTTGGCGAAGAGGCGGTAAGCGCCAGGGACCCCCGCGGGCAGTTGCCGGTACCAGGCGTAGGCGCAGTAAATATACAGGCCCTTGCCGTGCTTCGCCTCCAGCCAACCGCCCTCCTGCGGCGCTTGCCCCGTGTCATGCGTTTCTAACAACGGCACGTATTCCTGGCTCCACGTCATCCAGAATTTAGAGCCACGTTGCTCGGTCCAGCCGTTGAAGTCGGACAGGGTGATGGCGTTGGGCACGCGGAAGACCGGGTGATTTGGCTGCAGGATCCGAACTGGCGAGTTCTCCTCGCTTACCTCTTCGGTCCGTTGCGTCATGGTGTAGGGATAGGGGCCGTAGTTTTGGTCGAATTCGGGTGTGTTGTACTGTACGATCAGCGTGCCGCCTAGGGCGGCGAAGTCCAGCAGCCGGCGATTGTGCTGCTTCACGTCTTCGTGCGCGGCATAGGCGCGGATACCAAGCAGGATCGTCGTGAAGCGCGATAGGTCGCCGGTGGCCACGTCCTCCGGGCTGAGCAGTTCTACGGGTACGCCCAACTGGCGGATCGCCGATGGGACGTCGTCGCCGGTGCCCATCACGTAACCCACGCGGAGGCCCGGGGCGACCTTGACGTCCACCACGCGCACGACGTGCCGGGCCGGTTTGCGCAGGTACGTGGTCCGCAGTCCAGGCGCGGTGATGGGGCGCACTTCGGTGGAGTAAGTCTTGTCCGCGATCGTCGCGACGGCTTCCAGTGGATAGTCCGCGGCTTTGGCCACGGCGACGGTGTAAGGCAGGCGAAGCTCCTCGCCTTCGCGCGTCAAGCGAAAGTCGCGATCCGGTTGACCTGTGACGCGCAAGCGTCCGGCGATGGCCTCTTTCGAGAAGCTGCGTAGGACGACGGCGATCTGCGCGGACGCCCGTCCCGCGGGCACCACGCTCACCTCGCTGTCGAAGGCGACCGAGAGCGGCGCGTGCGGCGTTTCGGACTTCTGCGCCGGGCGCCAGGTGCCTTGAGCACGGCCACGCAGTTCGGCGATCTTCAGTTCCAGGTGATGGTCCTGCGTCCGCAAGGCGATGGCCAGCGCGCGCTCCAGGGCGGGGAGCATGGGCTTCGGATCTTCGAGCCGCAGCAGGCGGCCGACGTCGCGGAGGGCGGCCTGTAGCTCGATCGGTGGCTCGGCCTCGCGGCCCAAGCGTTCGAAGAAGCTCTCTTCCTTGCTCGCCGGGCCGACATGGCTGCCTTCCAGCTTGTAGTAACGGGGGCGCCGCATCAAGGGCGAATTCAGCATGCGGTCCATGCCTTGGGAGCGATGCTGGCGATAGCCTTCCAGGCCGATCTCAGCGTAAGTGCGCCCCAGCACGGCGTCGTAGGTGTCCACGGGGGGCTGAATCGTCCAGGCGTCGGACTCGTTCCAGTTGCCCGTATACAGCTTGCTGGGCCGCCATTGGCCGGGCGCGGCGAACAGCGCCTTGGCGATCTCGCCGGAGGCGGTGTGCTGGCCGTGACCATCGCGCGCGGAGCCGTGGAAGCGGGACATGATGACCTGTGGCCGCACCTCGTCGCAGACGCGGCGGGCTTCGGCGAGGAGCTTGGCCTGATCCCAGACGCGCCACGTTTCGGCGACGTTCTTGGAGAAGCCAAAGTCGGTGAACGAGGTGTGGCGCACGCGCACGCCGTAGTATTGGGCCGCTTTTTCGAGCTCCAGTTCGCGCAACTTGCCGAGCGCCGCGAAGAAGTCGCCGGTGATGACGTTGGCGCCGCTTTCGCCCCGGGTGAGGGAGAGCAGGGTGACGTCCGCGCCCAGGCCACGGGCGAGGTAAGTGAGCGTGGCGGCGTCCTCGTCGTCGGGGTGCGCGGTGATGTAGAGGACGCGGGCCGTGGTCTGGGCACGCTTCCACGCTTGCCATAGCCCAGGGGCGCCGAGGTCCTCGCTCAAGGGCTGCGCCGCCAGGGCGCTGGCCAGCACGGGCAGGGCAAATAGGGCTCTCATGCCCTCCAGATTAAGGCAAAACGCGCCTTGTAACCAAAAATTAGCCGATGTGTCAAAACCAGACGCGTCAACTTTTTCGTAAACATACAATACATCGCTAGGCGTTGGGGCCGAATCTGGAATAGAATTCTTTACACACGGTCTTTGGTAGTGTAGTAGGCAATCTGGTCGAAGGGAGTGGTTTCCATAATGTTGTCCACTTGGCGATGGCTATTGTTGGGAGTTGGAGCGGGCGTCCTTTGCTTCGCCGCCAACGAAACGGTTTTGCGCGCGCGGCAGCTGGAAAAAACCGGCGACAGCGCGGCCGCGCGCGACTTGCTACGTCGCGCCGCGACGGCGAATGGCGCCTCCGCGGAAGACTTGACCGCGTGGGCCGAGTTCCTCGACCGCCGCCGTGACCCCGGCACACGCGCCGCCTATGACCGTGCCCTCGCCGCGGCTACGCCGCAAGAGAAGCCCCGCCTCGCGCGCCGTCTGCTCGTGCTGGACCTCCTCAACGAAGACGTGAAGGCTGCCGAGAATCACTTGGAGCTCTATCGCAAGGCTGGCTTGCAGGACCTGAAGCTGCCCGTCTATACCAAGCCCGAGGCTCCATGGCCGACGGTGGACATTCCTGGCCCGCTGCGCTCCTTCAACCGGATGGCCGCGCTTTCTCCCGAATTGCCCCCAGCGGACGTGATTGGCGCCATCGCCCGCAACGTGGTCACCAACGGCTATCAGGCTGCCTCCAGCAACGAAGCGCTCGAACAGACCGAGTACCTGAAGCTCGTGGTGCGCTACCTGTCGCAAGCGCGCGAACTGGAGAAGCTCGCTGGCGCGGACAAGGCCATCCGGGTAGAAACCTGCGAGAGCCCGGTGACGGCGGAGTTGCTCAAGGTAGTCGGCTACCGGATGCGCGGCGGTTGCGGCAGCGACGTCGTGCTCGAAACCGTCAACGCCACGCGCGCGTTCCTCACCATCGACTCCGGCTTCCCGCTCTCTGACCTTGAAGTCGCGCTGCGCACCAACAAGCCCTTCGTCTACGACTATTCTCCCTCCAAGGTGCCCGTGCTCTATGGCCCCGAATACTGGCTCTCCTCGCGGGAGAAGAACGCCGAGAACAAGGCCTTCATCGACCTTTTCCTCGAGGACCCCTCGCTCTGCCGCCTGTACCTGGGCCTCTCCAAGCTGGATCGCGAGACGGCCGAGGAACTCAAGAAGGCCATGCCCGCCAGCCGCATTCGCGCCTTCGCGCACGTGCTCGATTTTTACGGCGCTATGTTTCAGATCCGCAACGGCAAAGCAGTGGTTCCGGGCACGGCGGCCGCGTGGCAGGAGTTCACCGGCGTATCGCCGGACCAGGGCGCGCAGTTCTTTGAGAAGCTGATCGCGCGGGACGACGGTTGGCTGGCTTCTTACTTCGACGGCCTGATGCGCATTCAAGGCACGCCCACCTATCCCTACCTGACGGACGCCGCGCGCATGAAGCGCTTCTACACGGCCATTCGCGGGCGCCTTACCAGTCCAGGCCCGGCCCGTCCCGTGTTCCGCGCGAACACCGACATGATGCTGTTGACGAACCGGCTGCGCTTAGAGCCGGACGGTAAGCCGCACGTGCCAGGCGGTGTCGCCGTCTGGCGGAACCTCTTCGTTACCCATCCCCACGGCAAGTACGACGGCAAGCTAACCAAGTCCGCCACCAGTTGGAAGGAGCCCGATGATGTGGTGGAGGCCCTGTTCGCGCTCTCGCGGAAGGCCGTGGAGAATGATCCGCTGAAGATGTTTATGATGCTCTCCGACGTCAACCGCCGTCGCACCACCCCGCTTTCCGCGGCCATGGTGGAGCGCCTGCTGAAGGACTTTAAGGTCCTCTCGTCGCAGTTCCCGATCTTCGCCGAAGTTCCTGGCCTTTCCGAGAAGACGATGACGCAGTTTCTGGACGATGCCGCAGCCGTCAACCAGGTCCGCGACGTCAGCGCGAAGGCGGAGGATGCGGGCATGATGCAGTCCTTGGTGGGACTGTGGCAGATCTTCGCGCGCCAGAATCTGATCGCGCCGCAGAACGCGGACGCCGCCCTTTCCGAAGTCCTTACGGCCTTCGCTACCGTGAAGAATAGCCGTGATCTTTTCGATGCCGGCCGCGCGGGCGTGCAGGCTCTCTTCAAGGCCGCCGGCGTCGCCGGTGGTGACCCTCAGGAGCATATGCTCAACTTGATCGCCGGCCAACTGAAGGCCTCCGACGACGACGCGCACTACCTGGTGGTGGAAGACATGAAGCGCATCTTCGAAAGCCAACGGCTAATTTCGCTGAAGACGATCTTTGATCTCGCCGACAACCTGCAAGCTGTTTCGAAGGGCGAGAAGATGAACACCGCGTTGGTGAACCGGCTTTCGGCGCGCATTCAGGAGACTCAGCCGCCGCGCTCCAGCCTCACCGGCGCCGAGAAGAACGCGATGGCCTTTGGCTATTGGGTGGATAAGCACATTGAGTCGCAGCGCAAGGTGAACTTCCGCCAAATCGTCGAGAAGTCGGCGACGGATCCGGAACGACTGAAGGAGGCGCGGGGCCTGCTTGCGCAATTCCTGCGCGACACGCTCGTCGGCTTCAACTACATCCATTACGCCCCGCCCGGCGCGCAGATCCTGATGACGAATCCGCACTTCGTCCGTAGCCACGATTTCATTGGCATTCAGAGCTCGAACCAGACCTGGAAGCAGACGGAAGTCTTCGGCACCGGCTGGCCGTCGAGCGCCGGCGGACGGCTGGTGGGCTCGCTGGCCGGCTTGCCTTACGCCCTGGCCGAGAGCGAGCAGAACTTCCTGATTCCCACGCGCGAGCAGGCGCTCATCTGGGGCGACCTGGTGCCGCAGATGATCCTTAGCGCGAAGATCCCGCGCTTCTGGAACGTGAGCGCGGCACAGTTGCACTGGCTGGCCTTGCACATGCGCGCCGGCGAGAGTTTCGTCGCGGAAGCCGTGATTGACGAGAAGCGTCGCGAACAGGTCCTCTTCGCGCTGGAGCGCCAAGCCGCACCCGCCCGGGCTCGCGAAGTGGCCCAGTTGCTCTTCGGCGCGCAGGTTCGCTCGGCGATGGACCTGGTGACGCCGTCCGAACTCTTCGCCATCGCCCGGCACGTGGTCCGCACGGACACCGCCAGCGCCGATCCGATCGCCATGGAGATCCGCCGCATGACGGCGGAGTCGCCAGAGTCGGTGAGCTATCCGGCCATTTCGCGCGCCTTCGGTACGCCGAAGCCGACGCTCGCCGCTTCCTACACGCCGGAGCTACTCAACCTGCGCACGTTCCCTACGCTGATGGGGTATTCGAGCCGGATTCTGGCGGAGAGTTGGGAGTCCAGCAATCTCTTCTACGCCGCGCTGGCCGACGAAATGCAGTTGCCCCCGTCACAACTGAATGTGGTGATTCCGCAGTGGACGCAGAAGACCGTGGAGCGCATTTTCGCGACGCACCTCGAAGATTGGCCGGCGCTGCTGCGGTCTCTCCGCCTGGTGGGCGATGACATCCGCGCGGATTGGCGAAAACAGGTGGCCGTCCAACAGAAGGCTGCCTTGCAGTAAGATCTTAAGATCTATGGATACGACGAAAAACGAGAGGTCCTCACTAGTGAACCGCAGACGCTTTCTCAATACCGCCGTAGTGACTTTGCCCGGCGCCGGGGGCTACCTGGCGTTTGGCCAACAGACCCCCACGTTTCGTGTCAAAGTTGACATGGTGGTGCTCAGCTTCACCGTGACTGACTCGAAGGGCAAGTACATCAACGGCCTGAAGTACACCGATTTCCGCGTCCTGGAAGACGGCATTCAGCAATCGATTTCGACGTTCGCCGAAGGCAACAAGACGCCCTTGCAGATCCTGGAAAACGGCCAAACCCGCCCGCTGGTGACGCAGGTGGATCCCGAAGCCAAGGCCGGCCCCGTGGATGCCTTCGTCGGCACCAACGTCTTCGTGCTCTTCGACACCAGCAACTACATGTACCGTGGTTTCGTCTACGCCTCGGACGCCATTGCCGACTTCGTCCGCGGCCTGGACCGGGCGGACTCAGTCGCCGTCTACACCTTCTCCCGCAACCTTACCCGGGCCGCCACCCTGACGCGCGACCGCAATGACGCCGTCGCTGGCTTGCGTAAAGCCGTCGCGGGCGACGACTCCGCGCTCTACAATGCCCTCTTGCTCGCTCTGCGCGACGCCGCCAAGGTGCCTGGCCGCAAAGTCGTCATCGTCTTCTCGAACGGGCCGGACAACGGCTCCATGGTGGCGCCGGACGATGTCCGCGCCGTCGCCGAGGACGAAGGCATTCCCATTTACGTCATCTCGACGAGCGACGTCAGCAAGGATGCCATCTCGAGCGCCGTCTTCCGCCGCCTCGCTACACGCACCGGGGGCAAGGCTTACTTCGCGAAAACGTGGCAGAGGCAGGTGGAAGCTTTCGAGAACATCCGCGAGGACCTCGGTAACTCCTACACCATGACCTACTACCCGAAGCCCAATCCCAACGAGGGCTTCCGCAAGATCGGCGTCGAGATCATGAACGACACCGCCAAGAAGATGCGCGTTCGCGCGCGCCCCGGTTACCGTCCGCGGACGTCGTAAGTGTTGCGCCGGCGCGAGCTATTCACCGGATCGCTGCTGGCAGCCGTTACATCATGCGCGCGTCCGGCCCGGCCGAACATTCTGCTCGTCATCGCGGATGACCAATCCTGGCGCGATGCTGGCGCCTATGGCGCCAAACATGTCGCCACGCCGGCTTTCGACCGCCTGGCCCGGGAAGGCGCGCTCTTCCTGAATTCCTTTTCGGCTTGTCCGTCCTGCACGCCCTCGCGCAGCGCGGTGCTAATGGGCCGCCACGTTTGGCAGCAGCAGGAGGCGGGAGTCCTCTATGGCACGATGCCCCCCGCGATTCCGCTCTATCCGCACTTACTCGCCGGCGCTGGTTACCATACCGGCTTTACGGGCAAGGGTTGGGCGCCCGGCGACTGGAAGGCGATGGGCGCGACACGCAATCCTTGCGGGAAAGAGTACAATTCCCGCAAGCATGCGCAGGCGGTGCGGCCGGGAATTGAGCCGGCTGACTATGCCGTGAATTTCGCCCAGTTCCTGGACGAAAAGCCCTCCGGGCAACCCTTCTGTTTCTGGCTCGGCTCGAAGGAACCGCATCGCATCTACGATGAAGGCAGCGGTATGCGATTGGGAAAGAAGCTGGTGGATGCGCAGGTTCCCGAGTGGCTGCCCGATGTCGAGGCGGTGCGTTCTGACTTACTCGACTATTATTTGGAGATCGAATGGTATGACCAGCAACTGGCCCGTACCCTAAAGTTACTCGAGGATCGTGGCCTGCTCGAAGACACACTCATCGTCGCCACCAGCGACAACGGGATGCCCTTTCCTCGCGCGAAAGTAAGCCTCTACGATGGCGGCGTACACATGCCGCTGGCGATGCGCTGGGGTCGCAACATCCGGCCGGGCACCGTGATCGATAGCTTGGTCAGCCACGTCGACTTCGCGCCGACTTTCCTCGAAGCCGCCGGCGTGCCCGCGCCCACCGGCATCGCGGGCCGCAGTCTGTTGCCGCTACTTCGTGGCGAGCCGGGACTCGACCATGTCTTCGCTGCGATGGAGCGCCACACCATGTGCCGCCCCAACGGCGGCACTTACCCGATGCGCTCCTTGCGGACCAAGGAGTTTCTCTATATCCGCAATTTCGCGCCGGACCGTTGGCCTACCGGAGGCGACTTTCTCTCGTCCAACAATACCCGGCACGGCGACATCGACGGCGCGCCTTCTAAAGACGCACTCTTCGATCCGGCCACCGTTCGCCGTTTCCCCCAACAGGTCAACCTGTGCCTGGGCAAACGCCCGCCCGAAGAGCTCTATGAGTTGGCGTCGGACCCGGGGCAAGTTCGCAATATCGCCGGCGAATCCCGCTATGCGCCCACCCTGGCGGAATTGCGTGGGCGCCTGGAAAGCTATCTGCGCCAAACCGGCGATCCGCGCATGGACGGCCAGGACCCTTGGCAGAATTACGTCTACCACCAGACCAGCGGCTACGGCGCCAGCTTCAATGCCACCTTGCCCGCCGCCGAACGCGAAGCCGCCCGGACGAAGGTCCACCGGCCCGAGTAAGTCGCTTAACGGCTGTGGTCCGTTTGGCGCCAGGCATCTAACTGGCTAGTGAGCCGTTTCACTACGTCAGGCATCTGCGCATAGAGATTGCGGTCCTCATGGGGATCTTCTTTCAAGTGATACAACTCGCCAGCCGGTTCGCCCGGCCCAGGAGTTACCTTGGCCGGCGCCGTAAAGCCGCCGGAGCCGCGGCCGAGTACTAGCTTCCACTCGCCCGAACGGATGGAGAACATGCCGTTGCCTGCGTGATGCACCACCATCGTGCGCCGGCTCTTGGCTGCGCCGAGTAACACCGGCGCGAAGGAGTAACTATCCTCCGCCATGCCCGCGCCGAGCCGAATCCCGGTAAGTTCCGCCACGGTAGCCAGAATATCGACATGCGCGAGTAACTGGCTGGAGACTTGGCCGGCCTTCACCTTGGCCGGCCAGCGCACGATAAACGGTACGCGGTGGCCGCCCTCCTGGATATCGCTCTTCTGCCCGCGCCAATTTCCGTCGGCCCAATGGCCAGCCGCGGCTTCGGCATCGCGTTTCTCCCAGGGCGCGCCGTTGTCGCTGGTGACGATCACCAGCGTATTCGCGGCGACGCCGGACGTTTGTAACTGGTCAACGATTTTTCCGATGGAGGCGTCGATCTCTTCCACGAAATCGCCGTAGAGGCCCGCCTTCGACTTATTCTGATAGGGCCGCGAAGGTACCCACGGCGTATGCGGACCCGTAAAGGGAACATAAGCGAAAAATGGCCGTTTCGCTTTCGCACTGGCATCAATAAACTGGCAGGCGCGGCTGGCGATCTTCGGGACCACGTCTTCCATGCGAAAGCCGGGTGCGATGGGTCCGCCGCGCCAGTACGGTCCGCGCTTCACTTCGCCGTTGTCGGCGATGGTGCTGGTCGGCTGCTCCTGCACTTGGTTGCCTTCCACGAACACATAGGGCGGCATGTCAAGCGACGCGGGAATGCCGAAGTACTCGTCGAAGCCATAGTCGAGTGGGCTCGGCGTCAAGGGCCGGCTATAGTCTGCTTTCTCCGCGGTGCCCAGGCCGAGGTGCCACTTGCCGAAGCCTCCCGTGCGATAGCCCTTCTTCTTCAGCAGCGAGGCGATGGTTTCGCGGCCAGGCTCAATCAGCGCTGGCGAATAGCCGTTCAGCACGCCTTGCTTCAACCTGGTGCGCCAACAGTAGCGCCCGGTAAGTAAGCCGTAGCGGGTGGGCGTGCAGAGCGACGAAGGCGAATGGGCGTCGGTGAAGCGCATGCCGTCGCGGGCCAGCGCGTCCATACGGGGCGTCCGCATTTTGGCTTCGGGATAGAAGGCCTGCACATCTCCATAGCCTAAGTCGTCGCAAAGAATCACGACGATGTTCGGCGGCGTTTCCGCGAAGGCGCTGGCGGCAAGTGTCTGTTGAAATAGGCGGCGAGTCACCCCCGTATTTTACTCGTACCGGAGCGCCAGGATCGGGTCAATGCGGCTTGCACGACGCGCGGGAATCAGGCCGGCCAAGCACGCGACGCCGATCAGCAGCAGCATGGAGATGCCGGCCACCCAGGGGTCGTTAGGCGAGATGCCATACAGTTGGCTGGCGACGTAGCGGCCGAGCAACACCGCGACCGGCACGCCCACCAGCAGTCCCAGGCCAAGCAAGGAGAGCACCTCCTTCATCACCATCCAGATCACCTCTCGCGGCTGCGCGCCCAGCGCCATGCGCAGGCCGAGTTCCTTGGTGCGCCGCGCCACCACGAAGGCCATCACGCCATAGAGGCCGATCGCCGCGAGTAAGGTGGCCAGCATGCCGAAGCCCGCTGACAGGAGCGCAATCAGCCGTTCGGTGAGGAGCGTCTCGTCGAGTTGCGCCGCCAGCGTCTTCATCTGGTATATCGGCAAACCCGCATCCAGGCGCTTCACCGCGCTCCGCAACTGGCCATAAGCCGCCGACGAGCCTAAGGTCGTACGCGCGTAAATCGCCACGCCCTGCTTGCCCCAATTGGGTACGAAGACCTGGCGCCGCACGCCTTCGCGCGGCCCTTCGTACAGTGTGTCTTCCACCACCCCGACAATCTCAATGGTGAGCTTCGTGCCCGGCTTGGTTCCGAAGCCAAGGTGCCGTCCGACTGCACTCTGCTGGCCAAAGAAATGCTGCGCGAAGCGTTGGTTTACAATCGCGACGGTGGCTTTTTCCTTGATGTCCCGCCGGTCAAAGTCGCGGCCCTCCAAGAGCGAAACGCCCATCGTTTCAAAGTAACCGGGCGTGAGCGAATTCATGAAGGCCTGCATGTCTTCGCCATCCTTTGCCGTGTGCCCTTCTACCGACATGGAGCTGTCCCATTCGTTGCCTGCTAACAGTGGCACGGAAGCCAGGCTCGCGGACTTAATGCCCGGTACGGCGCGGATCTGATCGAGTAAGTCCGAGTAGAACTGCACCGTGCGTGCGTCGTCATAGCCATTCAGGGCCGGCGATATCTGGAAACTCACGAGGTTCTCCATTTGCTCGAACCCGCTGTTCGTCGCCTGTAAGTTTTGTAAACTGCGCACGAAAAGCCCGGCGCCGAAGAGAAGTAGAAAACTGAGGGCTACTTGCGCCATCACGAGGCCTTTACGTAAGTAGAGTGATCCGCCGGTCACCGAGCCAACGGCGTCCTTCAGCGTCGTCCATAAGTCCGGGCGGCTGGCTCGCAAGGCGGGAATTAGTCCAAAAATGAGCCCCGTAAGTACAGTCAGGCCGAGAGTGAAGAGTAAGATTCTAGTGTCGGGTTCTGGGCGGATGAGCAGCGGATTGCCGTCGGAAGGCACGAGAGCTAGCAGTCCCCTGGTCATGGCCAGGGCCATCACGACGCCCGTCGCACCGCCGGCGAAGGCCAGAAGTAGGCTCTCCACGAGCAACTGCCTTACTAGCTGTCCGCGCGTCGCACCCAGAGAGAGCCGCACCGCGATCTCTTTCTGCCGCGCAAACGCGCGCGCGATGAGTAAGTTGGCGACATTAGCGCAAGCAATGAGCAACACCAGCCCCACCATGCACATCAGCACGATCAGCGCGATGGAAAAGCTGTTGCGCAACGGCGAATACCCGCCCCGGGCGCTATCCACGTTCATCGTGCCGGCCATAAATCGCGTGCGCATGTAGTTACTCCACGTCCCCGCCGCGGGTAAAGTCATTTCGTACTGGCGTACCTGGCGAAACAGGCCTTGCAAAGCGGGCCCGGCGCTGGCGACGGTTTGGCCCTTCTTGAGGCGGCCGAAGACCTGTACCCAGCGCGAGCGCCGGTCGTCCATCTTCAGAAAGTTCCATTGCGGCATCATCGCCGCGGACATCTGCACCGGCACGCGAATTTGCACCGCACGCGACGGGTCCAGCCCGGCGAAGCCTTCGGCGGACACGCCGACAATCGTCAAAGGATAATTGTTCACCAGAATCTTTTGGCCCAGCACCCGCGGACTTTTGGCGAAACGGTTCGTCCAGTAGTCGTAGCTCAGCACGGCCACCGGGTGTCCCATGTAGGTACGGTCATCTTCGCGAGAATTGAAGACCCGCCCGAGCACAGGCTTCACGCCCAGCGCCGTGAAGTAGTTCCCGGACACCACCTCCGCTGCCACTCGCTCCGTCTGATTGTTCACGCTGATCGACGTTTCGATATTGCGCCGGCAGAACACTTCGGAGAGCACGCTCGCCTTCTGCTGGAAATCCTGATAGATCGGGTAAGAGTGCATCCGGTCGCCCATGTTGTTGCCGTTGTGCGCGCCGCGCTGAAAGAGCATCACCAATTGCTCCGGGTTCTTCACGGGCAACGGGCGCAGCATCAGTTGGTCAATCAACGTAAAGATGGCCGTGTTCGCCCCGATCCCCAGGGCCAATGACAGAATCGCCACCGTGGCGAAGAGCGGGCTGCGGCGAATCGCGCGCAAAGCGTACCGGAGGTCAGGCAAAAGGCTCATGGCGCTTAGACGCCTCCCCGGCGGAATGGTTTGCTCATGCCAGACAAATACGCATCAGCCGACCCGTCGGTGGCATCCAAAGTGAATATGGCAAAAGCAATTTGGGAAGATACGGTGATCGCGGAGAGTGACCAATGTGTGGTGGTGGAAGGCAATCAGTACTTCCCGCCAGACGCCTTGCATATGGAGTACTTCGCGCCGAGCCCCACCACGACGGTGTGTTCCTGGAAGGGCACGGCAAAATATTACGACGTCGTGGTGAACGGCAAACGCAACGCCGGCGCGGCTTGGTACTACCCTGAGCCCAGCGACCCCGCCAGACAGATCCGTGGCCGTGTCGCCTTTTGGAAGGGCGTCCGCGTCGTCGCTTAGCGCTGTCTGGCTAACTCCGCGCGGAAGGCTTTTTCACGGTCTGCGACGTAAGCCCGGTACCCCTCCGGATCCAGAAACTGGTTCGGGCCCGGCCTCTTCACCTTCGCGGCCATGCCGTAATAGTCGCCGTGCGCGCCAAGGAAGATGTCGCACTTCAGTGACTTCAACACCCGAAACGTGCGCTCGTAGTCGGCAGCCATGTTGGGGTACTTCGCGTTCTTCAACAATTGATAGCCTGGGTTCACGTTCGGGCTGCCCACCACCACCACGTCATAGGCCTTGCCACCCTCGCGCGCCTTCCAGGTCCACGTGGTGCAGCCCTTCGTGTGGCCGGGCGTAAGGTGCGCGGTCAATACATTGCCGCCCAGCTTCACTTGGTCACCATCGTGTAGCACCCGGTCCACCTTCATCGGTGCGTAGAGCAAATCCTCATTCGTGGCGTAATGGAAATTGCTCTTCCCGCCGTCTTCAATCTCGGGCACATCGGCGTCCATCACCATGTACTGGGCGTCCGTCTCCGCTTTGATCCGCTGGCTGCCGGCGCAATGATCTCCGTGGGCGTGGCTGATCAACAGGATTTTGATATCCGCAAAGCGGAAGCCCAAGTCCTCCACGCTCTTGCCAATCAGCGTAGGCGATGTGGCCAAACTGCTGTTAATCAGAATGTGCCCTTGCGGCGACGTAATCAGGTAAGAGGCCAGTCCCGCGCTGCCCACGTAGTAGACGTTGTCAATCACGCGGTGCGCAGGAAAAGGCTGCGTCCAGTCGTTCTGGGCGAGCAAGGCGCTAGCGAAAAGGAGGGGTGTGAAAAGTCGATGCACAGCCCCAGTGTGACACGAACGTTTAGAGCAACCCGGAGCCACGCAACGCGTTCACGACGAATACGGTGGCCAGCCCCGCGCCCAGAACGACGTCAGCTACGGTGAGCCGGCGCTTCCACAGGTCGAGCTTGTTCAATCGGGCTACCATGTGCTGTTGCTCGGCGATGAGCGGAGCTTCGGAGTCCGCCAAGTGGACGGTATCGTCTTCCTGGCGGGAGACGAAGTACCGGTAAGCAATCATTCCCAGCACCACCAGGGTGAGGGCAATCCAGATCACGAATCCATAGAGCATATACCTTACAATCTCCTGCCCTTTATATATTCCTCCTGTGCGAGAAATGCAAGGGGGGAGTTCGATAAACTAGCAGGCGCCTATGCGACCCCTACTCTCGCTCCTTGTCGGCGCCGTAGCCCAAGCTCAGCCGCTTGCGCCCGTTCGTTCTCCGGAAGTGAGCGCGGACCGTGGCGCTGGTCGACAGGCTCAAGGAGAAGAAAGTCGCTTACTCCTGGAACTGAGTTATTCAATCAAGTAAATGAAGAAGGACCCCGCCACGGCGTAAGGCTTCCGTCGCTTAAAGCGCGAAAAGTATTCGCGATAGCCTTCCGGGAAAAACTGCCCCGTCAAACAATTCGCACTGACGGCGTACAGCCCAGGCTCGGGCTTCAAGACGGGGGCGCGGACATAGTTGGCCTGCCACGGCATAGCCATCAATTCGTGCTTCCCTGGTGGTAACCACCGATTCGGAAAGTCATTGCCAAAATACGCCACGTGGATGAAGCCGACTTGCTCCTCTTGGATGTAGCGCGCCAAGCTGGGCAAATCCTGTCCCCAGTCGAAGTTGCTATCGGCCAGCTTCTCGACAAAGTTCCGCTCATTGCGGGTAAAGGCGTTAAAGTAAGAGGCCCCGCGAGGATAGATAGAGTAAGACGCCAGCAGGACTCCTACCAGGACCACCGCCTGGAACGCCGGCCGCAGCGCGGCGGGAATCGCCGTGAGCAACAAGCCACCGAGCATCAGAAGGTACGGCCAAATCGGCAGCACCAGCCGAATCCCGAATTGCAGGGAAGTTAGCGATGCGGCGCCCAAATAAAGGCAGCCTGCGGTGAGGGCCATGGCGATGGCGGGACGGCCCTCGAAGTACGCCCACCGGCGCCGCCCGATTCGATACGCGACAAAGCCCGTCGCGCACAGCGTAAAGAAGAGCAGCGTCACTGGTAGCTTCAAACTGAGCGCCTGCAAAAAGTAAGTCGGGTCGCCACCGGGGTGGATGTGGCCATTCAGCCATACGCCATTCTTAGCTCCCCCGGACCGGAGAATGGCCGCAACGCCGTCCGTCAGTAGTTGCAGGCGCGGATCAAACTGGCAGGCTACGAAAGCGCTCAAGTAAGTGACGACGGCAAACAATCCCAGGTGACGGAGTAACTCCGCGGGGCGCCGCCAAAGAATCACCAGCAGACCCAAGGGCAGCGCGATGAGCAGGGAAAGCTTCGCCAATAAAGCCACGGCGGCGCCCGCGCCCAGGGCGGCTGCGCGCGGCGGCGACGGCGAAAGCCAGTAGCGCCACGCCAGCACCCAGAAGAGCAGGTAGCCGAAGGTGGCCGCGTGATCATTCTTGAAGAACGCGCCATGCCCCAGCGACGTCGGCTCGAAGGCGAAGATGGCCGCCAGCGTTAACGCGGTAGACGGCGAAAAAAGCTGCCGCGCCCACCACCACAGCAGGGTCGTGGTCAACATCGGGAAAACGATCAGCGGCAGGCGCGACGCCCGCATCAGCGCTTGCAGGTCCGGGCCGCGCATACGCCTCATCCAGTTGGTAGAGATTGGCCATTCGTGCTGTTGTTGCCAGGAGGCGTCCTGCCGGGGGTCCGGCAGGGCGAACCGGCCCGGGACCCAACCGCCGACGATCTTGATCAACGGAGGCATGTCGCGCGGCTGCAGGCGGTCCGCGCCTTGCCAGTACAGGTGCGCGGAAAGCAGGTGGCTCGGCTCGTCGACGCTGATGCCGAGCGCGCCGGCTTGTTGCGCCAGCGCGGCTGCGAGTACAGCCAGGATCACGAAGAGGAGCGAATATTCGAAGGCGGGTTTCAACCCTGTATTATAGAGCGTTGCCGGAGATTCTCCAGATCTTATTCGCCGCGGCCTTCACCGTGTGTTCCTGCCTGGCCTTGGGCTATGCAGCCCTGGCTTGGTTGCGAGTGGCGTGCTCCCGGGGCGAAGCGTGGGCGATGAGCTTGCTGGTGGGTGCCGCACTTTTCTCCACGCTCGTCCTGGCGGTGGGGCTTGCCGGTGGCGGCCGCCCGTTTGTGCTGCTCGTGCTTGGCCTTCTTGCGTTGGCTAGCCCCTGGTTCGCCCCCGCGCTGGTCGTTACCCGCTTGCGCGCGCCGGTGGGCTGGGTCTTCATCGCCGCTTTCGGCGCCGTCTACTGGGTCCATGCCGCCGCGCCCGAACTCAGCCCGGATGGTATGGCTTACCACGTCGCCTTGCCGGCGCAGTATCTGCGGGACGGGCGCGTCGGCTTCATCCTTACCAACATCTACGCGCAGCTCTCGCAAGCGATGGAGATGCTTTATCTGCATGCCTTCGCCTTTGGCCAGCACTCCTCCACGGCTCTGGTGCATCTGACGTTTCTCTGCGCGCTGCTCGCCTTGATGCGCGCCTACGCGGTGCGCGCCGGGATCCCCAGCACCGCCGGACTCCTGGTGCTGGCGAGCCCCGTCGTGGGCATCGACGCCGCCAGCGCCTACAACGACATCGCCCTCACGGCCGCCCTCTTCGCGGTCTTTTGGATGCTGGAGCGCTGGGATGAAGAGGAGACGGACCGTCTGCTCGTTCTGGCGGGTCTGATGGCCGGCTTCGCTTTCGCGCTGAAGTACACGGCCCTGCTGGCCCTGCCTTACGCCCTCTGGCGGCTAGGCCGGCGGTTTACGGCCAAGCGCCTGGCTTTGGTCTGCGGGCCAGCCTTGGTGCTGATGCTGCCGTGGCTGGTGAAGAACATCGTTTTCACCGGCAATCCGGTGGCCCCGTTTCAGAACGCGTGGTTCCCGAACGACGTCTTCGATCCCGCGCTCGAAAGCTCCTACCGGCGCTACCTCGGCTTCAATGAGGACCAGCCGCCGCTGTCGCGTATCCCGTTCGAAGTCCTGGCGGGCGGCTATCGCCTGGGCGGCTTGATCGGGCCCGTCTTCGTGCTGACTCCGCTGGTGCTCTTCTCGCGCTGGCGGTACGTCTGGCCGGCGCTGCTCTTCTCCGGGCCCTTCGCCCTGAACCTCGGCGCACGCTTTCTCATTCCGGGTTTGCCCTTCGTCTCCCTGGGCATGGCGCAAGTGCTGGGGCGCTGGCGCTTCGCTTGGCCAGTGGCGCTGGCGTTGCACCTGGTGCTCGGCTGGTACCCGGTGACGCATGCTTTTGCGCATATCTACGCCTGGCACATCAAGGAATTCCCCTGGCGCGCCGCCTTGCGGATCGAGAGCGAGGGCGACTTCCTCGCGCGCAAAGTCGCTGAGTATCCGATCTTTGCTACGCTGCGTCGCTTGCCCGCCGGCGCCGTGCTCACCTACGCGCAGTTTGGCGATAGCTACACGGGCCACGAGATGATCACGGGCACGCTGTCGCGACGGGGCGTCGAGATGCGCGAGATGATCTGGGCCGCCCGCGACCCCAGCCGCGCTCCCCTTGAGGGCTGGCAATTCTGGTTCCCGCAAGCTCGTCTGCGCGGGCTCCGCGTCAGCGAACGCGAACCGAGCTCGGGATTCCTAGCATACGAGATTCGCGCCTACCATCTGATGGAAGAGTTCCCCCTCGCGCGCTCCGGCGTGCGAACGATGCCCCCGTCGATCGAGGCGAAGTTCCTCATCGACGGCAATCCGGTGACGCGCTGGCGCGGCGCGCAGGATCCCGGCCGGCGAGGCGCGATTGAAGCCACCTGGGCCGAGCCCGTGTTGCTCAGCCGCTTCGTCGTGCAAGGCTCGCCCGGCGTGGCCTTAAAGCTGGAAGGACTCGGGGAAGACGGCCAGTGGCGCGAACTCGGCGCCAAGGCGGAAACTACGCGCTTCCCGCGCGGCGACCTGCGCCGTCACGCGACGCGCGCTCTGCGGCAACAGGGAGTCCGCTGGGTGATGCTCAATCGCAATGACTTCGGCCGCGCCGAAATGGAAGACGATCCCGCCGCGTGGGGCACGCGTCTGATCGCCCAAGCCGGTGGACAATGGCTGTTCGAGGTGGAAGGCTACAAGTAGCGCCAGCGTCGCGGTTCATACCACTTGCATAACGGATACAGCGCCGCCGCCGCCAGCAAAGCCAAAGGAGCCGTGGCCCACGGCGGGAAGCCGATGCCGTCCGGAATGCCGCCGAAACGATGCTGCATATCCACCGGTAGGCCAGCCAGGAATGCCACGCCCAAGGCCACCGAATGAATCAGCACGAGGTGCGCGATGTAGTAGAACATCGCGGTGCGTCCGAATTGTTCCAAAAGCGTTTGTCCTCTCTGCCGCGTCGCCGCCAGAAACAGTAGCGCCGGGCCCGACGTCATGCAGACAATCTGTAAGGAGAGCGGATACTTGGTAACGTTCACCAGGGACCGCAACGGGTAGGGCTCCGCCTGATAAAGCGCGGTGTCGCCGTAGACGTTGGTTACGCGTAGCACCAGGAAAAGCGCCGTCAACAGAAGCCCGGTTTGCAGCAGCGGCGCCCGAGGGCGCGTCCACCAAACGCCGATTGCGTAGCCGCAGAAGGCGACGCCCACAATCGGAATCACCGGGTAGGTCGTTCGGATCTCAAAGCCCGCGAAGAGCGGCAAGACGTTTTTCTGGTGCAGGAAGGACCAGACGTAGTGCTGCCAGGTGTCCGGAGCGAAGCGTACGCCGTCGAACAGGTTGTGGCCTGCCACCAGGATGAGCCCGATAGCGGCGTTGGCGGCGCGCGGCAAGTACGGCGCGGCCGCCAGGCAGAGCATGGCGGTACCCAGCGCGCCAATGATCTGGAAGAAATAGCGTGGCCACGCGGGATTGAAAGTCCAGCACCAGTTGATCACCGTCAGTTCCAGCCCCAGCAGCACCAGCCCCCGAATCGCCAAGTGGTGCGACGCGGCCGGCGCGGCGTAACGGCGGGAGCGCAGGTAAGCCGAAATCCCCATCAACAAGGTAAAGACGGGCGCGCAGAAGTGCGACAGGATGCGAAAGACAAAGATCGATCCGTTGGTCACGTCGAGACTCATCGGGTCGGTAATCACGCCCCGGCCGGGCCCGGCTTGGTACTCCTGCGTATGGTCGATGGTCATCAGGATCATCACCACGCCGCGGAGTAGATCGAGCGAACGTTCGCGGCCGGTCATGGTGTCCGGGGGCTGCGGAAGTGCAATCCCATGGTGAATGTCCGCGGAGCGCCGGGCAGGTTGCCGGCGCGGGCGGCGAAGAGTGACGAGGCCGCATAAAGCTTGTCAAAGGCATTGTCGAGTTGCACCCGCAGTTCCAACTTCTTGCCGAGGCGCTGGAAAAATGCGAAGTCCCACAGGCCATAGCCGGCGGCGGGAAAGGCGGCGTAGGGTTCATACCGGCGTCCGCGCATTTCGGAGCCGGCATGGAAGGAACTGCCGGTGCGCCGCCAATCATAGCGGAGGAAGAGTCCGCCGGCGTGGCGCGCCGCGTTGGGCAGAGCCTTGCCTACGGCGGAGGGCGTAAACCGGTCGGCGAGAATGTCAGAGTCCAGAAAGGCGTAGTTCACGATGATGCTGAGGTCGCGCGTGATCCGTCCCGTGGCGTCCAGTTCCAGGCCCTGATTTCGCACTTGGCCGATTGGGAAGACGGCGGAGAAATTGTCGCCGCGCGGGCCGAACGCCGGGTCCAGCCGGAGCACATTGCGCTTGTCAATGCGAAACCACGAAGCCGTCATCAAGATACGGCCCTGCTGCAGTTCGCTCTTCACGCCCGCTTCCACTTGGCGTCCGCGTTCCGGGTCGTGTGGACCGTTGGCCAGCGGCGTCTGCGCCAACGAAGGTGCGCGATTGAAGCTATTGCTGATGCTGGCGAACGCGCTCAGTTTCGGCAACAACCGGTAGACCGCGCCCGCGCGGCCCGTCAGCGCCGCCACTTGCGCCCGCAGCGGAATCCCGGCCGCGGAGCCGGTGTCCGTGAAGCGTTCCACCCGGCCGCCCAGCATCACCTGAAAGCGCGGCGTAATCTCGATCTGATCCTGCAGAAAATAGCCCTGCCGATTGGCCACGACGTTTTGCTGCACATAGGACGCCGGGCTGATGAAGTAGTTGGCGGGCAAGCCATACACCGGCGTCAGGAGGTCGAGCGGCGGCACGGGGCCGCCGCGGGAGGTTTCCCTGGCGGTGCCATAGCGGCCTACCCAATCCTGCCGGACGGCTTCGAAGCCGAACGTCAGATTGTTGCGTGCCACGCGTTGATAGCCATTCGCGGTGAGTGAGTAGTCCTGGTTGCCGCGAAACTGATCCCGGAATTCGCGCCGCATCGTGCGCCCGTCGGGATTGATGCCCCGCGGTTCGTGGTAGCGTTCGGGGCGATCGTAGTTGAGGAAGCGGAAAGTGACGTCGGAGCGCAGCGTGGACGTAAAGGCATGGTCCAACCGGGACTGGAACACGCGGGCCTGCAGTTGCGACGAATCGCCCTGTTCCGACGCCGTCCATTCGCGCGCCGCCAGCCAGCCCCCGGTGGAGTTTACGGGAATTCCGCGTAAGCGATGCGCCAGCAGATTCTGGTCGATGTACTCGTATTCGAAGCCCAGCGAAGTTGCTTCCGCTAAGCGCCAGGATAGGCCGGAGGCGAGATGAAGATTTTCGTTGCCGGCGTTGTAGCGGAACACGCGCCGCTCCTCAGCGAAGATCGCCGCGCGATAGAAGAGATTCTTGGCCTTCCACAGCGGCCCGGTGATTTCACCGTGTCCGGCCCGCTGCGCGAAACTGCCGGTCCGGAAAGAAGCTTCGGCGGCAGGCGTTTGGCGGGGCTTACGGGTGACGAAATTGATGATACCCCCGGCTTCGCCCCCACCGAAAAGCACGCCGGCGGGCCCTTTCAACACTTCCACGAATTCGATGTTCGATAAGCGGCCCTGGCTGGTGCTGAAGCCGGCATCGTTGATGTCGTTATCCAGGCTGCCGTACGGGTTGCCTCGCACGCCGTTGAAGAGCACTTCGCGCTGCGTGAAGCCGCGAAAGGTCATCGCCGAATACGGCGAGTCCGTCACGCCGCTGATGTTGCGGTAGAGGTCCTTGATGTCCTGAATGTTCCGGCTTTCGAGCAGCGCCTGCGGGATCATCTGGATCGCGTACGGTGTATCGATCAGACTCGCCGGCGACTTGGTGATGCTCACCGAGGCCGTCGCGAGGAAACTATCCGACGGCTCGCTTACTTCAATCGCCGTTTGGACGGTGCTCAGCCGAATGGCCAGATTTGCGCAACCCGCGGGCACCTCCAACGATTCTTGGAACGGCACGTACCCCCGGCCAGTCGCCGTCAGTTGGTAAGTGCCGGGCGCCAGGCCCGTCAGCCGGAATTCGCCATTGGCTCCCGAGCGGACCGTCTCCTTCCCCGGCTTGATCTCAATCACGATGCCGCTGATTCCGGCCGAGGTGGCGTTGGTCACCTTCCCCTCGCAATCGGCTGACTGGGCGAAGCGTGGACAAATCAAGAGCAGGAGCAGGGCGGAAATCAGTTTTGGCATGGTTCAATAATGAACCCTCATTATCGATCAGCCGGCCGCCCGGATGCAACTAACGTTTGGTGGCGCGTGCCGCGACGATGCGCTGCGACACTTGGTCGAAGATCTTGTCGCGCGTGGCGATGCTGTCGAAGGCGAAGTCGTACCGGCTACCCTTGAACGGCCGCACCCGGATGCCCTTGATGATGCGCTTCTCAAACGTGCGAATCTCGGCGTACTTCCACGTGCGCGACTGCTTCGCGTCGGTGAGCGACTCAAACGCGAGTTCGCCCTCGCGAATGGCGAGCTTGCCCTTCTGGTCGCCGTTGCGCACGTCGATGATGGTCTCCTGCGCGAAGGCGAACGAAGAGAAAACAGTAAGCGCGAGGCAGAGAAAGATGGAACGAGTCATCTTTCCAAGATAGGCTATTCGTAGCGCAGCGCGCGCAAGGGATCAATGCGCAACGCCCGGCGAGCGGGCCACAGGGCGGCGAGGATGGCTACCCCCAGGAAGAGGGCGATCGCGATGACGTATACCGCGGGATCAAGGCCGCTGATGCCATAGAGTTCGCCGCGCAGCAGTTGCGAGAGCCCGGCCGCTCCGCCCACGCCAGCGAGTAGACCGGCCATGACGGGCCAGGAGAATTGCCGCAGCACCGACGCCATCACGTGGAGCGGCCGCGCGCCCAACGCCAGCCGAATGCCAATTTCCTTCGTCCGCTGCGATACCGCATAGCTCACCAGGCCCACCAGGCCGAGGCTCGCCAGCAACAGCGCCGTCAGCCCTAGCAGACTCACCGCCGCCGCGCTGCGCTCCGTGCTCTCCAGCTTCCGGCGGAAGCTCGCCTTCAACGTCTGCACCTGCGGAAACACCTGCGCGTCAAGCCCCTTGGCGAGGGCGGCGATGCGCGGCAGCGCCGTCTCGACGGGGCCCGCGGACTTGGCGATCAACTGCATCTCCGGCCAGTCGCCCTCGTCAATCGGCAGGTAGACTTCGCCCGCATCCGGATCACTCAACGCACCAGCCCGGGCGCTGCGCGCAATGCCGACGATCGGCCGCTTCTCATCGAACGGCTTGCCGAGCGGGTCCTGCCCCGGCCACTGAAAGCGCGCCAGACTCTCGCTGATCACGACGGCCTTCTCGCCCATCGCCATCGCCCGTCCCCGCAGCACCTGAATCTTCATCGTCTCGAAAAAGTCTGGATCCACGCGGTTCACGTGGACATCCATCTTGCGGTCATCAATGCGGACGCGCATCACCTCGCGCCGGTTACTCAGCGGCGCCGTGGACACCAACGACACCGAAGTGACGCCCGGCTCGGCGCGCAGTTGCGCCATCAGGCTTTCCAGATACGTCCGCGACTGCGTCGCGTTGAAGCCATGATCGGCGAGCGATGGCGAGATCGAAATCACCTGCTGGTACTCGAAGCCCGGGTCCATGGAAGTGGCATGTTGCAGACCACGCACCAACAGGCCCGCCACGATCAGCAATACGCAACTGGCGGCCACCTGGGCGCCGATCAGCACTTGGCGCACCCGCGTCGAGCGGTGCCGCTGACGGGCCACTTGCAACGCCGGCGTCAGGCCGAAGAGCAGCGCGGCCAGCGCGCCGGCCGTCACCGCGAAGAGCGTAACCCGCCAGTCCGGCGTGGCGTCGAGCCAGGCGGGCGAGTCGGTCCACAGCAATAGCGCTCGGAGGACCACCGCGCCGAGTCCGAGTCCGGCCAGCGAGCCCGCCATCGCCAGCAGCAGGCTCTCGGTGAAGAGCTGGCGCACCAGGCGGCCCTGCCCCGCGCCCACCGCGGCGCGGATTGAGATCTCGCGCTCCCGTGCGACGCCACGCGCCAGCAGCAGGCTGCCTAAATTGCCGCAGGCCACGGCAAGAATCAGCAGCGCCAGGCTGCCGATCAGGACGAAGACGGGCCGCAGCCGCTGGCTTGCGCTTTCCGGCGTGCCGCTGCCGCGCTGGCCGCCGCCGCTCATCTTGAGGTAGCCGCCGGGCTCGCTGGCCAGCCGCTCCTTCTCCCACACGTCGTTCGGATGCAGCTTTCGCAGATCGCTCGCAAGTTGCGCCAACTCGTCTTCCACGATCTTCGGCGTCATGCCGGGCCGCATGCGGCCCCACATCTGCACACCCGTGGCGGCATCAGAGAAGCTGGTGAGCAACGCACTGCCGGGGATGAAGTCCGGCTGGCGTGCGATGGGCAGCCACACGTCCGCGGCGCTCATGGTGAGGCCGCCGAAGTCCGGGCTCGCCACGCCGATGATTGTCGCGCTCTGCCGGTTCAGCCGGATTACCTGGCCGATCACGCTCCGGTTCGCGCCGAAGTGCCGCGTCCAGAAGCCATGGCTCAACACCACGACGGCCGCGGCATCGGCGTCGTCGTGGCGCGGCTCAAGGGGACGTCCCAGGTTCATCGGCGCGTCCAGTTCCAGAAAGGTATTCGCCGTCACGAAACTCGCCCGGATCGGCTTCTCCTCGTTCTCGGCAATCAGACCCGCGGAGTGCATCGCCAGCACGGCGGAGAGCGTGCGGCTGTGCTCGCGGTAGAAGGCCATCGCCGGGTACGGCAGATCCGAGGCATAGCCACGCGGCGCGCGACGCTGAAAGCTCAACAGGCTATCCGGATCGCGCACCGGCAGTTGGCTAAAGACCATCAAATTGAAGAAGCCAAACGCTGCCACATTCACGCCGATACCGAGGGCTAACATCAGGACGGCGGTCAGCGTGAAGCCGGGCGACTTGGCCAGCAGCCGCGCCGCGTAGCGAACGTCTTGCCCCAAACGGTCCAGCCACGTCCAGCCCCAAGCCTCCCGGCTCTCCTCGCGCAGCCGCAGCCGGTTGCCCAGGTTGTCCCGTCCCTCACGGGCGGCCATCTCGCGATGGAAGTCGAGTTCGTTAGCCAGTTCGCGGTCATGCTGGCGCAGGCGCAGCAGATAGCCGATTCGACGAATGAATTCGCGCATCTCAGGCTCCCTTCAACACGGCTTGAATCGCCTCGCTGGTGCGGCTGTACTCCGCGAGTTCCGCCTCCAACTGCTTCTTGCCGGCCGGCGTCAGGCGATAGAAGCGCACCTGCCGGTTCGTCTCGGAGACGCCCCACTCGGCCACCACCCAGCCCTTCAGCAGGATCTTCTGTAGGGCAGGGTAGAGTGAGCCCTCTTCCACCCGCAGCACCTCGGACGAGAGCAAATGAATCCGCTGCGCGATGGCGTACCCGTGCAGGGGGCCGGGGCGCAGCACGCGCAAGATCAACAGAACCAGAGCGCCCGAAGGCATATCAGTTTTAGGCATAGATAAACTAGGTGTAGTGTAGCTAGGCCTAAAACCGCTGTCAAGGGTAATTTTTAGCGCCGGAAAATCAGCACGCCCGTGCCGATATTGATTGCCGTCTCCAGCGTTTTCAAGCCGGCGTTCTTGGCGGTGCTGGTGGGGATGAACAGGATGTCGTCCGTCTGCAGGGCTAGGTCGGCTTGCTTGCCTTCGAGGATCTTCTTGAGGTCGATGGCCATTTCCTGGCGTTTCTCGGGGTCATTCGTCTTCCGCAGGACGCGCGCCCGGGACGGCGCCGACGTCCGTTCCAAGCCCTCCGCCATCGCCAAGGCTTGCAACACCGAAACCTTCTCCTGCGCACTCAGCACAAAGCCGCCGCTCTTCTTCACCGCGCCAATCACGTACACCACCGGAGCCTTCTCCACGGCGATCACGTCCGTCGGCTGTATCAGGATGTTGTTGGCGGGCGTGCGCGCTTCCATCAGTTCGCGCAGGTTGATCGCGCAACTCATGTACTCGCCCGACGCATCGGTCTTCGCTTGCGGCAAGGGAATTGGACCGAAAGCCTTCGCGCGCGTCACCGTGGCGATGGTGCCGGCGTCCTGCCGCAAGCCACCGGCCAGCGAGATGATTTCGAGCAAGGTTTTCCGGCCGCGCAATTGCTGAATACCCGGCGTGGTGACGGCGCCCACCACCGTCACCGGTTGGCTGCGGAACTCCACCAGCCGCACCAGCACCTGCGGATTCCGCACGTACATCTTCAAGGACTCGGCCAGCCGGTCCTCCAGTTGCGCGGGCGTCAAGCCGCCGGCCATCATGCGCCCCACTAGGGGCAGTTTGACGTGCCCGCTAGTTTCGATGCGCAACGGATTCTGGTCGGTAAACGGGACATCCACCACGTGGATCGTGATCGTGTCCTCCGGCCCCAGCACGTAGTCGCGATAGGGCGCCTGGGCGCTCACCGCCGCGCCGAGAAGGATGAACGCAGCTAGACAGAGACGCACCACTACGAGGTTGATTCTCACAGCGTGGCTGGGCAATGTCAACCGCGCAGGGTACTATGAGATTTGGCCAAAGGCAAACCCAAACCCTCCTCGCGTAAGGCTTCTCTACATGGCCGGGCCTTCGACGACTCGCTCCTCGTTTCCTACATCTCCACCCTGCCCCATCACCGCGGCACCTACAAACAACTGGTGAAAGAGCTCGGCAGCCGCGGCGTGGAACGACAGGATTTTGAACGCGCGCTCGAGCAGGCCCTCACGCGCGGCCAACTGGTTGAGTACCAACGGGACCATTTCCTGGTCGCGCAGGCCAGTACGGAATTCATCTCCGGACAACTCCGCGTCCACCGCGACGGCTACGGCTTCGTCGTTCCGGAGGCGCCCGTTCCCGGCCTGGCCGGTGATCTCTTCATCCCCCCCGACAGCGCCACCAAGGCCATGCACGGCGACCGCGTGCTGGCCCGCGTCGGCCGCATTTCGAAGGACGGCCGCGCCGACGGCGAGATCATCAAGGTCCTCAAGCGCGCCCATGGCACCGTTGTCGGCGAGTTCCAGGTGAAGCGCACCTCAAACTGGGTGAAGCCGCACGACGACCGCCTGCGCGAATGGATTCTCATTCCTGCGGGCCTGGAGTTTCCGGCCGCCTCGCCCGAAGTGGACCGCATCGGCGCCACTGCCGCCCTGCCCACCCGCGTCGAGGATCTGCAGGGCTACATCGTCAATGTGGAAATCATCGATTTTCCCGCCGATGGCGAAGGCGGCACTGGGCGCGTCATTGAGATCCTCGGGCGCCCGGACGACTTCGGCGTCGACGTCGAAATCGTCATTCGCAAACACCACCTGCCGCATCGGTTTCCGCCCGAAGTGATCGCCGAAGCCAAAGCCTTCAGCGCCGTTCCCGAGGACTTGCCGGACCGCCGCGACTTCCGCGACTACGACATCGTCACCATCGACGGGGAAACCGCTCGCGACTTCGACGACGCCGTGTGGGTGGATACCTTGCCCAACGGCAATTTTGCGCTGCACGTCCATATCGCCGACGTCAGCCACTACATCCAGCCCGGTTCGGCGATTGATCGCGAAGCGTACCTGCGCGGCACCAGCGTCTACTTTCCGGATCGCGCCGTGCCCATGCTGCCGCTGGAGCTATCCACCGATATCTGCAGCCTGCGGCCCCAGGTCGACCGCCTCGTGATGTCCGCGCTCCTCGAAATCAACCACCAGGGCGAGACGGTTTCCCGCGAATTCTGTTCCGGCGTCATTCGCAGCCGCGAGCGGATGACCTACGCCGACGTCCACTTACTCCTCGAAGGCGACCCCGCCGAAACGGCCGCCTTACGCGAGCGCTATGCGCCTTTGCTAAGCCGTTTTCAGCTCATGAAGGAGTTGGCCTTAATTCTCAACCGTCAGCGTGTCCGCCGCGGATCGATCGATTTTGACTTACCCGAAGCGCAAATCGAATTCGACGCCCTGGGCGCCATGACCGGCGTCACCCGCGGCGCCCGCAACATCGCCCACCGCCTGATTGAGGAGTTCATGCTGGCTGCCAATGAGGCCGTCGCCAGTCATCTCGAAAAAAGTGGCGGACCCTCGCTCTACCGCATTCACGAGACACCGAATCCGCAAAAAGTGAGTGAGTTCGAGCAGATTGCCGTCCACTATGGCGTCTCGCTGGGCACGGCGCCGATGAAGCGCCAGCAGATCACCATGCGCGGACGCGATGGCCGCAAAGTACGGCGCGATCACTTGACGCCGTCCGGTAACTTTCAGATTTCCTCGAAGAGTTTTCAGCGGCTGATCAAGCAACTCGAAGGCAAGCCTGAAGAAAGGATCTTGAGTTACTTAATGCTGCGGAGCCTGAAGCAAGCGCGATACTCCTCAGAGAATTCCGGCCACTTCGCTTTGGCTACCGGTAGCTACACCCATTTCACCTCGCCCATCCGGCGTTACCCGGACCTGGTAATTCACCGCCTGCTGCGCGCCCTGCTCACCCAACCCGGCCATCCGCCTTACTCCGAAAGCCAGCTTCGCCAAATCGGCGACGATACCTCGCTCACCGAACGCCGCGCCGCCGAAGCCGAACGTGACTTACTCGAATGGAAAAAGGCCAAGTTCATGGCCGAGCGCGTCGGCGACGAGTTCACCGGCTTAATCACTTCCACCGCCAAGTTCGGTTTCTTTGTCGAACTCGATACGCTCTTCATTGAGGGCCTGGTCGCCATCGAAAGCCTCTTCTGGGATCGCTTTCTCTACGACGAGCGCACCCGCAAGCTCACCGGCGAACGCACCCGCAAGTCCTACGCGCTGGGCGACCGCGTCAAGGTCCGCGTGGACCGCGTGGAGGCCCAAGGCGGCCGCATCCAGTTTTCCTTGGCCGAAGGTGTGCCCGAGCGTAAGAAACGCAAGTGATACGCTGTGGGCGTGTCACGCTTACTGTTTCTTCTCCCCGCTCTCCTCGTCGCGCAAACGGCCGTCCAACACGAAGGCCTATCGGGCCTGGAACTCGATAACGGCCGCGTCCGCCTGGTGGTGCTCAACCCCGGCGGCGCCTTCGCCAGTTTCTCCTTGAAGTCGGGGAACCGCATGAATCCCTTCTGGGACCCTTCACGCATGTCCCGCGAAGCCGGCGGCCGCCCACGGACGAACATCAGCACCGGGCATTTCCTCTGCGTCGATGGCTTCGGGCCGGTGTCGGCCGACGAGCAGAAGGCCAGCTTTCCCGGCCACGGCGAGGCCACCCGTCTGCCCTGGGAAGTGCTCTCCTCCACGCCGCGTAGCGTCAGTTTTCGCGTCACGCTTCCCAAGGTTATGGAAGTACTGAAGCGCGACATCACCCTAGCTCCCGGCGAACAAGTAGTACTGGTGGAGAGCGAAATCGAAAGCCAACTCGATTTTGACCGGCCCTTGCTCTGGGCCGAACACGCCACCGCCGGGGCTCCGTTTCTCGCCCTCGGCAAGACCGTCGTTGACGCCTCCTCCACGCAATGCCAGACGAAACCCTACGCGCAGAAGGGCATGCGTACTTTCGCATCCGGCGAGAACTTTACCTGGCCCAAGTTAGGAAGCTTGGACCTGCGGCAAACGCCCGCGAAAGCGGGAGAGCTAAACCATATCGGCTGCCTCATGGATCCAACCCGCGAGTACCAGTACGTTACCGTACTAAGTACGGACCAACGCTTGCTGTACGGATATCTTTTCCGCCGCGCCGACTATCCCTGGATCCAACACTGGATGAATTATCCCGCCAACGGACAATATAGCTGGGGAATCGAATTCGGCATGCAACCCTACGACATGACGAAACGTGAATTAGTCGCGATGTCACCCTTATTCGGCCAGCCTACCTTTCGCTGGCTCGGCGCGCGCGCCAAGCTGGCCACCCGGTATTTGATGTTTATCACCGAAGTCCCCGCGAGCTTCCACCGCGTGGATGATGTCCAACTGCAGGACGGAAAACTCACCATCCAAGGCGGGGGACAGAGGGTGGAGCTTCGTACCGCGGCAAAGCTCTAGTACTTTTTCAAAAAAGTACTGAAATTGTTACTCCCGGTACCAGGACTTTCGCACTATTGACCTGTTACTCTGCGATGGCGAGCTACTCGGCAGCTATGGATTTGTGCTGAGTGGCTTCGCGAAGGAGGAGTAAGTCATGATTCGCCAAACCATCTTGCTCGCTTGCGTCACCGTGAGCGCCGCATTCTCTCAAGGACTCACCGCGACTTCGCCGTTAGTTCCCTTGCCGGCCGCCACCTTTGGCGGCAGTGGCATTCCCAATACCGCCGTGGCCGTCCAGACCATCTCCAATGGCGGCAATACCATCGTCCTCGGTCTGAACGCCACCCAGCGCTTCGCCGCGCAAACCGTCACCAACAACGGGGCCGGTACTTTTTATGGCGCCACGGGCGTTAGTCCAAATGCGCCGTCGACACCCGCTAACCCGCTCGCCAATTGGAATTTTAATTTTTACATTCAGGCCTTGGGCCCGGCCCCTACGAATGCGAATGTCCTCGGCCAGTACACCTTTGAATTGCTCTACGACATGGACCCGGCCAACGCCACGCCGGCGGCATCGCTGGGCCGTGTGGTCATTCCTACGGGCGTCTCCAATCCCCTTGGCACTGTGCAGGACTCCACCAACCTCGGCTTCGACGCCTTCCGCGTCGCGATTCCCGGCGTTTTAACGCCGCCGCTGGGCTACGCCAACCCGGGCGGACAAGACTTCAATCCGAATATTCTTGGCCAGTACACTTTCGCCCTGCGTGCCTTCGCGGGTGGCGTCCAGATCGGTGAGGTGGTGATTCACGTCAACGCGGTTCCCAACACCTCCACCCTTCCGAATCCCGAAATGAGTTACCAGGTGCGCTACCTCTCGAATCTCAACGTTGGTGAATCGTCCGTGAACATCACTAACACCGGCGCCCGGGGCGCCCAGTTGGCCGCGGGCACGAACACCAGCACCACCGGCTCCATCTGCGTGAATGCCTATGTCTTCTCGCCCGACGAACAGATGGTCTCTTGCTGTTCCTGCCCGGTTACGCCCAACGGTTTGGTCTCGCTCTCAGCCACCAGTCTGGTGGGTAACAGCCTCACGCCTGCCGTTCCCACCTCGGTCATCGTCAAACTCGTCTCGACGATTCCGCTGCCGGGCGCCACGGGCTGCACCGGTTCCGCTTCCGCGATCCGTCCGCTCACCCCCATCCCGCAGCCGGGTCAACTGGCTACCGGCATGCTGGCCTGGGCAACTACTTACCACAACGCCGGCCCTGGCCAACCTTTCGCTGCCACTTCCACCCCTTTCGCCCCCGCGACGCTCAGCGTGCTGCCCACGGGCGGCGATGACGTTAGTGAACTTGGCCGTCTCGCCACCCTTTGCACCTACATCAACGCCAATGGCAGTGGCTTCGGAATCTGCCGAGCCTGCCGCCTCGGCGGACTTGGCGCCGGCCGGCTGTAGTTTTTCCCCACCACGTCCCAACGGCGGAACGGCAACGAATTGCCTCTCCGCCGTTTTCGATGTACCAGTACTTACTCCTGCCGACGTCATGGCCCAAGGAGGCCAAATTGTAAGACAGTACTAGCGATACTTTCTCGTCTGCTCCGCGAAACCGCCTTCTCCATGGATTCAATAGCCAAAAGTAGGGCCACGGAGAGGATTTCCTCATATTCATGAATCGTCGATTCCCAGTACTTTAAGATGCGTAAATGTACGTTGTCTAACTTAAGTAAAACTGTTACCCTCCTTGTGCCGACCCACTTAGCGGCCTAAAGGTATTGGCTAAGTAGGTTAGTATTCGACCGGGTGCAAAGCAGCCGGACCATGAAGGAGTTGATCATGATTCGTCAGACCATCCTGCTGGCCTGTTTGAGTGCAGGTGTTGCATTCTCGCAAGGACTAACCGCCACCTCCCCGTTGGTGGGATTGCCCGCCGCAACTTTCGGTGGCGCTGGCATTCCGAATACCGCCGTGGCAGTGCAAACGGTAAACAACAATGGCAACACTATCACCCTCGGCCTGAACGCGTCAGAGCGCTTTGCCAATCCGGTAGTAACTAACAACAACGCCGGTACGTTCTTCGCCTCCGTCGGGCCCAGACGCGCCGCCGAACCTGGCGCGCTGGAACTTCAATTTCTTCATCAGCGCGACGACGGGCGGTGGCGCTGACGCCACTGGCCAATACACCTTCGACATCCTCTACGACATGGATCCCGCCAGCTTTACCCCCGGTGCCTCGTTAGGCCGGATGGTACTTCCCAACGCCGGATTCCCCTCGGTGGGCGGAGTTGTGCAGAATTCTCAGAACCTCGGCTTCGCCTACTTGCGGACGGCCGTTCCGGGTATCATCACCCCGCCCGCCGGTTTCGCCAACCCTGGCGGTGTGCCGTTTGACCCCACCACCCCCGGCCACTACACCTTCGCGCTGCGCGCTTTCGACCTGCTCGGCAACCAAGTTGCCCAAGTGGTGATTCACGTCAGCACCCTCGCCGACCCCAATGCCGTCACGCCGCCCGCGGGCAGCTATCAGGTCCGCTACTTCTCCAACCTGAACGCCGGCGACTCGTTCATCAACATCACCAACACCGGCGAGCGGGGGGCTGGTCTGGCGGCGGGCACCACGGCCAACACCACCGGCGCCATCTGCGTCAACGCCTACGTCTTCTCCCCCGACGAACAGATGGTCTCCTGCTGTTCCTGTCCGGTTACCCCGAATGGCTTGGTTTCGATGTCGGCTTCCAGCTTGGTGTCGAACACGCTCACCCCGGCGGTGCCCACTTCCATCGTCGTGAAATTGGTTTCCACCATCCCCACCGTCGCCAATGGCTGCACCAATTCCGCCGCGGCTATCCAACCGTTGGCTCCGATTCCCCAACCCAACGGCCTCACCGTCGGCATGCTCGCCTGGGCCACCACGCTCCACGCGCCTGCTGTCGCTGGCCTGCCCTTCGCCACCACGGAGACGCCCTTCGCTCCCGCCACCCTCAGCACCGTTGCGGGCGCGGGTGACAACATCGGCGAATTGAATCGCTTGGCCCGTCTCTGCAATTTCATCAACGCCAACGGCAGCGGCTTCGGTATCTGCCGCGCCTGCCGCCTCGGCGGACTCGGCGCCGGCCGTCTCTAAATTCCTCCCGGAAGAGTGCATCTCCCACGGCGGAGCGGGTGTCAAACCCCGCTCCGCCGTTCCTTTTGCGCTAGGCTGATTCCCATGTGGAACCTCCTCGCGATAGCGCTGCTCGCGCAAACCAACTACGACCTCGTCATCCGCAACGCCCGTGTCATGGATCCCGCCAGCGGACTGGATGCCGTCCGCACCGTGGGCATCGCCGCCGGCAAGATCGCCATCATTAGCGAAGCACCCGTGTCCGGCCGCCAGCAGATCGACGGCTCCGGCCTGGTGCTCTCGCCCGGCTTCATCGATCTGCACTGGCACGGCACGAACCCCGCCAGTGGCCGATACCAACTGATGGACGGCGTCACCACGACGCTCGAACTCGAGATCGGCGTCGCCGACCTCGACAAATACTACGCTGAGCGCCAGGGTAAGTCCTACGTGAACTTCGGCGCCTCCATCGGCCATCCGCCCGTGCGCATGGCCGTGTTGGGGGATAAAGGCGAGTTTGTCCCCAGCGGCCCCGCCGGCTTCGCGCGCGCCACGCCCGCACAACTCGAGCAGATCAAGCAACGCATCGAAGCCGGTTTGCGCCAAGGTGCGGTCGCGGTGGGCTTCGGCATCGCTTACACCCACGGCGCCAGCTATGGCGAAATCATCGAGATGTTTCGCCTCGCGGCCAAATACAACGCGACGTGCCACGTACACCTGCGCGGTACCTCCAGCGCCGCCAGCGTCACGGCTGATCGTGAGTTAGGCCTCAGCGAAGTCATCGCCGCCGCCGCCATTGCCGGAGCCAAACTCCACGTCGTCCACATCAATTCGAGCGGCCAGGAAGGTACCGCGCAGCTGCTGCGCAGCATCGCCGACGCCCGCGCCCACGGCGTCGACGTCACCACCGAAGCTTACCCCTACACCGCGGGCCTCACCCGCATCGAGTCCGCCCTCTTTGACTCGTGGACCGACCGTCTCCCCTCCGACTACCAGAACCTCCAATGGAGTGCCACCGGCGAACGCCTCACCCGCGAGACCTTTCTGAAGTACCGCCGTCAAGGCGGCCTGGTGCTCACGCATGCGAACACCGAAGAACGCGTCCGCACCGCCATTCTCAGCCCGCTCACCATGATCGCCTCGGACGGCTTCGACGTCATCGAAGGCCAAGGCCATCCCCGCTCCGCCGGCACGTTTTCCCGCGTGCTGGCCAAATACGTGCGCGAGGAGAAATCGCTCAGCCTGATGGACGCCCTGCGCAAGATGACCATCATGCCCGCCCAGCGCCTGGAAGGCCGCGTCCCCGCCATGCGTCAAAAAGGCCGCATCGCCCTCGGCGCCGACGCCGACCTCACCCTCTTCGACCCCACCCAAATCCGCGACCAAGCCACCTACGAAAAGCCCGCTCAGTTCTCCGTCGGCGTCCGCTACGTCCTGCTCAAAGGCCAGGTCGCCGTCCGCGAAGGCAAGCCCGTCGACTCCACCCACGCCGGCCAACCCATCCGCGCCCCCGTGTCTTTCTGATTTTCGCGCCCTCGACGCTACAGCGGTCCCACCGTTCATCCAACGCGAAAACCCACGCTATCGCGCGTCTGCTTCGGGAAAATTTAGGTCGTCTTGAGCTGCTCCTTGCCTCGGCCTTATCACTCGAGACCAACGTCCCGTTGAACTGCGACCGGCCTTTTGTCCATAGGGCGAGAAAGCTTCGTACCTTGGGATATATGGAGTACATGGTAGTACCGAGCATGGGCGCACTTCTGGGGATGTGTCTATTTCTCATTTTCGTCGTGGTGCCCAGAATTCGAGCCTACGCCTTTGCCGCCCTGGTAGCTCCGTTCGCCACCAGTATCGTTTTTCTAATTGGTGCTTTGATCTTCGCGGATATGAATCCTGCCAACGAATACGGGCCGTCGTATGTTCCGAACGGAACCGAACGTGATCCAACCAACATCGAAGTCGGGCTTTGGCTGCTTGCGGTTATTCTCACTCTTGCTTTTTCTGTCGTGGTTGGCGTGCGATTGCAACGTATGGCTACCGAAATGTTTCAAAACTTCTGGAAGAAACCCTCACTAACTCGCCTCGACTTGAAATAGGGATTAATCCCGAGCAATCCGTTTTCGATGATGCGCCGCCCACATCCACCATGTGAGCTAGGAGAAACAAGCAAGGCTACTTGCCGCCTTCCGCCCAACCAGCCGGGACGATAGTGACCGGGTCAAGTGGTGACGGGCTTCAGCCCGTCCATCGATTCGTTGGGTTGCTATTGGCGAGTATGATCATATCCGGCCGTGCCGGTGCTCAGGATCCGGGAAAGTTCGCCGGTACTTGGGAGGCCGAGAGTGCTGGCAACATGGGGGTACTGCCGTTCAAGGCCAAGCAGGATGACAGGGCTGTAGTCGGCAACGAGATAAGGCTGGAAGGCGACCTCGCTGCATTCCTGACCCCGCTCGATCCTCCCAATCTCAAGCCCTTTCGCCTACGCTTTGCCTCTGCGCGCTCAGAAAGGATCGCTTACAATCGACGACGCAGCGAAAAGGAACCGCATCTGGTCCTATTCCCGCAGCGCCCGGGCCGGGTCAATGTGCCAAGCCCGCCACAGCGGACCCGCCGAGGCCAGCACCGCTACGCCAAGCAGCACGAAGCCGGGAGCCAAGAAACTCGCGAAATCGTGGGTCTCGACGCCGTAGAGCAGGGAAGCGATCCCCCGTGCAAGCAGCCAGGCGGCGCCCAGGCCGCTGGCGATGCCCAGCAGCGTCGCACCCAGGCCATCCCGCAAGACCAGCGACGCCATCTGCCCGCGGCTTGCCCCCAGCGCCAGCCGGATGCCGAGTTCCCTCGTCCGCCGCGTGATCGCTTGGCTCACCACGCCGTAGATGCCGATCGCGGCCATCGCCAAGGCCAGCAACGCAAAGCCCGTCACGAGCCACGCGAGCGACCTCGGCGCGCGCGTCGCGCTGGTCACCACGGCTTCTAACGGCAGCACGCGCGTCACCGCGCAGGAGGCGCAGACCTCGCGCGCCAGTCCGGGTAAACGCCGCGAGAAGGCTGACGCGTCGCCCGCTAAGCGCGCCGCCACGAACAACGACGGCGGCGGCGTGATCGCCTGCGTCATCGGCAAGTACACTTCGCCCTCCACCCACTCGGGCGGACCCGTCATTGCGTAGTTCTTCACATCTCCCACCACGCCCACAATCGTGCGCCATTCGCTTTGCCAGACCGCGCGCAAACGGCGACCCACCGGGCTCCGATCCGGCCAGAACCGCCGCGCCATCGCCTGGCTGATCAGCACCACCGGAGCCGACGGCGCCGTGTCCCCCATGGTGAACGCGCGCCCCTGCAACAGCGGCACACCGAGCGTGGCCAGGTGTTCGGGCGTCGTCGCGGTCACCCAGAGCGGAATCTGCGGCGCCTGCGGCGGCCGCGGATGATCCTCGATGGCTGCCGTAAAAGCGCTGATCTCCGGCGACAGCGGCAGCACGTTCATCACTGCCGCATGGCGCACGCCCGGGTGCGCGAGCAAGCTCTCGCGGAGTTCACCGGCCAATGCGGCGGCCTTCGCCGTCGAGGCGATCAGCGCCGGGCTGGGGCTCACCTCCGCGATCACCACGCCGGATGGCGCGAAGCCAGGGTCCACCTGTCGCAACAGCCATAGACTACGCAACAGCAGGCCGGCGCTCACCAACAGGATCGTCGCGAACGCGGCCTCGCTCAGAATCAGCATGTGCCCGGTGGCCGGCCGCTGACGCTTCTTCTGCCGCGCGGCCGCGAACCCAAACAGCAGCCCGGCCATGATCGCCACCGCCAGGCTAAAGCAAACGGCGCGCAGGTCGAGCCCTACCTCGGCCAGTCGCGGCGTATCAGCGGGCAGTAGTCTTTTTAGTGCCGCGATCTGCGCAGCGGCGGCGCCGGCGCCCAACGCGCCGCCCAGCGTGGCTAGCAGCAGCCCTTCGGTCATCAACTGTCTCGTCAATCGACCCCGCGTCGCCCCCAGCGCTGCCCGCATCGTGAGTTCTGCTTGGCGCGCCGCCGTCTGTCCCAAGAGGAGGTTCGCCACATTTACCACCGCGATCAGCAGCACCAGCGCCACCACGCCGAACAACAGCCACGCCTGCACGCGCGCGCCGCTCACCAGTGCTTCGCGTAACTCGACCCCGTCCGCGTCCGTGCCCCAGGCATCTGGCATGCGCCAGGGAAACAGGCTACGGATGCGCGGAATCCAACCGCGCATCTCCGCCACGGCCGCGGGCAAGCTCACCCCATCGCGCAAGCGGCCCACCACCGACACTCCGCCGGAGCCCCAATAGAGGCCCACATTGCGCGGATCCAGCGTCATTGGCACCCAGACCTTCACGCTGGCCGCCGGATAGGCGAAGCCCGCCGGCATCACGCCCACAATCTCGAAGCTCTGCTCATCCAACTGGAGCTTTTGTCCAATCGCGTCGCTCCGTCCGCCAAAGCGCTCTCTCCAAAAGTGATCGCTCAACACGGCGACCCGCGTCCGGCCCGGCTCGTCTTCGCCATCCACCAACGCGCGGCCCAGTCGCGGCGCTACGCCGAGCACGCGGAAGAAGTTCGCCGACACCTCGGCGCCCTCCTGCCGCTCCAGCCCCTCGCGTCCCGGCGTGTTGAAGGCCCGCACGCCCAGATGCGCCGCATAGTCCACCATGCGGCTCTGCGCGCGCAGCGTCGCATAGGGGCCGCGCATGCCAAGGGCCTCCGCCGCAAAGAGTTTCTCCGGCGCCGCAAACGGCAGCGGCCGCAGCAATACGCCGTCGATCAGGCTGAAGCCCGCAGTCGCCGAGCCGATCCCGAGGGCCATCGTCGCCAGCGCCATCGCCGTAAACGTGCGCTGGCGTCCCAGCCGCCGCACGCCGAAGCTAAGGTCCTGCTGGAAGTGCTCCCAGGCCGTGGTCCCCCGCGCCTCGCGGCACCCTTCCTTGATCTCGTCCAGCCGGCCCATGGTTGCTATGGCCTCGCGTCGGGCCTCCGCGGGCGTCCGGCCTTGCCGCACCAGTTGCTCGATTTCTCGCTCCAGATGCTCCGCCAACTCGGCTTCCAGTTCGCTTTCGACGCGCGTCCGCCACAGAATCGCGCGCAAGCGCAAAAGTGCTCCCCTCATGCTGACTCCAGGATCGCGCTCACCGCGTTCGACAAACGGCTCCATTGCTCGGTCTCCCGCTTCAACTGTTGGCGGCCGGCTTTAGTGAGCGCATAAACCTTGGCTTGCCGGCCCGTCTCCGTCGCCTGCCACTCCCCGGCGATCCAGCCCTCATGCTCCAGCTTGTGCAGAGCCGGATAAAGCGACCCATGGCTCACCTGCAGCGCCTCATTCGACATCTGCCTCAGACGCGCCGAGATGGCCCAACCCGTACGCGGTTCCTGGTGCAGAAGTTTGAGAATCAGAACGTCGAGCGTCCCTTGTAGTAAAGCGGCTGGTTTCATCGCATCGGCTCCCAATGATTCAGATACCCGATACGTGTCGGATATCTGAATCAAAGCATGCCCTGATTCGGGCGATAATGTCAAGCATGGGTACAAAAACCATCGCCATCGGCGCCGACTGGGCGCCGGACCGCGCCACCACCGCCGCCGTCCCCTGGACCCTCTGGTGCTGCGTCGCCGCTGTCACCTCCGTCATCCTCGGTGCCCATTGGGACATCGCCTGGCATCGCTCCATCGGCCGCGACGACTTCTGGACCCCGCCTCACGTCGCCATCTACTTCTGCGGCGTCCTCGCTGGACTCGCCTGCGCCTGGCTCATCCTCTCGACGACGTTTGACCGTTCCCGCCAAGCCAACACCGTTCGCATCTGGGGCCTGCACGCCCCGCTCGGCGCCTTCATCATCTCCTGGGGTGGCGCGGCGATGCTGACCTCCGCCCCCTTTGACGACTGGTGGCACAACGCCTATGGGCTCGACACGAAGATCCTCAGCCCGCCGCACGTATTGCTCATCCTCGGCGTGTTCGGCGTGATGATGGGCACCATGATGCTCATCCTCGGCCAGATGAACCGCGCCGAACGGCCCACGCAACGCAAGCTCTCGCTGCTCTTCCTCTACATCGGCGGCATGATTCTGGTGCTGCTTTCGATTCTCGTCATGGAGCTCACCTTCCGCGTGCAGATGCACAACGCCGGCTTCTATCGCGTGGTCGCCGTCACCATGATCCCCGTGCTGGTGGGCGTCGGCCAAGCCTCGCGCCAACGTTGGGGGGCCACCGGCGCCGCCGCCGTCTACATGCTGGTCATCTGCGCCTTCCAGTGGATTCTGCCCCTCTTTCCCGCCTCGCCGAAGCTGGGCCCTGTCTACTATCCGGTGACGCACTTCGTCCCGCCGGGCTTCCCGCTCTTGCTCATCGTGCCCGCCCTGGCGATTGATCTGTTGCGCGCGCGCTTCTCTGCCTGGCCCCACTGGCGGCTAAGCCTGTTGCTGGGCACCGCCGCGCTGGCCGTCTTTATCGCGGTGCAATGGCCCTTCAGCAATTTCCTGATGACCGACTACGCGAAGAATTGGTTCTTCGGAACCCACTACTACGACTACGGCCAAGGCCCCCGCTCTTCCATGCGCCGCAACGTCTTTTTCCTCACCGACAAATCCACCGCCGACTTCTATACCCGCATGGCCATGGCCTTCGGCTTCGCCACCCTTACCGCCTGGTTCGGGCTCGGTTGGGGCGCCTGGATGCGCCGGATCGTTCGATGAAACGCCTTCTCTGCATGCTCGCCGCGTTTCCCCTGCTCGCTCACGTGGGCAGCCCGGACGTCTACCTCGAAGGCTCCGCCGGACCCTACCCCGTGCTCGTCACCGTGCGTCCGCCGGTGGTGATCCCCGGCGTCGCGGAAGTCGAAATCCGCGCCCTCGGCGACGGCGTCCAAAGCATCTCCATCACCCCCACCCCCATGACCGGGCCCGGAGCCCAATTCGCTCCTACCGCGGACTCCACCAAGCGCGACCCCGTGGATCCGCGCACCTACACCGGCTCCTTGTGGATGATGTCGAGCGGCTCATGGCAGGTCCGCGTGCGGGTAGAAGGCAAAGCCGGTCGCGGAGAGCTGCGCGTTCCCGTGCCTACGGTATCCGTGCGCACGCTGCCGCTGGGCGGCGCGCTCGGCGCAACGCTCTTCACCCTGATGGTGCTCCTCGTGCTCGGCCTGATCGCCATCGCCGGCGCTGCTGTCCGCGAAGCGCAGTTGCCCCCGGCCAGCGACGTGCCGCCTGTCGCCGTTCGCAAAGGCCGTTTGGCGATGCTCGTCACTGCTGTGCTGCTCGGACTCTCGCTTTGGGGCGGCAACCAATGGTGGACCGCCGAAGCCAACGACTACGCGCGTTACCGCTACAAAGCCCTCAAACTCAATCCTAGCTTCCGCGACGGCCGTCTGCAGCTCAACCTCGAGCACACCGGCTGGTTTCAAAGCGCTACCTTTGATGACCTGGTGCCGGACCATGGCAAGATCATGCACCTCTTCGTCGTGCGCCTGCCCGATCTCGATCACGTTTGGCACCTGCATCCCGAAGCTACGGGTGACGGCGAGTTTACCCACGCGCTTCCCGCCATGCCCGCCGGACGCTATCAACTCTACGCCGACGTGGTCCACAAAAGCGGCTTCCCGGAGACCTTGGTCGCCGAGGTCACGCTGCCCGAAGTGAAGGGCTCGCCCGCCGCCGAGGACGACTCAAGTGGCGCCGTCGGACGGCCTCTGCGCGATGGCTACCGCATTCTTTTTGAGACGGCGAATCAGCCTATCATCGCCAAAAAGGCCGCCAATCTGCGCTTCCGCTTCGTCGACGCCCAAGGCAATCCGCCCAAAGAGCAAGAGCTCTACCTCGGCATGCCCGGCCACGCCATGGTGCTGCGCCGCGATCGCGGCGTCTTTGCCCACCTGCATCCCAGCGGCACGGTACCGATGGCCGCGCTCGAGTTGGCCGCCCAAGGGCAACTCGGCCAGGATCCCCATGCCGTCCATCGCCTGGCCCATTCGGCCACCGGCGCCATGCCCAATGTCGTCGCTTTTCCCTACGGCTTCCCCTCGGCGGGGAGCTACCGCCTCTTCGTCCAGATAAAACGCGCCGGCCACGTGGAAACCGCGGCTTTTGACTTGCAGGTGAACGAATCGTACTAGGACCCTTATACTAGTAGGACGATGAAAACCGGAAGTGCCCGTAGGACCGGCCTCCTGGCCGGTCCAGCGTTTTTCAGCAGACCGCCCAGTGCGAAGAGAGGATTCCATGCTGCAAGCAATTAACCTAACCAAGGGATTCAACAATAAGATCGTCCTAAGTGGCTTGAACTTCGAAGTGCTGCCCGGCGAACTATTCTGCTTGCTGGGTGAAACCGGCGCCGGCAAGTCCGTCACCATGGCCTTGTTCCTGAATCTCCTGAAGTCCACCAGTGGCAATTGCCTGGTCGGCGGCTTCAATGTCTCCCTGCAACCCGCCAAGCCCAAATCTTTGCTGGCCTACGTTCCTCCCGTCATGCCCCTCTATGAA
This sequence comes from Bryobacteraceae bacterium, assembly GCA_019752335.1. Lineage (GTDB taxonomy): Bacteria > Acidobacteriota > Terriglobia > Bryobacterales > Bryobacteraceae > JALHNI01. Next base: position 159,042 of record JAIEMJ010000036.1, read on the forward strand.
CAGCTAACCGGTATGGAGAACTTACAATATTTTTCGTCCATGGCCGGCTTTCTGGACTGGAAGCCAGGTGACGCACAGCGCCTGTTCAAGGATCTCGGCTTGGCGCAAGAACTCCTCGATCAGCCCGCCTCCACTTACTCCGTCGTTGTCCGGCAACGGATTGGCTTGGCCATCGCCGTTTCGCGCGACGCCAAGGCGCTCTTGCTCGACGAGCCTACCCAGCATATGGATAGCGCCGCCGCTGAAGAGTATGTCACTTTGGTGAAGGCCTACGCGGAGGGTGACATTCTCGGCCAACCCGCCGCAGTGTTACTAGCCACCTCCTCCGCGGAAATCGCCGCCGAATTCAGCCACAAAGTGGGATTTCTCAAAAACGGAAAGTTAGTTGACATCCTCGAAGCTGATGATATCGGGCGCCGGGAGTATGTGGAACGCTGCCATGAGTTTTGTCCGGCCCCGGCGGTGGCGTAGAGCTATGTCAGTCAGCAACCAGGAACACAAGAATATCGCCGGCGCTCAGGGCCCGGTGCCCGTCGCCATTGTCACCGTCAGCGATACGCGGACGCCGGATACCGACGTCAACGCGCGATTCTTACGCGGCCGCATCGAAGCGGCCGGCCACGTCGTCGCCGCTTACCGGCTCATTCGTGATGAGCCCGCTCAAGTCGCGGCCGTGTTAGATGAATTGGCCGCCGGCGAAGCGCGCGTCATGCTCTGGAATGGTGGCACCGGTATCGCGCCGCGCGACACCACTTACGACGTCTTGGCTCGGAAGTTAGAAAAGACTCTGCCTGGCTTCGGTGAGTTATTCCGCATGTTTAGCTATGAGCAGGTGGGTGCCTCCGCGATGTTGTCGCGCGCCGTGGGCGGCGTCTATCGCGGTAAAGTAGTACTCTCGACGCCTGGTTCTCCCGCCGCCGTGGAGTTAGCCTGGGAAAAGTTAATCGGGCCGGAGCTGGCGCATCTGGCCTGGGAAGTGGTGCGGTAACCGAATGATTCTCAGCATTGTCCTCAAGGAATGGAAAGAGTTCTGGCGCGATCGTGGCTTGCGCCTCATCGTGCTCGGTTACTTAGCCGTCTACGCCGTCTCGCTGCTCGTTTCCGCCGTCCAGTTTCTGCGCTACGAGCATGACCGTGTGGTGGCCGAGAAAAGCGCGCGCGAGTCCTGGATCAACCAGGGCGAGAAGAATCCCCACGCGGCTACTTACTTTGGTCTCGTTACTTTCCCCAAGCGCTCGGCCCTTTCGATTTTGGAGCCGGGCGCGCTGCCTTATTTGGGTGTCGCGGCGTATCTGCGCACCGGGGAGCGCACCGATTTTGTTGACTTACCGGCGCGGGACCGCAGCCCACTCTTGTCCTTAGTCTCGCTGTCTCCCGCCGTTTGTTGGCAGTTAGTCTTTCCCTTCCTGATTGTTCTGCTCACTTACTCCACCTTGGCGCGGGACCGGGAGACTGGCATGGAGCGCTATCTATTGGCCGTCGGCTCGAACCGGGCGACGCTGTTTTTCGGGAAGACGCTCGGCGCCGGCCTGGTCCTGCTCGTGATCTATCTCGTTACCTACGGCCTGGGTGGCGTGGTCGCCTCGGTTGCCGGTGGCTTCGCCGAAGAAGATATGAGTGCTTGGTTGTTGATCGGCATGTTCTACCTGCTCTTCAGCGCCGCTGTCTTTTTCCTCTCGCTTGCCATCTCGGGCCTGGCTTCCACTTCTCGCCAGGCACTGGTGGGCGGCATGGTGATGTGGCTCCTGGTAGCCGTGGTCCTGCCGCGCTTCGCCGCGGACTACGGGCGTAATTCCGTGGCGTCGCCCTCTGCGTTGGAACTCAGCCGCATCACCGAACTCGATATGGAGAAAGGCTTCGGTGACCGGCCGCCCCGCGAAGCCCGCGCCGAAGAGACCCTCAATATGCTCTTCCGCGAACTCAAGGTCGGCCGCCGCGAGGATATCACGATGAATCTGCCGGGCTTCGAATTCATCTCCGAGGCCGAAGTGGAAGCGGCTTCGCGCCGTGGACGCCTTGCCCAAACCCGCCAGATCCTTGCCGCGCAGACTGCTTCCATGGAACGGGGGGCAGCCTTCTCGCCTACCACCGCCGTTCAACTGCTGGGCTCTACCTTAGCGGGCACGGCTGCCGAGCAGCGCTATCCCGTTACCGACTCCGCTGAACTCTACGCTCATCGCGTACGCCGCATTCTGAATCGCGAACTGGCCGCCAAGGGCAAGGAACTGGGCGGCGCCTTCACCAGCAATCGCTCTTTCTGGAACCAGATCGATACTTTCGATCCGGACTTACCCGAGCAGATCGAAGCCGCCACGGCCCGCACCCGCTCGATTGTCACTTTGCTAGTCTGGTTTATCCTCGCGCTGCTCGCCGCCGCCACCTCTGGCCTCGTCGTGCCACAGATGGGAGAGCGCTCATGAACCGCTCTTTGCTCGCCGTCGCCGCCGGCTTCCTCGCCTTGGGCTTAGCCGCCGGTTGGAGCGGACGCCACACGCGCGAGACCCTCCAACAGATTGAAGTCCACGTCGCCCAGGCGAATCAGCAGCGCCTGGAAATTGGCAAATTGAACGCCGGCTTTACCTCCACCGAAGGCCGTCCCCGCGCTGAGGACTCCGTGGTCGCCTCCGCTGACGGCGTCGCGCCCTGGATGGTCTCCGGCACCCCATCGCTGGCCGGCGCCGCCATCGGCCAAGCCGCTTTCCGCCGTGTCGTTTGGCGTCCCACCTCCTGGGGCGCCGAAGCCGGACTCGAGATCTTCGACAACGCCCAAACCATGGCTGCCGGTCACTTCGATCTCGCCCTCGTGATGGTCTTCGGCCTCCCGCTGGTCATCCTCCTCGCGCCCCGGCACGATGCCGTGCTCCTGGTGCTCGGCCCGGCCGTCAGCCTGGCTGGCATCTTGCTTACCGGTGCTCCGCTCGACCGTCCGGATACCTGGCTTCGCACTGCCGCCTGGCTCGCGCTCACCGGCCTTTACGGCGCCTGCTGGTGGATGGTGCGCCGTCGCGAGCCCGCCTTCTGGCAGGCCGCCGTCGTCTACGTGACGCTGGTCGTGCTGTTGCCCGGCCTCGCCTCCTTGCTGGCTGAGTTAGTTCTCCCGCCCCCGTCTCGCCTGGAGATCGCCGCACAGAAGCAAGTGGCCTTGCGGCCCGTGATGGCGAAAACCAGCCGTGAACTGGCGCCCTTCTACGAGACCCACCCCGAATTCGCCGAAGGCGGCCGTACCCCCGCCGACTATGACCGCATTCGCCTGGCCGCGGAAGCCGAGCGTCAAGCCGCCCTCGCCTCCGTCACCCAGCCCGCCGCCGGGCGCGTCGCCTTCCATCGCATCGCCGCCCAGCTTCTGGGCATGTCTTCCCCGGCTGCCATCTTCCACCTCGCGCTCCTGGAGACGGCCGGCACCGGCGTCAGCCGGCAGGACTCCTTCGAGCAAAGCGCCCTCGACTTTGGCCGCAAATGGTCCGCCGAACTGAAAGCCCGCATCGGCCGCGGCCACCCCATGCGACCTGCTGACCTGGATTCACTGCCCGTCTTTCAGTACCAGGAGCAGCCCGTTATGGACTGGCTAATCTCCTTCGGCGTTGGCGCCGTCAGCCTGATTGCCTGGCTGGGCGTCGTCCAGCTCTTCCGCAAGAAAGCCGCTTAAGTGCCCAAACGCGTCGACAATGCCTGGACCAAAGCCGGGGCCTATATGGGCCTGATCTTCGTCATACCCGTGGCCGGTTTCTTGGGTTATTGGCTCGGCGGCTACTTCGGCGGACGCAACGGGCAGGCCTTCGGAGCGATCTTGGGCGTCGCGCTCGGCTTTTTTGAAACCTACCGCCAAGTCATGCGCATTGAGGGCCAAAAGTGAAGCCGGAAGAGTTCGACTTCGAGGCGATGGCTCGTAGCGTCTTCCGGATCGCCTTCATTCTATTCGGGTTGGGCTCAATTGGCTTTGTTTTGTCGGGCGGCCTGCCAGGTGCCCTTAGCTTCGTCATCGGCGCTACGGCGTCCCTGGCTTTGCTATTTCTGCTCCACCGGACCGTCCGCCTGCTCGATATCACCGGTTCCGAGAGCCCCAGCCGGGGGGCGATGTTCCTCCTCGGCTTCGGCCAACTGGCTGTCTTTGCTGTGGTATATGGTATTCTACAGGTTTATGAAGTGAGCTACCCGGCCATGGGCACGGGGCTTTTTGTCGGCATTGCCGCCATTACGCTCGAAACCGTCTGGGGTCTTCTTCGTAAATCGAACTAATCCATGCACGAACACGAACTCTGGTTTACCGCGCTGCTGAACCAAACACTGGCTGGTCCGGCGAACGCGATCCTCAATGCCGCGGGCATTCCCGCTCATGATCCGGCGAAGCCCTGGGTCAATTACATGGCGATGCAGATCCTGGTCGCCCTCCTGGTCATCCTGGTTTTCGCTCTGTTGAAGACGCGCCTCTCGGCTGACAAGCCGGGCAAGTTCCAGCAGACCTTCGAGATGATGTACGAGTTCGTCTCCGGCATGTCGCACGACATTGTCGGCCACGGCGCGAACAAGCACGTAGCTCTTTTCGGTACCCTGTTCGTCTTTACGCTCTTCTCCAATCTGCTCGGTGTGATTCCGACCTTCGAGTCGCCGACGATGTCTTATTACGTCCCAGCCGGCTGCGCCGTGCTCGTCTTCCTCTATTACAATTTCCATGGCTTCAAGGAAAATGGCGCCGGCTACCTGAAGCACTTCGCGGGCCCGGTGCCGCTGATGGCGCCGTTCATGTTCTGCATCGAAATCATTAGCCACTGCATTCGTCCCGTGTCGCTCACCATTCGTCTGTACGCCAACATGCTGGCCGGCGAACTGGTCACGGTCGCCTTCCTGGCCATGGTGCCGCTGGGTGTGCCCGTAATCTTCATGGGCCTGCATACCTTCGTCTCGTTCGTGCAAGCCTTCATCTTCACCGTCCTCACGATGGTGTATGTGGCGGGCGCCGTCGAGCACGAACACTAAACGAGTTTTGTCCGTCGCGATTCAGTGTGAGGCCCCGGCGTCCCAACGCACGAAGGCAACCACCTCCTGGGCCGCTAATTTCATTGAGGAGTTAGTCTATGCGTAGCAAAATGTTCACGCTCTTGTTCCTGTTGGCCGTCGCCACCCCGATGTTCGCTCAGGGTAGCGGCAGTTCGTCTTCTTCCACCCTGCCGATCAATTTGGCGCTCGGCATCGCCGCCGCCGGTTGCGGTCTGGGTCAGGGCCGCGCGGTGGCTTCGGCCGCCGAAGGCATCGCCCGTAACCCCGGCGCCGCTGGCGCCATCCGAACGCTGGCCTTCATCGGCTTGGCGTTTATGGAATCGCTCGTGCTGTTCACGTTCTTGACGGCGCGCTAGTCAGTTCGTTGGTTTTGGAAAAGGGCTCCCCGCGTGGGAGCCCTTTTGCTATTTTAGGAACTCGCCCACCCGCACCGGACTCCCGGGCGCCGCCAACGGCGCGACGCTCTCGTTCTCGCAATAGGCATTGACCGAGCTGTAGTTGCCATCACGCGGGTCGCGATGGACGAGCAGGCGCCGTCCTTCGAGGTCCAGCACCCAGTATTCGGCGATGCCGGAGCGGGAGTACAGCCGTGCTTTGGTAATGCTGTCGTAGTAGAGCGTGCTACTCGAAACCTCGGCCACCAAACGTAGCTCTTCTGGTCTCGGTAAAGCCGAAAGCTCCAAAAATCTCCGGCTCAGCACCACCGCGTCCGGCTCCGGTTCGCTGGTCGGATTGTCCTCCGGTAGTAAGTCAATAGAGCCTTCCTGCAGACAGTAGTCACCGCCGAAGACTTCCTCCAGCCACAGCATCAACAGGCGAAGGGCACGAATGTGCTGATGGTTTTTGCCCATCTTTCGAATCAGTTCTCCTTCGATCAACTCGTAGCGCTCCAAGTTGACTACGCCTGCCTGTCCAAGAGCTAAGCACTCCTGCCGCGTCCACTGCTTGTGGGGGAGGGTCACCGTTTCTGGAAGGATTTGAACTGCCACCGGCATACCTCAATTATGTCCCATCTCTACCTCAGGAACTCGCCCACTCGCACCGGACTCCCGAGCGCGGCCAACGGAGCGACGCTTTCGTCTTCGCGATACGCATAGACCGAACCGTACTTTCCCTCGGCAGGCTCCCGATGCACCACCAAGCGGCGGCTCTCCAGATCCAGCACCCAATACTCGGGAATGCCGGAGCGCGCATAAAGCTGAGCCTTGGTCACCAGATCAAAAGCCAAGCTCGAACTCGACACTTCGGCGACGAGCCTCAGCTCCGCCGCGCGGGCGCGCGTTCCCGGTGGCAGGTCTAAAAACGAGAGCGTCAGCACTACCACGTCTGGTTCCGGTTCGCTTGTCGGGCTGTCTTCCGGGTGTAGATCAATCGAGGATTCGGCCATCACGAAGCTGCGCCCGAACAGGTCTTCCAGCCACGCCACCAACAGTTTCAAAGCACGGCTATGCGGGGGATTCTTGGGCGTCTTCTGAATCAGTCCGCCTTCAATGAGTTCGAACCGGTCCAGGTCCACCAAGCCGGTACGCTCAAGAACGGCGCACTCTTCACGGGTCCAAAGCTTATGCGGCAGCGCAACCGGCTCTTGCGGAGGTTCAATGGTCACCGGCATAGCTCAATTATGCCCCACTCCGCGTTACCCTACAAACATGACTCTGTCAGGAAAGACATGCTTAGTCGCGGGCGCCAGCCGCGGCATCGGACTCGCCATCGCCCAAGCCATGGCCCGCGCCGGAGCGGCCACCACGCTCGCCGCGCGGAGCCTGCCGGCCCTCGAAAAGGCCGCCGCCGATCTCACCGCCGAAGGCCACCAGGCCTATGCCATGGCGCTCGACTTCACTGACGCCGCCTCCATCCAGGCCGCCGCCGCGCAGGACTACGACATCCTCGTCAACGTCGCTGGCACCAACACCCGCCAGCGTTTTGAGACCTATACTCCCGAGCAGGCCACCCACATTTGGCAGACCAATCTGCACGGCATCGTCACGCTCACCCAAGCCATCGGCTCCCGCATGGCCGCGCGTGGCAGTGGCAAGATCGTCAACATCGGCAGCATCACTTCGGCGCTGGGTCTGCCGTATCTCTCCATCTACGCCATGACCAAGTCCGCCATCGCCGGCCTCACGCGGACCCTGGCCGCCGAATGGGGACGACACAACGTCCAGGTGAACTGCATCGCCCCCGGCTTCATCGTCACCGACTTGAATCGCGAGATGTGGCAGTCGCCCGTGATGCAAGCCTGGCTGCGGGGCGCGCAGGCTAACCCGCGGCTCGGGACGCCGGAGGACATCGCTCCTGTCGCCGTCTTCCTGGCCGGCCCCGGCTCGGACTACGTCACCGGCCAAACCATTCACGTCGACGGGGGCTACGCCACCACCGCCGTTTGGCCCTTCGAACCCGCCTCATAATAGAAGGAGTGCAGCGCCGCGCCATCCTCGCTTTGCCCGCCCTGCTCGCGCAGGAGCCCGACGTCGATTTCATCTGTCCGATGGATCGCGACGTCCACGCGAAGAACCCTGGGCAGTGTCCGCGCTGCGGGATGCGCCTGGTGGCGGGCTTGCCCGATCCCGTGGAGTATCGCGTCGAGCTAAGCACCGCCCCGCGAAGGCTGGGGGCCGGCGCGCCGCTCACGCTGCAATTGCGCATCGCTGGCCAGCCCAAGCTACAGTTGATTCACGAGCGCCTCTTCCATCTCTTTATCATCGGACCCGGACTCGAATTCTTCGCGCATGAGCATCCGGTGGAACAGAAAGACGGTAGCTTCACGCTCGGCACCCGCTTGCCCACGCCCGGCGCCTACCGCCTGCTGTGCGACTTCTTCCCGGAAGCTGGGACGCCCCAGATGGTCGCGAAGACCTTAATCGTCCCCGGACCCGTGCCCCCCGTGAGCCCCTTGCTGCCCAGCCTGACGCCGCGCGATACGCTTTCCCTGGTCTGCGAACCGGCTATGCCGATTGCCGCCCAGCGCACCCGGCTCGTCTTCACCTTGGATCCGCTGGCGGGCTTTGAGCCCTTCCTCGGCGCGTGGGGGCATCTGCTGATCGCGAGCCAGGACCGGCAGGACCTCATCCACACGCATCCGTTTCTCGCCTATCCCGAACGCGGCCACCTGCAGTTCAACGTGATCTTCCCGCGCCCGGGCGTCCATCGTGTTTGGCTGCAGGTGCAGCAGGCGGGCGTGGTGCGGACAGTCCACTTTGACGTGCCGGTGGCCCGCCTGAGCTGATCAGCGCCAGCGCCGCGGTTCCCGAAATGTGCAAACGCGTCCCGGCCGGCAGCCGTAGCGGACGGAGGAATTCCAGCGGTTGATTGGCCACCTGCCGGAAGGCCGCAATCTCCAATAGCGGCTCCGCCGCGCCGTCGGGGAGTTCGGCCCAGGCGCTCACGCTGGCCCCTTCACGCAGCCGCACCACGGCGATGCCGCGGGCGGTCACGGTTTGGGCGAGAAGTTGCTGGTCGGTGATGGCCAGGCGAGGCCTGGACAGCAAAGCGGGCGGGGCAGGGAACACCGGCGCCGGCGGCAGGTAGCGGTCCTTGCCGCGAGGCGCGCCGCCCTCCACCCAGTCGGCGAGGAGGCTGATCTCTTCCTGGTTTAGGCCGGCTTCGTGCTTGAACTCCCCGAAGCCCTTCACCGGATTCCACGGCGGCATCCGCCGCTCCAATACCTCTTCCGCCATCGACCGGGCCCACGGCCGCGCCTGCTCATAAGTGAGCAGCGCAAACGGAGCGCCGCCCCCAGGCCGATGGCAACTCGCGCAACGCTGGTTCACCAGCCGCGAGATCTCCCGCGCCCAAGTGATCTTCGTCGTGACGATGTCGTGCCCCCACAGAGGACCCAACATCCCGAGCCAATACCAGCGCACTTCACTCCGCCACAGGCTTCACGGCCGGCTTCGGCGGCGGCCGGAAGAAGTCGTTCCGGGAGAGTTTGGCATCAAAGACGATGTCGAAGAAACCGATCATCATCTCCTCGTAGCTCTGCTCGCCAAAGCGGACCGTATCCTTCGGATCGGGGTTAAACGGATTGTTCGGGGAGTTGTCAAACCAGGCGCTCGCTTCCAATTGAGCGCCCGCCGGCAGCACCAGCGGCTTCTCCAAGCGATACGTTAACTGCCAGTTGAAGTCATACTTCGGAACTCGTAGTAAAGTCTCGACTTCCTGGCCGGGCATCTTCAAGCGATACTCGAAGGCTTTGCCCCGCAAATGCATGTGCGGGAAGAAGCTCATCAGGGTGGCTTGGTTGGGCATCCGCGCCGGGCGGGCGTCCACTTGGTAGTTCGGGTCGCCGGGCGGAATCGCGAAACGGTCGTTCTGGACGGTGAGTGTCATCACCCGCTCGGTGGGCGGCTGCTTGGCGAAGATCATGCCGACGCGGCTGTGGTCCTCGGTCGCGTTCTTGCCGTTGGGTGTGTAGTGAACCTGCAGCACGAGGTCAGAGCCGGCGCGGATGAATTTGGCTTGCCCAGGCTTCCAACGGTCGGGAAGATTGCCCGGGGTGTAGATCGTCAGGATCTCGTTGCCGCCGCCGCCAATGTCGCTGCGCGGCTTGCCGTCCGGACGCAGGCGGGGCGGCACGAAGGCGACGCCCGGCTCGGCTTCGCCGCGCAGCCAGTTGGAACTGGGGTCGCGGACGAAGATGACGATGTGGTGGACGACGCTGCGGTCCGTCGGCCGGGCCTCCACGGTCTCCACCCACTTGTCCTCGGTGAGGCCGGTCGGGATGACGATGTACTGATAATCCACTTTGCCTTCCTTGGGAATCGGGAAGGGCTTGGGCGCCTGCACCACCAGATCCGGCTGCGGGATATTCCAGCCCTCCACAAAGACCGGTTGCGGGCGCTTGTCCTTGGCGAGTCCTTCCGGGGCCCCGGCGTCAGCCCACTTGGCGAGCAGGTCGATTTCGGCCTGGGGCATGGAGCGGTCGTTCGAGAACTTGCCGTAGTGGGGATCGGCGAACCAGGGCGGCATGCGCCGGCTGAGCACGTTCTGCTTGATCGACTTCGCCCAGGGCCGTACCTTGGCGTACGACGAAAACTCCATCGGCCCGATTTCGCCCGTCCGGTGGCAGGAGACGCAGCGGGTGGCCAGAATCGGCTGAATGTCTTTGTTGTAGGTGGGAGCCGGAACAGCGGCCGGCAGCAGAGTGGTCAGCGCGAGGGGAAGGGGAAGTAGGCGGAGTTTCATAGACGTTACCCTCATTTTACGTGGAAAGCGGCTCGGGGGATCCAAAGGATTTCTCTCACATTCAAAAATAATCTGCCGACAAGACTAAAAGTACCTCCCACCCGACCGATACGATCTCTAGTATGAAGATTCAAGACGCTACCCTGTCCGGCATCAATCTAACGACGACGGGCAGCCAGCAGGCGGGCAAAGTCCAGTCGGCGGAGCGGGTGAACGGCAAAGCGGGAGTGGCGGCGACCGGCGCCGGCGACGCGGTGCAGCTCTCGAACCTGAGCCGCGAAGTGGAGGCTCTGCAGGCCGATCCGGCGCGGGCCGAGCGCCTGGAGCGCTTGCAGGCCGCCGTTAACGACGGCACCTATCAGCCGGACTCCGCGCAGCTATCGAAAGCCCTCGTCGACCAGGCCTTTGAGGAGTGAGCCAGATGAAACCAGGCAAGACCGACGAACTCTTCCGCGACCTGACGCAGGTGCGCGGGGTGCTCGCTGAGCGCCCTCTCGCGGTGGAGGAGTGCCTCGGTCCCCTCAGACGCGCGGTTGAGTACCTGGAAACGCAGTCCTTACCCCCGGAGGCTCGCGAGCGCCTCCGCCGCGAGGTATCCGGCGTCGGCCAGTTGCTAGATGGCTTTGCCCAATGGCTCGCGGTTTTGGACGTGGCATCGCCCACCTACAACCGCCGCGCCGCCATGGTGCCCATCCCGGGCGCTTGCTTGGTCGCCGAAGGCTAAACCGCATGGGACTCTTCAATTCACTCCTCAGTACGGCCAATACGATGCGCGTGTACGAGCGCTCGCTCAATACGGTGCAGAACAACGTCGCCAATGCCAACACTCCCGGCTACGCCAAGCAGCGCCAGGAACTGGTAGCGCAGCGTTTCGACTTAGACGTCGGCATTGTGGGTGGCGTCCAAGTGGGGCGCGTGGTGGACTCGCGCAGCGCCGCCGCCGAACGCAGCGTGCAGCAAGCGAACGAGCAATTTGGCCGCAGCGATCAGCTCGCGAAGGACCTGGGCACGATTGAGCCGCTCTTCCCGGTGACAGAAGGCGCCGGGCTCCCGGCCGCGCTTAATCGCTTCTTCGCCGCCACCAGCCAGGCCAGCGTGAGCCCGAATGACCAGGCGTCGCGGGAAGTGATTCTGGACCGGGCGCAAGAACTCGCCACCAACTTCAATCAACTGGGCGGCGCGCTCGCCGACGCCCGCAGCAACATCAACGGGCAGATCCGCCAGACCGTGACCCGCGTCAACGAGATCGCCGGGCAACTGGCGCAGGTGAACCAGCAGCGCGGGGCCGCCGGCGACGATCCGGCGCTCTCGACCAAGGCCAGCAACCTGTTGGAGGAGCTTTCGGTGCTGGTGAACTATCAGTCGGTGGAGCAAACCGACGGCCGGGTGTCGCTCTACGCCGCCGGTAGCCTGCTGTTGATCGGCGATACCGCGTACCCGGTCTCGCTCGACGCCTCCGGTGGGCAAAGCATCGTGCGCGATAGCCAGGGCGTGGACGTCACTGCCAAAGTGACGGGCGGCCGCTTGTCCGGCCTGCTCGAGTCCCACAACCAGGCCATTCCGGCGGTACAGAGCGGCCTCGACGGCTTCGCGCGGGACTTCGCGGATCGAGTGAATCTGGTGCTCGACGGGGGCGTCGATCAGTTCGGCACGCGCCCCACCTCGCCCTTGTTCACCTACGAAGACGCCTCGCCATCCACCACCTTCACGGTGAACCCGCTCACGCCGCAGCAATTGGCGTTGGCCTCGGCTACGGCGCCTGGCGGCAACGGCAACGCGCTCGACCTCACCAGTCTCTCGACGGCGAAGAACACCGACGGCAAGACGTTTTCTGAAACCTACGGCGACTTGAGCGCCCAGGTCGGCCGGCAGGTACTCTCCTATCGCGACACCGCCGAAGTCCACGGCCAGATCTACGCGCAGGCGAAGTCCGTACGGCAGGAGACGCAGGGTGTTTCCTTGAACGAGGAGGCTGCGCAACTGATTCAGGCGCAGCGCGCCTACCAGGCCGCCGCGCAGTTGTTCCGTACCCTAAACGACTTGACTGAGGCGGCGATTAACATCGGCCGTTAAGCGACATGATCAACTCCCTAAGCCCGAGCGACGAACAATTCCTGGCCAGCGCCCGTGCCATCGGCCAACGGCTGGAGCGCGCGCAGCGCCAGATCTCCACCGGCCGCCGCGTCAACTCCGCCGCTGATGCTCCCGATCAGATCGGCACCCTGCTCAGCACCCGTGCCGAACTTTCTCGCAACCAACAGACGCAAAGCAACCTGGGCCGGGTGAAGACGGAGGTCGACGCGGGCGAAGGCGCGCTCGCCGCCGCCACCAAACTCCTGGACCGGGCCAGCGCCCTCGCCGCCCAAGGCGTCAGCAGCACCGCGACGCCCGAGACGCGTCGGCAGTTGGCCGGCGAAGTGGAGGCCGTCCTGCAGCAGGTGGTCTCGCTCACCGGCACCACCGTGGAGGACCGCTACATCTTCGCCGGCACCAACGACACCACCATTCCCTACACCATCGATCCGGTGCCGCCCAACGCCATCAGTAGCTACGGCGGCTCCGCCGTCACCAAGCGCGCCTTCGATCATCTCGGCGGTACCTTCGAAACCGGCCGCACCGCCGAAGAGATCTTCGACAACCCGGACCCCGAAAAGAACGTCTTCACCAGCCTGCGCGCCCTGCGCGACGGCCTCTTCGCCGACGACTCCGCCGCCATCACCACGGCCTTCGCCTCCACAAAGTCGTCTTCCCTACACGTCATCACTATGCAAGCCGTTTACGGTACGGCGCAGAACCGGGTTAACAACGCGCTCGACGAAAGCAAGACCGCCGCCACGCGCCTGAAGAGCCAGATCGCTTCCATCGAAGACGCCGACCTCACCAGCGCGATTCTGGACCTCAACCAAGGCACCCGCGATCAGCAGGCCGCCTTCCAGAGCCGCGCCCAATTGCCGCGCGGTTCCCTGTTTGACTATCTCGGCTAGTTTTGCGCCACACTGGTAGGCGTATGCGCGCATTGCCGATTCTCTGGGTGACCCTTGCTTGGCAGAGCCAAGCTTGTGAGAACCCCAAGACTTATATCCCCTGCAACATCGCTTACGAACTCACCCCGGCCGAGGCCGCGGCTCATCCCAATCCCTTTCAGTCGCTCAAGTTCTATGCCGAGGTGAAGTCGCCACGCTTTAAGACGTACCTCGTTCCCGCCTTCTGGGACGGTGGCCGCAAGCTGATTCTCCGCTTCACGCCCAACGAAGCCGGACGCTGGGAGTGGCGCCTTACCAGCGACCTCGCCCGCCTCCAAAACCAGACCGGTTCCGTCGAAGCGACCGACTCCGACGCCCAGCCCTTCATCGAGCCCGCCAACGTCCACCACTGGGGCTACACCGAACGCCTCAAGGCCCATCTGTGGATGGGCGACACCCTGCTGCGCTTTGGCTACCTTGATCGCGCCCTCTTCGAGCGCATCATCGACGCCCGCGCCGCTCAGAAGTTTAACCATGTCCGCGCGCTGCTCTCGCCCTGGGAAGAGCCCGTCGCGCACGCGTTCAAAAGCGCTGACGAGCCGAACCCCGAGTACCTGCGGGAGTTCGAGAGCCGAATCGCCTACGCCAATCAGAAAGGCATCATCGTCGATCTGATCCTCGGCGCGGGCCGCAATGACCTCGCCAAGTTCTTCCCCAATTGGCAACAGCGCGAACGCTTCGTCTCCTACCTCACGGCGCGTCTGGCCGGCTACAACATCACCTGGCAGGTGGTGCAGAACTTCGAGGAGTACACTGGCGGCCGCGCCTTCGTTAAGGAAGTCGGCCTGCTGCTCAAGAAGCACGACCCGTACAACCACCCGCGCACCTCGCATGCCCAGCGCACCTCCGCCCCCCTGCAAGGCGACGGCTGGCAGACGTATCTCACCTACCAATCCTCCGACGACGGCCTTGGCGCCATTGAGCATCAGCTTTACGCGGTGCCGCAAGTGAATGCCGAGTTCGCCTACGAGGACTCCGGCGGCGGCCGCGCCGCGCCCCACCACGTCGACTTCGAAACCTTCCGCAAACGCCTCTGGAACAACACCATGAACGGCGCCTATCCGGTGTTCGGGAACACGGGCAGCGCCGGCGCCGGCAAGCTTCCGGTCTCCGACAAGTTCCTCGATTCGCCCGGCGCCAAGGCCATGGCCGCCTGGCATGACTTCTTCGCCAACACGCGTTACTGGGAACTCGAGCCCTTCTTCAACGTCGATGGCGGCCGCGCTCTGGCGCTCGAGCGCGTCTTCGGCGAAGGCGAGGACGAAGAGGGCGAAGGCATTGAGTACATCGTCTACGTCGAGAATCCGCGCCTGATTGAAGTGGGCGTGCGCAAGCACACGTATCAGGTCTATTGGTTCAACCCCGCCACGGGCGAGAAGATCAAAGGCAAGGACTGGAAGGGTGAGCGCTTCGTTGCCGAGCCGCCCACCAAAACGCACGACTGGGTGCTGCACCTCTCGCGCGACGGCAAGAAAGAGGGCATGCTCCGCAGCTATAAGTTCGATTCGCGGCCCAACCTGCTGCAAGAGGTGGAAGGCAATACGCCGCGCGTACCCTTCGCCATCGCCGAGCCCGCCGGCGACACCATTTCGCTCGCCCAAGCCACGAAGTTCGAGGCCAAGCTCACCCGGCAGGCGCGCGCCACGCGCACCATGCTCTACGTCTGGACCGGTGAAGTCGCCGCCGATGGCCAGGGCTTTCGCGTCCTCGGCGCCGGGCCCGCGGGGACGCTCGCCCTCTCGCCTGAATTGGCCACGCGCTACCCGGCCGTCCTGAACTTGCGTCTTACCGGCATGAATGCGAACGGCAAGGTCTACACCGTCGACAAAGTCTTCCGGCTGGTGCCCTAAGCGTGCGTGTGCTGGCGCTCGATACCACCACGGAGCGGGGCTCGCTGGCTTTGCTCGCGGACGGCGAGTTACTCGAAGAGAGCGAACTGCTCGGGCCCGACGGCTTTGCGCAGATCCTCTTTCCCGCGATTGTCGAACTGCTGCGGCGGCACGGCTGCACGCTTCCGGATATCGGCCTCTTCGCGGCGGCGGCGGGGCCGGGTTCGTTCACGGGAGTCCGGGTGGGCGTGACGGCGGTGAAGGGCTTGGCGGAAGCCACGGGACGCCCGGCGCAGGCTATCTCGAACCTGCGCGCCTTAGCGGATCAGGGCACAGCTAACGTGCGCCTGCCGCTGATTCACGCGCGGCGGGGCGAAGTCTACCTGGGCCATTACGACGCGTCGCTGCGGGCGCTGGAGCCCGAGCGCAATGGGCAGCTATCCGCGTTGATTCCTGTGCCGGCAGCGGGCATCGTTTGCCAGGCAGCTTGGCCGGAACTCGCGGCGTCGGGTTTGGCCTATGAATTGGCCGCGCGGCCCTTGGCCGGCAGCGTGGCCAGGCTGGCCCTCGCCGAGGGTGGCGGCGACCCCGCCGCGCTCGACGCCAACTATGTTCGCCGGTCCGACGCCGACGGCCGCTGGCACGACACTTGAGTGCGGCGGCGGTAGCCGCCAATCAGCAGTAGAGCGCCGCCCACCAAGGCCATCGTTGACGCCTCGGGCGTCATCACGGTCACACCGACGTTATCCAGATAGAAGTAGCCGGGGTCGTGTCGGTAGACGAAGCTCAGCGTGGTGCTGGGTCCGCTCGCTACCAGGTTCAACGCTGAAAAACTCGTCCAGCCAAAGGCGTTGGCGTTGTTGATGTTCAGCGAAGCGATCGCGCCCCCATTCCAAAATACATCCAGTTGGTTCGGTGTATTGCCGGTGGCGCGCAGTTGGTAGTTAAGCGCGTAACGCGTGCCCGCAATCGTCGTCAGCGTCTGCGTCAAAGAACCTGTGCTCCCCACCGGACCGATATAGGCCTGATAGGTGCCGGACGCCGCGCCGCCCGCCAGAATGCCCGTGAAACCAGTGTTGCCCGCCAGCGTCCAGCCGCTCAACGTGCCCGTTTCGAAGTCGCCGTTGGTCACCAGGTTCACGCTGGCCGCCGTCTGGATCACCAGATTGGGCAGCGGAAACTCCGCCGCCGAAGCTGCTCGAACCAACAGCCCCAGCCACGCCATTCGTACTAGGATACGGTCTGCACCTTTAACCACTAACCGGAGTATGCCGTTCCACAACTAAGGGAGTAAATGAGGGAATCGTACTAGGACCGATGCGCTACAGGCTTTCTCAGGTCCTGGCGACATCCCGCTTAGTCCCCAGGTTCATTGAGGTTAGCCTCGTCTGCCAGGGGATCGGATCTCAGGTTTCCGGTATCGTCGGGCTCAGGGTTCTAGGGCGAAATTGTCGGCAGCTACTCTTTTTCGTTAGGTACTTCCGACAGACTTACTTGCGCGCCCGCCAGGCGGTAAGCCTCGATCAGGGCGCCTGCCGCTGGGCCATAACGAGGCGAAATCACCTTTTGGCCTTCGGTTAGTTCCATCAGTTGCGTAAAGCGTTCGCGCAACAATTCGCTGCGCCAAACGCCGCCGATCGGGGCCACCGCTACTGGCTCGGGCTCGACGAAGAGTTGGCCATACACGGCCGCGGCGTACCCGGCTAGCTGCTGCGCCGCCGACGTCAACAGCGACAGCGCCACTTCGTCGCCTTCGCGCGCCACTTCATCCACCAGCTTCGAGAAGCGCGCGATGCGCGGCCGCGGATAGTCGCTGGAGTAGAAGCGATGCAGCAAGTCATTCGCGTCTGTTGCGCCCGTCTCCGCCAGCAACCGGTCATGCAGCGCCGTTCGCGGACCCCAGCCTTCGTGCTGGCGCAAGGCCGCGCGGAGCGCCTGGCGCGTCAGATCAAAGCCGCCACCTTCGTCGCCGAAGACGTAGCCCCAACCGCCCGCGCGGCCCGTCTTCCCGGCCGCGTTGCGGCCAAACGAAAGCTGTCCCGTGCCGGCAATGGCGATGATGCCAGGCGCGCCCGCCGTCGCGCCGGCCAGGGCAATCAGGCCGTCGTGGGTGACGAAGCTTCGCTCGCTGCGCACCAGTTCGCCCAGCAAGGTCTCTTTGTCCGCCGGGCCGCCGCTGAAGCCGGCGCAGACGGCGGCAAATTTCGTCTCGGCCAACGGCACACCGGCTTGTTCGCAAGCGAGTCCGACGCAGCCCAGAATCGCGCCGGTGAACTTGGCGCGGCCATCGCCGGTCTTCACATGGTTACAAGGGCCGCCGCGCCCGTAGCCGACGACTCGACCGGTCTCATCGCCGATCACCGCCGTGGTGGATGATTGCCCGCCATCGATGCCGAGAAAGAATTTCACGTCACTTTGTCCCAGGTGCGGGCTCAAGCCCGCAACCACTAACACTAAGCCGGCTCACTGGACTTCGAGAACGGGTTAAAGTCCGTGTGGCGGTCGAAGACATCCACCTTTTCCGCCCGCTTGAGCGCGTTCACCACCAGATACGTCACCGGAGTGAGAGCCGCTTCGTAGATTACCTTAGTGCCGTAGCCGCCGATGATCAGCTTCATGATCGTATCGAAGCTCTCCTTGCCCGCGAAGATGATCGTGATCACCACCACGGTGTCGATCAACTGGCCGACCACCGTGGAGCCGATCGTGCGCATCCACAGGTGCTTTCCGTTGGTCATTACCTTCAGCTTAGCCAGGACGAACGAATTGGCGAACTCACCGCACCAGTAAGCCACTAGGCTCGCAATCACAATCCGCGGCACCGCCCCAAAAAACATTTCGAAGGCCGGTTGTTTGTCCGCCCATACCGGCGCCGGCGGCAGCCAGACGGCTAGCGCGCTAAACAAAGCCATCAGCACCGACGCGAAGAAGCCCGTCCAGATCGCGCGCTTCGACGCCGAGTAGCCGTACACCTCCGTAAAGACGTCGCCGAAAATGTACGTCAGCGGAAAGAGTGCTTGCGCCCCGCTCACGTACACAGGTTCCGTCAACGGCCAGAACGGACCAATGACACAGATCTTTTGCGCAATCAAATTCGACACTAGCAACACCGTGACGAATGCGTTCACGAACAGATCGAAATATTTGAATCGGACGAATTTCTCCACTAGGCCTCTTAGGATGCCATAACGGATCCGCGCGCGCCAGAATTCCCGTTTACTTTGCGCAAGGGTTGCGCGTCTCCTTGGCGCAATGCGGCGCCGTGCAGATCTCCACCACCGCGCAACCGTTGGCCACCGGTACTTCTTCTTCCACCTGATTCGGACGGCGGATCGTCAGCCAACCCAGCCGGACGTTGGCGTCCTTGCCCAGCGACAAAACGTACTCCTTGCGGGCGCCGCTGGCCTTCACGAAATCGGCATTCGTCAGCAGCTTCTCATCGGCCTTGGGCGTCTTCTCGGCGGCGACTACCCAGCCCTTCTTGCCGGTCTTCGTGTAGTCCACCACCAGCGAGTCTCCGGAATCGGTGATCCAGGGCGTCATATCGCGGCGATAGAGCGCCAACTGCGGCGAAGGAAACTTGGTGGTGTCGTAGTCACCCCAGCCGTCGCCGGTCTTCTTTTCGAGGTGGACTTCGAGCACATCGGTCTCGGCCAACGTCACTTTCTTGCTCTGCTTCATGGTGTCCCCGTCGGGCAAGTAGACGCGGACCTCCTTGTCGCCACCCGCGGCGGGCGACGTCAGGCAGCAGCCATAGATGCCCGTCAGCCTTTCGATGGGAAAGACGTTGGCGCGAAAAAGCAGGCGCGCGGATCCGTCCGTCAGGAAGACGGGCTCATCCGCCACGGCCACGGCAGCCTTCGGCGTTGCGTCTGGGGTCTCGGTCTTGGTCCCTCCACAGGATCCTAATAAGAACGCCAAGCCGAGTACTGGCGTCCATCTTCTCCACGGGTGCATGAACTATGCGCCATTATAGTGAGATTTGGCGGCGGACGCTATGCGCAAAGACCAACTTCAGCAAGAACGGCTCATTAGGAAAAACTCACGGCAGCCCTCCGAGTGGCGCGATCGCGAGATCGAACGGATGATTCGCTCGATTCCGAAGGGCAAAGTCTCTTCGTATTCGGCCGTCGCCGCGGCGGCGGGTTATCCGCTCTACCATCGCCTGGTAGCCAAACTCCTACGCGGCTGCGGCGACCGTCTCCCTTGGCATCGCGTCCTCGGCGCCGACGGCGCCATTCGCCTCCACCACGACGCCGCCTACGAGCAGCGCCTGCGCCTGGAAATGGAGGGCGTCAAGTTCGTAGGCCGGCGCGTCGACCTCTCGATGCACCTGCACCAATTTCGCCCGTGGGAGGAGGAGTAAACTAAAGCCATGGATGTTACGCGCCGTCATCTTCTCACCCTTGCTCCCGCGGCATTAGCCGCACCTGCCGCGGCGGCCCGTTTGCCCAAGAGCCAATTCGCGCTGCATCCTTTCCTCGTGGCCAATCCCAAGGCCGTCTTCATTCAGCGCACCAAGGTGCCGCACAAGATGGACGAGCCCGCCAAGCTCCAGGCCGGTTTGCAACTGGCGCGCGAAGTGCTCGTCCCGGTTGATCGTGGTGGCGTGCCCACTTCGCACCGCATCGTGCTCAAACCCAATTTCACCTCCGTGCGCTCCAAGGATCGCCCCGACGTCGAGAACTGGGGCACCGGCACCGACGCCCAATTCTACGAAGGCATGGTGATGGGCCTGCGTGAACTCGGCCTGAAGAAATTCCATTGGGTGGAAGCCAACGGCTTCAACACCTGGAACTACCGCGGCTTCGTCGACATCAACGAGCGGCATGGCATCGAGATGAACGAGCCGGACCGCCGCGCGCGGAACTTCCGCGACGCCTACGAAATGAATTGGCACCAAGTGGCGGAGCCCGTCGTCTACAAGCGCATCCCCCACTTCGCGCCCGTCGGCGAGCCCGACACCTGGCTGCTCAACATCGCCAAGTGGAAGTCGCACGGGATGTGCATGACGCTCTCCGTGAAGAATCTCCAGGGCCTGGTGGTGAAGCCCTTCGTCCGCTTCTGCCCCGGTTGGAGCGGCGTTACCGGCGTGCCGGCCTGGATGAAGCCGGACATTCATCAAAACGTCGAAAAGGTCGTAAACACGTTCTTTGACGAGCACAAGCGCAAAGGCTTCGCCCGTTATGATTCGGTGGCGCCGCTGAGTCCGGTGCATCAGGAGATTTGGGCGCACAAGACCTGTGACCACATGCAGACGGTGAAATCCGGCCTCTCGATCATCGAGGGCATCTACGGCCGCGACGGCGACGGCTTCGGTGTGGGCAACGATCATTTGACCAATCTGGTAATGTTCGGCCAGGACAAATTCCGGCTGGACATAGTGGGAATGTATCTCGGCGGCCACGAGCCCGGCAACGTCAATCTCTTTCGCATCGCTAAGGAGCGCGGGTTGATCGACACCATCAATCCGTGGGAGGTGGAAGTCTACGAATGGGTAAACGGCGCTCCCGTCCGCCGCAAACTGTCCGACTTCACCCGTACGCCCCTGAAGACCTACTATCTGCAAAAAGCCGGCGAACCGAAGTATCACCTGGTAAATGAGCGTTTCGACTACGATAAGGCGTAAGCCAAGTGTCTCGTCTCTTTCTTTCGATCACGTTGCTCGTCCTGGTCTCATGCGCGCCACCCGCGCCCGCCCCAGTTCCTGAGGTAGCTCCCGCCCAGGTGGTAGTCACGCCAGTTGATACACGACCCGTCATCGTCGCTTTTGGCGATAGCCTCTCCGCCGGCTATGGCGAGGAGAACGGCAAGAGCTTCCCGGACTTCCTACAGCAATTGCTCGACCAGCGCGGCTATCGTTATCGCGTCGCCAACCAAGGCATCAGCGGCGATACCACCACCGGCGGACGGGCGCGCGTGGGGGTCGCCTTGGCGCTGAAGCCGGCTGTCGTGATTCTCGAACTCGGCGGCAACGATGGACTGCGCGGCTTAGCCTTGAAGCAGACCCGCGAGAACCTGGAGGCCATGGCCACCGAGTTTTCGCAGGCGGGCGCCAAGTTACTCATCGCCGGCATCACCCTCCCGCCCAACTATGGCGCCGACTACATCCGCGACTTCGAGCGCATCTACAGCACCACCGCCAAGCAGCACCGGGCACCCTTGATTCCGTTCCTGCTGTCGCCCGCCATCGCTGAGCCAGGGGCCATGCAGGCTGACGGCATCCATCCCACGGCGAAGGGCAATCAACTCGTCGCCCAACTGGTGTTCCGTTACCTGGAGCCGCTGCTGAAACGCTAAGTTACGGACGCGTCTGGCCGTCGGACTTTTGGCGCGCGATCCGGCGGCTCTGGCGATTCTGCTCGTGGCGCAATTGCTTGCGTTCGCCCCGGCTGAGTCCATTACCGTCGGCGCGGTCGCGGCGAACCTGGCGCCGGATGCGGCTCTGATTGGCGTTGAGCCGCGCGGCTTCGGGAGCCGTTAAAGTTCCGTTCTTCACACCCTGGTTGATGCGAGCCTGCTGATTCACCTCGCGCTGTCCAATGGTCTGCGCGGAAAGGCCGAGCGTGACGGCCAAAAAGATCGAAGTGGTTTTTAGCATGTATGCCTCCTACGCTTGATCAAAGGCAAGCCGGCCGGCAAAGTTGCGGTGGTAGCTCAATTGAAACTGGACTTCAGAAACTTGATGCCGTCGGCGGCTAAGGTGTCCATGTCCTTTTCGAGGTCCCGCCAGATGCGCGCGGCGGCCGAGATTTCCTTCAGCGCCGAGCCGAAGCTCTCGATGGTGAGCCAGCCGTCGTAGTTCACGTCGTGCAGCGCTTGAAAAACGCCGGTCCAATCGACGTGGCCGGTGCCCGGCGTGCCGCGATCGTTCTCGCAGGCATGGACGTGGACGAGATGTTGGCCCACCGTGCGATAGCCGTCGGGAATGCTCTTCTCCTCGATGTTCGAGTGAAAGGTATCGAAGAGGATGCCGACGCGCGGATGATGGATGGCTTCGCAGAAGGCGACCGAGTCAGCGGCGGTGTTGAGGAAGTAAGTCTCGAAGCGATTCAGCGGCTCCAGGGCGAGCGTAATGCGATGGGCGTCCAGGGTGGGCGCGAGTTCCTGGAAGAACTCGACCGAGCGCTTCCATTCGTCAGCCGTGCGGCGCACACCCGTGAAGTGGCCAAGCGGGGCGTACATGGGTCCCGCGAGGATCTCGCCGCCGGCTTCGGCCAGGGCTTTGATGCAGGCGCGAAAGTAATCGAGCGTGTGGCGCCGGACGCCGGCATCGGCGCTGAGGGGGTTATTTTCCAAAGAGGCGATACCCACCGCTGTTAGGCCCAAGCCCTTCGACAGGCAAGCCTGATAGAGGGCGGCCGACGGGAAGGCTTGCGGATCCACCAGCAGGATTTCGACGCCGTCGTAACCCCAGGCCTTGGCCTTGTCGAGCAGGTGAAGGTCAGCGGCGGTGAAGTTCGCTGTCCACAGCATGGTGTTGATGCCAAAGCGCATGCAGCAATTCTAACAACAACCCTATCCTCTGCCCACCAAGGGCATGGTGGTGGCCATTACGGTGATGAATTGAACGTTGGCCGCCAGTGGCAACCCGGCCATGAAGACCACCGCATCGGCGACGTGCTTCACGTCCATGCGCGGCTCCACCATGGTCATGCCGTTAGCTTGGGGGACGCCCGAGGTCATGCGCTCGGTCATCTCGGTGGCGGCGTTGCCAATGTCGATCTGGCCGCAGGCGATATCGAAGTTACGCCCGTCAAGTGAAATCGACTTCGTCAGTCCGGTGATCGCATGTTTGGTTGCCGTATACGGCGCGGAGTTCGGCCGTGGCGCCGTCGCCGAGATGGAGCCGTTGTTGATGATCCGCCCGCCGCGCGGACTCTGCTTCTTCATCACCCGCATCGCGTGCTGCGCGCAAAGGAACGCGCCCGTCAAATTCACGTTCACCACGGCGCTCCATTGCGCGAAGGTCAACTCGTCCATCGGAATCGCCGGGGCGCCCATGCCGGCGTTGTTGAACAACACGTCCAGCCGGCCGTAGCGTTCGACGATGGCGGCAAACAGTGCCGCCACCGGTTCGGGTTGCGTCACGTCCGTCGGTACGCAGAAGAAGCGGTCGCCGTACGACGCCGTCTTCTCCAATTCGTGCGCCCGCCGGCCCGCCAGCACCAGGGAGTAACCAGCGTCATGCAAAGCAAGGCTCACCGCGCGGCCGATACCGCTGCCAGCGCCAGTAACCAGGGCAATTTTCGTTGAAGACATAATTCCTTAGGGTTTCGCCATCGCCTCGGCGATGGCTGCTTCGGCCAAGGGCGCCATGGCGGCGTAGCCCGCCGCATTCGGCACCAGGCCGTCGTTGGTGAATTCTTTGCGCAGCACGCGTCCGCTGGCGAGGGCCGAGTAGTAATCCAAGTAAGTCGCGCCCACTTTGGCGGCATAGCTCTTCAGCCAGCCATTTAGACCAATAATCTTGCCCGCCGGACGCCGCTTCTGCGTTTCCCATACTGGCGTGACCGAGGCCAGAATCACGCGGATGCCATTGGCTTTGGCGAGTTCCACCATCGACATGAAATTCTCGGCGGACATCGCTTCCGTCGTCGGACCGGCCGTTCCAGCGATGTCGTTAGTTCCGGCCTGGATTATGACTAGCTTCGGCTTGAGGGAAATCACATCCTGCCGGAAGCGGAGTAACATCTGCGCCGAGGACTGGCGGGCTAAACCGCGGTTCAAATACGGCTTACCCTCGAAAAACGGTTCCCACTTCTCGGTAATCTCGTCGCCGAGAAATACCACCGCCGGTGGCGACTTGATTTCAGCGTTGTCGCTGCCATAGCGAGTAAGTCCGGCCCAGTCGTTCAGCAACCGTCGCTGCGCGGTTAACTCGCGTTCGAGCTCGGCAACCGTCTGGCCGTACAAGCCGAGGCACACCAAAGCCAGGGCGTAACGCATTTACTTCTTGAGTCCGAAGCAATACAGGTGGCCGTCGTAGGTATTGATATATACCTGGCCATTCGCCACCGCGATGCCGCTCCAGTGGTTCCAATTGGTAATCTGCTTACCGCTATTCCACAGCTCTTTCCCGGTTTGCGCATCCAGGGCATACAGCACCGCGTGCGTGGAAAGCGGAATGCGGCGTTCCATGCGGAAATCGAGGCCGACGTCCGGAAAGGCCTGGGCCGTATTCTCGCCGCTGCCGTAAGCGAAGATCACGCCGTTGGCGATCAGCGGCGGTTCCGCTTGATTCATGTCGCGGGAGAGCCAGGCTGGGGTGAGCACGGGCTTGCCGTTCTTCGTCTCCATCTTGAAAGCCGCGATGGCGCCTTTCTTGATTTCGCCGTATTCGAGCGGCGCCTTATAGGCCGAATGCTTCGGACCCCAGAAAGGCGTGAGAATCCAGCGCGTGCCCTTGGCATCTTCCCAGGTGGCGAGCGAGCCCCAAATACCGGCTTCCGCGAAATCCACCATTTCATTGCAGATCAGCGGCGTTCGATAGACGGGCGTGCGATGGTCATCGCCACCGATGGACTCGGTATCCATCAGATAGATGCGGCATTCTTTGCTTGCGTCGATCATATACTCTCTGCCCTTGTAATCGAAGATGGCGGGAGTAACTTGCATATCCAAATCACGCTTCACTAACCATTCCGCGTTCGACGGACCGTAGTAATCCACTAACTCAAGCGCCTTCGTTTTCGGATTCTGCTTGACGCCGATAATGCCGTTGCCATAGACGCCATTCTCCGGGTCCCAGCGGCCGTCGCCGGTGCCCGTGTACATGACTAAGTCCTTGCTGATGGCGGGGCCCGAACGTCCCCACATGCCGCCGCCTGCCGGCCCCCAGGAGCCGACGATCTTCGTCGCGAGGTCATAGGTGTAGGCCATATTCGGGTTACCGCCACAGCCTTGCGCGCTGTGCGTGTAAATCACGTTATTCAGCAGGCTCATGGCATAGGGTTTGCCGTTCGGCGGCATGAACTTCGCGGGCGAGGTGAGTTCCTCGCCGTCCGCGGCATTGATCTGGTGCAGGCGCCCGTCCCAACTCGCGGCGTAGATGGTGTACTGGCCATCGCCTTTGCCCGGTCCGATGGTGACGTTGGCGGTCATGCCGCCCGGGCAGAGCACGCTGGGTCCGCGGCCGCTCTCTTTGTAGTTGCTCTCGAAGTGCTTGGTCCAGAGCAGGGTGCCATCGGCAGCGTCGAGCGCGAAGATATTATCGGAGACACCCGCCTGGATCACCACCTGCTTCGGACCCTTCGGCGTGTTCACCTTTCCGATGACCAGCGGTTCCAGGAGGGAGTGCATCTGCCGCGGCTCATTGTTGAGCTTCTTCTTCCACAGCAAGGTGAGCCCCTTCACGTTGCCGGTATTGAGGATCTTCTCGTCTTTTTGCCAATTGTTGCGGCGTACGTCGCCGCCGTCGGTAAGCCAGTCGGCGCTGAAGGCCAGGGAAGTGACGGCCAGGGTGGCGGCTAGGAATCTGCGCATCGTGCTTGTCTCCAAACCTCACACTATATCTCAATCCGCTGGTGGCGGATTGGGTATATGATCTTAGATTCGAAGGAGTATTGATTGATGCGAAGAATTAGCCTGGCCACGGTCTCCGTTGGCTGCGTGCTGTTGGCGGTTGGCGTGGCTTTTGCCCAACGCGGAGTGGACTGGGTGGTGGGATCGAACGACGCCCACCGCTCTGCCTGGGTGCGTATGGACGCCAAGATTAACGCCGAAAGCATGCGCAAGCCGGGCTTCGAACTGCTGTGGAAGATGAAGATGAATGGCGCCGCGCGGCAGATGAGTTCGCTCACGCCGCCCTCGCTGCTGGACTTCTACATCAGCTACCGCGGCTTCCGCTCACTCGCCTTCATCGGTAACGCCTCAGGCAGCGTGACCGGCGTCGACATCGATCTGGCGCGCGTCGAATGGGAGAAGACGTTCCCCACCACGGGACCCAGCACCGTCGCCTGCCCAGGCGGCATCACGTCCGGCGTGGTGCGCGTGGTGAACTCTTTAGCGTATCCTTCGCCGCTGAGCGGCAGTGGCATCGGCCGGGGCACACCCGCCAAGAGCGGCGTCGGCTTGCCGGATGAAGGCGCCGTCACGTTGAAGACGCCGCCGATGCAGCGTCCAGGACCACCACCGTCCGCCGCTCCGAAGCCGCGCCCCGGCGTGCGCGACTCGGGCCCCGTGAACATGTTCGCGCCGCGCGTCCAATACGCTTACTTCCTGACGGGCGACGGCAAGTTTCATTTCCTCTACGTCTCCAACGGCGACGAACCGAATCCACCGATCGATTTTCTCCCGCCAGGCGCGCACGCCCAGGGCTTGATGGTCTTTGAGCGCGTTGCTTACGTCACCACGGTGAACGGCTGCGGCGGCGTCGACAATGGCCTGTGGGCGCTCGATCTCGAAACCAAGCAGGTGAACCATTGGAAGACGTCGGACGTAGTGGGCACGAATGGCTACGCCCTCGCTCCCGATGGCACCATCTTTGTGAGCGGACGCGACGAGTTAGTCGCGCTGGAATTGAAGACCCTAACGCAGAAGGCCAGCTTCAAGGCGCCCGGACTGCGCTTTACCTCATCGCCGGCGATTTTCGAGGCGCAAGGGAAGGACTTAGTCGCCGTCACGACGAACGACGGCGCACTGCACGTCTTCGATACTACCGACCTGAGTAAGCCGATGGCCAGCGCCACGGGCATCGCCAAGGACTACGCGGTGGGCAGCGTGGCTACCTGGCAGGACATGTCCGGCGGGCGTTGGATTCTGGCTCCTACGGGGAACGCCGTAAGCGCCTGGAAGTTGGTGGACGGAAAACTGCAAGCTGCTTGGACGTCGCGCGACTTAGTGTCGCCCGCGCCGCCCATCGTGGTGAACGGTGTCGTCTTCGCGCTGTCTTCGGGTGAGTTTCGCACTACCGACGCCAATATGACGGCCGCTCAGCGGGCCGCCAAGAGTTCGAAGGCGATCCTCTACGCCCTCGACGCGGCTACCGGTAAAGAGGTCTGGAATAGCGGCTCTACCCTGCCCACTTTTGTAACCACGGGCCGCTTGGCCGCGGGTGGCGGTCGCGTCTATGTCGGCACGCACGACGGCACGCAGTACGCCTTCGGCTTCCCGATTGAGCACTAGGCCGATGCTGCTGGCCATTGACGCGGGAAACACAAATCTAACGATTGGCGTCTATCGCCAACGGAAACTGGAAACCAGTTGGCGCTTACGAACCGTGCGCGAGCGCACCGCGGACGAATGGGGCATCTTGCTGCGCGAACTATTCGAGGCGAACTCCATGCGCTTTGCGGAAGTATCGGGCATCGTCGTTTCGAGTGTCGTGCCGCCACTGGACGGACCGTTGAATACAATGGCGCGACGTTATTTTTCCACGTCGCCCATGTTCGTCACGGCAGAGAGTAACTTGGGCCTGAAGGTGTTGGTCGACCATCCCCGGGAAGTGGGAGCGGACCGGGTTGTGAACGCCGTGGCCGCTTTCGAAAAATACGGCGGCCCGGTCGTGGTGGTTGACTTAGGCACCGCCATTAACTTCGATTGCGTGTCCGAGCGTGGCGATTTTCTGGGGGGCATCATCTGTCCCGGCTTGGGTATCGCCATCAGCGGCCTCTTCGAGAAAGCCGCCCGCTTGCCTTTGGTGGATGTCGCCGAGCCGCGCCAACTAATCGGAACGAATACGGTGGACTGCATTCAAAGCGGACTCTACTACGGCACCATCGGCACCATCGACGGCATTATGGCGCGCCTGGTGACGGAACTCGGTCCCGGCACGCGCTGTGTCGCCACCGGCGGGCAGGCGCATTTAATTGCGCGAGGTTCGCAGTTTATCAAAACCGTCGACGAAGACCTTACGCTCGACGGACTCGAAATGATCTGGGAGCGCAATCTTGCCGGCGGCTGAGGAACCGGATTGGCCGACTAACTACTTCAATTACTTCACCGAAATTGAAGAGCATTTTCAGCGCGCCCGCGGCACGAGTCTATTTCTCCTTTCGCCCCTGGATTGGGCATTAATTGAAACTTGGAAGAACGGCGGGATACCGCTGGAAGCGGTGCGCCGGGGAATTGAGCGCGCCTTCGAAAAATGGCGCGCGAGTAAGCGACGCCAGGCGGTGAATTCGCTGGCCTATTGCACGCAAGCTGTGATGGAAGAGGCCGAAATCATGGAGAAGGGCGGCATCAGTACGGCGTCGGCGCCCGTGGTGGACGCGCCATTTTCCGTGGAAGAACTGCGGACTTACTTATCATCGAATGCTGAGTTAGTCGCGGCGAAAGGCTGGACCGATTTGGCGCGCTCCCTCAGCCAGTTGGCCGCGGAAGCTGAGTTGCATCATGGCGCGCTGGAAGAACTGGAACTGCGTCTGACGGTAATCGAGGAGAAGTTACTCGCCGAGGCCCGGAGCGCGCAGAGCGAAGAGCAACTGCTGAAGGTGCGCCGCGAAATGGAGAATTCGTTGCGTCCTTATCGCGGCAAAATGACCGCCGATCAACTCTCGCGGTTGGAGCGGCAGTTTTTGGATCGCGCGGTGTTGGAACAGGCCGGTCTGCGCCGTCTGAGCCTCTTCTACCTGCACTAAAATCAAAGGGTGATGCTTCGCCGAACTCTCCTCGCCGCGCCCGCTTTCGCCATCAAGAAAAAGCCCGGCCTCCGCATAGCTCCTTTCACCGCGGATGTGACGCCGCCCCTCGGTACGCCTCTCTGCGTGGGCTTAGTGGTGCCGGGGACCAGCGTGAAGGATTCCTTGGAAGCACGCGGTGTCGTGCTCATGCCCGAAGATCAGCAACCGATCGTACTTTGCGCCGTGGACTGGTTGGGCATCGGCAATAGCAGCCACGACCGCTGGCGCGCCGCTTTAGCCGTCGCCGCCGGCACGGTGCCCGCGCGGGTAGCCGTCCAGACCGTCCACCAACACGACGCCCCCGGTGACGATGCCTCCGCCGAAGAGTTGTTGCGCATGCGCGACCTGCCCGGCGTGCTGCAGAGCGAGTCTTTTGCGCAAGCGGCCTTGCGCGGCGTGGTGGCGGCGGTGCGTGCGGCGAAGTCCTATAAGGTTACGGAAATTGGCGCCGGCCACGCCATCGTGAAGGACATCGCTTCGAACCGGCGCATTCTGTCGCCAGACGGTAAGTTCGCCTTTCAACGATTTACCGCTTGCAAAGGGTCGCCCTATTGCGACGCGCCCGTCGGCGTGATTGATCCGCAACTCGACTCGATTAGTTTTTATAACAAAGAAAAGCGGATCGTTACGCTGAGTTACTACGCGACGCATCCCATGAGTTATTACGGCAAGGGCGAGATCAGTGCCGACTTTGTCGGGATGGCGCGCCGGCAGCAGACCGAGAGTTTTGCGATTCACTTTACGGGCGCCGCGGGAAACATCGGGGCGGGGAAATACAACGACGGCGCTATTGAAAATCGCGCGAAGTTGGCCGGGCGCCTCGGCGAGGCGATGGCGCAGGCCCGCGCCGCCGAAAAGCGTTTCCTGGTGGATACGCTGCGTTGGAAGGTAGTTTCCTCTCCCTTGCCGCTGCGGCCCGAGTTTACGGAAGAGAAGATCCTCGCCGACCTCGAGAATCCCAAGTTGATCCCGCGTGACCGCGCCAGTGCCGGCCGCTACCTGGCTTGGCATCGCCTGGTAAAAACGGGTCGCCGCATCGACATTTCCTCGTTGCGGATGGGGCCGGTGAATCTGATTCATATGCCCGGTGAGCTCTTCGTCGAATACCAGTTAGCGGCACGGGGACTTCGTCCGTCTGGGGAGACCGTGGCGATGGCGGCCTACGGCGACTACGGGCCGATGTACATTGGCACCCGGAAGTCCTACCGCGAAGGCGGCTACGAAACCGGCATCGTTTCGCGCGTCGCGCCGCAGGTGGAGGAAGTGTTGCTAGGCGCGATGCGCGAAGTGCTCCTGTAACTTACCGGATCCTTGGGGCCAGGAATGCGTACGATCGCCGGGCCGCGGCGAGCGCATCGAAGCCAGGCGCCGTCTGCAGTTGCCGGCTCACTTCTACCAGCATCCAGCCACGGTAGCCGCGTTCCTTCAGCAGCCGGAAGTAGAGATCGTAGTCTGTCGTGCCTTCGCCAGGCAACAGAAATCGCGGTTGGCCATCGACGAGGTGGCCGTCCTTCACAGTAATGAACGCCGACCGAGGCAGCAGCGTGCCGAGGGTCTGCGTGAGGTCCAGTTTCTGGAGCTCGAAATGGCTATAGTCGTAGACGGCGGTGAGGCTCGAGCTGCGCACTTGGTCGAGCAGCCAGATGAGCTTCTCCGGCGTATCAGAAGCACTGCCGATGTGTGACTTCACCGCAATCCGCAGCTCGTGCTCCGTCGCCACGCGGGCCCAAATCCTCAGATTTTCGGCCATTCGTTGCTTTACCTGTTCCCATTCCGCAGGCTTGCCGCCGAGGACGGTTTGCAGCAGGGGTGCCCGCACATCGTGCGCCACGCCGCTCGCGCGGCGGATGCGCTCCAGGATTCCCGCTTGCTCGCCCAATAGACTGAAATTTTCGATCAGCGAGCAAATCGGCAACCGTTGCTGGCGAATGCGGCGTCGCGCGGCGGCGTCGAGTTTCGCCGGCTCGCTCGGCCAGCCCGCCATCAGGCACAACTCCGCGCCGTCGTAGCCGATGCGGCGAATCGCGGCGAGCGCCTCGTCGACGGCGAGATTGGGCATGCCGTAGTTGCCGATGGCCAGTTTCAGGGCACTCCGCGACGCTGCGGCCAGCAGCAGCGCTCGGCGAGTCATGCGGCCGCGGCCTCGGCCAGCATTTTGACGAACTCGCCCATGAACAGATGGTTGTCGTGCCAGGTGCGGCCGCTAACGAGGTTGCCATCGCGCACGCAACCTTCGTTGACGAAGTGGCCTCCGGAGAACTCGACGTCGAGCGCGCACTTCGCCACGGTCGCCACGCGCCGGCCACGGATCACATCCGCCGCCGCGATGATCTCGACGCCATGGCAGACGCTCGCCACGGGCTTGCGCGTGGCGAAGAAGTGCCGTGTTAACGCGAGCAGGTGCGCGTCGTAACGGAGGTACTCCGGGGCCCGGCCACCGCTGATAAAGAGGCCGAGGTAGTCCTCCGGCACCACGTTGGCGAAGGCGATGTCGGCGGCCAGATGGTAACTGGGGCCCTCGCGGGTAATATCCCAACCGGGCGGAATCTCGTGCATGACCAAGTGATAAACGCGAGCGGCGGGACCCGCCACCACCACTTGGTAGCCGGCTTCCTTCAGGCGAAAGAACGGATAGAGCGTGTCCATGGCCTCGGCGGCGTCGCCAATCACGAGCAAGACTTTTGCAGGCATAACCCCCTCATCTTACATGGCGCGGAATAGAAAGGCGGGCGCCGCGGATGAGTAGGCATGAAGCTTTGTGCCTTGCTGCTAATCTCGCTCGGTTCCTTGAGCGCCCAGAGCCTGACCTACCGCTTGCTCCCGCCCGGCGACACCGCGCCGACCGGCCGCGTCGACGGCACCATCGCCTACGCGCCCTCGCTGCGGCGGCTCTATCTCTTCGGTGGGCAGGACACTGAAACGCGCAACGACCTCTGGGCCTACTCACTGGACGACCGCGCTTGGACGCGCCTGAATCCCAGCGGCGCCCTGCCGCCCGCCCGCTTGGGCCACACGCTCGTTTGGGACGCGCGCCGTAGCCGCCTGGTGCTCTTTGGCGGCCAAGCGCGCGGCTTCTTTAGCGACGTCTGGGCCTACGACGTAGCTAGCGGCGCCTGGCAGCAATTGGCGCGCGATGACGCTGGGCCCAGCCGTCGCTATGGCCACTCGGCGATTCTCGAGCCGGGCCGCGACCGCATGGTGATCTCCCACGGCTTTACCAGCGCGGGGCGCTTCGACGATACCTGGTCCTTCAACCTCGCAACGAATGCGTGGCAAAATCTGACGCCTGCCGGCACCAAGCCCTTGCGGCGCTGCCTGCATCACGCCGTCTATGATCCGGGCGCCGGCCAGATGCTGCTCTATGGCGGCTGTGCGAGTGGCTTCGGGCCTTGTCCGCTGGGCGACCTGTGGGCTTTTGACCTCGCCACGAACCGCTGGACGGAGCGCACGGGCGCCCAGAAGCCTCCGGCCCGCGAGCACTACGGGATGGTCTTCGACGAGCCCCGCAGCCGGCTGGTGATCTACGGCGGGGAGGGCGGTGGGCTCTTCAACGACACCTGGGAGTACGGCAACGGCGAGTGGCGCACCAGCCTGCTCGCGAACGCCGCACCGCCGGCGAGGTCGCGCCACGAAGCCGCGTTCGCGGCGGATCGGGCCACCGCATTCTTCTTCGGCGGCCGCCTGGAATCCGGAGAGCCGACCAATGAGCTTTGGAGCCTCAGCGTCGCGTCTACGGGGCCCCGCCTGACGCGCGAAGGCATCAGCGGTCCCGTGGCGCCGGGCCAACTGGTGTCGATCTACGGTAGCGGCTTCGGGCCCGCGGAAGGAGTCAGCTTCCGTCTGGAAGATGGCGCGCTGCCCGTCGCTGGCCAAGGTATTTCGGTGACGTGGAATGGTCTCCCCGCGCCGCTAAGCTACGCTCGGACGGACCAATTGAACGTGCAAGTGCCGTACGAATTGGCGGGCGCGAGCGAAGCGTCTTTGCAAGTGACGGTGAATGGCGAAGCCAGCAGCATAGTGAACGTGCCCGTGGCCGCCACGCGGCCCGTGCTCTTTGCGGGAGTCTTCAATCAGGACGGCACGCCGAATTCAGCAACCAATCCGGCTCGCACCGGCGACGCCATTGTCTTCTTCGCCACCGGCCAAGGCGCCACGTCGCCGCCCAGCCGGACCGGCTACGTGCCGCGGGATGGCTATCCGGAGTCCGTAGCCGCTACTGCCGTCACCATCAACGGCGAGCGGGCCGAAGTCCTGTTTCGCGGGCAGGCGCCGGGTACGGTGGGCATCATGCAGGTGAACGCGCGGATTCCGGTTGGGCTCGCCTCGGGAGCGCGTCCCGTGCGACTGCGGGTAGGCGCCAGCGAAAGCGAGCCGATCGTTGTATATGTAGTAGGGTCATGAATCGACGTACCTTCCTCGCCACCAGCTCGCTCGCCCTCACTGCCGCTCCGGCTCACGAATGGGGCGGGCCCGTGCTCGACATTCATCTGCACCCGCGCGACGGCCGGTCAGCCCAGGATCACCTGGACGGATCCGGCGTCACCAAGGCCGTCCTGTTGACGAATCTGAAGGACGAAGCCCGCGCCAAAGCCGAAATCGCCGCCCATCCGAAGAGCTTCGTCTGGTTCGCCGCGACGGATCCTTCCGCCCCGGACGGTCTCGCCAAGCTGCGCCAGGCAGTTGTGGATGGAGCGCGGGGTTTCGGCGAGATGAAGCACAACCTTGCCGCCGGCGGCAAGGAGATGCGCCAAGTGTATGACCTGTGCGCCGAGCTGAACGTCCCCATCCTGATGCACTTTCAGGAGGTGAAAGGCGATTTCAACAAAGGCTGGCGCGAGTTCGACAAGATTCTGAAGACCTATAAGAAGACCACCTTCATCGGCCACGCCGACTTCTTCTGGGCCAACATCAGTGCCGACGTCCCCATGGATCGCAGCTATCCCGAAGGCCCGATCAAGCCCGGCGGCTTGACGGACCGTTTCCTCAGCGACTACCCAAATCTCTACGGCGATTTGTCGGCGAATTCGGGCAACAACGCCCTGAGCCGCGACCCGGAGTTCGCGCGCAGCTTCCTCAAGCGGCACCAGAACAAGCTCATGTTCGGCTGCGATTGCAGTTGCCAGGACGGGCACGGCACCGGCGGCACTCCGCTTTTGGCGCGGCTGAAGGGCAAATGCGTCGCGCGCGACACGCTGCAATTGGCAAAAGACCTGACGGATGCCAAAATCTTTCGAAAAATCACCTGGGAAAATGGCATTCGTTTGTTAAAGATCCCAGCTTAGGGCGGGGCCTTAGAACCATTGGGGCATTCACACGAGGAAGTATTCTTCATAAAGTACGGGGTGTGATAGCTCGTTGCACAACTCTGGGTTTAGTACTGGCGATGGCGTTGCCCGCCGCCGACTTCACCTTCGGCACGATGCTGCGCGCGGGCCTCGCCAACGGCGACTGGGAAATGACCACCGGCATCGCCCCCGGCGATACCACGCAGCCGAAGGCCGACGCATTTCCCAGCGGCTTCGCGCAAAGCTACTACAGCGACGGCGGCTGGCAGTACTTTGAGATCGGCTATAACGGTACCTCTGGCTTTATTCGCCTCTACGACACCGCCACGCTGATTTCGTCTTCGCGCTTTATCACTACCAGCTACGCTAGTGCCGCGCCACCGGCGGCCAATGCTACTTGGACCTTGAATACCTATTTGAGCGCGGCCAGCGGCAACCCAGCCAAGCCGTATTCAGAAGTTACCTTGAACGCGCTGGCCCTGGGTACAGGCCTCTCCGTGATTGCCCCCTTGTCGGGCACGTTCTTCAATGCCAACGCGACCGGCGACGGCCCGGCGGGCCGGGCGGACATTGGGCCGGTGATCTTCCAATCGAACAATGCGCAAGGCGCCTGGGTGCTATCCGGCCAAGTGCGGTTCCTTGGTCTGTTGGCCTACACACCGAACGGGGCTAGCCGCGCGCAACTGCAGTTCGGACTCACCGCCTCTGCATCCGAGGTGCCGGAACCGGGCACGTGGGCTCTCTGCCTGACGGCGCTGCTGGCTACTTGTATTCGCTATTCTTGGCGGCGCCCACCACGGGCGCGGGCGGCGGAGTAACTCCGGCCGCCAGCATCAGCTTCTCAATCGCGGCCACCGTTACCGGCGAGGGCTTGAAGTTGCCGAAGCGGAAGCCTTGCGCGATCAAGAGCGGCGTCCAGCCGAACTTGTTCTTCTTGTTCCACACCTCAATCTTCGCGCCCTTGGCGGCGAGCAACTCCACCACCGCTGGGAGGTTCTTGTAGGCCGCGCCGTGCATAGCCGTCTCGCCATTCAGATTGACGGCGTTGACGTCGGCGCCTAAGTCCAGCGCGGCCTGGACGGCGGCCAGGACTTCGGGTTCCGTCCCGGCATCCTCGCCCGGCGAACGCGTGCCAAGCCCGGCGGCGGCGATCAGCGGCGTGGTGCCTTCGTCGTTCGTGATCTTGGGGTCCGCGCCGAGCGAGGCCAGCAGGCGCATCAGTTCGGCGTCCGCGTGGCGTGCGGCGATGAAGTAGGGTGTAGCGCCCAAAGTGTTGATCGCCGTGAGTCCGAAGGGCACGCGCTTCGTCATGCGGGCATTCAAATTGGCGCCTTTCTGGACCATCTTGCGGACGAAGTCATTGCTGGTGAGCCGGCCGGAGCCATCCGGAGCCGGGTCATTGTCGCCCACGCCTGGCTTGCGAACGGCGCTGAGCACGTGCAGCGCGGTGTAGCCACAGTCGGCGGCGTTGGGGTCGGCCCCGGCGTCGAGCAGGACACTCGCGAGTTCATAGTGCGCGTTCGTGGCCGCCAGCGTGAGTGCCGTAACGCCGGCGCGCGGATAGCGGCCGGGGCGCGGCGCCGGCGATGGCTTAATCTCGACGGAGTCGTTGGGGCTGGCGCCGGCCTGGATCAATCTCTGCAGCACGCCAATGCGGCCTTCGCGCGCGGCGAAGAGCAGGGCGGTAAAGCCCGAGTCCAGGCGCAATTTCCAGTCGGCGTTAGCCGCTAGCAGCGCGTCCACCACGGCGGTGTGGCCTTCGGCCGCCGCCCACATCAGGGCGGTCTGGCCGGTTTGACCGTCCTTGGCGCGGGCTTGCGCACTCACATTCGCGCCGCGAGCGATCAGCGTGCGGACTGGTTCCAGTTGGCCGGTGCGGGCGGCGGTCATCAGCGCCGTCTCGCCGCCGGGCAGCGTGGTATTCGGGTCAGCGCCGGCATCGAGCAACAGGCTCACCATCGGCCCGCTGCCGTTGGTGCAGGCCAGCGACAGGGGCGTCACTCCGTAGCGATTGGCGGCGCGTGCGTTCGCTCCCGCGCCCAGCAGCAACTTGGCGGCCTCCACATCGTCATGCCGGGCGGCCCAGTGCAGAGCCGTGGTGCCATCCACTTGCGCGGCGTTGGGATCAGACTTGCTCTTCAGCAACTGCGTCAACACAACGCGATTCTGCTGCTTGGCCGCGTCGGGCAAGCGCAGGTCGCCGGCCAAAAGAGGGAGAACGATGAGGCAGAGGAGGAGTCTCATAACAACTCTTTGATCGTGCCTTGGCTATCGGCGAAGCGATCCAGACGTACACCTACTTTGTCAAGCAAAGTAAGGTGTAGATTCGCTAGCGGCGTGGGCGATGCGTAGCGGATATGGCGGCCACCCTTAATCCGCCCGGCGCTGCCGCCGGCGACGAGGATCGGCAGATTGACATGGTCATGTACGTCAGGGTTACCCATGCCGCTGCCGTAAAGATATACCGAGTGGTCCAACAAGGAGCCGTTGCCGTCGGGCGTATTCCGTAGCTTCTGCAAAAACTCCGAGAATAAGCTGACGTGAAAAGCGTTGATCTTAGCCACCTGTTCCAGCTTTTCGAGATTACCGCCATTGTGGGTCAGCGGATGATGCGGATCGGAGACGCCGATTTCCGGGTAAGTGC
This sequence comes from Bryobacteraceae bacterium, assembly GCA_019752335.1. Lineage (GTDB taxonomy): Bacteria > Acidobacteriota > Terriglobia > Bryobacterales > Bryobacteraceae > JALHNI01. The sequence goes on from JAIEMJ010000036.1 coordinate 195,624, forward strand.
GCGTGCTGGTTTCGCGGGCCAGTTGAAAGGTGATTACGCGCGTGACGTCACCCTGCAAGGCGAGCACCTGTAAGTCGAACATGAGCCGCGCATGGTCACGATAAGAAGCCGGAACGCCGACAGGCCGGTCCAGATCCGGTAAGGGCGAGCCGTTCGTCGCGGCTTCGGCCTTCTGAATGCGGCGTTCTACTTCTCGCACCGTGTCGAGATACTGGCTGACGCGATTCCGGTCCCCCGCGCCGAGCTTGCGCTGCAAACGCGCGATGTCGTCCTTCATGAAATCGAGCAGGCTGCGGTCCTGTTGTAAGTCGGCGCGGCGATCCTGCGCGGAGCCGCCATCGCCGAAGAGGCGCTCAAAGGCGACCCGAGGATGAGCTTCGGCGGGCAGCGGCGTCGTGGGTGAGGACCAGGAGAGATTGTTCTGGTAGACACAGGCGTAGCCGTTGTCACACTGGCCGACGGTGGTAAGTAAGTCCATCGCCAGTTCCAGCGACGGCAAGCGCGTCGCCTGGCCAATCTGCTGCGCCGCCACTTGGTCTGCGGTGGTAGCCAGATAGTAGTCGCTGCTCTCGGTCCACTTCGACGTCGCGGCGCTCAAGAAAGCGGCGTTCGACGTGGCGTGCGTACCGGGGTAAGCGTTGCGTAGCTCCATGTTGGTGAGCACCGTCACTTGGTCCACCACCGGACTCAGCGACGAGAGGATCGGCGAGAGCTTGGTGAGGTCGGCGCCGGGCGGTGTCCAATGCGGGATGTGCGCGCCCATTGGCACATACACGTAGCCGAGTCGGCGCACGGGCGCCGCAGGGGTCGCGGCCAGCGCCGTCATCGCGGGCACCATCGCGTCCAGCAGCGGCAGGGCCAAGGCGGTTCCCATGCCTCGCAGCACGCTGCGCCGGGGTAAGGCTTTTTTCGTGATCATAGCGATCTCCTCATTTGAAACGGAGCACTCTGGACAATTTCCAGGACGATGGACGAGAATTTATAGCCCTGCGGTTGGCTCTGGCGCACAATCTGCCGCACCGCTGGCGCATCACTTACTTCGATGCCGCGGCCCAGCGCGTAGGTGAGTAACTTCTCTGCGAAGGTGCCGGCGAAGATCTCCGGCCGCGCCAGAATGGCTTGTTCCAGGCCAGTAACGCCGTTGAACTTACTCCCATCGGGCAAGCCGCCCGCCGAGTCAATCGGGGCCGCGGCGTCCACCGTCCGCCAACGCCCCACCGCGTCGTAGTTTTCGAGCGAGAAGCCCACGGGGTCCATCAATTTATGGCAACTGGAGCAAGCCGGATTGTCGCGATGCTGCGCCAGCCGTTCGCGCATGGTGAGTAACTTGCCGTCGTCGTGCTTTTCTTTCAGCGCCGGGACCGCGGCCGGCGGCGGCGGTGGCGTTACGCCGAGTAAGTTCTCAAGAATCCACTTGCCGCGAATCACGGGCGAGGTGCGGGTCGCATAAGACGTCACCATCAGAATGGCGCCCTGGCGCAACAGTCCGCCGCGCACGGCGTTGTTATCGAAGGTCACTCGCCGGAAGTGGCTGCCGTAGATATTCGGCAGGCCATAGTGTTTTGCCAGCCGTTCGTTCACAAAAGTATAGTTGGCGCGGAGTAAGTCAATCACGCCGCGATCCTCGCGCATGATGCTCTCAAAGAAGAGTTCGGTCTCCTGTCGAAAAGCCTGACGCAGGTTATCGTCGAAGTCCGGGAACACACGCATATCCGGGGCGATATTATTCAGATTGCGCAGGTAGAGCCATTGCTCGGCGAAGTTCGTGGTGAGCACGCGCGACCGCGGATCGGCCAGCAGACGCCGGGTCTGCTTCGTGAGTACCGCCGGGTCAGTCAACTTGCCGGCGATGGCCGTGTCGAGTAACTCGTCGTCCGGAATGCTACTCCACAGGAAGAACGAGAGCCGCGTGGCGAGTTCCAGATTCGATAGCTTGTACGCCGTCTTCGGCGCGACTCCGGCGGGGTCCTGCTCCACCCGGAAGAGAAACTCCGGGCTCACCAGCACCGAGCGCAACGCCATCTCCACGCCCGCTTCGAACGGCTTCGACTGGCGGTAGAACTTCAGCGGCACCTCCAGATCCGCCGCCGTCACCGGCCGGCGGTACGCACGCCGCATCAACGACGTCAGGATGCGTTTCGCGCAAGGCTCTTCCTCGGCCGGCGTCGACGGACGGCAAGCAAAGATTCTTCGGCGGCTGGGCGTCTCTCCGGGACCCTGCGCGTCAAACGGTCCATTCACCGACACCGAATAGACCGCAGGACGGATGCGCGGATGGCGATCCATATTGAAGTGTGCCTGGTAGGGTTGGCGCTCCGTCTCGAGCAGATAGGACGGCTGCTTGGGAAAGGCGACCGCGATGGCGTGTGGCCCGGCTTTGACGAAGAGCTTCACCTTCAGGTCGCGGTCGACGACCGAGTGGTCGTCGCCCTTGCTGGGCCGGTTAACGGTGAAAAGCTTCACGCGCTCCCCGTCTAGCATCAGTTCCACCTGGTGCGGACCCGTCAGCCCCTCTACCATTTCGTTGCGATCCCGGGCCAGGCGCAGTTGGATTTCGTACTGCGCGTCTAGCGGGAAGGTATGTTGCAGCACCATGCCGCCGCGCGTGCCGAGCGGTAGGTCTTCGAAGTGCTCCTCCTGCGTCAGGTCCGGGGGAAGATTCACCGTAACGCCGCCGGGCGATCGTGAAGGCAAGCCCACCGCCAAGCGGCTGATCTTGCGCGCGGCGTTCAGATAACGCTCCAGCAGGGTGGGCGAAAGGTCGCCGACGCTGACGTTGTCGAAGCCGTGGCTCACTTCGTCGGAAGGCAGCAGCGCGGAGACGTCGACGTCGAGCGACAGCAGGTCGCGGATGGAATTCTTATATTCGGTGCAATTCAGGCGGCGGAAGCTTTCGGGACGGCCAGGGTTGAGTTTGGCGGCCGCGGCCCGGTCCAGTTGCGCTTCTAGCGAACTCACCAGCGCCTGGTAGCTTTTCTCGTCGGGGCGGGGCAGTCCGGCAGGCGGCATGTAGCGCGCGCGCAACCGCCGCACCACCTTTTCCCAGGCCTCCGGATGCGCGCCTACCGGAGCCTTGCTGAGCGCGTCGAGTTCCAAGCCCGAAGTCCGCGTCTGCGCGTTGTGGCAGCCGACGCAATACTTGTCCAAAACGGCTTGGTCGGGAGCGCCGCTCAAGTCGCCGGCCGTGAAAAGAAGAAGCCAAAACGCCGGGAATCGCATGCTGCCGCTACTATATCAATTTCGGCGCGGCTCTTCCCGGGCGATCGTCTCTTCGCTTTCAGGCGTGCGGCCCTGGTCCTTGGTGTCGATGATCCACTGCTCCAGTAACTTGGTCAGCCTCTGTTGGGCGCCCCGATGCGCGCTTTGGCCCGCAAGGTTGTGTACCTCATGCGGATCCGCCTGATGGTCGTAAAGCTCCACCTCGGGCTTGCGCGGCGCCATCCATTGCGCCTGCACCGCGTTCAGCTTGCCCGCCGCATGCAACTCCTTTAGCACCTTCTGCGTGGGGTAGCTGTTGGTGATGTATTCGTTGTACTGCGTGTAAGGCCGCTCCGGCATGAAGTTGCGGATCAGCTTGTAGCGCGGATCGCGCACCGCGCGAATACGTTCCACCGTCATGTCGCACCGGTCGCGCGCGGTGAAGATCTCCTGGCGAGGTTTCGCGCCGGAAAACAAACCTTGGCCATGGAAGAGCGCCGGCCGGGGCAGCCCGGCCAAGTCGAGCGTCGTGGCCGTGATGTCGAGCGCAATCACCGGATCGCGGCGCACGGTCCCTGGTTGCACCTGGCCTGGCATGCGCACGATCAGCGGCACGTGCGTGCCCGCGTCATAGAGCCACTGCTTGCCGCGCAACAGGCAACGGCCGTTGTCGCCGAAAACGAAGATGGCGGTGTTCTCGAGCAAGCCATCGGCCTTCAGCGCATCGAGCGCCATGCCGAGTTGCTGGTCCCAGTAGTTCACCGCGTCCAGGTAATTCGCCACCTCATCGCGCACCACGGGATGATCCGGATAGTACGGCGGCAATTCCACCTTGGCCGGGTCAACCAGCGTAGCCTGTTTCCGCGCGGCCGGCCACATGGGGCCTTTGTGGGGAGCGGTGAAGTTGATCTGCGCGAAGAAGGGCTGCCCCGTCGCGCGTTGGCGCCAGTGCGTACCTTCGAAGGGCTTCTCGCCCTGGAAATTGAAGTCCGTCTTGCCGGGCACCCGCAGACCGGGCGCCACTTCGGTGACGTTGGCCGTGAAGTAGCCGGCGTCGCGCAAACGATGCGACACCAGCCGCACGCTGTCAGGCAGCCGGTAGTCGTCTTTCCGATGGCTCCGATGATTGTGCGCGCCGATGGTTGTCTGGTACACGCCCGTGTTCCAGGCCGAACGCGCCGGCGAACAGACGGGCGCGGTGGTGAAGCAGTGCGTAAAGCGTGCGCCTTCCGAAGCTAAACGGTCCGCGTTCGGCGTGTGGACCAACGGATGCCCGTAGCAGCCCAATTGCGGACCCAGGTCGTCGCCGAGGATCCACAGGATGTTCGGCTTACTCTGCGCGCGCAAGTGTAAGGCCGGGGCAACCAGCGTCAGGGCGGTACGACGGGTGAGACTCATAGCTTGCAGAATAGCTCATGTTATAAATTAAGGTAATGAATACCCCGATGCGACGTAGGTTGATGCTCTTCTGCGTGGCGGTATTCGCGACGCGAAGCGCGGGCGCGCAGGCCCCCGAAGACGTCGAGTTCTTCGAGAAGAGAATCCGTCCGTTGCTGGTGCGGAATTGCCAGGGCTGCCACAACCCCAAAGTGAAGACGTCCGGCCTGGATATGTCCACTGCGGCAGCGTTCTTCGCGGGCGCGGCGAGCGGTGCTCTCACGGACAAGGCCAAGCCCGAGAGCAGCTTATTGCTTCAGGTGATCTCCTATGAGGGCCGACCCAAGATGCCCCCCGCCGGCAAACTGCCCGCCGAAGCCATCGCTGACTTAACGCTGTGGGTAAAGGCTGGCGCGCCCTGGCCTGGCTTCGATCCGATGAAGTCCGCCAACGTCGGCCAAGCCCCGCATTCGTCGCCCACCGGCGGACCTACGATTCGCAAACACGGCCGCCCGCTCACCGACAAAGACGCGCAGTATTGGGCTTTTCAGCCAGTCCGCAATCCAGCGCCGCCGGCGGTGAAGGACGCGGCTTGGGTGCAGAGCCCGGTGGACCGCTTTATTCTGGCCGCCCTCGAAGCCAAAGGCCTGAAGCCCGCGCCGCCTGCCGACAGAGTGACGCTGCTGCGTCGCGTGACCTATGACCTCACCGGTCTGCCGCCGACGGAAGCCGAGATCGGCGCTTTCCTCGGAGACGCGTCGCCCACTGCCTTCGCCACCGTTGTCGATCGCTTGCTGGCCTCGCCGCGCTACGGCGAGCGCTGGGGACGTCACTGGCTCGACGTCGCCCGCTACGCTGACTCCACCGGCAACGACGAAGACCACCGCTATCCCTACGCCTGGCGCTATCGCGACTACGTCATCGAGAGTTTCAACAACGATCTGCCGTACAACCAGTTCATCCGCGAGCAAATCGCCGGTGACCTGATGCCCGGCGAAGGCGGCACGCCCAACCGGCGCGGCATCATCGCCACTGGCTTTCTTGCCTTGGGCGCCAAGGCCATCGCCCAGCAGGATAAGCAGAAGATGCTCTACGACGTCTACGACGAGCAACTCGACGTCACGTCCAAGGCCTTTCTCGGCCTCACCATGGCTTGCGCGCGTTGCCACGATCATAAGTTCGATCCCATCCAACAGAAGGACTACTATTCCTTCGTCAGCTTCTTCGCCAACACGCGTAGCTTTAAGGACCCCAGCACCCACGTCTCGAAGCTTCTGTACGTACCCTTGGTTCCCAAGGCAGAGTACGCCAAGTATCGCGCCTATCAGGACCGCGTGAGCGCCAAGAAGCTCGAAATCGAAGACGTGATGGAGCAGGAGAAGGAGCGTTACTCGGCCGCGCTGGCGCCGCGTCTGGCGGACTATCTTCTGGCTGCCCGCGCGGTGCAAGGGGGCGCGAAGCCGAATGAGTTAGCCATCGAACGCAAGCTCGACGCCAAGATCCTCGGCAAGTGGGTGAAGTACTTCCAGCAGGACGCCCGCGCCAAGCCGCATCTCGGCCCGTGGAGCCAGGCTTCCACCAGCGAACAAGTGGCCGCCGCCGCGGCTACTTACCAGCAAGGGTACCTGGCCCAGATGACGAAGTGGAATGAGCGCGTCGCCAAATGGCGGGAGAATGCGCGGCGCATGTTGAAAGAGATGAACATGCCGCCCCCGCCCCGGCCCGACTTTAAGGCCGAAGAAGATGGCTTTTTCTTTGACATCTACATTGACCGTAAGGGGCCCTTCGCGTTGTCTCTGGCGGATCAGGAGTCAGTTTATTCGCCGGAAGCCAAGGCCACCTTGGCCAAGCTCAAGCAGGAGCAGGAAGAGCTCAAGAAGAACGCCATCCCCGAGCCCGAGATGGCCTGCGGCGTGGAAGACGGCGATCCGGTGGACCAGAAGGTCTTCGTCCGCGGCGACTACGCCAACCTCGGCGAACCGGCGCCCAAGGCGTTTCCGATGATCCTCGGCAAGCCCGGTGATCCGCAGCCGGGTACAGGCAGTGGCCGCTTGGCCCTTGCCGATTGGCTCGCCAGCCCCGCGAATCCTTTGCCGGCGCGCGTGATGGCGAATCGCATCTGGCTGCGGCACTTTGCCGAAGGCGTGGTCCGCACGCCGGATAACTTCGGCGTCACCGGCGAGCGTCCCACGAATCCCGAGTTGCTCGATTACCTGGCCAGCCAGTTCGTGGCCGGGAATTGGAGCGTGAAGCGTCTGCACCGGCAGATTCTGCTGTCGAGTGCTTACCAGATGTCGAGCGAAGTGTCGCCGGAGAGTTACCAGAAGGACCCCGAGAACCGCCTGCTTTCGCGCTTCAACCGCCGGCGCCTGGATATCGAAGAGATCCGCGACGGCCTGCTCTTGGCCGATGGCTCGCTCGACACGCAGATGGGCGGCACGATGCAGTCCGGCTTCGGGACGGACGGCGAGAATTCTTCCGGCCGCCTCAGCCTGAATCCGGAAAAAGAGAAGCGCCGCATGGTCTACCTGCCGATCCGCCGCGCCAACCTTCCCGCCTTGCTCAACCTCTTTGATTTCGGCGACGCCACCACCATGCAAGGCAAGCGCCAGATGACCAACATCGCGCCCCAAGCGCTCTTCATGATGAACAGCGAGTTCCTGACGGACCGTTCGCTCAACCTCGCCAAGAGCCTGGCCGAAGACCCGCCCGCGCGCCGCGTCGAGCGGCTCTATCTGCGCACCCTGAGCCGGCGTCCGGCGAGTGAAGAGACCGATGCTGCGCTCTCCTACGTCGAGACCTACCGCCAGCGCTTCGGCGGCGCGAACGCGGAGCGCGACGCGTGGCAAAGCATCGCGCGCGTGCTCATGGCCTCCAACGACTTCATTTACGTGGACTAACAACATGGACAATATCTCGAAGCTCTTCATGCCGCGCGACTACGCCAAGGGCGGCCTGTCGCGCCGCGGCGCCCTCCGCGCGGCCGCCTGTGGCTTCGGCCATTTGGGCTTGCTCGGCCTGCTGGCGGAGCAGGCGAAAGCCAACGAATTGGCGAGTCCGCTCTTGCCGAAGAAGCCGCATTTTGAGCCCAAAGCCAAGCGCGTCATCTTCCTCTTCATGCACGGCGGTCCGTCGTCGGTCGACACGTTTGACCCCAAGGAAAAGCTCACCAAGATGCACGGGCAGCCGTTGCCGATGAAGCGTCCGCTCGCCTTTGCCGACGCGCCGCCCGGGCCGCTGATGAAGTCGCCGTGGGCCTTCAAGAACGGGGGCCAGAGCGGTATTCCGGTCTCTGACCTCTTCCCGCACGTGCGCGAGTGTGTGGACGACCTCTGCGTCATCCGCTCGCTGGTGGGCGAAGGCGTCGATCACGGCGCCGCCCTCTTGCAGACGTTCACCGGTTCCAGCACTTTCGTGCGTCCCAGCATGGGCGCGTGGGCTCTGTACGGCCTCGGCACGGAGAACCAGGACTTGCCAGGCTACGTCATGATCAAGCCGACGCTGTCGCACGGCGGCGCGAAGAACTGGGCCTCGGCGTTTCTGCCCGGCGCCTTCCAGGGCACGGCCATCGGCAACTCCGGCATGAAGGCGAAGGACATCGCCGAGCAGCCCATTGAGTATCTGTTCCGCAAGGGCTACTCGGCGGAGCAGCAGCGTTTCGAACTCGACATGCTGCAGAACATCAATCAGCGCCACGCCTCCGTGCGCAAGTACGACCCCGAACTCGAAGCCCGCATCCAGGCCTTCGAACTCGCCTTCCGCATGCAGAGTGAGGCGCCCGAGGCCTTCTCTATGGACCAGGAGACCGAGGCCACCAAAAAGCTCTACGGCATGGATGCGCCCGAAACCTCGGAGTTCGGCTGGCAGTGTCTGCTCGCCCGCCGCCTCGCCGAACGCGGCGTCCGCTACGTGCAGTGTACGCACAGCTACAAGTGGGATCAGCACGGGCAGCTCTTTGAGAAGCACAACGAGAACGCCAAAGAGGTCGATAAGCCCATCGCCGGCCTGCTGCGCGACCTGAAGGCGCGCGGGATGCTGCAGGACACTCTAGTCATCTGGGCCGGCGAGTTCGGCCGCACGCCCGTCTCCCAAGGCAACGACGGACGGGACCACAATCCCTACGGCTACTCCATCTGGATGGCCGGCGGCGGCGTGAAGCCCGGGTTCATCTACGGAGCCACCGACGAGATCGGCTACCACGCCGTGGAGGACCGCATGCATATCCACGACTTCCACGCGACGGTCCTCCATCTCTTGGGCTTCGACCACGAGAAGCTCACCTACAAATACTCCGGTCGCGACTTCCGTTTGACCGACGTCGCGGGTGTGGTGGCCCACAAGATCATCGCCTAGACGATCGCGCTCCAGCCGGCCGCCGCTTGACGCGACTTACGGCGCGGCGCGGAAGATGGCGTTGAGTGACATGGCGCGCGTTACGACGACTTGCGTTACGCGGCCGCCGGACGGCGCGTCCCCGATCCATTGGAGGAAGTTGAAGCCCGGGTTGGGGTAGGCTTCTACCTGGACCACCGAGCCGAGCGTATAGCACTCTTCCCGCAGGAAGGGCTTCTCGCCAAAGACCAGGGTGGTGCGGAAGGTGCCGCCGTTCGCGGGTTGCGCTCCCACGCCGACGTAGTAGCATTGCACCTCGTAGTTCGCGGTGTAGGTAGTGTTGACGACGGGCGAGGGTACCGATGAACCGTTCGGCAGATTGCCCGGCGTGATGTCGACAAAGCGCCGGATGGCGCCGTCGGTGCCGCCGTTGGTGAACGGCGCGGCATTGAAAGTGAGTGTGCCGGGCGCGATGGTCATCAGTACGCTGCCGGTACCCTGCGCGCGGGAGGTGAGTCCGCTGACGGAGGACAGGAAGGAGATTGACAGGTCCGCCGGCGCGGGTGAACTGACGAAACGGATGGCCGCGGATTGGGCGTCGCACTGGGTTGAGACGGTGGCGGGGCCATCGAGCGTGAAGTCCGTGGGCGCGGTTCGGATGATCGGATTGCTGGAGGAGAACGGCTGGATGGTGATGAACCCGGCCGTGTAGCCGCTGGCCGGAGTCACCGAGAAGGAGAGGCGCGTCCCCGCGGCGTAGAAGCCGCCTGCCCCTGGTGAGGGGAAGACGTTCAGCACGCATCCGGTGGTCTGCCGGACGAGAAGCTGGTAAGCGGTCGGCTCAAAGTCGGCGATGAAAGACGCGGGGGCGCTGGGCAGTACCACCACTTGCGACAACGGAGCGTTCGCCAAGGTGGTGTTGGTGGAGGCGTTGCGCCAGCGGCGGAAAGTGTACTGGGTGAGGCCGACTACCTGCTGTTGGGGGAATACGGCAAGAACGCGGGCAGGCAGTGCGGGCCAGTTGAAACGCTGCGAGTTGCTGACGACGTTGCCGTCGGCTTGTACCTGCAGGCCTACATTTGAGGGCGAAGTCCCCACGGTGATGGGGAAAAGGGTATTGTCACGGCACACCACCTCGAGGGTACTCGGAGCGGACATGGTGAGGGCAACGCCCGGGCTAACGGTGCGCGGGACGTTGTTTCCTGGTGTGAAGGTGGCCGTGTTTACCACCCAACCGGAGGGCAGAACGATCGCCAGGGGTTGGGACGAGCCGGCCAGGTAGAAGCCTGGCAGCGGCGTCACCAGGCAGTTGCCGGTAACGACCACGGTGAGGCGGTGGAACGTATCGTAATTGGCCGTGTAGGACGCGGCGGACGCAGGCAAGGGCACCGTCTGAACGGAGGCGGTCCAGGCGGGGTTCGGCGTGCCGTCGAGCGACCAATCCCGGAAGCGGTACTCCGTGGCGCCACCCGGCGCGCTAATCACCAGCGGCGCGACGGTGACGGCGGCGGGGGCAATCGTCGTCGCGTAGTTGTCGAGCGCGCTGCTATCGCCCGAGACGCCGACCGTGGCGCCGATGCCCGGCGGATTCGTAGCGACTTCAAACACCGGCTTCACCGACGCCACGACGCCTTCGAAGCACTGGCCGGAAATCGCCGCGGCCAGCCCCTGCAGTTCCGCCGTGGTGAGTAAGCGGTTGTAGAACGAGAGTTCGTCGAAATCGAAGGCAATGGGCGAAAGGGGGTTCAGGCTGGGTTCGGACGAGGAGCCCACCAACATGGGGTTCGGATTCGCCAGACTGCCCGTGGGGTTCACGCCGGCTGCGGCGAGGTTTTCCGGGATGCCGTTCAAGAAAATGCGCGGCGCCGTGTCGCGGGGGACGAGCACCGTGACCATCGTCCATTGGTCCGGCCGGAGGGCGTTGTTGGCGGTCCAGATACCGAGGTTACCGCCACTGGCCAGCGACAGCTCGAGGCGGCCATTCACCAGGCGCAAGCGGTAGCCTTGCTCCACGCGGATGCCATTGGGCGGTGACGTGAAGGTCATCTTTTCGATGACGGTGCGGCTACCCGTGGACCCGGTGCGCGGATCGGCCGCCGGCTGGATCCAGAAGCCGAGGGAAAACGGGGCCGTATCAAAATTGAGCTTGGGCGTCGCGCCCAGCGTGCGCAGAGAACTGGTGCCTTCTTGCAGCCGAACGCCGCGGCCGACGCGGCCGGAGCCGCGAATGATGTTACCTGCCACAACCAGCGGTTCGTTCGGCGCGGTGCCGGAATCGTCGAACGGACCGGTCGCATTCTCGAAACGATACCAGCTGGACAGGCCCGGCGGCGGAGCTACGCAACCCTGATCATTGCGGGCGCAGTAGCCCGTGCCGGCGGACTCGATGATCGATTGGATGTCGGCGGCGGAAAGAAGCGACGTGAAGATGGAGACATCGTCAAAGGCGCCCAGGGTTTCGGAAGGGTCGGCGGCAAAGCCACCAACGTTCAGCGGACCGCCGCTGTTAATGCTGCTCGAAATCACGACGCCGCGGCGCGAGCCAAGCGTCTCCACGCGGCCATCGACGTAGAGGTCCGGCGCTTGCGCCGTGCGGTCCACCACGGCGGCGACGTGGTGCCAGCGGCCGTCGTCCAGGCGGGTGCGGTTGGCGACCCAGAAGTTTGAAGCGGCGCGCGGCAGGCCGGCGCTCGCCATCTGAAAGCGCAGGAAGCCATCTTCCAGCATCAGGCTGTAGCCGCCACCCGGACCGTTGTCGGCCGTCTGTTTGTCGATGATCGCGCGCCGGCCGTTGCCGGAGGGAAAGAAGCGGACCCAGGCGGCGAGCGAAAAGTTGTTGGTGCCGGCGTCGAGTTCGGCCGCGCCGTCGGTGGTGCGGAGCCCGCCCCCGGCGGGCACGCGGACGATTTGGACGGCCATGCCATTCTGGCCGGCTAGTTGCTCGCCGCCGCCACCCAGGTAGTTGTTGCGGGCGGCACGGTCGTTCCAGATCACGCCGGAGAGTTCGTCGAAGGAATACCAGGCCACCATGGACCGGCGCGCGGACACGGGGGAGCAGATGGGCGGACGGCATTGGCCGCTGGGGCCCGCTGCATAAAGACGCAGCAGATCGAACGGCGCCAGGGCGCGTCCGTAGAGCTGCGCTTCGTCGAGGTCGCCGGTGAATTTGGTGGGGCTGGTCTGATCGCCGCCGATGCGCAGCGGGCGCACGGAGGTGAGGGAGCCGCTGTAGCCGTCGATGGAGATGACCTGGAAGTCGTCGTCCGTGGCCGGGTCCACGGCGAAGACGATCCGCGTATTGGCCCGGTCGACGCTCACCGAGACGTAGTGCCATTGGCCGTCGTTAATCGGCTTGAGGTCGAAGGCGGTGAAGCCTTCGTAGAAATAGGGGGAGGCTGAGCCCATCAGCAACTGCAAACGGCCGGCGGGAGAAATGCCCACGGCCCAACCCTGCGGCGTCCGGCAGCCACCCGCGCTGCCCATGCAGCGCTTGTCCAAAAATGTCGTGCTGGCCCCGGTGGTCCGTACCCACAGGGCGGCGGTGAAATTCTGCGTCGCGTAATTGAACGCGGTGGTGTTCGACACCTCCAGAAAGCTGGAGCCGTTGAAGCGCAAGGCTTGCCCGGACAGTCCAGGAATCAACTGGGGACTGCCGAACCACGCCGCGTCCGGCGCAAGATTGCCGACGCTGGCCGTCGGATTCGCCGGGCCATCAAAGTCGTACCAACCGTCCAGATTGGGCAATACCGTTAGACAAGAAGTAGCTTGTTCGGGTCCAGGCTCACCGGCGCCGGTATCAGGAGCTTGCCCTAGCAGGTCAAGCGCTAACAAGAACAAGGGACAAATTACCCGCAGACGAGGGAATCGCCTGCGCGATGGGGCCACCCCACACTGACTTGCGTCAGCGCGGAGCGCCTCCGAATTTTCCCACATGGGGATACTATACCAGGAGTCCGGGGTTCCAAAACGGTACGGGGGGAACTATTGCTCCAGTACAGCTAAGGTTTACACCTGAGCCCGCTAGCGGACAATCACTTCGTCGCGGTCGTCGCTGCGGAAAAGCGATGCCGGCAGCCCGGCGCTATTCACCAGATTCGCGTCGGCGGGGTTGTTTTCCCAGGCATAGCGCACGGCGCGCGGGTCCGGCACTTGGGGGCTAGAGACCACCACGGTGGCGCCGTCGATGCGCGCATCGGCGGGGACGTAGACCCCATCAGCGCCGGCGATCATAAAGCCTTTGGCAGGTCCGCCGCCACGCGTCTTCAGGCCGTCGCCGGCGTGCTGGAACCAGACGCGCATCGCGCTGCCTTCGCGGGTGGCTTGGCGGTAAAGGGGGCTCGACCAAACAAAGCCATTTTCGCCGTAGGCGACGTGGCGAGCCGCCAAAGCGAGGCGTTTGGCGACGTCCTGCTTGTTTTTGGGATGGATGTCCTTATCCTCGCCGATGTCGTTGATGACGGCCATGCCGGTGCCGCGCAGGGCGAGGGCCTTCATCTGCCCTTCCTGCACCTTCATCCAATGGCCGTTCTTGGAGGCGTTGCCGAAGTTGGCCAATTGCACCCAGAAGAAGGGAAAATCACCCTGGCCGAAGGCGCGCCGCCAATCCTGCACCAGGGTCATCATGGCTTCGCCGTAGAGGTGGCCCTGGCCGCGACCGGCCTCGGTCTCGCCCTGGTACCAAAGCGCACCCTTGATGGTGTACTTCGTGAGGGGAGCGAGCATGCCGTTGTAGAGGGTCGACGGCTCGTGCGGATTCCCCGGACCCATCGGCGCCGCGGGCCGCGGGCCCGTCTTGCCGCTGTCTTCCCATTTCTTCAGCGCCTGCTCGTGGCGCGACTGGTTCTCGGGAAACTTCGCGATCACGTCGGCCCAGAAGGTGTTGAACGGCAGCAAGCGCGCGTTCCCGCTGAGCGCCGGGCCGCTGAGCCACGCGGCGATGGGCGTACCGCCCCAGGAGCTGTGAATCAGGCCCATGGGCACCTTCAGGTCCTGGTGGAGTTGGCGGCCGAAGTAGTACATCACCGCCGAGAAGTTGCGGACGGTCTCCGGCGTGCAGACCACCCACTTGGCTTCGATGTCGAGCACCGGTACATTGGCTGGCTTGCGCGGCACGAAGAACAAGCGGATCTCGTTCGAGGCGGCGCCGGCGATCTCCTGCTCGGCGTTGTTTGTCTGGCGGACCTCCCACTGCATATTCGACTGGCCAGAGCCCACCCAGACGTCGCCCACCAGGACGTCGGCGATGGTGAGCGAGTTATTGCCGCGAATGGTCATCTCGGCGGGCGCGGCGGGCTTCATCGGCGAGAGCCAGGTTTCCCAGCGCCCCAAGGGGTCGGCGGTGGTTTGCGCGGTTTGCCCACGGAAGGCGACGCTGACGGCTTCGCCGGGCGAAGCCAGGCCAAAGATGCGGACGGGCGCGTCGCGCTGCACTAGCATATGGTCGCTGATGAGCGCGGGCAGTTTCACGTCAGCGTGGCACAGCAGCGCGCCGATCAGGGTAAGGAGGAGAGTCTTCATGCGGAGACATTATATCGAACGGGCCGGAATTTCCTAGGCTTCCGGTAGGATATTAGGTCATGGCCCCGAAGAAGTACGTTATCGCTGGAAACGGCGTCGCGGGAGTTACCGCCGCCTTTACGTTGCGCGCGCGGGATCCGCAAGCGCAAATTACCATAGTGAGCGGCGAGGGGCCGTTCTTCTTCTCGCGTACGGCGCTGATGTACGCGCTCATGGGCCACATGGAGTTGCCGCAACTGGAGCCGTACGAGCGTTCGGTGTGGAAACGGGAGCGGATTGAACTGGTGCAGGACTGGATCACGGGCCTCGACGCGAACGGAGGCCGGCTCGCGACGCGCTCCGGCCGGTTGATTGCCTTTGACCGGTTGCTCCTCGCGACGGGCTCGCAGCCGAAGCGCCCATCGTGGGAGGGGCTCCATCAGGTGCAGTCCGGCCTGGTGAATTTCGTCACGCGGCAGGACTTGGAGCGCTGCGAGCAGTTGCTGCCGAAGACGCGCTCCGCCCTCGTGGTGGGCGGCGGACTGATTGGCGTCGAACTCGTCGAGTGCCTCGCGCATCATCGCATCCCGGTGCGCTTTCTGGTGCGTGAGCCGCACTTCTTTCCCGCAGCCTTGAGTGCGGCCGAAGCGGCCATCGTGGAGCGTCATTTGCGGGCGCGCGGCGTTGACTTGCGCACCGGCGTCGAGGTCACTAGCGTTCTGGCTGATGGGCACGGCCAGGTAAGCGGTGTCGAGAGCCAGGGCGGGGAAGTCCACGCGGGCGACTTTCTGGGTGTCGCGATCGGCGTGACGCCCGCGGTGGACTGGCTACGTCAGGTAGAAACGCCACCGGCGCTAGGCCGGGGAGTGCGCGTCGACGCGGGCTTTGCGACGTCGCTGCCGGGCGTGTACGCCGCGGGTGACTGCGCTGAGATTGGCCCCGCAGGCTTCGTGGAGCAGCTCTGGTATTCGGCGAAGCGCCAAGGCGAACTCGCGGCCCGTGCCATGTTGGGTGACACGGTCAACTACACGCGGCCTACGTTTTACAACAGCTCCAAATTCTTTGAAATTGAATTTACCTGCGTGGGTGCGTCGCACGCGGACGCGGCCGGCCGGGAGTACTTCGGCGCCTTGCCGGACCGGCCCGTCAGTGTCCGGCTGATCGAACGCGAAGGACTCTTCGCCGGGATTAGCCTGCTTGGCTCGCGTTGGCGGCACGAGTATTTCGAGCGCTGGATCGCCGAACGGCGCACGGTCGCCTGGGTGGGGGACCATCTGCCGGAGGCGCAGTTCGACGTCGAATTCGGACGCATACCGCTGGAGGCCATCCGGCGGCAAATTCAAGGTCAGGTGGCAGCGTAACATGGTTGCGAACCGCTTCACCTATGACCTTACTCATCGCGGCATCTCCGCCTGGATGTTGAGTTTTTTACTCTTTGCCTTTTACCTCGACCTCTACTTCACCGAGCATTTGAGCGGCGTCGCGCACGCGCTTGGTCTCGACGGAAAGTGGACGCTCTACGGCCTGCTTTACACCATCGCTATTGTGGCGGGCGGCATTTATGTTATCCGGAAGTACCGCCACAATCGTTATCAGATCGTGCGGACTTGCGTCGTGATGGCAGTGCAGATCGTTTTCGGTTTTTCCGTGCCCAACTTACTCAAGTTCCTGCACCAACCGGAATTCTACTTCAGTTACTTCTGGCCTTTGAAGCTCGACTATTTGAATCCTGGTTATTTATTCTCCTTGCCCTTACCCTATATTCTGTATAGTTTCCTGGCGGCCCTGGTGGCGGTGCCGATTCTGGGCGCTTTCTTCGGCAAGCGCTGGTATTGTTCCTGGGTGTGTGGCTGCGGCGGACTCGCCAATACGGCGGGCGACCCCTTCCGCCATCTCACCAGCAAGAGCAGCGCGGCTTGGCGTTTCGAGCGATTTTCGATCCACGCGGTGCTCGTTATTTCCGTCCTGCTGACGGTGCTGATGTTTGTGAGTTGGGGCGCGCGCGGCAAGTATCCGCAGCTGAGTGCTTTCACCACGAGTTTCCAGTCGGCTTATGGCCTGTGGGTCGGGTCCATGCTGTCAGGCGTGATTGGTGTAGGACTTTATCCGCTAGGCGGTACGCGCGTTTGGTGCCGCAACTTCTGTCCGATGGCCGCCTTACTTGGACTTACTCAGAAAGTCGGCCGCTTTCGGATCGCCGTTAAGGAGAACATGTGTATCTCCTGCGGACTCTGCTCGCACAATTGCGAGATGGGCATTGACGTCCGGGCCTATGCGCAAACGAATACCAGCTTCACACGGGCTTCCTGCGTGGGCTGCGGCCTCTGTGCCGAGGTTTGCCCCCGCGGCGTCCTACGGCTCGAAAATACGAGCGCGCTGGTTCAGATTACCGGAGTTTAGCGATATACTGCGGGGCGTCATGCAAAGACGTACTTTCTTACAATCGCTTACCGCGGCCGGAGCGGCTCATGTCGCCAGCCAACCTTCGCAGGCCGCCTTACCCAAAGCCAAGATCACGCGCGTGCGCGTCTATGAGCCGCCCAATCTGAATCAGCTCTTCAATCAGAGCACCATGATCTGCACCGTCGAGACGGACGCCGGCCTGATGGGCGTCGGAGAAGGTGGGTCAAAAGATACTTTGGAGCAATGCGCCGGCACGTTGATCGGCAAGAACCCTTTTAAGATTGAGGCCATCTGGCAGGAGATGTACATCGCCTGGTTCTACCCGCCGGGCCGCGAGAAGGTACACGCGCTGGGCGCGCTCGACATGGCGCTGTGGGACATCAAGGGCAAAGCGCTCGGCCTGCCCGTCCACCAGCTACTGGGCGGCACGGTGCGCAATCACCTGGAGTGTTACGCGACTGGTGGCGTACAGCGGCCGGCGGGCGCGCCGCCGCTCTCCTTGGGTGACCGCGCCAAGGCCACGATGGACGCCGGCTACCGCGCCTTCCGCATGGGCGCCGGCGATACGCAGCAGGGCGCGGTGTTCAATTCGCACGAGCGCGTCCGCAAGGTCGCGGCGGACTGCAAGGAAGTCCGCCAGGCGATCGGCAAGGACGGGGACTGGTGCATCGACTTCCACCAACGCTTCGACTACAGCGACGCCCTGCGCGCCTGCCGTCTGATCGAGGAGTTCGAGCCCTACTTCGTCGAAGATCCCGTCCGCGACGAGCACGCGCACCAGGATCTGCCCCGGTTGCGCCAGATGACCAGCGTGCCCTTGACCCACGGCGAGGAGTGGGGCCAGCGCTACGACTTCAACAAGCTGGTGGAGAACCACGATATCGACTACATCCGCGCCACGCTGCCCAACGTGGGCGGCATCACCGAGATGATGAAGATCGCCGCTATCTGCGAGACACACGCTGTCGGGATCATTCCGCACTTCACCGGACCGATCTCCACGGCCGCGCTGGTGAACTGTCTCTCAACTTACGCGGGCCCCGTCATCATGGAGTACAACTACGGCGGCCGGCCGATTGAGCACCTGCCCGAGTGTCTGGACTTCAAGGACGGCAAGGCGCTCATCAATGACCGGCCGGGCCTTGGCGTCCGCGCGGATCTGACGAAGTGCAAACAGATTGGTGAAGTCACCCAGCCGGGCCGCCGGAATGTCTTCGTGCGCCCGGACGGATCACTCACGCACTGGTAAAGCTCACTCCACGCGCCGGATCGAGGTGCGGGCCTTGGTGGCCTGGCCGCGTGGCAAGAGGACGTCGCGGTAGTCCTCCCAGTTCTTGATGATCAACACCAGGCCGAACAGCAGCGCACCAAAGGTGGCGATGGTGACGAAGAGCATCGCCGCCCAGTGGACCTGGGCCGCATGCGGGGGCGGCTGAAAGAAGATCTGCGCGAACTCGGCGCCGAAGTTCATGCCGAAGAAGCCCGTCAGTACCGCGCCGCCACCCAGGATCATGCTCAGCATCGCCAGGCGGTTCACGGCCATGGTGTTGCGGCGCTGATAGTACTCGTTGAGCACGCTGTTCAGCCGCTCCACCTCCTGGCCGATTTCCGTCTTCATGGGATCGATGCGGAACACCCGGTTGAAGAGCGCGAAGTGCTCAGCCTCCTCGTCCTTGTTGGCGAGTTCGTCGAAGTGCCAGTAATTTGAGAAGATGACGAACTCGCTCCGCAGACCGTCCATCAGGTCAATGTTTTCGGGCGAGAGTTTGCCGTCGCCGAAGTCCTGGTCCAGGCGGCGGGAGACCAGCGCGGTTCGTTCGGCGAAGTCCAAGAGCGTGGCGCGGTAGAAGAGCGCGATGAGCGCCATCAGGTGATAACGCGACAGGAACATGCGGTGGATCAGGAAGCCTTCCTGCAGCAGATGGTCGTCGCAATCGCGCTCGCCGAAGCAGACCGTCACCGCCGAGTAGCTGGTGAAGCCGTAGTAAGTGCCCTGGTGCGCCCAGCGCGTATAGAGTTGCTGGCGCATTTGCTCCTGGATGAAGGCGGGGTCGTAGCGGTAGCCTTCGGCGAAATGGTCCACGTAGAGCACACGCGAGATGAACATGCGGTAATCATCGCTGCGCGCGAAGCCATCGGGAAGGCTTCTTTGGTCGAGCGCGACGTAGGTGTAGACGATCATCCGCTCGTCGAGCACCGCTTCGTACTCCTGATTCTCGTAGTCGGCGAAGTAGAGCAGGCGCGTGAGCAGGCCCGAGAGCGGCGGCAGGTAATTGCGGATGCCGCAGGAGTTGAAGTCCTCCTCGATCACCACCTCGTCGCCCACCATCAGGCGGACCAGGCTAGGCGTGCGGCCTTCGCGCTTCTGCCGTCCGCTGGACGGGTACAACTTGCGCATCATCTCGTTGATCCACAGCGCGCGCGATGCGGTCAGGTCGAAGGCCTGCAGGCCGAGCGATAGAATCCCGATGCCGTTAGCGAAGAGGATCAGCCGTAGCTCCGTGACGGCGACTTCCTCGCGGCGGCCACGCTCGTCGGACGCAAACAGCCGCACGCGGTGGCGGGGTTCAATCGGAATGCGGTAAAAGCGAAGCTGGCTTTCGCCCTCGCCGCCCATCTCCTCGCCCTGCCACTCGCCGGCCTGCATGCCGAGCGAGTCGAAGTAGACTCGGCGGATGAAGGGATGGAAGAAGACCATGTCCTGGTAGGCCTGCGAGTCCAGGGTGAAGCTGGTGTAGGCGGAGCGCTGCCAGCGTCCGATGCCGCCCACGGCGCGCGCATCATGGGCGCGGATCCAGCCGTCCAGGCCGTCAATCCAGCGGCGCCCTTTCCAGAGGTCGCCATGGCGCTGCAGGACCGCATCCCGGTCAATGGAGAACGGGAACAGCAGGAAGGTATGCAGATGGGCGACAACGGGTTCCATAAGCGACACCTGATTATAGCGGGTCGTTATAATAACTTCGATGATGAACCGCCGCGAGTTGCTGATTCTTCCGCTGGCCGCCGGAACGCTGGCTGCCGATGGCTTTACGCCGGTGTTCGACGGGCGGTCGCTCGCAGGGTGGACGGTAGAGCAAGGGCCGGAAAGCGCCTTCTACGTGAAGGACGGCGCCATCGTGATCCACCCGGGTTCGAACTCCCCCACGTGGCTGCGGTCCGAGCGCGAGTACGAGAACTTCGAGCTTCAGGGCGAGGTCTTCATCGAAGGCTGGGCCAACTCCGGAATCTTCCTGCATGCGCCGAAGCATGGCCGTCCGACGGGCTGCGGGATGAAGATCAACATCTTCCAAAAGAAGGACTCGCCGCCTTTGGCCGAAAGCATGGGAGCCATCTTCCCGGTGGTGGCGCCACTTCAAGTAAATGTACGCAATAAGGGCGAATGGAATCAATTTCATGTACGACTTAGCTGGCCAGAATTCAAGTTGTGGATGAATGGAAAACTCGTGCAAGACTTGAAGCTCGACGCCCATCCCGAACTGCGTCATCGCCTGCGGAAAGGCTATCTGGGATTGGAGAGCTTGAGCTATCCCGTCCGCTACCGCGGCCTGGCGGTGAAGACCCTTCCTGCCACCGACACGCAGACCTCGCTCTACGCCGCCCCGGCGGACCTGTCCCAGTGGCGTACCACGGAGCCCGAGTGGATGGAGAAGTCGCAATGGGAGACGCTCGGCAGTACCCTGCGCGGCGAAGGATTGGGGTATCTAGCGACGAAGGAGCACTTTCGCAACTTTGACCTCGAGATGTATGTGCGGCCGAGCCGTCATTCGAACGGTGGCGTCTACTTTCGTTGCCCTGGCGGCGTAAAGGGTGACCATTATGAGATTCAGGTGCATGACGTGGAAGGCGCCGTATATCCGACGGGGTCCCTTTATGGGATTCGTCGCGCGCGCTGGTGGCCTCTGGAGCCGGAGCAGTGGTTCCTGTTGCAGATGCACGTCGAGGGTGGGCACTGCGTCGTCCGCGTGGACGGCGAGACCGTGGTGGACTACCGGGGCCTCACGAATCTTTCGGCCGGCCCGATCGCGCTGCAGGCGCATCAGACCGGGAAGTGGATCGAGTATAAGGAGATCCGCGTGCGGCGTTTGCCGGACGCGAAATAAACTCTATAGAAACCGGCGGAATTGGTCGATGGGACTCCTATCGGGATATGACTACGGAAACGCCGCCCCTGGACCTAGCCCACGCGCTGACTTTACGGCGCGAGCATTTGACGCGCGCGCAGAATCCCGATGGAGGCTGGGGGTACTTTCCTGGCAAAGAGTCCTGGCTGGAGCCGACCGCTTATGCGGCCCTCGCTTTGCATGGGCAACCGGCCGCCCAACGCGCGCTGGAGTTACTGGTCCGCTGGCAGCGCGAGGACGGTGCCTGGCGCGCCAATGCGAAGGTGCGCGACGCGTATTGGGGCACGGCGCTGATGCTTACCTTGTTTCACAGCCTCGGCCGCCACGATGCGGCTTACGCCAAAGGTTTGGCGTGGCTCAGCAATTTGGCGGGCTCCGAAGGCAGCCTCTCGGTGCGCCTTGTTCAGCGCTTTCAAGCGCGCGTGGTGGACCAGGATGAGAGCGTTCATGGCTGGCCCTGGCGCCCGGGGAATTCGTCCTGGGTGGAGCCCACGTCGCATGCGCTCATTGCCCTGAAACAGAGCAGCCGCGCGCGCGAATTCGCGGCGCGCATCGCCGAGGGCGAAAGCTATCTGCTGGATCGCCGTTGCGCGGATGGTGGTTGGAACTACGGCAACCGGCGCGTCTACTACACCAACATGTCGGCCTTCCCGGAGACGACGGCCCTGGCGCTGATGGCCTTGCAAGGACGCCAGGCGAGCGAACTGAAGCCGTCCGTGGAGCGAGCGCTTGCGCAACTGAAGTCGACCCGTAGTGGCCTGGCGCGCACGTGGCTCACCATTGCTTTGCGGGCCCACGGCGTGGCCTTCACTCCGCCCGCCTTGGGTGGCTTGGCTCCCGGTGGCGACCTCGCCGTCACCGCCCTCGAACTGCTGGCGCAAGACGCTGGTAGCCGCGTCTTTCAGGTGGAGAAGAAACCGTCATGAGCATCACTTTGGATCGCCGTTCCGCCTTACCCTTGATCGGCCTGGGCGTGATGTCCGGGGTCGTCGGCTACAACATGCGGCCGGATACGATTCCTACCGTGCTCTCGCCGGTGTCGATCATGGGCGCGAAGGACTACTCGGCCGACCTGCTCGACATTCTCTATCGCGGCGTGATGGCCTGCGGCTTGAACGTCACCGGTAAGCGGGTCCTGCTGAAGCCGAACCTCGTCGAGTACGATCCCAACACCCCCATCAATACCGACCCGCGCTTTGTGGCCGCCGCCGTCGAACTCTTCCGCAAACTGGGCGCCGCCGAGGTCCGGATCGGCGAGGGACCTGGCCACCGGCGCGATAGCTGGGCCGTCGCCGAGGAAGCGGGCTACCGCGAACTGATTCCGGACTTCGACAAGATCTTCGTGGACCTCAACCGCGACGACGTAGTCGCCGTGCAGGGCTTCGAAGAACCCGAGTTTTTCTTTTCGAAGAGCCTGCTCGCCGCTGACCTCATCGTCTCCCTCGCGAAGATGAAGACGCACCACTGGGCCGGCGTCACGCTCTCCATGAAGAATTTCTTTGGGCTCGTTCCCGGCTGCGTGTACGGCTGGCCGAAGAACATCCTGCACTATAAGGGCATCGATTCGTCGATCATCGAACTGAATCGCCTTTTCCCGAACTCCTTCGCCATCGTGGACGGCATCATGGGCATGGAAGGCAACGGCCCCATCCAAGGCACGGGCTTGCAGGCCGGCGTCGTGGTGATGGGCAACGACATGGTCGCCGTCGATTCCACCTGCTGCCGGTTGATGAAGATTGACCCGGGCAAGATCGGCCACCTGAAGAACGCCCAGCACCTCGGCTACTGGGCCGCCACGCACATCGAACAGCGCGGCGAACGCATTGAAGCCTACGCCAAGCCGTTCGGCCTGATGAAGGACTTCGCTCACCTGCGCCTCGACGCGTAACGATTCGTTAGGCGGAGCCCGTTCGATGCGCGGCGGCAATCGCCTGGCGCAGGCGATTCCAGTCCGTATCGGCCTCCACCGTGCAGTCCGCCCCCAGAATGAAGCGGCCCGGCGACGCCTTCACCACGCGCCGCACCTCGGCTTCCACCTCAGCGGGCGTGCCATGCGCGAGGACGCCGTGGCGATCCAGGCCACCCATGTACGGCCGCCCGAAGCGTCGCGCAATCTCGCTGGGCGGGAGTTCCCCGCCGGCCAGTTTCGTATTGCAGTTCACCACTTGGCCGGGATAGTCGACCACGGCGTCGTAGTTGGCGTAAGGTGCGTGGTAGTCGCAGACGTGCAGGATATTGAACGGGCAAGCGGCGCTCACCTCCTTCATCGCCACCAGGTCCGCCGGCTTCACGTAGTCGCGGAAGATCCGCGGGTTGGTGAACTGCTTCGTTTCGGACCCCTGCGTCGACATATAGAAGCCGTCGACACCGGCCGCAATGCAAGCCCGGACGAAGATCAACTGGCTTTCGATCAGCACGGCGAGCCCGCGCTTCACGGCTTCGGGATTCTCCTCCAGGTGCCGCCGTAGCACCGGCGCGCTGGCGCAATGGCCAGCGCACATGTAGGGCGAATAGAGCGTCATCAGGACCATGGCGTCTTTCTTCGTAGCCTTGACGAGTTCGCGCACGGTCTGCAACTGAGGCTCGTAGAAGTCCTGCTTGCGGAGGGTCAATTTGGCCCAATCGGCGGGTTGGACAAGAAAGGGCTGGCGCTCGTAGGTCTGCTCGAATTGGACCTTGACGAAGTCCATATCCGTTTGCCGGAAGAACTCCAGATGGCGGCGCGCGGCGGCGGTGCCGGTCTTGTAGTCCGGGCCGAAGTGGAGGAAGAACGCGGCGGGGGTATAGCTGGGGTCGGCGTGGCCGGCGAGCCACTGGCGCATCCGCTCCCGCTTATTGGTGGGCTTGCGCTGATAGGCGGCCGCCAGCGCTCCGGGCAGGGTCTGGCTGAGAAAGAGGCGTCGTCGCATACTGGCCTTAGGCTATCTCATTCCCGCCGTTACAGCGGATTCACCGTCTCTTTGGCCGTGGCCAGGGCAATGATGGTGCGCGTCCGCGCGACACCCAGCTTCTGCTTGAGTTGGTTACTGAGTAGCTCATCCAGTTCCAGCGTACTGGCGCAACGGATCTTGAGCAGGTAGTCGTCATCGCCCGCGACATGGTGACACTCCAGGACCCCGGGCATCTTCAGGATGGCGTCCAGAAAACGTTTGCGCTTCTGCTGGCTGTCAAGCGTGACGAAGATGAAGGCCAGCAGGCCGAAGCCGATCTCGGTGGCGTCGGCGATGGCGGTGTAGCCCTTGATGATGCCGCGGTCCTCCAGCTTGCGCACGCGCTCCGCGGCGGAGGGGGCGGACATGCCGAGGTACTGCCCCAGGTCAGACCACGTTACGCGGCCTTCGTGGGTCAGCAGGGTGAGGGCTTTTCTGTCTAAGGTGTCCATGGCGATTCTCCTTCGATTGTAACGAATTGACAGCTCTTTGCCTTGGAGAGTAAACTTATGATTCGTAGGCATAACAAGATTATCGCAATGGAAACGAAGGCAACCATGTTCAGAAGCTCAGAAGCGGAGCTTAGCGCCTTTCTCGCGGCCTGGGAGGAGCTGATCCTGCCCAAGGAGGAATGGACCCATGCCGCGCACATCGCCGTCGCCGCCTGCTACACCTGGGAGCGGACGCCCGCCGAGGCGCTGCCCCTGCTGCGCGAGCGCATCCGGGCCTTCAACGTGGCCACCGGCGGGCAGAACACCGCGGACGCTGGGTACCACGAGACACTCACCTGCTTTTGGGCCGAGGTGGTGGGAAGCTTCGTCCTCTCGCAAAAACCGGGGGAGCGGCTGGCCGCCGTCAACGCCGCCGTGGCCCGCTTCGGCGCGGCGCGCGACTTGCCGAAGTCCTTCTACACCCACGACGTCGTCCGGAACGCGACCGCCCGGCGAGAGTGGGTGCCGCCGGAGCGTCCGGCCGAGTTAGCCCAGTTCCTCCGCGGGTTGGCGGCGGGTGACCCGTGAGCGGTGCCTGTACTAAGCTGGGAGGCTGGAGCGTAATGAAAAAAGCTGCTGTTCGTTTCTGCTGGTTGCTGAGTTGCGGTACTTGTCTTTGGCCGCAGCCCGCTGTCACCACCGCGCAATATGACAACGCGCGCACGGGTGCGAATCCGAGGGAGTCGCACCTTACTCCCGGACGCGTGGCGTCGGGACAATTTGGCTTTCTTTTCTCTCGCGCGGTGGATGGGCTCGTTTATGCCTTGCCCCTTTACGTGCCAAATCTGGAGATACCCAACCGCGGCCGGCGCAACGTACTTTTTGTCGCGACTACCACGAACCAGGTTTATGCCTTTGATGCGGACCGGCCGGCTGAGATCGTGCCCCTGTGGTCGACGCAGCTTGGGACACCCGTTCCGATCACCGATACCTGGCGTGCCCCGACCATGGGTGTGCTCTCCACGCCCGTGATTGACTCCGCGACGCAGACGCTTTACTGCGTGGCCATGGTACAGACAGGTTCGGTTGCCCAGCCACAAATTTTTGCGTTGGACCTTACCACGGGGGCCAGAAAGTTCAACAGCCCCGGTATCTTTCGCTTCCCGTTCGCGAGCGGCACCGTGCTCACCAACGTTCCCGATGCAATTCAGCGGGCGGGTTTATTGTTTTCCGGTGGCCGAATCTACACCGCCTTCGCAAACTTGATCGAGGACCCTCAGGTTCCATTGTCCCAAGAAGGATGGGTAATTTCGCGCAGCGCTACTGACTTAAGCCAGGACTTGAACCGGTTTCAAGTAACTCCTACTGGCTTGAAAGGTGGCATCTGGCAGGCGGGCCGTGGTTTGGCCGCCGACCCGGCCGGAAATCTCTTCATCGCGACGGCCGGAGGCCTCTTCGATGGCCTGACGAACTTTGGCGCCAGTTACTTGAAATTGTCGCCCGCGCTTTCGATTTCCAGCTTCTTCACGCCGAGCAACCACGATCAGCTCTTTCACGGGAATTTAGACCCCAGCGCGACCGGCATGATTCTCATTCCCGGGACGAACTTAGTGTTGGGTGGCGGGAAGACTGGCTTGCTCGTATTGCTAAATCAAGGCAACTTAGGTGGGCTGGAGACGGTGGCGAATCCTCCGCTGCAGCGCTGGGACGCGACCGAAGGCTGCGGCTTTGCGGATTGCGCGCAGACCTTAGGGCTGGCCTATTTTTCCCGCCCAGGCGGCGGACAGTTATTTGTGGCCGATCGCCGTGACGCAGTTCGCGCATATAGCTTCGATGGCAGCCAGTTTAACTCGACGCCGGCCTCGGTGAGCACCATGACCTCTCCGCTAGCGGCGGGTTTGACGGTGTCCAGCCAAAACTCCACGGCCGGAATCGTCTGGGCGCTCATGCAGAATGCCCAACCTGGCACCGATCCGAACTTCCAGCCGCAGCCCGCCGTCCTGCGCGCGCTGAATCCAGATAACCTCGCACAGCAATATTGGAACAGCGACCTGAAAATCGGTGAGGCCCCGGGTGATTTCGTTAAGTTTACGAGCCCGGTGGTGGTGAATGGTCGCGTCTATGTGCCCACCAGTTCCAACCGCGTTGCGGTCTACGGCATGACCTGCGCGCAGGCGGCTCCCGACGCCCTCCGCGTCCAGTATTCCGGCTTCCGCTTTGATCGTGCCTCGGGGCGTTTCTTGCAAGGCATCACCGTCACAAACGCGGGAACCGAAGCGATTTCCGGGCCTTTTTACCTGGCTCTTACCGGCTTGCCGGCGGGCACGGAGTTAGCGAACCGCTCCGGCGTTAGTAGTTGTGCGCTGCCCGCTAGCCGTCCGGTGTTCAGGTTGGACGAACCCCTCTGGCTACTTCCGGGACAGAGCACTACCGCCACGCTCCAGTTTACGGCCGCATCCACGGCGCAGATTCGCTACACGGGCCAGTTACTCAATGGAAGCGGAGGCTTGTAGAAATGAGACGCTTTCGTTTTATCGCGCTCGCGATTTATCTTTGGTCCTGGACGAACTTACAGGCCGCGAGTATTCTCGTGAATCTAGGCACCGCCGGATTGCCCGCGGGTAACTATGGCCTCGATCTGCAATTGCTGGATGGCGACGGTGTCATCAATAACTCGGTTACCTTCCAGAACTTCACGTTTACTGGACTAGCCGTGAACTCGTTATCCCTGAGCGGAACCGCTTCGGGCTCTACGGTGACGGCGATTGCGATTTCAGATGGTAACCCCTCGCCTGACCCTTTCAGCGGCGCCCTGCAATCGTTCACCGTGAGTTCCGGACCTAGCTCCATCCAACTGGAGATTGTCTACTCCGGAAATTTCGCGGGCGGCTTTCCCGATACGGTTTCGTTGGCTCTCTTGGACAGCAGCCTCACCGCGTTGGCCTGGCTAACGCTGGACCTGGGAACGCCCGCCTTCCTCACCACGCAACCGGGTGGCGGCGTAACGTTAAACACCAGCTTCGATGTCCCGGAGCCTTCCCTGCCGTGGATCGCTGCTCTCGGCATCATGCTCGCGGTCAGTTCGCGCGGCCGAGCCAACGCCAAAGGGCGTAGCCGGTAACCGGCAAAGCCGTAATCAAGAGAAATGCGTTCGCGTAGTCCTGCCGGTCGAACAGCCGCCCGCAGATCGGTAATACGATGGCCGTTACGGCCGAGAAGCTTCCGGCGCCCAGGCCGGCGATGAGGCCCGTTTGCCGCGTGGAGAAGATCAGCGTCGCGTAGCCGATGGCGGGAACGATAAAGGCCCCCGTCGTAAACATGGCGAAAAACAAGGCGAAGAGCAGCAGCGGCAGCGACGTAATGTACGGTAGCAAAGCGAACGGCAGGCTCAGGAAGAGCCCTACCGTGAAGATGCGCGCGTAGGTGCGATGCGTGGCGGCTTGACGGTCGAGGTACCAGGCCCAGAAAAAGTAACCCACTTCCCAGCCGAGCGGAGGGATCCACAAGTAACGCCCTAAGTCGCCCTGCGCGACGTGGAAGACGCGGCTGAGGTAGATCGACGAAGTGTAGAGGACGAAGCCCAGCGGGGCCGCGCCCAGCGAGTACATCGCCACGAAGGCCCAAATGCGCGGATCGCGCCAGGAGATCGGCTCGGCGGCTTCGACGGCCGGCAAGGCGCGCAACTCGGGCCGTTTGCTCAGGTACGTCCACCACAGCAGCCACGCCGCGCCCACCGCGCCGGTGAACAGAAAGGCCGCGGGCCAGCCATAGGCGCGGAAGATCGGTGTCACCACCCAAGGCGTAATCACCGCGCCGAGCGCGCCGCCGCTGTAGGCGAGCGCGGTACCCCGCGCGCGACTGGTTTCGGGCAGCGTCTGGACGACGGTACGCAGGGCGCCCGGGAATGTGGCGCCTTCGCCGAAGCCGAGCACAATGCGCAGCAGGAGCAGGCTGAAGAAGCCATAAGCCCAGGCATGGGCCGTGGAGGCGAGGGTCCAGACGCCGACCGCCGCGAGCATGCCGGCGCGGACGCCCCAGCGGTCCAGCAGGCGGCCCCACAGCGGATTGGCGAGCATGTAGGCCCAGGAGAATCCGGCCACCACCCACGTGTATTGCTCCACGCTGAGGCCGGTATCGCGCATGATCGTGGGGATCAGAACCGCGAGCGTGTTGCGGTCAATGTAGCTGATCGTCGAGACCAGCGTCATGGTAAGGGCGGGCAGCCAGCGTTTCAGCAACCCCCTAGTTTGCCACGGCCGGACCGATACAATGAAGGAGTTGTCTGCTCCCGCCCTACACTTTCGCGCCGCCGGACGCGTTTTCGGCGCGCGCTCCGCCATCGACCATCTCAACCTGGAGATCCCGCCCGGCGAATTTGCCGCTCTGGTGGGCCCCAGCGGTTGCGGCAAAACGACCATCCTGAATCTCGCCGCCGGCCTGCTCGCCCCGACTAGCGGAGCCGTCGAGTCCTTCGGCGGCGCGCTGACGGGACTGAATCCGCACGTCAGTTACCTCTTCCAACAGGACACGCTGCTGCCCTGGAAAACGCTGGAGGACAACATCGCCTTGGCCGCCACCTTCAGCGGGCGCGCCGGGCGCGACGAAGCGCGAGAGTGGCTGACGCGCCTGGGCCTGGAAGGCTTCGGCGACTACTATCCGGCCCAAGCGAGCGGCGGCATGCGCAAACGCGTCGCCTTGGCGCAGCAGTGGCTTCCCCGGCGACCCCTGCTGTTGATGGACGAGCCCTTCAGCGCGCTCGACATCCACACGCGCCAGCGCATGGAGACCGAACTACTGAACCTGTGGGACAGCGATCAACGCACCGTGCTCTTCGTCACGCACGACCTGGAGGAAGCGATCGCGCTGGCCTCGGTGGTCTACGTGCTGTCGGCGGGTCCGGGCAGCCGCATCGTGAACCGCTATCCGATCCACCTGCCGCGTCCGCGCGCCATCGCTGAGTTGCGGCTGGATCCGCGCTTCACTGACCTTTATCGCGCCATCTGGGATGACCTGCGCCCGGAGGTGCAGCGCGCCCATGCCCGGTAAGCACGTCCTGGGGTACCAACTCGGCCTGGCCGCGTTCCTGCTGGCGTTGTGGGAGGCCGGCGCACGCGCGACATGGATTGACCCGTTCTTCTTCTCTCGCCCGAGCCTGATTGGCGCGCGCCTGGCGGAATGGTTCTCGACGAGCCTGATCTGGGGCCACCTGGGCGCCACGCTGCTGGAGGCGTTGCTGGCCTTCGTGCTGGGCTCCGCGGCGGGCATCGTGACGGGCTTCTGGCTCGGCCGTTGGCCGCTGGGCGCCGCCGTCGCTGAGCCTTTCCTGCAGACCGCCAACGCCTTGCCGCGCGTCGTGCTCGCGCCGCTGTTTATCTTCTGGTTCGGCCTGGGCATCGCGTCCAAAGTCGCCTTCGGGATGACGCTGGTCTTCTTTCTGGTCTTCTTCAATACCTACCGCGGCGTGCGCAGCGTGGAGCGCGCGTTGATCGACAACGCGCGCTTACTGGGCGCGAACGAGCGCCAGTTGCTGCGGCATGTTCTGCTGCCCAGCGCGCTGGGCTGGATCTTCTCGAGCCTGGAAGCGAGCATCGGCCTGGCGATGGTGGGCGCCGTCGTGGGCGAGTACCTCGGCGCCACCGGTGGCCTCGGCTATCTGATCGCGCAAGCGGAAGGCCTGCTCGACACCACGGGCATGCTGGCCGGTATGGCTCTGCTCGCCGTGGTGGTGTTGCTCATTGCCGCCCTCGTCCGTCGCGCGGAGCGGCGGCTGTTGCGCTGGCAGCAACCGCGATAAACTCAGGAGCAAGATGCTCACCCGTCGCGACTGGCTTTGGAGCCATTATCTCGGCTTAGGCTCGCTGGCGCTGGCCGCCCAGGATGCCCCGCTCGCCTTGCGGCCCGCGCACGTGCCCGCGCGCGCTAAGCGCTGTATCTTCCTCTTCATGGAAGGCGGCGTCTCGCAGATGGACCTCTTCGAGGACAAGCCCGCTTTGCGCAAGTACGCCGGGCAGCGCATGCCCACGGCCAGCGGCACCACGGGCGAGATCGCCACCTTCTCCGCCGCGCCAAATCGCGTGATTCCGCCCATCGCCAACTTCGCGCGCCGCGGACAGAGCGGACGTCCGATGACGGAGTTGCTGCCGCACCTGGGCACCGTCGCTGACGAACTGGCCTTCGTGCACGGCGTGAAGGTGGATAACAATAATCACGGTCCGGCCGTCTATCACTCGCTCACCGGGAACCAATTTCCGGGCAGCGCTTCGATTGGCGCGTGGGTCACCTACGGGCTCGGCAGCGAGAACCAGGACCTGCCCGGCTTCGTCGTGCTGGGCGACCGTCGCGGCGCCACCATCGGCGGCGCCAGCGTCTGGGGCAATGGCTTTCTGCCGGCCGCCTACCAAGGGACGCTGTTTCGCAACGGGCCCACACCGATTGTCGATCTGCACCGCCGTCCGGACCTGACTGAGGCCGGCCAGCGCGGCGAACTCGACTTGCTCCAATGGCTTAATCGGAGGCATGCTTCCGCGCGCACCGAAACCAGCGAACTCGACGCGCGCATCGCCGCCTACGAATTAGCCTTTCGCATGCAAGCCAAGGCGCCTGAGTTAGTTGACTTACAACAAGAGACCGAAGCGACCCGGAAGCTCTACGGCCTCGACAACGCCGTCGCCGAGCCCTTTGGCCGCCAGTGTCTGCTCGCGCGCCGCATGGTGGAGCGCGGTGTGCGCTTCGTGATGGTAATGCACGGCGCCGGCGGCGACCGTTGGGACGACCATGGCGACGTCGCTGGCCGCGTGCCCAAGCACTGCCAGGAAGTAGACCAGCCGGTGGCGGGCTTGATCAAGGACCTCAAGTCGCGCGGCCTGCTCGACGAGACGCTCGTCGTCTGGGCGTCGGAGATGGGCCGTACGCCGTTCGATAACAACTTAGTGACGGACAAGCCGGGGCGCGATCATAACCAGTATGGCTTGGCCATTTGGATGGCCGGCGGCCAAGTGAAAGCCGGGAGTACCTACGGCGAAACCGACGACTTCTCCGTGCGCGCGGCCGGTGAGCCGGTGCCGCTGCGCGACGTCCACGCGACGATTCTCGAGTTACTCGGGCTGGACCAGCAGCGGCTCACCTACTTACACGCCGGACGCTACAAAAAACTCACCGACATCGGGGGACGGGTGATTCGCGAGGTGATGGCTTGACGCGCTTTGCCTTGCTGACGGATCCAAGCTTTGCGCGGCACGATACGGGTCCGCGGCATCCAGAGTCGCCGGCGCGGAATGCGGCCGTGCGACAGGCGCTGGAGCCCTTCGTCCCGAAGGCCATCCGCATTCCGCAACGCATCGCCAGCGAGGACGAACTCGCGCTGTGCCATTCGCGCGACTACCTCGCCCGCGCCCAACGCGACATCGCGGCGGGCCTGAAGGAACTCTCCACCGGCGATACGCACGTCTCGAAAGCTTCCTGGGAAGTCGCTACCGAAGCCGTCGGTGGCGTGCTGGGCGCGGTGGACCTGGTGTGTGGCAAACAGGCCGACACGGCCTTCTGCGCCGTTCGGCCGCCGGGCCATCATGCGACGCCCACGCGCGGCATGGGCTTTTGCGTCTTCAACAATATCGCCGTCGGAGCGCGCTACGCGCAGAAGAAGCACGGCCTCGCGCGCGTGCTGATCGTCGATTGGGACGTCCACCATGGCAACGGCACGCAAGACGTCTTCTATCAGGACGGTTCGGTGATGTTCCTCAGTACGCACCAGCATCCCTGGTATCCCGGCAGCGGCCTCGCCACCGAGAAGGGCGACGGCAAAGGCGCGGGCAAGATCCTGAATTTTCCTTATCCCGCCGGCAGCGGCCGCGCCGAGGTCCTCGGCGAAGCCTTTGAGCAGCACCTGGTGAAGGCCGTGGAAGGCTTCCGGCCCGAGCTCATCATGATCTCCGCCGGCTTCGACTCGCGCGCTGGAGACCCGCTGGGGCGCTTCACGCTCGCCGATGCCGACTTCGCTGACCTCACCACGCTGCTGCGTACGCTGGCCACCCAATACGCGGGCGGGCGCGTGGTTTCCGTGCTCGAAGGCGGCTACAGCTTGACCGGTTTGGCGAGCGGCGTGGCGGCCCACGTGGGAGCCCTCAGCCGTTAGCTAAGGGTACTGTTGTAGGTCCTGGGCTATCCTCCAGTACCGCTGGTCTATTCCCGTTTAGCTGGCCTAAGGGTAATCTCAGACTAATCATAAGCTGGTTCGCGTGATGCTACTCCACACGATGACCCGGCCGGGCATTTCTTTGTTCCTCCAAATAACGACCAGCCCGGTCGCGCAGCGCACGAACCAGTTGGGGGCCATCTCAACTCCTCCGGGATGGCCTTCCCTTTCTTTTCTCCTGCACAGTCGAGATACACTACGGTTCACATGTCCGATTCGCAGCTATTCCGCACGAAGAGCATCGACGATCTGATTGCCGCCAGTGAAGAGCCGCAGAACCGGCTGGCGAAGTCGCTAGGGCCTTGGCAACTCACGGCTTTGGGTATCGGCGCGGTGATCGGCTCGGGCATCTTCATTCTCACCGGGACGGCCGCGGCGGGCGAAGTCAAGGAATACTCGTCGATCCTGAATGCGACGATTCTGGAGATTATCGCCAGCGGCGGGTCGGTGACGAGCGTCGGACGTCCGGGCGGCGGTCCCGGAATTGCGCTCTCCTTCCTGCTGGTGGCCGTCGCCTGCGGACTGGCCGCGCTTTGCTACGCCGAACTCGCCTCCATGATTCCGATCGCCGGCAGCGCCTACACCTACGCCTACGCGACGTTGGGCGAGATCTTCGCCTGGATGGTGGGCTGGCAGTTGGTGTTGGAGTACGCCGTGTCGAACATGGCGGTCGCGGTGGGCTTCGCCGCTCACGTGAACGACGTGCTGGATCGTTTTGGCTGGCGACTGCCAGAAGCGCTGTCGCAGCCCACCATTCAAAATGGCGCGATCACGCCGCACATCAACTTAGCTTCGTTTGTGATCTTACTCGCGCTTACCTGGCTGCTGGTGCGGGGCGTGAAAGAGGGCACGGCGGCGAATAACTTCATGGTGATTTTGAAGGTGGCCGTCATCTTACTATTTATTGCCGTGGGCTCCACCCACATTCAGGTGGAAAACTGGAATCCGATGTTTCCGAATGGGATGAATGGCCTATTGACCGGTGCGGCCATTGTCTTTTTCACTTACATCGGTTTTGACTCGGTTTCTACGGCCGCCGAAGAATGCCGCAATCCGCAACGCGACCTGCCGCGCGGCATCATGGCGTCGCTCGTGATCTGCGCAATCCTTTACTGCGCGGTGGCTTTGGTATTGACCGGAATGCAGAACTGGCGGACCCTGAACAACGCGGCGCCAGTGGTGAAAGCCTTGCAGGCAGCGGGCGAGAACAACGTGCGCTGGCTGGTCGGTGTGGGAGCGTTGTTCGGCATGGTTAGCTCGCTACTGGTCTTTCAATATGGCCAAAGCCGCATCTGGTACGCGATGTCGCGCGACGGACTGCTGCCACGAATGTTCTCGAAGGTCCACCCGCGCTACCGGACGCCTTATGTGGCCACCTGGATTGCGGGCTTCGCCGTCGGGATTCCCGCCATGATCGGCGACATCGGCGCGTTTGCTGACTTAGCCAACATGGGCACCTTATGCGCCTTCGCGATGGTGTCGGCCGGGGTGCTGGTGCTTCGTAAGCAACAGCCGGAGCGGCCGCGCGGCTTTCGTGTGCCGTTGGTGCCCTACGTACCCTTGCTGGCCATCGCCTGCTGCTTGCTGCTGATGCTCAGCTTGCCGCTGTTTACGTGGCTGAATTTTCTGGGCTGGTTGACGCTCGGGCTGTTAATTTACTTTGGCTATAGTAAGTCGCGCAGTTTATTGGGGAAGGCCTCGTAGTTGCTGACGCTGCTGCTGCTTTGCGCCGCCTTGGAGTTCGAGGGGCGCGTAGTCGAAATCGTCGACGGCGATACCGTGGGCGTGATGCACGACGGTCGCGCGGAGCGAATCCGCCTGCACGGGATCGACGCGCCGGAGAAGCGCCAAGCCTACGGTCGCCGGGCGCAGGATTTTCTGGGCGAGATGATCTTCAAACAGACTGTCCGAGTCGTGGTGCGCTCGCAGGACCGCTACGGACGCACCGTCGCTGACTTGTATCTGGGACGAAAGCACGTCAATCACGAGATGGTCCGCGCGGGGATGGCCTGGTGGTTCCGCCGCTACGCGCCGCGTGATCAGGTGTTACGGGAATTAGAGGAGGAGGCGCGGGAAGCGGGCCGTGGCCTATGGGCCGACCCCGACGCCACCGCGCCCTGGAATTTTCGCAAACCGCGCTAGTTAGTCGCCTGCGGCCGCCGCGTCACTTACTTTTTGCTCGCGATACTTTTTCACGAAGGTCTTGCGCTTGGCGCGCAGGGCCATGTACTCGCGGGCCTCCTTGTAGAGGCGCTTACGCTCGTCAGTATCAAAGATCGCCTTGCGTACCACGCGCCACGCGGCTTTGGGGCGGAAGTAGTATTCGCCGTAGAAGCGCTCCACCCAGTCGACTAACTCGCCGCGGTCGAGCCCAGGGTAGATGATATTCGGCAATTGATGGCCGGTTTCGTCGGTCATCGCGTCGAGCGTGATCAGGTTATTCTTCTTCACGTAGTCGAAGAATTCCGTGCCCGGATAGGGGTGGGCGATCGAGACTTGAATCGTTTCGGTGTTGAGCTCTTTCGCGAAGTCGATCGTGCGGCGAATGGACTCGCGGCTGTCACCCGGCAGGCCGACGATGAAGTCGCCGTGTACGGTGAGGCCGAGGCCATGCGCATCGCGCGTGAAGCGGCGGGCCATGTCGACCGTGGCGCCCTTCTTGATGTTCTTCAGCACCTGCTGGTCGCCGCTCTCGTAGCCGACGATCATCAGCCGGCAGCCGGCTTCGCGCATTGCTTTCAGCGTCTCGAAGTCCGTGGTGACGCGGCTGGTGCAGCTCCAAGTGAAGTTCAGCTTCTTGAGTTCCTTGCAGAGCTCGATGGTCCGTTCCTTCTTGTAGTTGAAGGTGTCGTCGTCGAAGAAGATTTCCTTCAGGCCGGGGAAATTTTCGAGCGCCCAGCGGCATTCGTTGACGATGTCAGGGATGGAGCGCAGGCGCCAGCGGTGGCCGGAGTGAGTCTGCGGCCAGAGGCAGAACGTACACATGGCCGGGCAGCCGCGCGACGTATAGAAGCTGATAAAGGGATTCAGCAGAAACGGCACGTTGTAGCGGCGGAAATCGAGGTCGCGCTGATAGATCTTGGAGGCCCAGGGAAGTTCGTCGAGATTCTCGATCACCGGCCCCTCGGGGTTGTGCCAAATGCCGCCGCCTTCAGTGCGGTAGCTGACGCCCGGCAGTTCCTTCAACGGCGTGCCCTTAGCGTAGTTGACGACCTGATAGTCGAACTCGCGGCGGACGATGAAGTCGATGGCGGAATTCTCGCGCAGGGTCTTCTCGGGCTCCACGGTCACCGGGGGGCCCACGAAGCAGACCTTCATCTTGGGATTGGCTTCCTTCATCATCTCGGCCATCTTGACGTCGACGTGGAAACCAGGGGTGGAAGTGAACAGGACCAACAGTTCGAAGTCGGAGGCCATGGCCACCGTCTGCTCGATGGAGACCTTGTGGGGCGGGGCATCCAGTACCTTGCTGTCGGGCAGCAAACCAGCGGGATAGCAGAGCCAAACCGGGTACCAATAGCTTTCAATTTCGCGCGATGCCGGCCAGCGGCTACTGGCGCCGCCGTCGAACCCCTCGAACGAAGGAGGGTTGAGGAAGAGTGTACGCATAATCTTGGACTCTTTCAGTCTACCTTGTCAGCCGCCAATAGGCCAGCGCGCTTCTCGGCCTTGATTTGCTCCATCACGGTGATGATGAGCTCTTTGGAGCCGGCGACAAGGTTCATGATCAGTTGGATGTCCATGGCGGGTTTACCGGGTTGGCGGGCGCTTTGGCAATAAACGCCATGCTGGCCGACGAGCGAAAGAGCGTCAGTAAGCATGTCGAGGGTGACGGCCAAGCGGCCTCTTTCGAAGCCCATTTGGAACTCCAAGCGCTCGAGTTCGTCGGCGCGATCCCGGTACACAGACATGTCTTTATGAGATGCGAGCGGAAAGAAAAAAGGCTCGCTTTTCTCGTCAAACTGTCGCGAGGCACTCGTCGAGCACGGCGATGAAGTGATCGACGTCGGCGCGCCCGATGTTTAGCGGCGGCGTGCAGCGCAATACATTGCCGGCGATGCCGCCCTTGCCCACCAGGACGCCACGCTCGCGCGCCGCTTCCATCACGGCCAGGGTTTCGCGCGTAGCCGGCTCCTTCGTGTGACGATCCCGGACCAATTCCATGGCCTGCATCAGCCCCATGCCGCGCACTTCGCCGATCAGCGCATGCTTGCCCTGCAACTCTTCCAGGCGCGCGCGCAGATAGCCGCCCGTCGTGGTGGCGTTGGTCCGCAGGTCTTCGGCTTCGATGAATTCGATCACCGCGCGCGCGGCCGTGGTGGCGACGGGATTCCCGCCGAAGGTCGACAGCGTGACACCTTGCAAAGCGTCGGCGACTTCCGGCCGCGCTACCGTCAGGCCAATCGGCGCGCCGTTGCCCATGCCCTTGGCGCTGGTGAGGATGTCCGGCTGCACGCCCGATTGCTCAATGCCGAACCACTTATCGCCCGTCCGGCCCCAACCGGTCTGCACTTCGTCGGCGATGAAGAGTCCGCCGTGCCGCCGCACGATCTCTTCGATGATGCGGAAATACTCGGGCGGCGGCGTGATGTAACCGGCCACGCCTTGAATCGGTTCGGCGATAAAGGCCGCGATCCGCCCGCTGGTGGCGGTCTTGATCAGCGGCTCCACATCGCGCGCGCAGCGGACGTCGCAGCTCGGGTAAGTAAGCCCGAACGGGCACCGATAGCAATACGCGTTGTGCGCGAAGACGAAGCCCGCCGGCGCCGTGCCGCCCAGGCGCCAAGTGCCGATGCCGCTCATCGCCATGCCCATCGCCGAACGGCCATGATAGCTATACCGCAGCGCGATCACTTCGCTGGAGCCCGTCGCGCAACGCGCCGCCAGGATCGCCGTTTCATTAGCCTCCGTGCCGCTATTGGTAAAGAAACTCTTGCGCAATCCGCCCGGCGTGATGGCAGCTATTTTCTGCGCCAGCCGGACTTGCGGCTCATTCACTAACACGGTGCTGACATGCTGCAACTTACTGCTCTGCGCCTGCACCGCCGCGTCGACCTGGTCATTGCAATGGCCCACCGAAATCGTGACGATGCCGCCGAAGAAATCGAGATACTGCTTGCCTTCCACGTCCCACACGTATTGATGCTTCGCGTGCGAGATGACGAGCGGCTCGGCGAAGTAGTGAAAGACGGCGGGGAAGAGATATTCCTTCTGCGCGAGCAGGATTTCGTCCTTGGTCATGCGTCTATCTTAACCAGCGCTCCGGCGCGCACGTCGAGGTGGCGTGAAAACAGCAAGGACTCCGGCGCGCCCGCCATCGGGAAGCCCATCTCCAGTTGCTCGAACGATGCCGTGGCAGGCTGCAAGCGCCAGGGCTCATGGGAAACATTGCCGCGATAGAGTTGCCCGCTGGGATTGGCGCTGAAAAGCGCATAACGCGATGTCAGCCAATGCT
The DNA here is from genome assembly GCA_019752335.1 of Bryobacteraceae bacterium. Taxonomy (GTDB): domain Bacteria; phylum Acidobacteriota; class Terriglobia; order Bryobacterales; family Bryobacteraceae; genus JALHNI01. Next base: position 233,558 of record JAIEMJ010000036.1, read on the forward strand.
CGCGTGTATCGGGGGCCGCGCCGAACTCGGCGCCCGTCGGCGAGTAAGTCATGCGCAGTGCCGCTGGCGGCGCATGGCGATGCGTGCGCTCACTCGCATAGAGAAAACCGTCGCCGCGCGGGGTAACGCTCATCCGCGCGTCAAAGTAGGGTAAGTAGAAAAAACGGCGCGCCAGTCGGACGCCTACCTTACTCGCCGCGTCCAGGCTGAAGAACCAGACGCCGGCTTGCCCACGATGTCGCACGTAAGTGCGCACATTGAGTTCCGCGAAGCTCGACCCGCCGGGCACGAAGACCGGTCCCACGCCGCGCATCCGAAACGGGACCAGACCGATCCAGGCGTCGCCCTCCCAAAGGTCAATTTCGAGCGCGGCGGGAATCAACGGCCGCAGTAACTTCGCTTCGATGCGCCAGTGCGCAAAGAGTAAGTCGAGCCACTGCATTTTCAGCAAGGGCATTTACGCGCGCGGGCGGTAGGCGACGGCCTCGATTTCAATCTTCATGTCGGGGTTGGCGAAGCGCACTTCCACCGTACTGCGCGCCGGCTTCGACTGGCCAAAGAATTCGGCGTAAATCTCGTTCATCGCGGCGAAGTCCCGCCCGTCCTTCAAGAAGACGGTACACTTCACGACGTCAGCCATTTCGGCGCCGCAACCGGCCAAAATCAGCTTGATGTTTTCGAGCGTGCGGCGCGTCTCATGCTGGACGTCGCCGAAGCTCCAGGCCTGGGTTACTGGATCCACCGAGGCCTGTCCGGAGACGTAGATGAAGTCGCCGGCGCGGACGGCAGGCGAGTAAGGACCGTGCGGCGTGGGGCAACCGGGTGGTGTGATGCGTTCAATCATGGCTTAGCCTTCTGACAAAGAAAATCGCCGGCGCGCAAACAGCGCGCCGGCGTTTTGGGGGACTACGAGGAGCGCTTGCGCGGCGCGCGGCGCGCGCCACCGCCGGTGGGCTTCTTGTCGCCCGATCCGGAAGTCTTGCGCGGACGGCGCGACACCGGCTTCGCCTTGGGCGGCGCCGGATTCGGATCCATCAGCGTCGGCTGACCCTCCACGTACGGTTGCGGACCGTCGTCCTCTTCGTCGATCTCCTCGGGCTGCGGCGCCGGCGGCAGGGCCGGCGGGTAGAACTCGGTGCCGAGATAGACGGTGACGCCCTGCTCGCCCGGCTCGATCTTCACCACTGACTTATCCTGGGCGAAGTTCAGGAACTCGACAAAGCCCTGGAACCCATAGTTCTTCACGTCGAAGCCATTGCTCTCGTCGCGCACCCAGCCGTCGAGGTCCTCGGCCGTGACGCCGTCCTCAAGCTCGATGCGATGCGTCTCGAGCACGTCGCGCAGCAGCGGGAGCGCCTCTTCAGGCTCCGGCAGCACGCGCGTGGGGCCACGGCGTTCAATGATAAAGCGTCCACCGGTGCCGCTCACGTTCACCAGTTCCGCGCGCTTCATCTTGTCGACAAAGTCAGAGAAGCTGGCCGAGCCGAAGCTGCGTTCGCTGAAGGAAGAATCCAGTTGCAACATGGTGCTCTTGAGCAGGCCGAGTTGCGGCTGCACGCCGCGGCGTTCCAACACCTGCAGGGCGCGCTCAACGAGCGGCATGGCCAAGGCCAGATCCAGCGGGGCCGGACGATCTTTCCATTCCTTATTCTTATTGCGTTCGCGCTCCCGATTCTGGTCACGCTCAAAGTCCCGGCTCTGTTCGCGGAGCACGTCGGCGGCCTTGGTGAGTTCGCTGCCGGCTTCGCCTTCGGCGGCCGGCGCGGCCACTTGGTCACCGCGGTCGCGATCCCGGTCGCGATTGCGATTCCGGTCGCGTTCCCGACGGCGGTATTCGCGGCCACCCTCGCGGGGCGGGGCACCGGCAGCCGTCTGCGGCGCGGCCGTGGTTTCGGCCACCGTCACGTCGACGCCGCGATCCATCAGCAACGACTCGTAGCTGATGAACTCATGGCAATTCTGTTGCAGAATCGTCGAGGTGAAGGCCTTGCCGCCTACGACGTAAACTACCTTGCCGTATTCCTTCAACTTATTCAGCAGCGGGATAAAGTCACTGTCGCCGCTGACGATGGCGAAAGCGTTCACGTGGCTGTGCGTGAAGGCCATCTCCAAGGAATCGAGCGCGAGGTTAATGTCGCCGCCGTTTTTGTCGCCCCGGGGCGAAGGCAGGCGCTGCACCATCTGCACGGCCGATTCGGCCATCAATCGGGCCGCGTACTCCTGGCGGCCCCAATTCGCGTAGGCGAACTTCGCCACGAGGTCACCGCGCTCCTTGAGCGCGTTCAGTACCAGGGCGACGTCGAACTCCCGCCGCAGCGTCGATTTGACGCCGATCTCGATGTTGTCGTAATCGACAAACACCGCGATGTTCTGTTTATCTTGCATCTTGTCCTTTACTCGCGAAGCGAGCGGGCTAGGCAACCTGTTTCACCGAAGTTCGGATAAATTCCACAATTGACTCCAGTGAAGCGCCGGGTTGGAAAATTCCCGCCACTCCCATTTTCTTTAGTTGTCCGGCGTCGTCATCAGGAATGATGCCGCCCACCAGGACCACCACGTCTTCCATTTGCCGCTCACGCAGCAACTCCATTAAGCGAGGCACGATGGCGTTGTGAGCGCCGGAGAGGATGGACAAACCAATCACTTGGACGTCCTCCTGCAGCGCCGCTCCCACGATCATCTCCGGCGTTTGCCGCAGCCCCGTGTAGATTACTTCCATGCCCGCGTCTCGTAACGCGCGCGCGATCACCTTGGCCCCACGGTCATGACCGTCCAGGCCAGGCTTGGCCACGAGCACTCGAATCGGATGGCTCATTCGTTAGGTTCTTGTGGTCACGCTTGTCACTTGGCCGTTTCTTGCGAAGCGGACAGCGCAAAGCTATCGACAAGTGTACTACGCCTCGCCCTCGCCCGAAGGAGCCTGCTCCGCTTCCTTGGCCAGACGCTCCCGCAGCTCCTTCAGAATCACCCCGGTGCGCGTGGTGCCGAAACGTGTCACGCCGAGTTCGCGCAGTTCGAGTAACTGGTCGAGATTCTGCACGCCTTGCCCCACCTTCACCTGCACATAAGGCTGGCACTTGCGCACCAACAGGCGGACGTCATCCTGCGTAGCGCCCAGCGTCGCGGTGCCTGTGGTCGCCGTGATCCAATCCACGCTCGAACGCTTGGCGATCTTGCACGCCACCAGCTTTTGCTCCTCCGTCAACAGCGAGCATTCCAGCATCACGCGCAGCTTGCCTTGCTTCTCGTGGCAAGCCTCCGCCATCTGCAGCAGCTCGTTCTCGACATACTGAAACTGGCGCGACGCCAAGCGGCCCAGGTGAATCACCGTCTCAATCTGCTGGCAACCGCGCCGCAGCAGATCACGCGTCTCATAAAGCTTGGTGCCGGTGGTCGCCGAGCCGTGCGGATAGGCGACTACGCTCGCCACCGCCACGCCGCTGCCGTCGAGTTGCCGCACGGCCGCGTCGACGTCCGTGGGTCGCACCAGGAAGACGCCGGGAAAGTGTTCGAGCACCACGTCGATTTCGGCGAAGAGCTGATCGTCCGTGGCGTCCGGCCGCAGAAACAGATGGTCAATCGACGCGGCGATCTCTGCGTACGTCATGGCTAGTCACCCGCCTTGGCGGCCTGTCGCCGCGGCCGCGCGAATTCCAGGAACTCCTGCTTCGGTAAACCGGCCTCAAAGCAGCGCCGGCAACGCGCTTCGTACATGCCGGCGGCGCCCACCACGATCAGATCCTCGGTTTCGACCAGCCGCTGCGTGTGCTTCGCGGGATTCCCGCAGCGGATGCAGATGGCCAGCATCTTGGTGATGCTTTCGGCGACGCAGAGCAGGTCCGGAATGGGCGCGAAGGGGCGGCCCATGTAGTCGGTGTCGAGGCCGGCGATGATCACTTGCTTGCCGGAGTCGGCCAGTTGCTGCGCCACGCCCACCAGCCCGTCGGCCAGGAAATTCGGCTCGTCGATGCCCACCACTTGGGTGCGCCAGTCGAGCTTGGTGAGAATCTCGGCCGCGTTGGCGACGATCTCGGCGTCCAGCCGCAGGTCACTGTGGGAAACGATCTGTTCCTTGGCGTAGCGGTCGTCGATGATGGGTTTGAAGACTTGCACGCGCTTGCGCGCGATCTGCGCGCGCCGCAAACGGCGGATGAGCTCTTCGCTCTTGCCCGAGAACATCGGACCGCAGATCACTTCTATCCAGCCAACGCCGCCGCTCATCACATCCATCGGGACTATTCTGGCACGCTCGCACGCCTAGGCAAATCTGGTACGGTCAAAAAAGCTCATGCACGGATCTCATACTCCTCACGCGCGCGTCGTCCGCACCAAGCGGGTTGACCAGACGAATTCCCTTCACGAAATGTTCATGCACTGCCTGCCCGCCTTCGGCGGCGCCTTTCTGCGGCGCATCTACACGATTCTCGATACCGCCATCGGCCACGGCTGCCCACTGACGCTGTCGATCGCCGGGCCGATCACCGTCTCCGGCCAGCATCAGACCTGGCTGCTGCCGCTGCTCGAAGCCGGTTGGGTGGCCTATTTGAGCACCACCGACGCCGTCTGCTACCACGATGGCCATCGCAGCTTACGCGGTTACGAAAAGGGCCCCGTCCACGAAGTCCCTATCTTCGGCGACGATGCCGAACTGCGTGACGAAGGCACCATCCGCGTCACCGACATGGCCTTCCCGGAGCAGGTGCTGCTCGACCAGGACCGCTTTCTGTCGGCGCTGCTGCAGGAGCCCGAGTTCCAGCACAAGATGACCGGCACCGAGTTCCGTTATCGCCTCGGGGCCCGGTACGCGAAAGAAGAGGCTCGTTCCGGAGTGGAGGAAGGCCTGCTCGCCGCCTGCCATCGCCTCGCCATTCCGGTCTTCGTCGGCGCCCCCGCCGACGGCAGCGTCTTCCTCAATTCGATGAAGCTCTGGGCGATGCGCGAAGCTGGTCTCATCCAAGCGCACGCCTTCGACCTCGACCTGCACGCCGAAGTCTTCGAAGCCTGCGCCTACCACCGCTGGGGACTCTTCGAAAGCGACGCCAAAGCCCTCGCCACCCTAATCCTCGGCGGCGGCGTCCCCAAGAACTACAATCTACAGCCCGAGCCCGCGCTAGGCCAAATCCTCGGCCTCCCCGACGTTCGCGGCTACGAGTTCGACGTGCAGATCGTCACCGCGCCGGTCACCGACGGCTCCCTCTCCTCCTGTTTCCCCGCCGAGGCCGTCACCTGGGGCAAGGTCGACAAGGATACGTATATGCACTCCACCGAGAGCATGCAAGCCGACTACTCCACCGTCCTGCCCTTCATGGTGAAGGCGCTCCTAGACAACCGCGGCCGTTACGCAAAGCTCGCCGAAGAGATTGGCCTGGAGGCCTTGGTCGCGAAAGAGCCCAAAGCCCGCGGCTACCTGCGCTCCACCGCCGGCTACCGTTTGTATGAGCACCGCGAGCCGCTGGTGGACAAGCTGAAGTCGGCGGTCCGGGACAATGAGAAATGGCTGACGGAGAGTCTGCACTATCCGCTGGCGTAGTCTGTGCTGGTTGGCGAAACGTCCACCGCACGAGAACCGCCACAGGTTACTGCATACCACCGCCGTACGAAGTCGCGGCCGTTTTGGGGCGTCATTGTGAACACAAGAACCACCCCGATGTGCTGCGTGCCAACAAGCCCCGAACGGAGTGAGGGGGTCCTTCGGGGGCGAAGATGTTTTCAAGGGAGCCACCGACGAACTGCGCGCGTCATGAGGGCCAGAAAACCAAGCGCCGTCTCCCAGCAGCGCACGAAGTGAGCGGCTCGTTTACCGAATTTTCGCCTCCAAAAGAATCAATGTCCGGGGTGGTTCACGAACGAGGTAAACTGCCGACCGAAACGAGCGAGGCATCAAGCCAACCGATTGGACTGCTATCGTGCAATTGCCTGCTTAAAGCACGAGTAGAGGTTGCCGTGATTGTGGGGTGATTTTGCCCAGCCTTTGCGCGAGGTAAGGGGCAAGATTACCGACTCCCAACCAGGTTCTGGGTCGAATGCGCTCTGGAATCAAGTTAACCGGGTCATCGTGCCTATGGCCGGCGTCGAGCTAACGCTTACCAACGCAATTACCGGATTGAGCCTTGCCGCGAAATCGAATTCCGAGGGCAAGTACTCGTTTCGTGTCCCTCCAGAGGGAACTTACGTCCTTCACGTAGAGGGCAGCATCGGTGGCCGCGATTATGACCCAACTGATCTGCTCATCCGGATAAACCCAACTGCTCAGGACCGAGAGTTGCTGCTTGAGCGTCAAGAAGGCGGCTGTAGTACATCATTGGGCATCGCCCGCGCTCGCTGACTCTTTGCCAAGCCCGCGATCGGGCCGGATGCCCTTCGCTTTACGCCCCGTCGGTCTCCGTTAACTTGATAGGCACTTCGACCCCGTCGGCAAATCGCGCGGCAAGCACCGGTTCTCCGTTCATCGCCTCAATGAATTTCTTCAGCGTCCCGATGTACGGTTCGCTGCGCCGCTCCATCTTCGAAACCTCAGCTTGGCTGACGCCCAGCAATTCGGCCAAAGCCTCCTGGGTGAGTCCGCGCGCTTTGGCGAGAGCGCGTTTTTGACCCGCTTCACGGGATGGACATCGGCCGGGACCGGGCCACGGCTCGGACCAAGGCCGCGCCTAACTTCTCGTGATCCGCAGATGGCGTTTCAAGGTGAAGTAGGCGCTCCAGCATAGTGCTCCAGCCACCAGAGCGGGTCCAAATTGGCCAGGATAGTGGAGCAGCAGAAGCCGGACCTGCAGTGGGCGGAACGTGATCTCCACCGCCAGCGCGACCGCCGTAAACGCAATCGCCAGCGCAAAGAGCCAGCGCAGGGCCGCGAGCATCCGTTGCGTGCGGCGCAGAACGAGCATCTCTGACTCCGGCGTGGGAGGCGGCGGCAAGGACGCACCGAGCAGGTCGCTCTCGCTATCCAGGCGGTGTACCTGTTCGGCGAACTCGGGATTCCGGTCGAGATAAGCCTTCAGCCAGTCCCGCGTAGCCGGCCTCACCTCTCCGGTGAGGTACAGCGGCAATAAGTCTAAAACTACTTCCTTGGGAATATCAGTCATTGGGAATGCTCCAGTTGGCTCAACGCGAGCCGCGAACGATGGATTTTCATTTTCACCGCGGGGAGGGAGATGCCCAGCGCCCGCGCAATATCGCCGTACGGTACACCTTCCACGGCGCTCATCAACAATGCGGCGCGATCGATTTCCGGGAGCTGTTGCACCCGGGCCATGACGGCAGCATGCGCCGCTCTCGCTTCGGCCTCTAGGTCGGGTCCGGGCGAGGGATCCTGGATGTCCTCGTGGAGCGCCCGCGCGCGGGAGGTTCTGCGCAACTGCTGCAGGAAGAGATTGCGAGCAATGGTGAGCAGGTATCCCTTGAGCGTAGACATCTCGAGCGACTCTCTCGCGGTCCAGGCGCGCACGAACGTTTCGGAGGTGATATCTTCGGCGTCAGCGTGGTTGCCGGAGAGATACAGCGCGAAGCGAAAAACTTCGGGCGCGTACTTACGATACATGGCGCTCTGATCAGTCATGGGCAACGAGGCTCAGCGCAGAAGACCACTCGCGATATCGGTCCACGCGTGCGCCAGGATACCGGGGCGCAGGCTCTGGCGGTAAAGCGCCAGCAAGGTAAAGAGGGTGCCATAGGCCGCAATCGCCAAACAGCTCTGGACCCCCTGATAGCCATGAGCCAGACCAAACACCAGCACCTGCAGCAGGGTGGCGATTGAGACGCGGCCGGTCCAGGCCAGGAATTGACGCTGGAAGTAGCCGCGGAACACGACTTCCTCCGAGATGCCGGCACTGATCGACACCAGGACCCACAGTAGCGACTCCGTCACTCCCTGGGGCATCAGCCCGGAAACCGATGCGGTCTGTCCGGCGCCAAACCACGTCAACCATAAGAAATACGCGCTCTTCCATAGTGCCCACAGGCCCCCGGCCCAAAGAACATCGAGCAAGACGGCTTTGGGGCTTGCCCACCGTCCGCCAATCAACTCGTCAAGGTGCGTGCCCGTACGGCGGAGTCCAACCTTCCAAACGTAATACACCAGCGCCCATTCTCCCGTAATCAGGGAAAGATAGAGTCCGGAGAGAGGGGGTCTGGCCTCCACCAGACCGGCTTGGCTACCGGCCTGAGACAGGCGCATGGCGCCAGCCGCGGCCATCAGCAGGAAGGCAGAAATCAAAACCAAAGTGTGCCACCAAGGCGCAATCGCCCTGGTCGACACGGGGGGGAGCGGGGAAGCGGCAGCGGATAGGATAAAGGAAGGTGCAGTTGTCATAGGTCCTCACTGGTATCTATCCAGGAGAGAGCGGAAAGTCACAGCTTGCGGGCTTTTTTTTCGATTTGCTAGGGCATGATATCCTCACCCACATGCCAGTCACTCGTCGTGGACTCCTTACCAGCTCATCCCTCGCCCTGGCCGCGCAGGCCCAGCAGCGCAAACCGGTTGTCGGCAGCAATCAGCCCGAATCGAACCTGCCCCCCGCCGGGCCCACGATTCGCATCCTCACCATGACCCCGCTCGAACCCGCCGAACTCGCCCGCGTCACCAAAGCCGCCGGGGCCACCAAAGTCGAGCTCGACGTGGCCGCCAACCGCGCCGACTTCCGCGCCAAGCTCCCCAACGCCGAGGTCGTCTTCGGCATGCTGCAGGACTCCGAACTCGACTTCGCCCCCAAGCTCAAATGGATCCAGGCCGAGGGCGCCGGCATGGAAGGCACCGGCAAGGCCGTGATGGCCTCGAACCTCGTCATCACCAACATGGCGCGCGCCTTCGCGCCCGGCATCGCCGAGACGGGCATCGGCCTGCTGCTCTGCCTCACGCGCGGCATTACGACTTACTACATGCCCCAATTCGCCAAGCGGCAGATGAAGGCCGTGGGCACGGTGAAGTCGAGCCACTATACGGAGCTCACCGGCAAGACGGCCGCCATCGTCGGCATGGGCGGCATCGGCTGCGAGTTCGCCCGCCGCTTGCACTATGGCTTCGGCGTGAAGGTGATCGCCACTGACGCGCGCCCCATGCCCACGCCGGACTACGTCGCCGAACTGCATGACCCCAGTTGGTTCATGGAGATGGTGCCCCAAGCCGATATCCTCATCTCCGCCGCGCCGCACACGCCCAAAACCGAGCGCATGTTCAACGAAGCCGTCTTCCGCAAGATGAAAAAGACCTCCTACTTCCTGGGCATGTCGCGCGGCAAGCTCTTCGACGACATGGCCCTGGTGAAGGCACTCAAAGAGGGCTGGATCGCCGGCGCCGGGCTCGACGTCTTCCCCGTCGAGCCGCCCCCCGCTGACCATCCCATCTACGACCTCCCCAACGTCGCCATGACCGCCCACACCTCCGGCTGGGGCCCGGAACGCCAGGACCGCCTCATCGGCGTCCTCGCCGAAAACGTCCGCCGTTATGCGCAGGGTCTGCCGCTCATGAATGTCGTGGACAAACCCAAGGGCTACTAAGCCGGCGCCAGCGCTCAGAACTCGTACTTCAGCGCCACCTGCATCACCCGCGGGCCTCCGCGGCCTCGATCCACCACGGCCGTAATGAAGCCGCCGCCCAACGCGTTGAACTGTTTCTCCGGCAACTGGAAATTCGGGTGATTGAAGATATTGAAAAGCTCGTAGCGCAATTGAAAATTGCGCCGTTCCTTCAAACGGAAATTCTTCAGCATCGCGATGTTGATGAACTGCTGGCTCGGCCCATCCAGAATATTGCGCCCCGAGTTGCCGAACGTGAAGGGCAGAAAGCCGTTGGGGCTCACTTCGCACGACGTGCGCGAAGCGCAGCGCGGCACGGGCTCAAAGCTCGACAGCCGGTACCAAGGATAATCGATCCCCCGCCGGCCCGCCCCGGGAATCTCCGGTTGCACGCCGCTGCCGATCCGGTTCGGCCGTAAGGACTCGCCCAACGTTGTGTCCACATTCGCCGAAGTAATCGTCAACGCTTGCCCCGTGTAGTAGCTCGCGCTACCGGACATCTGCCACCCTCCCACGACGCCTCTTCGCCATCCACGGGCGCCTCTGGCGAAGGGCAACGGCATCGAAAAGACTGCGGTGATCACCTGCCGCCGGTCGAAGTCCGAACGCGCGCGTTCTGACTTCAAGTTCCGCGAGTCCTGCGCGCCAGCAAACCCGCCGGTTGAGTTGCCGCTCAGTTGCGAGGCGTCATCCACTGACTTGCTAAACGAGTAATTCAGCCGCACAAACGCCCCGCGCATCTGCCGCCGCAGCGAAATCTGTCCCGCCTGGTAGTTCGAGTTCGCTCCGAACGAGTAGTAATTCACCGTATTGATGCCCGCAATGGGGCGCGGGAAGACGACGTTGGCCTGGTAAAGCTCCAGGCTGCGCAAGGGCTGATTGATGTCGTATTGCCGGCCCAAGTGCGTCCCCTTCGAGCCGACGTAGCCCACCTCCAGCGCCCATCCGGTTGCCAGTTCCCGTTCTAACGTGAAGTTCCAGCTTTGCAGGTCGCCTAACTTGGGCCGCGGATCGTAGCCATTCGAATTCGTGGAATTGCCCTCGGTCGCCCGGCTGTCCGGAAAGGGATTGGACAGCGTCACCAGCGAGGTGTCCGTGGCGAGCCGGGTGAAGGTCTGGTTTACGGAAAAAGGAAAGCCGGTCATCAGCGAAGTCCGGATCGGATTCAGCAGATGGCCCGTGAAGAAAATGCCGTAGCCGCCCCGCAGCACGGTCAGCCGCCGTTGCCTCGGCACGCGCCATGCGAATCCGAACCGCGGCGCGATATTCACCCGGTCCGCGAACACCAGCGACCGAGGCCGCCCTACGTTGCGGGCCAGCGCCACACGGTCCTGCAGGTTGAATTGCGCCAGGCGGGCCGGCAGCCCAGGGATATTCTTGTCGTCGGCGATGATGATCTTGCCGAGCCCCGCGTCGAAATTCGAAGCCCGGTCGTACCGGTCCACCGGCGGCAGGTCCAGTTCGTAACGCACGCCCAGATTCAGCGTCAGCGAACGGGTTACCTTGTAGTCATCCGTAAAAAAGCTACCCAGGCTGAAGGAGCGCAGATAATTGCGTGTCGGCTGCGCGTTGCGCGTGGTGGTTTGCAGCATGCCCAACAGCAAGTCGGCCACCGAGTGTTGGGTCCAATTGCGCTGGAAGGTAAACGTGCCACGGGCGTTGTCGTAGTAAGGCTGGTTGAAGCGCACCCGCTCGATATCCCAGCCCCATTTCGTCGCGTGCTTACCCGCAATCCAGGTGAACTTGTTGCTGGCTTGCAGCACCGTCACGTGATAATGCTGTGGCTGCGCGTTAGCCGAGCCGATCGGTAGATAATCCTGCACTAAGATCCTTGGGAAGCCGCGCAGCAGGGGATCGTTGGTCGTGCCCTGTAGTCCCAACTGCGACGCGATGTCCTCGCCCTGGAACTTCGCATTCTCGAGCGTCGCCTGCCGGTTGAAGCCGCCGCGAACCTCCATGATCAGCGTCGGGCTGAACATATGCGTCCAGTCGGCGCCCATCAGTTGGCGCGGATCCCGGATCAAGGTGGGCCACAGGCCCAGGTCACTACCAGCGAACGGCGAGGTGTTGTTGGCGATGCGGTACTGATAGCGATAAGCCATCGAATCCTGCCCGCTGAAGCGATGGTCCAGCTTCAGCATGTAGCTGTCAAAACGGTCAAAGTCCTTGGCCGTCGTGATGTAGTTATTCGACGCCTGCGGACGATTCGGCAGCGGATAGTAGCTCATGATCCGCAAGGCAATCGGATCGAAGCGGCTGGGCGGGATGCGATTGCCCGGAAAGCAGCCCACGGCCGTGGTGGCGTTGCACGCCCCGGGCAGCAGCGGATCCTTCAGGTACAGCCTCGCCCCGGTCACCGGCACTACGCTTTGCGAGAAGTCGCCTTCCCGCTGCGCCACCGTCGGCACATTCCCCAAGGTGCTCTGCCCCAACACCTCCCGGTAGCCTTCCCAACTGAACATGAAGAACGTCTTGTCCTTGCGGATCGGCCCGTGCAGCGTCGTACCGTATTGATTGCGCCGCAAGGGCAGCTTCTTCCGGTCAAAGAATGCACGGGCATCGAACTTATCGTTGCGCAGGTACTCGAACGCGTCGCCATGAAAGCGATTGGTGCCCGAGCGCACCACCATGTTCATCACCCCTCCCGCCATGCGGCCGTTCTCCGCCGAGAAGCCCGACACCTCCATCTTGAACTCCTGCATCGCGCTCATATTCGGCCGCACTTGCGACGCCGCCCCTCGCGGACTCCGGCTATTGAAGCCATCCACCGAGTAGTTCGTCGAGTCCGACCGCGCCCCATTCACATTCAGCCCAGAGCCCTGTCCGCCCTGCGCCATCGGGACAACGCCGGGCACCATCAACGCCAGGTCCACGAAGTCGCGCCCATCCAGCGGCAGTTCGTTGAGTTGCTGATTGGTGATCACATCGCCCTTCACCGCCCCGGACTCGGTATTCACCAGCGGCGGCTCCGACACCACGCTCACCGAGTCCGTTAATGAGCCCACCTGCAGGCTGATGTCTTGCCGCAGCACTTGGCCCAACTCGAGGACCATGCCCGTCGACCTGTGTGCCCGGAAGCCTTCGAAATCCACGCTCAGTTCGTACTCGCCTGGGGTGAGATTAGTCACCGTGTAAGAGCCTTCCGCCGAAGTCCGCATCTCGCGCAGCGCGTTGGTCGCCACGTGCCGGACACGTATCCGCGCCTCCGGCACAAAGGCACCCCCCGGATCGGTGACGATACCCGTGAGCGTCGCCGAACCTTGGGCGAAAATGCCGGCCGGAGCCATCAGCATGCACACCCAGGCCACTCTGGTAAAGAGAATCCCCAATTCCTTAACCCCTTTTCGTTCCCCAGAATCTATCGAAATTCCTCCCGGAACACAAGCCCATTCGCAGCGGCCCAGTGATATACTTCGCCACGATGCTCACCCGACGCTCTCTCCTGGCCACGCTCGCCGCCGGCCCCTTCGCCGCCGCTCAGCAAAACGCCCAGCAAAGAAAGCCCAACATCGTCGTCCTCCTGGGCGACGACATGGGCTACCACGACATCAGCCTGCACGGATCCACCGAAATGCAGACGCCGCACATTGACTCCATCGCGAAAAACGGCGTCCGCTGTACGAACGGTTACGTCTCCGGCCCGTACTGCAGCCCCACCCGCGCCGGCTTCATGACCGGCCGCTACCAGACGCGCTTTGGCCACGAATTCAATGAAGGCCCCGGCCGCACCTTCGGCCTGGCCCTCACCGAAACCACCATCGCGCAACGCCTGAAGGACCTTGGCTACGCCACCTACGCCGTGGGTAAGTGGCACCTCGGACGCGACCCCGAGTACCGCCCCATGCGCCGCGGCTTCGACGAATTCTTTGGCACCGTCGCCAACACCAGCTACTACCATCCGCCGCAGTTCGTCGATTCGCGCGTCAGCCCCGACGCCAAGCGCGTCGAGGATCCGGCCTTCTACACCACGCGCGAGTACGCCAAGCGCTGCACCGAGATCATTGAAGCCAATAAGAACCGGCCGTTCTTCCTCTATATGGCTTGGAACGCCGTCCACGCCCCGTCCGAGGCGCCGCAAGAGACGCTGGATCGCTTCAAGAACGCCTCCACCAAGCTCCGCGGCGAACAAGCCGCCATTACCGCGGAGATGGACGACGGTATCGGCAAGATCCTCGCCAAGCTACGTGAGCTAAAGCTCGAAGAGAATACGCTGATCTTCTTCCTCAGCGACAATGGCGGCCCGCAGCCCGGCGTACGCACGGACAATACACCCTTCAAGGGCTACAAGTCCTCCACCTGGGAGGGCGGGGTCCGCGTCCCGTTCCTCGTCCAGTGGAAAGGGAAATTGCCCGCCGGCAAGGTCTACGATCAGCCCGTGATCCAGCTCGACATCCAGCCCACGGCGCTCGCCGCCGCCGGTGGCAAGGTCAAAAAGGAATGGAAGCTCGATGGCGTCGATCTGCTGCCGCACCTCACCGGTAAAACCTCCGCGCCGCCCCACGAAACGCTCTACTGGCGCTTCGGCCCGCAATGGGCGATCCGCAAGGGCGATTGGAAGCTGGTGCAAGCCTCGGAGACGAAGCTGTTGCCACCCGTCGCCCTACCCAAGATCCCCGTTGGCCCCGTGCATCTCTACAACCTGGCCAAGGATCAGAGTGAAACCAACGACTTGAGCGAACAGCATCCAGAGAAGGTAAAAGAACTACGCGCCGCCTGGGAAGCCTGGAACCGCGAACTGGTCGAGCCCGCCTGGCTCCCCACCGGTCCGGCCGCGGGGCAGAAAAAGAAGAAAGCTTAGTCCTCAACACCGGGCCGTCGCCCATGCGCTCCTAAAGTACTATTGCCCATAGGCCGATCAATCCCATGCATGGGAGCAGTGCATGGCATCACAGCGCCGGGGCGTCCGGGTCACAAATCGGCCTTCTGGAATGGCTTTTCCGTCGGCATCGTCTGCTTTATCTCCGCGCGGATGGTGAGCCTCGGGATCAAGCGGCCATTGGTGATTGAACGCGAAACGGTGAGGACGCCGGCCAGTGCGCCGCTGCGGCAAGCCCGATGAAAACCGTGATTCTCTGCGGCGGACAAGGCACGCGCCTCCGGGAGGAAACCGAATTCCGCCCCAAGCCCCTCGTCGAAATCGGCGGGAAGCCGATCCTCTGGCACATCATGAAAACCTACGCCCACTACGGCTTCGACGACTTCGTCCTCTGCCTGGGCTATCGCGGCAACATGATCAAGGAATACTTCCTGAACTACGCCGCCATGAATAACGACTTCACCATCGCCCTGGGCAACAAAGCCTCCATCCGGTTCGAAGGCGAACATCTGGAGCAGGGCTTCCAGGTCACGCTGGCCGACACCGGCCAGGAAACCATGACCGGCGGCCGCATCAAACGGATCCAAAAGTACGTCGACGGCGACCTCTTCATGGTCACCTACGGCGACGGCGTCGCCGACATCGACATCCGCCGCTTGCTGGACTTCCATCACCGGCACGGCAAGGCGGCCACCATCACCACCGTGAAGCCGCACTCCCGCTTCGGTATTTTGGACACCGCCGCCGATGGACGGGTCCAAGCCTTCGCCGAAAAGCCGCAACTCGACGGCTGGGCCAGTGCTGGCTTCCTCGTCTTTGATCGCAAACTCTTCGACTATCTCGACGACGACTCCACCGTGCTCGAACGCGAGCCGCTGGAACGGCTGGCCCAGGAAGGCCAGTTGATGGCCTATCGCCACGAAGGCTCCTTCTACACGATGGACACCTATCGCGAATACCTTTTCTTGAACGATCTGTGGTCCTCGGGAAAAGCACCATGGGGCATATGGAGATGAACACGAAACATTGGACGGACCGGCCGGTGCTGATTACCGGCGCGACGGGCTTGGTGGGCGGCTGGCTGGCGAAGCGCTTGTTACAGGCCGGCGCCAGCGTCGTCTGCCTCGTGCGCGACTGGGTCCCGCAATGCGAACTGGTGCGCTCGCACGATCTTGATCGGGTGAAGACTGTCCACGGCGATATCCGCGACCGCGAGTGCCTGGAACGCGTGCTCGGTGAGTACGAGATCGACACCGTCTTTCATCTAGCCGCCCAGACCATCGTGGGCATCGCGAACCGCAACCCGATCGCCACGTTCGAAAGCAACATCCAAGGCACCTGGAACCTCCTCGAAGCCTGCCGCCGCTCCCCTAGCGTCAAGGCCATCGTCGTGGCCTCCTCGGACAAGGCCTATGGCGATCAGGAGACCCTGCCCTACCACGAGGACACGCCGCTCGAAGGGCGCCACCCCTACGACGTCAGCAAGTCTTGCGCCGACCTGCTCTCCACCAGCTATGCGGTCACCTACGGGCTGCCGGTGGCCATTACCCGCTGCGGCAACTTCTACGGCGGCGGCGACATGAACTGGAATCGCATCGTCCCGGGAACCATCCGCGCCGTGGCCCGGAACGAACGGCCGGTGATCCGCTCCGACGGAAAGTTCGTCCGCGACTACTTCTACGTCGAAGACGGTGCGGCCGCCTACATGCTCCTGGCCGAAGCGCTCATCGCCGACAAGACTCTCCGGGGAGAGGCCTTCAACTTCTCGAACGAAATCCAGATCACCGTGCTCGACCTCGTCGACCGGATCCTCCGCACCATGGACAGCCCCCTGGTGCCCGAAGTACGCAACGAAGCCAGCCACGAAATCCGCCATCAGTACTTGAGCGCCAAAAAAGCGCGGGCCCAGCTCTCCTGGTCGCCGATCTACACGCTCGACTCTGGCCTCGAAGCCACCATCGACTGGTACCGGAGGTATCTCGCTTCATGAGCGAACGCGCCGAACAGCTGCGCCAGCAGATTCGCGGCCTGGTCGCCGAGTATCACGCCGAAGCCTTCCCCACCCGGACGTTCCTTCCCGGCGCCTCCGCTGTCCCGGTAAGCGGCAAAGTCTTCGACGCCGAAGACATGCAAACGCTCGTCGATTCGTCGCTCGACTTCTGGCTCACCACCGGCCGTTTTGCCGCGGACTTCGAGCGTCAGTTCGCGCGCTACTGCGGTGTCCGCGCGGCCATGTTGGTCAACTCTGGATCCTCGGCGAATCTTGTCGCCTTAACCAGCCTCACCTCGCCAAAACTCGGGGACCGTCGCCTGAAACCCGGCGACGAAGTTATCACCGTGGCCGCCGGTTTCCCCACCACCGTCAATCCCATCATCCAAAATCAACTGGTCCCGGTCTTCCTCGACATCACTTTACCGACACTGCAAGTGAACGTGGACCAGCTTGAAGCGGCGCTCTCCGATAAGACGCGCGCCATTATGATTGCCCATACACTGGGCAACCCGTTCGACCTCCGCACTGTGAGCGCCTTCGCCAAGAAGCACGGTCTTTGGCTCATCGAGGACTGCTGTGATGCCCTCGGGGCTACCTTCGAAGGGCAAATGGTCGGGACGTTCGGCGACTTAGCGACTTTCAGTTTTTACCCCGCCCACCATATCACCATGGGCGAAGGTGGCTGCGTGATCACGAATTCACCGCTGCTCAAGACGCTAGTGGAATCGTTCCGCGATTGGGGCCGGGACTGCTGGTGCAGTCCCGGCGAGGATAATACCTGCGGCAAACGTTTTGCTTGGCAACTAGGCGATCTGCCCTGCGGCTACGATCACAAATACACCTACTCGCACATTGGTTACAACCTCAAGCTAACTGACATGCAAGCCGCCATCGGCTTCTCGCAACTGAAGAAACTCCCACAGTTCATTGAGGCCAGGCGACGAAACTTTGCGCGGCTGCACGCCGGATTGCAGGACTTGCAAGGGTATTTTCTTCTTCCCGAATCCACCCCCGGTTCTGAGCCGAGTTGGTTTGGCTTTCCGGTCGCGCTGCGCCCGGAGTGCGGACTCAGCCGGCACCAGGTCATCGCCCACCTGGAATCAGCCAGGATCGGCACCCGCCTCCTGTTTGCCGGCAATCTATTGCGTCAGCCGGCCTACGAGAACATCGCGCATCGGAAGGTGGGTTCTTTACCGAACTCCGATTTCGCCATGAACCACGTTTTCTGGATCGGTGTCTATCCGGGTTTGTCAGACGCGAGCCTGGACCATGTGCTCAGCACGTTGCGCTCAACGCGAAACTTGGTCCCGGTCATCGAAGGATCCGGCAGCCGTGTCCTTGAGGAGATAGGAGCGCTTATATGACGGTCGCCGAACTGATTGCCGCCAAGCTGCAACGATATGGATGCCGGCACATCTTCGCCATCTCGGGTGCCGGTAACCTACCCATGTTTGACGCCATTGCACGTCAGCCCGGCCTGGAATATGTTTGCCCCCATCATGAGCAGGCGGGGACGATGGCCGCTGTCGCCTATACCCGGATGTCGCCTACGGACGCGCTGGGCGTGATGATGACCACTGCCGGACCCGGCGCCATCAATGCCATCACTGGCTTGCTGAACGGTTGGGCGGACTCAATACCGATGATCGTCCTTTCCGGTCAGGAGAAAACCTCCGCTATTAACGCGGGCCGCGGACTTCGTATGTGGGGTGTCCAGGGATTCGACGTCGTGAGAACCGTAAGTCCCTTCTGCAAATATGCGGTCATGATCACCGATCCGCACTCCATCGGTTATCACCTGGACCGGGCCATCTACGAAGCAAAAAATGGCCGGCCAGGACCCGTTTGGATTGATGTTCCGGTAGACATTCAGTCCGCCACGATCGATCCCAGGAGACTTCTGGAATTCACTCCGCCCGCCGCGACCGCGCCGGACCATCGCGAGATAGCCGCACACATTCACCGCCTGCTGGCAGGCGCTCAGCGACCGGTGTTTATCCTCGGCAATGGCATTCGGCTCGCGGGTGGGCAGAGTCTCCTTCCAAAACTTCTGGAGCAATACCAGATCCCCTTGATCACGGCGTGGAGCGGCATGGACATGATTCCTTCCAGCCAACCCCGCTTCTTTGGCCACGCGGGCGTATATGGCGGGCGTTGCGCTAACTTCGTGGTCCAGAATGCGGATTTGCTGGTCTGTATCGGTACCCGCCTGGCGATCCCTCAGGTTGGTTACGACCTCCGCGAGTACGCGCGCGCGGCGAAAAAGGTGGTTGTCGACATAGACGCCGAGGAACTGGCCAAGTTCGACCCGCCTTTTGACTTCCTGATCCAGGCCGATGCACGGCAGTTTCTGTTGGCCTTACTTGGGGCATCCCGTGGCGCCGGCCCCGTCGCACCCGGCGCCTGGGTCGGCCAGTGCGAAAGTTGGAAGCAGCGCTATCCCCTCATTGAGCCGGAGCATCATGTCAACCGGATCGGAGCCATCAATACCTACCGCTTTATTGAAGAGCTAAATCAGCATCTGGTCCCCGGCGATTTGGTCGTCGCGGACGCCGGCGCGGCGCATACCTGCACGCAGCAGATGATCTACCTCCAGCCAGGCATGAAGATTATCGCGACAACCGGCCTGGGGGAGATGGGATACGGCGTCCCCGGTGCGATCGGCGCAGCCTTTTCGCGGCCCGGCCAGCGCGTGGTGCTGGTGGTCGGTGATGGCTCGATGATGATGAATCTGCAGGAACTGCAGACGGTCGTCCATCACCATCTCCCGATTAAGATCTTTCTTTACGAAAACGACGGCTACCTGACGATACGGACGACCCAGAATGCCCTCTTTCAGGGCCGGCAGGCGGGATCAAGCGGCCGGTCCGGCGTCAGTTGTCCCGATTTCCTCAAAATTGCCGCGGCTTTTGGTATCCCAGTGCGTGAGGTCAGCGACTTTGCAGATGCGCCACGGGCCATTGATGAAACACTCGCGGGCGACGGTCCCTGTCTGTGCGTGATTCATACGGATCCAGTACAAACCTTTGCCCCCAAACTCTCCGTGTCCAGAAACGCCGATGGCGCGCTCGTATCACCGCCGCTGGAAGATCTTTCCCCGCTTCTCCCGCGGGAGCAACTCGACGCGGAGATGATTGTCGGCCTGCATCCGAAGAGTGCCGGCTTGGGCGTGGATGCGCTGGAATTGGCGGAACGGTAGAACCTCTCCGGTGACTTCGAACCCCATCATCGCCGAGGACGTGGCTCGTATCGCTTCGGCCAATCTACCCTGGGAGAACTTCGCCGGAGCGAGTGTCCTGGTCACTGGCGCGGCCGGATTTCTCCCGGCCTACCTGGTGGAAACCCTCCTGCATCTGAATCGAACCTCGCTAAGCAGGCCGGCGCGGATCGTGGCCTTGGTGCGCAACGCGGCGCCGGCGCTTGCGCGCTTCGGAGACCCGGTTCAGAGCCGTGAATTGGACCTCCTCGTGCAGGATGTGACTGAACCTATCCCAGAGTCCTACCGCTTCGACTACATCATTCACGCGGCCAGCCAGGCCAGTCCGCGCTACTACGCAGTAGACCCTGTGGGGACCCTCTCGGCCAATGTCTTTGGTACACGGAACCTATTGACCGCCGCACAGCGGCAACCACTCCGAGGATTCCTGTTCTTCAGTTCCGGAGATGTCTATGGCGTCAGTTCTGACCCGCTGCGAGCCATCGGAGAAAAGGACTACGGTTACGTGGACTGCACGGACTTTCGTTCCTGCTACGGCGAAAGCAAGCGCATGGGGGAGACGATGTGCGTAGCGTGGGCCAAGCAGTATGGGGTGCCGGCGCGGATGGTGCGTCCTTTCCATACCTACGGTCCGGGCATGCGGCTGGACGACGGCCGCGTCTTCGCCGATTTCGTCCGCGACATCCTCTCGGGTGGTCCCATCGTACTGCACAGTGACGGTAGCGCCGTTCGCTCGTTCTGCTACCTCGCCGATGCGACCGAAGCATTCTTTCGCGTCCTCTTACAAGGCTTCACCGGCGAAGCTTACAACGTCGCCAACCCGAACGCGGTAGCGAGCATTGCGGGCCTCGCTCAGCGGCTAGCCGAGCTGTTTCAGGTTCAGGTGGAGCGGCGCGGCCGGAGCGATAACCATTACGTATCGAGCCCGATTCCGTTCACCTCGCCGGCCACGGCCAAAATCGAGGCGCTCGGTTGGTCTTCCCGGACCTCGATTGAGGAGGGTTTCGCGCGGACAGTCGCCAGTTACCGCCCTGTCCCGATTTCCAGCTAGCGAGGTGCCCGGCAGGGCCTAAAGTACTAGGGCGCGCCGGTCGATATTTCCCCTGAATGTGGATTCTTGCACGAGGCATCCGGATAGGAAAATAATGAAACTCGTCAGCGTCGTCACGCCTTGCTACAACGAGGAAGCGAACGTCGAAGAATTGTGTGCCCGTGTGCGCCGCGTGATGGAAGGCCTTCCGCAGTATCGCTATGAGCATCTCTTCATCGACAACGCGTCGCAGGATGCGACGGTGGCCAAGCTCAAGCAAATCGCCAGCCAGGACCGCAACGTCAAAATCATCGTCAACTGCCGCAATTTCGGCCACGTGCGCTCTCCGATGCACGGCCTGTACCAGGCTACCGGTGACATCATCATCATGCTCTTCGCGGACCTGCAGGATCCGCCAGAACTCCTCAAGGATCTCCTGGCGGAATGGGAAAACGGCACGCCCGTCGTCCTGGCCATCAAGCGCACCAGCGAAGAGAGCGGCCTGATGTTTGCCATCCGCACCGCTTACTACCGGCTCGTGGAGAAGCTTACTGACTTCGAGGTCTATGAGCACTTCACAGGATTCGGACTCTATGATCGCCAACTGCTCGACATCCTGCGCGAGAAATACCCTGACCCCTACCCCTATTTTCGCGGCATGATCGCCGAGGTCGGCTTCCCTTACAAGTCGGTGTTCTATAACCAGAAACGCCGTTTGCGCGGCATCACCAAGAATAACTTCTACACCCTCTACGACGCCGCCATGCTTGGCATCACCAAGTTGTCGAAAGTGCCGCTTCGCCTGGTGACCTTTTTCGGCTTCGCCTCGGCCATGGCGAGCTTGCTGGTCGGCCTGTTTTACCTGATCTACAAATTGGCCTTCTGGAACAGTTTTTCTGTCGGCGTCGCGCCGCTGGTAATCGGAATCTTTCTCTTCATTTCTGTCCAGATGGTGAGCTTGGGCATCATCGGCGAATACATCGGTTCCATCCACACCATGGTGCAAAACCGGCCGCTCGTGATTGAACGCGAAAGAATCAATTTTGATGTGCCCGCCGCCCAGGGTGGCGCCGGTGTACCCGCGGAATTGATCAACTTACAGGCGGCGGTACACCCGTCCACGCCACGGCACGAGCACGCCCGGTGAAAACGTTCTCCCATCGTGCAGGCCTCAGCCATCACCCCGGCCCTGCTCAGCCGGCCGCGAAAGGCTAGCCGCGTTGGCCAATTTCACCGTTACTGACCTCTTCCGCATCCTGTCGGCGTTTTTCCTCCTGACGCCCATCCTCCTCTTTCCCGGCTACGTCGGCGGCTCGGTCTCAAACGGCCTCGGCTTTCGTGATCGCAGCCTGGCTCACCGGTTGCTCATCGCCCTGCCCCTCTCCTTCGCTACGGCCCCGCTGGGGATCTATCTGTCGGGGCGCGCGGCCGGCTTGGCCGGCACGTGGGCCTTCCTGGCGCTGGCCACCGCTCTCTTCCTGTTCATCTTCTACCGGGACTGGCACCGTGAATCCCGGCCGCTTCGCGTTTCCCGTCCGGCCTGCCTCGTCGCGGCGGCTTGGATCGCCGTCGCGCTGGCCGTTTTGGTAGACTTCCAATACGACGGCCGGCTGTACATCTCCACGCCCAGTTGGGACTACACCGTCCGCAACGGCATTATTTCTTCCATCACCCGCACCGGCGTCACACCCGAGAGTCCCTTCTTTTCCCCAGGCCACGCGGTACCCCTTCGCTATCACCATCTTTTCCTGATCATTTGCAGCCTGGTCGAATCCCTCACGCACGGCTGGCTCGCCCCCGGCCACGCCCTCGCCGCGGCGACGCTTTGGTGTGGCTTGGCCCTCTTCTGCTCGGTCTGGCTCTATCTCTTCCACTTTCGCGCCACCCCTTCACTCCCCTCGGTCCGCTCCCTCTGGACCGGCATTCTGCTGGTTCCCGTGATGGGCCTCGATCTGTTTCCCAACGCGCTCCTGTTTTACTTCAATTTCATCAACTTCACGGTCGACAAGTGGAACGAGGATCTGGTGGGCTGGTTCGATTCCTTACTTTGGGCGCCCCACTATGTCGCGGCCACCGTGGCCTGCCTCATGGGTTTTCTCCTGCTGTGGACGGCCGCCAAATCAGGCGCCGTTCCGCTCTCCGCCTGCGCCGTCGCGGGCACCGCCTTCGCCTGTGCCACCGGCATGGGCATTTACGTGGTCCTGGTCTTCGCCGCGGCGCTGGCTGTCTACTTGGCCATCTCGCAGTGGAAGGGCTGGAAAAACGACGTCCGCGCGGTCCTGCTGGCCGGTGCGGTGGCCGCCGCTCTCGCCCTTCCTTACCTCGCCAGCCTGGCCGCCGCCAACCAGGGCTACACCGGGCCTCCGTTCATCTTTCCCGCAGTGCGCTCGTTTAAGCTTGCCGAATTCTTCCTCGAGGCCCTCGGTCAGCCGCCACCCGTCTTCAACGTGGTCAATCTCGCCCTGCTTCCCTTGCATTACGCACTCGAACTGGGACTCCTGTTTATCTGCGGAGTGATCCAGGCTCGCCGTTATGCCCGGCGGAATCGCCAGATGGGACGCAAGGAATGGGCGATGGCCGTGCTGATCGGCGTCCCGGTCGTCTTTTGCTCGTTTTTCCGGTCCGGCGTCATCGCCAACAATGACCTCGGTTGGCGTGGCTTCCTCATTCCGCAATTCCTGCTGCTCTTGCTCGCCGTCGGCCCGTTGCGTGCCTGCCTCCGGCGCCGTCCGCCTCAGGCCGGTTTGCGAAAGCTGCGCCCTTACGCCCTGGCCTGTTTTTGGGTCGGCCTGGCCGGGACTCTCCTTGCCGCCGTCATTGACCGGGGGTACATGGCGGGCGTCGACCATGGCCTCGTCCGCACCCGCAACTGGGTCGTGCGTGATCAACGCATGTCCGAGCGCCTGCTCGCCCTCCGCCAGACCTACGAATGGATCGACCAAACCACGCCCAAGTCCGCGTTCATTCAGCCCAGCCCCGCCTTCCTCGACTTCGGCTACGGCCTCTATGCCCGCCGCCCCACGCTCGCCTCTGACGAACACTGTGGCACCGCCTTCGGTGGTTCGCCCGCCGCCTGCGCCGCGCTCCTGCAGGTTCTCCTCCCCGTTTTCGCGGGCACCGGAGGCAGCGCCGATTCACTGTGCCGCCAGTTCCCCCTGCGGGTCGTGATCGTCAAAGATACCGATGCCGTCTGGCAGAATCCGCAAAGCTGGGTCTGGAAATCGAAGCCCGCTTATGCCAACGCCTTCTCGCGAGTTTTTGCCTGCCCCGTTCGCAGAGATCGCCAAAACTAAAGCTTGCGCATCGTTAGAGCGCGGAACCACCATTCGGCAGGCGCACGCGAAGGAAATTCGTTCGTTGGTTCATCGGTAGCGCGAGCCGGGCGCGGATCATGTTGATCAGTTCCTGCTCGTAGTAGGAACGCATCAATTCGAGCTCCCGTTCACGCTTCGCCGGGGGCCGGATTGGCTTGCTCTTTGAGGGTTTGCTCAAGGACATGGAGAAAGGCGCGATCATTCGGACGATTCGCTTCTTTCTTACTCTTAATGATATCAGCCAGCGAACCGACCAGCAGCGTCCGTTCTCCGATCTCCACCTGGGTACACCGGCTTCGCAGGCTGATGAAAGATTTCGCGCCGTGAATGTTCGCGGTGAGGTCGACCTGCATTTCGGGACGTTGCCGCGAGATGCGGTAGACGGTGGACAGGCCGGGAAATGGCTGCGAAAGGCTTGCGTGCAGCAAAATCGCCACTCGCCGAATCTTGGCCTCCACGCCGGCCTGTGAGCCTCGATAGAAGAAATCGAAATCGACGGTCGTCACGGGCGCACCATGAAGGGCGGCCCCGGCGTTGCCGATGAGAATCGCCTCCAGCTTAGCATCCGCCAGCGCGTCGGCAATCTCGACCAGGTAAGGCGCTGCGTCCATATTGCGCCAGTATCTCTCGAATCGCGCCTCACGTGGCGGCGCCGCCGCAGTGTAGCGGCACTTCAACGCGCATCACAGCGATTTCTCCCCACCCTTTCAATCAGTTAGACCAAAACACTTCGCCTCGCTTGCTATCCTCGAGTTGGAGGCTTTTTGCCCAGATCATCGACGGCTCTCCATGAATGCCTCAAGGCAACGGGAAAGCGCAATAAAATCAACAGCTTTTCGGTTCGTTCCGTACGCCCAAAGCGGGTTAAGACTGCTCTTGTCATATGATGATAGAGGCTATGGGCGATGCGGCTATACCCAAGATTAGCGTCGAACAGTATTTGGCCATCGATCGCGTTGCCGAACTGAAGAGCGAGTATCACGACGGCGAGATGTTCCCCATGGCTGCCGGGAGCATGGAACACGCCTCCATCGGGCCCAGGTTTTGTTCAGAGGTGCTCGCCAAGTTGCCTGCAGGTTGCCGATTGTTTCAAGCTCCTTTGCGCGTTCGCGTCTCGCCCTCGAAGTTCCTCTACCCGGACTTGCTGGTAATCTGCGGCAAGCCCGCGCTCACCGACGAACACCACGACACCGTCACCAATCCCAAAGTGATCGTCGAGATTCTCTCGCCCTCCACGGCGGACTACGACGCCGGCGGCAAGTTCCGTCTCTACCGCGAATTGCCTTCGTTCGAAGAGTATCTGCTGATTTCGCCGGACACCCCAATGGTGGAGATCTTCGAGAAAACGGCCAATGGCACCTGGAATCTACGCACCGTCCGCGGACCCGGCGCCGTCGTGGGCATCAACACCCTGGGGATTGAATTCCCGCTGGCTTCGCTCTACGCCGATCTGGAGGACGCGCCCAACTAACGCGTTCCGAACGTTCCTCGGCATAGCTCGTCTCCGGGCCACGAACCCCGAAAACACAATAGAATCAAGCACTTTTCGGTTCGTTCCGTCGTGCGCTCGGGCCGACATTGCGTAAGTTCTTGACAAATGTTTTGTTCGGTGATTCAATGGGTGGCCATGGGTGCCGCCCTCGAAGTGATCCAATCTGCCGCCGCCGCCGAGGCGCTGCTGCCCCCGCAACGGCAACGCTTGCTCCAGCACTTGCACGAACCGGATTCCGCCGCCGGCCTGGCCCGACGGCTCTCCCTGCCTCGGCAGCAGGTGAATTACCACCTGCGGGAACTGGAGAAACACGGCCTCGTCGAACTCGTCGAGGAGCGGCGCAAGGGCAATTGCATGGAGCGCGTCGTGCGCGCTTCGGCCCGCTCCTATGTCATCTCACCGCTCGTACTCGGCGATGCCGAGGCGCCCACCGTCCGCGACCAGTTTTCCAGCACCTACCTCATCGCCGCCGCCGCGCGGACCCTGCGCGACACCGCCGTGCTGCGCCAACGGGCCGATGCCGCTGGCCAGCGCCTCGCGACTCTTACCGTGGAAACCGATGTCCGCTTTGCCAGCGCCGCGGACCGCGCCGCCTTCACCGAGGAACTCACCAGCACCTTGGCGCGGCTCACCCAGCACTATCATCAGGCCACTGCGCCCGGGGGACGCTCGTTTCGTTTCCTGCTCGCCGCCTATCCCACCCCGGCTAAAAAGGAGAAAGACAATGAGCCGCGCTCATGAAACCACCATCACCATTGACGCGCCCATCGAAGACGTATGGCGTGCGCTTACCGAAGCCCGCGAGATCGAGCGCTGGTTCGCCCCCGAAGCGAGCGTGAATCCAGGCCCCGGCGGCAGCATCACCGTCAGTTGGGGGCCCGGCATGTCCGGCACGCAGACGATTGAAGTCTGGGAGCCGAACCGGCAGTTGCGGCTAATTGACGACCGTACGCAAGGCCCCAGTCCCGCCCGTCTGGTCGTTGACTATTTCCTCGAAGCCGTCGACGGCAAGACCGTCTTGCGGCTCGTCCATGCAGGCTTCGGACCCGGTCCCGACTGGGACGGCGAGTACGAGGGTACCCGGATTGGCTGGCCAGGCTTCTTCCGCACCCTGCGCCACGGTCTCGAACGCCATCCCGGCAAGCCGGCCCGCAACGTCAATTTCTTCCATGCCGCGCCGGTGGGCGATTCGGACACCCTGTGGGACCAACTCTTCTCGTCGATACCTTGGCAAGGTCCCGAACTCTTCCGGAACGAAACGCCACGTTGCTACCAAGGCGTGGTGACGGCGCTCGATGATGCCTTGCTGAACGTGGCCCTTACCAGCAAGGACACCGGCAATTTCATCTACCTCAACCTCGTGCTCTATGGCCTGCCGGCTGAGCAAGTGGAAGCCATCGAAAGCCAATGGAAAGCAGCCATGGCCGCACTGCCCGCGGTGGAGGCGAAGCCATGAAGCTCTGGCGCTGGTTAGCCTATGCGTTGGGCGGACTATTGGCTTTCGTCGGCCTGATCTACGCCTGGGGCGCGCTGCTCCCGCTCTCCAACAGCGCCACCCGGTCCATTGAGATCGCCCGTCCACCGGCCGAAGTGTGGGCCGTCATGCTGGACCCCGCCCGCGCCCCGAAGTGGCAGCCCATGGTGAAGGAACTCAAGATACTCTCCCCGGTCCTCCATGAGATCGTTTATACCGATGGCATGGTGGCCAGGGTTGAGACCACCAAAAGCGACGCGCCAAGGCTTCTCGAAGAACGCACCCTGCCGGACCCGTCCTTGCCCTTCCGGGCGCACTGGGACGTGCGGCTGGAGCCAACTAGCGCCGGCACCCGCGTCACCTCCACCTCGACCGGCGAGATCGACTCGCCACTGATCCGCTGGGCGCAGCGCTATGTCTTTCCGCTCGACAAGACGCTCGGCGAAATGCTCGACGGGCTGAAACGCGAATGCGAGCGCGGCAACTCTTGACAGCTGAGCAGTACGTAGTCAGACATGGGAGCGTAAATTCGGCGCCGGCTTCGATGACGAGATCCGCTTCCATCTCGAGCATCGCGCCGGAGCTTTAGGATCATGCCGCCGGTACTGGTGCCTGAATTCCGCGAGCCGCTCTTGCTGCCCGCTGGGGAACGGATTCAGTTTATGGCCATCTATCTCTTGCATGAGGATGAACTGGAGTTGAAGTTGTCGGGCGATCTGGATCAATTGTTCGAGCGTTTTGGGGAGACGGAGGTGAGCGAGCGATTCAACCTATCGCGGCCCTCTGCCATCGCCTGAAAGGCGATGGGACGTTCCCAACGAATTTCTCATTTTTTATGAATGAGTTAGCCTAAAGCGCTCACCTGCCGCCTGCTATCCTCGAATCGATGGCGATGGGCCCTTCTCCTGGGGCTCGATTAACCTCACATTTGGTTTCGCACCGTCCTCTTGACAGCTTCCCTTGTCTGAGCTATACCTAGTTCAGACAAGGGAACGTCGCATGCCCAACCCCGAACTCCTACCTGGAACGCTTTACCTCCTTGTGTTGCGCACCTTAGCCTTGGGTCCGCTGCATGGGTACGCGATTGCCCGGCGCATCAAGGAGTGTTCGGGTGACTTTCTGCTCGTGGAAGAGGGGTCCTTGTATCCGGCCCTCAACCGCATGCTGGTGAAGGGCTGGCTGACGTCGGAATGGGGAGTGTCGGAATCCAATCGAAAGGCACGTTTCTACCAACTCACCGAGGCGGGGCGCGCGCGGCTGGCGCAAGAGGACCACGACTTCCGTCGCATGGTGCGCGCAATCGAACTGGTGTTGGACAACGCATAAACCACATGGAGATCTTCCGTAAACTAGCCTTCTGGCGCCGCCGTCCTGATTTCGACGCCGGCCTCGACGACGAGATTCGCTTCCATCTCGAGGAGCGCGCCGACGCGCTCGAACGCGGCGGACTCAGCCGGCCCGCCGCCCTGCTCCAGGCCCGCCGCGAGTTCGGCGGAGTCGCCCGCGTGGCCGAGGAGACGCGCGCCGCCTGGCAGTTTCCCTGGCTCGAAGACCTCTTCGCCGACCTCCGCTACGCCGCTCGCGCCCTACGCCGCGAGCCCGCCTTCTTGAGCGTCGCGGTGCTCTCGCTCGCCTTGGGCATCGGCGTGAATACCGCCATCTTCAGCCTCACCATGGAAGCGCTGATGAGCACGCCCAGTGCCCGCAACCCCTCGGAACTCGTGTGGGCGCGACTCGGCGGCAGCAGCCACATTGGTCCCGCCCAATTGCGCTTCGTGCAGGACGCCAAAGTCTTCCCCGGCGTCGCCGGACTGCGCGAAGACGGCGACATCAACTGGCGCCGGGGAGACGAGACGCAGCGCCTGTTTGCCATGCGCGCCACGGATAACCTCTTTGCCATGGCCGGCATCCCGGTCTATCTGGGCCGAGGTCTGCAGGCTGGCGACCAGGACGCCGTCGTCATCACCCATCGACTCTGGCGAGGCAAGCTCGGCTCCGACCCCGGCATCATTGGCCGCACCCTGATTCTCGATGGAAGGCCACACATCGTGGTCGGGCTCTTGCCGGAAAACCACCGCACGCTGATGGGCCTGGGCCTGGACCCCGACCTCTACGCGCCCGCGATCAACAACGACAGTTTGCAGCTCTATCTGCGCCTGCCTCCGAACACCACGCCGGCCGCGGCCTACCAACGGCTGCACGCCGTGGCAGCGTCTCTCGATCAGGCGATGCCCGCGCGCGACTTCCACTACGCCAATGACCTTCGCCTAACGCGCGTCACGGGCCTGGAGCGCCTCACCGCGGAGCGCGAAGTGTCGCTCTTCTTTGCCATGCTCATGTTCGTGGTCACCCTCTTGTTGGGCATCGCCTGCCTGAATGTCTCGGGGCTGTTGCTAGCCCGCGCCTCCAGCCGCGCGCAAGAGTTCGCCGTGCGCGCCAGCCTCGGGGCCGGGCAAGGCCGCCTACTCCGCCAATTGCTCACCGAGAGCCTGCTGCTAGCCCTGGCCGGCACCGTCGCCGGACTCCTACTCAACCTGGCTTTGACGCGCTTCATCAGCGGCCTCACCCTCGAGAACCTACCCTTACCGATTGCCTTTCGCATCTCGCCGGACTGGCGCTTGCTCGGCTACGCCTCCGCCATCGCGACGGCTTCGGCCGTCTTCGTCGGGCTCGTACCCGCCTGGCGCGCCAGCCGCGCCAAGGCCGGCGACGCCTTGAAGCAAGGCGAGCGGCAAGTGAGCGGCAAGCTAACCCTTCGCCGCGTACTGGTCGTCGCCCAAGTCGCCACCTCGATCCTCGTGCTTACCACCGCCATCCTCTTCGCGCGCAATCTCCTCCGCTCGGTCTCCATCAACCCCGGCTTCGACCTGAACCAGACCCTCTACGTCAGCCTGCGCCTGGTGCCGGACCGCTACCCCAACGCGCCAGGCCGCAACGCCCTCGCCGCCCAGGCCGGCGACCTGCTGCGCGCCACGCCCGGCGTGGTCTCCGCCGCCACCACCGGCATGATCCCGTTCAATGACGACTCCACCTACGGCGGCAACCTTTACGTCGACACCTCCGCGTCTCCGGTACGGATGCGCCGTCACGTGAACCGCGTCGGGCCGGGCTACTTCCGGACGCTGGGCGTGCCCGTGCTGGCCGGTCGCGAGTTCGTGAAGGACGGCGAGGAAGGCGCCATCGTCAATGAGTCCTTCGCGCGGTTGGCCTTTGGCGACGTCCCGCCCGTGGGGCATACCTTCCGCTATGGCGACACCACGCAGACGATCATCGGCGTGGTCCGCGACAGCAAGTACGCCTGGTTCAGTGACCACCAGCGGCCCGCCAGCTTCACGAGCTACTCCATGGGTGCAGGCGCAAGTAACGAAGCCATTCTGCGCTTCATGGTGCGCGCCGGCGTCCACCCGGAGAGCCTCGTGCGCCCGCTGCGCCGCAGAATGCTCGACGTTGACCCGTCGATGGCCGTCGAGGTAAAGCCCATGCGCCGCGCCACCGGCATGGCCCTGCTCCCCAGCCGCGTGGGTGCCGGGCTCCTCGGCGCGATGGGAGCTTTGGGCCTCGCCCTCACCGGCATCGGACTCTACGGATTGCTGAGCTACTCTGTCGCCCGCCGCATCCGCGAAATCGGCCTCCGCATGGCCCTCGGAGCCGGCGCCGGCAGCATCCGCCGGCTCATCTTCAGCGAGGGCGCTTGGCTGGTCGGCCTCGGGCTGGCCGTCGGTCTGCTGGCCTCAGCTCTGCTCACCCGTCCCTTAGCGCAGTTTCTGGTGGATGGCTTAACCAACACCGACCCGCTCACCTACGCGGCCGTCACCGCCCTGATGCTCCTCGCCGGAGCTACCGCCTGCGCCGTCCCCGCGCGCCGTGCACTGCGGATTCACCCTCTGGAGGCGCTGCGTTACGAGTGATTAGTTGACACTGTCTACTAGTCGATGTACTCTAAGTAGACAATGTCAACCATACTCCGTCAGGCGCTAGCCCTCCTCGCGATCGCTCCGGCCTTCGCGCAGACCTCCTACCGGGCCCCGAATCTCAAGACCGAGGTGTTTGGCGGCTTTTCCACCACGGCCATGGAGCCCGGCCGCGCCGGTGGAAAGGGCCTCGAAAGGGTGCGCCTGAACGGCTGGACCGTGAGCGCCACCACCTACCAGTTCTTCCGCCGTTGGGGTCTGACGACGGAGTTGAGCGGCCATTCGCGCGACAAGCTTGGCCTCGACGTCTCTACCCAGACCTACCTCTTCGGGGGCACCTACCGTAGCTTCGAGCGTAAGAAACTGGCCCTCACGGGACGGATTCTGGCCGGCACGAACCGCTGGGACCCCAGCGTATTCCCGGCAGGCGGCTACCGGAAGCAGAACAGCTTTACGTTCTCCTTCGGCCAATCGATCGACGTCAAGCTCTCCGAGAGAGTCGCCTTCCGCATCCAGCCCGATCTGGCTTTCGTGCGGCGCGCGCAGTCCGATGGAGGTCATCGTCTGACGCTGGTTACGCCTCTGAGTTTTGGCCTGGCAGTTAAGTTTGGCCGTCGATAGGAGAACTCTGGTGAATCTAAGAACCTTAACGCTACACGTGGCCTCGGCCGCCGTTTTGTCCGCGGGAGAACTCACCGTGGTCGTCACGGGCGGGGACCCCTCAGGTAAGGGCGAGGTGGGTTGCGCGCTCTACCGCTCGCCGGACGGCTTCCCCATGATTCCGGCCAAAGCGGCCTCCACCGTCTGGCTCAAAGAGGCTGCCCAAGTGGAGTGCCGTTTCAAGGGCATTCCGCCCGGCCCCTTTGCGGTGGCCGTGTCCGTGGACCGGAACGGCAATCGCAAGACGGACAAGAACCTCTTCGGCATTCCTACGGAGCCTTGGGGCGTCTCAAATAATGCTCGCCCCTCGTTGCGCGCGCCGCGCTTCGACGAGGCCTCTGGACAGATGCCCGAAGGCGACCTCCGCATCGAAGTGAAGGTCGCTAAGTGAGCAGCGCGAACCCGGCGGTAAGTTGGGCAGTGGTCACCGGCGCCTCTTCAGGGATCGGCCGGGAGGTTGCCCTTCGTCTCGCCCAGCGGCGAGTGAACGTCGTGCTGGTCGCGCGCAACGTGGAGGCATTGCGGAGCGTCGCCACCTGCATCGAAGCCAGCGGTGCCCGCGCTGTGGTGCTGCCCTTCGATCTGACGGCCCCGGGCGCCGCCGGGAAGATCGACGAAGCGACGGCCATGCTAGACGTCGCTCTGCTCGTCAACAGCGCCGGGTTTGGCAGTGGCGGCGCTTTCCTCGATACCGATCTGGTGCAAGAAGCCGCCATGCTGGAGGTAAACTGCCGGGCGGTGCTGGAACTCACGCATCACTTTGCACGCCGGTTTGCGCGCCATTCGCGCGGTACCATCGTGCTGCTCAGTTCGATCGTCGCGTTTCAGGGAGTGGCCCGCTCCGCGAACTATGCCGCCACGAAAGCCTACATTCAAAGCCTCGGAGAGGCATTGGCGCAGGAGTTGTCCGGCGCTGGTGTCCGCGTGCTCACCGCCATCCCCGGACCCACCGCTTCGGGCTTCGCCAGCCGGGCGAAGATGAATCTGGGCCAGGCGGATACCGCGGCGGCCGTGGCCGAGGACATTGTCACGGCGATCATGGCGGGCCACTCACGAGTGGTGCCGGGGAGAACCGGGAAGATTCTTCTCTACTCCCTGATGACCGCGCCGCGCTTCCTTCGGGTGCGCATCATGAAGGCCATCATGAGGTCGATGACCACACCATGACTCCCCGTCAACCCCTCAAGCCTTAACGGCTCGAAGCGCTCGCGAGAAGCGGGTTACACTTGACGCTGAATCACCCTGCCATGAACAAGCGGCAACATAAGCAAGAGGAGTTACGGGACGCGTGCGTGCGCGAGGCGTTGGCCGTGATCGGTGAATCCGGCGTGGATTCGCTCAGCCTGCGCGAGGTCGCCCGCCGCCTGGGCGTCTCCCATCAGGCGCCCTATAAGCACTTTGCGAGCCGCGACCATATTCTCGCCGAGGTGGTCCGGCGAGCCTTCGCGAACTTCGCGGAATACCTGGAAGCCCGGCCCCGTAGCGAAGACGCCGACCAGGATCTGGCCAGCATGGGCCGCGCTTACCTCCAATATGCTCACGCGCATCCGCTCCACTACACGCTGATGTTCGAAACCCGCAAGCCGGACCCGGCTCAACATCCGGCCATGATGGAGCAAGCCAAGCACGCCTTCTCCCTGCTCGCCACCGGACTCCGTCGATTGCCCTACCGCGATGCGGCCCGCCCGCCGGAATTGGACGCACTCTTCGTCTGGTCCTGTCTCCATGGATTGGCGAGTATTCTCAAAGGTCAGGCGCTGGACACCATCGAGATGCCGCAAGACCTGGTCCAACACGCCGCCCCGTTTGTCCTGGGCCGGATCGGCGCCGCCCTGGGAATGCCAGAACCTCTAGCGGCTCAGTTGCCGCTCAATGCGCCGGTCCGGGACGATCCACAATAGGGCGACGAAAACGTAGAGGCCATTGGAGAGCCAGGGATTCAGGTAGGCCAACGGGATCGCGGCCAGGTAAATCAGCGGACACAGCTTGCCCTTCCAGTCCCGCCCCACCGCCGCCGCCAATGGTGACCCTGCGCCTTGCTGCGCGATGATCGCGCTTTGCAGGACGTAGTAGGCCAGCGCCGCCATCAGCAAGACCAGACCATAGAGGGCTGTCGGCTCCACGGCCATCCGGGTCTGTCCCACCCAAGCCGCCGAGAACGGCAGCAACGAAAGCCAGAAGAGCAGATGCAGGTTGGCCCACAGAATACTTGCGCTCACCCGGGTGGCGGCTTGCAGCAGATGATGGTGGTTGTTCCAGTAAATGCCCACGTAGGTGAAGCTCAGCACGTAGCTCACGAAGACGGGCCACAGCTTTTGCAGCGCACCGAAGTCCGGCGCGGCGGGGGCCTTCAGTTCCAGCACCATGATAGTGATGATGATGGCCAGCACGCCGTCGCTGAAGGCTTCCAGGCGTCCCTTGGACACTAAGCGTCCTCACCTTCGGAGGCATAGGCACTCTGATTGAACTCGCGCAGGAAGCCGTCGCGCCGGGCTTTGACGCGGTCCGCGCTGCGGACGCTCCAATCGTAGAAGCCGCGACCGGTCTTTACTCCCAGTTCGCCCGCCGCGAGCTTGTCGAGCAACAGCCGCGGCGTCTCGCGACTGCTGTTGAGATCGGTTAGCGCGTTCTCCAGCACGGCGCGGACCAGATCCAAGCCCACCATGTCCATATGCTCAAACGCGCCGTAGACGGGCAGGCGGCGGCCGAAGCCGGTCTTGATCGCCAGGTCGATCTCGGCGGGATCGGCGATGCCCTCTTGCGCGATATGCAGAGCTTCGCGGACGAGCGCCATCTGCAACCGGTTGCCGAGTTGGCCCGGGCGATCACGCTTCACCATCACCGCCACCTTGCCGCAACGGGTTAACAGGTCTCGCATCACCAGAGCTACTTGGGGATTCGTTTGCTCGCCGCAGACGATCTCCACCAGCGGCATCAACGCGGGCGGATTCCAGAAGTGTGTCGTCAGCACGCGTTCAGGATGCCGGCATGCCGACTGGATCCGCGTGATGCTCAAACCGGAAGTATTCGAGCACAGGACCGCTTGCGCCGGCGTCAGGCGATCCAGGTCGGCGAAGAGTGCTTGCTTGAACGCGAGGTCTTCCGGCGCCGACTCGATGACGAGATCCGTGCCCGCCACCGCGTTGGCCAAGTCCATCGCGGCCACGATCCTGGCTTCCGGACCCGCCGCTTCCAGGGCCTTTGCCACGCCAGCCGCGGCAGACTCGGACGTACGGCTCAGCAGCGTCACCGCGAGCCCGCCCCGGGCCAACGTCGCCGCGATGCCGGGCCCCATCATGCCGGTGCCGATGACGACGGCGTTCTTCATTCAGTTTCCGGCATCATGCGATTGAGGAAGAGATTCAGGAGCACTTCTTGCAGGCCGCCGCTGAGGTTGCGGGTGAGGCGCTTCTTCAGGTCGAGGTAAGGCTGCGTGCCGGCGAAGAGGTCCTGCATCAAGTGCTGGAACTTCTGGCTCCGGCGGATCAACCGCACCATGGCGTCCGGCGCACCGCCCACCACCGGGAAGCGCCGCAAGAAGACGCGCCGCGCCAGCGACGCGCCAAAGGCCAGGTCGTCCATGAAGTCCGCGCTGAGGGCTTGCCGGTAGTGGCTGGCGCGCGACTCCGGGGCGGCGGCGAGGATCGTCTGGCTGGCTAAGTCCGAGGAGCGCAGCGCGTAGTACAGGCCTTCTCCCGTGATCGGATCTACCAAGCCACCGGCGTCGCCCACCGCAAGCCAGCCCTCGCCGGCCACGCGATTCTTGCGCCAACCGGCGGATTCGAGCGCCGGCAGCATGTGGCCGTAGAACTTCGCGCCCTCCTGCATCAGGCCGTGCTCGCGCATGTAGCTCTCCAGGCGCACCCGCAATGCCGAAGCCGGTTCGCCCTTGCCGCAGATCCCCACGGAGAGATGACCGCAGCGCGGAAAAACCCAGATGTAGCCCTCCAGCCCTTCGAGAAACTGGATGTCCACCGCATCCCGATTGCCAGGCACGAAGTAGCCCAGCGCGTACATCGTATCCGCCGCGACGTACTCAGTGCCCAGATGCCGCAACGGATTACGCGCCCCGGTGGCGAGCACGCAGTAGTCGGCCTCCAGATGGCCTTTTGCCGTGCGAATGCGCCAACCGCTGGACGTACGCTCCGCGCCCAACACGCGCGTCTGTTCGATGCTCACGCCGGCGGCTTCCGCGCGGTCGAGCAGCAACTGATTCAGGTCCGTCCGGGCGTAGATCATCATGGGCCTAGGCATAGAGAGCGCCACGCGGCCGGCGCGCGGCGCGCTCAGGTAAGCGTCGTGAATCTCGCGCTTCGGCGTGTGGTTGTTGACGATGTAGGGATACTTCTCGTAGGCCTTGTAGGTGAGGCCGCCGCCGCAGGGCTTCTCCCAGGCGAGCTTCTCGTCGAGCAGAATCGTACGCACTCCGGCGCGCGCCAGCCGTTCCGCCGTGTGGGACCCCGCAGGTCCGCCGCCCAGAATGGCTACGGTCTTTGGCATCGGTCTACTTGGGGGCGGCAACCGAGGGATGGCCGGCCGGAGGGACGACCGGGGCCGTCGAGTCATGCTGGCCGCCGCGCTTGCCCTTCACCGCCCAGGTGTCGCCCTTGCGCACCAGCGTGTAGACCATCTGCATGCCTTGGGAGGGATCCATGCCGTTGGGGACGAAGCTGACAGCGGCGTCGGCCTCATTTTCGCGAAAAGAGACGCTGCCCACTTCCATCTTCATCTGGCTCATGTTTAAGCCGGAGACCTTATTCAGATGCTCCACCAAAGCGGCCTGCACGGCCTCCTTGGTTTGGATGTTTTTGGCGCAACCCACCAACGCCAGCATTACGATCACGGACACAACAGTACGTAGCAGCACCTCTTGATTATAGAGCGCCCCCGGACCCTGTTAACCTTCACTGTATCCCGCATGACCGAAAATCACCCTTTGCTTGAGTGCCGCAATCTCACCGTCGGGCGCGGTGAGAAGCGCGTCCTGAACCGCCTCACGCTCACCATCCGCCACCTGGAACATACGGCCATCATTGGCCCCAACGGCTGCGGCAAGACGACGCTGATCCGCACCATCACCCGCGACTTCTACCCCTGGCTGCAAGATTCGGACTGGGCCCTGCGCATCATGGGCCGCGACCGCTGGCACGTCTTCGAACTACGCAGCCTGCTGGGCATCGTCAACAATGACCTGGTCGCCTCCTGCACGTGCAGCTTCCCGGCGCGCGAGATCATCCTCTCGGGATTCTTCTCGAGTGTCGGCGTCTGGCCTCATCACGTGGTGGAGCCGCACATGGAGGCCAAGGTGGACGAAGTGATGCGGCTGCTCGAGATTGAACACCTCGCCGAACGCCCTACAAACGAGCTCTCCTCCGGCGAAGCGCACCGCGTCGTCATCGGACGCGCCCTGGTGAACGATCCGCGCGCGCTAGTACTTGACGAGCCCTCCACTTCGCTCGACATCCGCGCGACGCGCGAACTTCGCGAACTGATGCGCAAACTCGCCGCCGCCGGCAAGACGCTTATCCTGGTGACGCATCATCTGCCCGACCTGATCCCCGAAATGCAGCGCGTGATCCTGATGCGCGAAGGCCAAGTCTTCCGCGACGGCCCGACGCCGGAAGTGCTGACGTCGGCGAACCTGAGCGAGCTATTCGCCCTGCCCGTCGAGGTGGTGGCGCGCGAGGGCTATTACAACCTCTGGTAAAGCCAGCGCCTGTTCGCGGGTGGTGACGCGGCCATCGAGTTGGGCCGTTTCGAGCGCTTCCAGGATGCTGGAGAAGGCCGGCCCCGGCGGGAGGCCAGCAGCGATGAGGTCGTGGCCGGTGAGTAGCGGAGCCGGGCGAAGGTCGGCTTCGGTGAGGGCGGCGAGAGCGTCCTGGACGAAGTGATAGTGGGCGAAGTTCCGACTGCTGGCTGCGCAATCCAGCCGGTGCAGCTCCTGATGCTCCGCGAAATGGGGCAAGCGCAGGAAACGTCGCAGTGTGCTGGGGCGCATGGCTTCCACGTGGAGCCAGTCCATGTGGTGAGCGACGAGACTGACCACCTGGTCCTGCACGGCGGAAGAAGCGCGCAGACGCGTGAGAATCTGGCTGGCCATGCGCGCGCCGACAGCGGCGTGGCCGTCAAAACGAATGCGGCCGGCGGTGCGGACAAAGGTCGGCGGCTTACCGCAATCGTGCAACAACGCGCCCCAAGCCAGGGACTCCGTTGGTTCACGCAGACCCGCCAGCAACAGGCGCGTATGCACGAAGACGTCGCCTTCGGGGTGATGCTCGGGAGGCTGCTCGACGCCTTCCATCGCGGCGACTTCAGGCAGCACCTGCACCAGCAAGCCGGTTTCGCGTAGCATCGTCAAGCCAGCGGCGGCACCGCCTTCCACCAGGATGCGCGTCAGTTCCTCGCGCACCCTTTCCGCGGCGACCTGCCGCAGTTGCGCCGCGTGCTGACGCATAGCTTGGGCGGTGGCGCCGTCCAAAACAAAGCCAAAGCGGGAGGCGAAGCGGACCGCGCGCAAGAGCCGCAAGTGATCCTCGGCGAAGCGAGCGGCGGGGTCGCCGATGGCGCGGACGATGCCGCGGGCGAGGTCGTCGCGGCCGCCGACGAAGTCCAGCACTTCGCCGGAGAGGGGATCGAGGAAGAGGCCGTTGATGGTGAAGTCGCGGCGGGCGGCGTCCGCGGCTGGCGAAGTCTCGAAGGTGACGTGATCCGGACGGCGGCCGTCAGAGTAGCTGGAGTCACTGCGGAACGTGGCTACCTCGACGCCGTCCACCAGCATGACGCCGAAGTGCGCGCCTACGGCGCCAGCCGAGGGAAAGAGCGCCCGAATCTGCTCGGGCCGCGCGCTGGTGGCGATGTCGTAGTCCTTGGGCTCTCGCCCCAAAAGCCGGTCGCGCACGCAGCCGCCCACCCAATAGGCGAGGTGGCCCGCGGCGCGGAGGCGTTCGACGATGTGCAGGGCATTCACCTTCTGTAGAATACAAGGTGTGGCTTCGGCCACTCTGCTTTATGACCTTCCAACACCATGGCGACTGACGGCCAACCTCAAAAGAGCAGCACGGCGGGGAATACCGCCAAAGTTGTCGTAGCGACCACCGTCGCCCTCTCTTTCATCAGCTTCTGGCGCGGCGCTTCCATCGTCCTCAGTGATCTCGCCTCCACGATGTTCTACATCGGCGGCATCGTGGAGCAATCGATCGGCCCGGCGGCGCCATGGTTTGTCATCGCCATTCTAATTTTCGGCTTTGCCATTCGCAGCGTCTACATGGAGTCCTGTTCGATGTTCGTGCGGGGCGGCGTCTATGTGGTGGTGCGGGACAGCATGGGTCCCGGGATGGCGAAGATCTCGGTGTCGGCGCTGGTGGTGGACTACATCTTGACGGGTCCGATCAGTTCGGTGTCGGCGGGGCATTACTTTGCCGGTCTGATCAACGAAATCGTCGAGAAACTGCACCAGCCGGACTTGCAGGTAAACGCGAACTACTTCGCCATGGCTTTTGGCCTGATCGTTACCGGGTATTTCTGGCGCAGCAACATTCGCGGCGTACATGAGAGCAGCGGCCACGCGCTGCGCATTATGCAGATCACCACCGTGATGGTGGTGATGATGCTGATCTGGTGCGGCATCACGTTGCTGATGAAGGATAATGTGAGTCTGCCGCCGGCGCCGTTGCCGCAGAATCTGAAGTGGGGCCATGGCGCGCAGGGCTGGCTCGAAGGCACATTCTGGATGCAGATCTCGAGCGTTGCGCTGCTGGTGGCCTTTGGCCATTCCCTGCTAGCGATGTCGGGCTTTGAAACCCTGGCGCAGGTCTATCGCGAAATCGGCTATCCGAAGCTGAAGAATCTTAGCATCACGGCCAACATCGTTTGCTTTTACGCCCTGATTTCCACGGGCCTGATCTCGCTGTTCGCGGTGATGATCATTCCGGACAACGTGCGGCTGGTCTTCAAGGACAACCTGCTGGGCGGCCTGACGAATTACCTGGCGGGCCCGCCCTTGCTCACCTTCACGTTTCACGTCTTCGTGGTGATCGTCGGCACGCTGATTCTCTCCGGCGCGGTGAACGCTTCGATCATTGGCGCCAACGGCGTGCTGAACCGTGTGGCCGAAGACGGCGTCCTCCTCGACTGGTTCCGCCGCCCGCACAAGACCTTCGGCACCACTTACAACATCATCAACCTGATCGCCATTCTCCAGGCGGCCACCATCCTGGGCAGCCGCGGCGACGTCCTGCTGCTAGGCGAGGCCTACGCTTTCGGCGTCACGTGGAGCTTTTTCCTCAAGGGCCTGGGCGTGCTGGCGCTGCGTTTCCAGCGCCAGGATCAGGAGTACAAGTTCCCCTTGAACCTCAAGGTGGGCCGCATCGAGTTGCCCATCGGCTTGGGCGCCACGGTGCTGATGCTGTTTTTCGTCGCGCTTGCTAACCTCTTCTCGAAGCAGATCGCCACCATCTACGGCGTCTCCTTCACGCTACTGCTGTTTGCGATCTTCATGATCTCCGAACGCATCAACCGCGGCAATCGCGGCAAGAAGGACCAGGGCTTGGAGCAGTTCAACCTGGAGCACGAAGAGCAGGTGGAGCAGGACGCCGTCCATGTGCGCCCCGGCTGCGTCCTGGTGGCCGTGCGCGGCTACCGGCAGATGGACCATCTGCAGCGTGTCCTCGAAAAGACGAACCTGCGCCGGCACGACATTGTCGTGATGAGCGTGCGCCCCATTGGCGGCTCCGGCGAGTACGAACTCTCACAGGAGCAGATCTTCACCAGCTACGAGCAGGAGCTCTTCAGCCACGTCGTTTCCATGGCGGAGAAGCAAGGCAAGCACGTGGAACTGCTAGTGGTGCCCGGCCTGGACCCCTTCGACGCCATGGTGCAGACGGCCGCCAAGCTGCAATGCTCGCGCCTGGTGACGGGCGTTTCGGCGACGATGGCCTCCGACGAACTCGCCCGCCGCATCGGCCAGGCATGGGAACGTCTGCCCGACGTGAAACACGCCTTCTCGCTCGAAATCATCAAGCCGGACCGGCCCTCAAAATTCGTCAACCTGGGCCCCCACCCGCCGCGCCTGTGGCCGGAAGACGTGGACCGCGTCCACGATATCTGGCTGGAGCTCTCGGAGAAGTTGGGACTGGGCTCGAATCTGCATCACCGTGACGTAGTGGGCGTCGCTCTGCGGCGGATGGAGCAGGACCTGCAAGG
This sequence comes from Bryobacteraceae bacterium, assembly GCA_019752335.1. Lineage (GTDB taxonomy): Bacteria > Acidobacteriota > Terriglobia > Bryobacterales > Bryobacteraceae > JALHNI01. Next base: position 274,176 of record JAIEMJ010000036.1, read on the forward strand.
CGAGGACCGGCTGAAGATCGTCGAAGAGATGAAGCGCGAAATGGGTAAGGGTTAGATCCCCGCTGGACTCGGCCAGACCTACCCTCGGCATGGGATAGAGCCCAGCGCCGCCGGATGCTATCTTCAGCTCAGCTATGAATCCTCTGAACGCACTTACCGGCCTGTTCGGCCAATATCTCACCCCCGATACGGCGCACGAAGCCGACGCACCTGACCACTTTGACCAAATGGCGCAACACGCGCCCACCGGCACCCTGGCCGAAGGCATCGCGGCGGCGTTGCAATCGAAAGACACACCGCCCTTCGCGGAGATGGCGGCGCAGCTCTTCTCGAACGGCGACGCCGGCCAGAAGGCCTCCATGTTGAACGCCCTGCTGCCGTCGCTGGCGCCGTCGGTGCTGGAGAAGCTCGGTCTGGGCAGCGGGTCAGTGACGGCGGACCAGGCCGCGGCGGCTCACGCCGAAAGCAGCGATCCTTCGATTCTGGGCCGCATGAGTTCCATTTACGCCGAGCATCCAACCCTCGTGAAGACTCTGGGCGCGACCGCGATGATCATTGCCATGCGCAAGATCGCCGAACGATATCCCAGCACCTAAAGGGGCAAGGTCCTCATTGGCTCCGGGCCGCGCTTCGTCGCCGCACCCGCTCACACACATTCCGAAATCCGCATCTATGGTCGCCCGCGTCCGATGCGTTACTGCCTTTCGTCGCTCACCGTAACCGGCCTACTCTTTGCGCAAGCGCAATTCCGTAAGGTCGACCCCACACTTACTCTCGAACGCGTCATTGCCATCGTTCCCATGCTCGGCACGGGCTCAGGTAAAGACGCGAAACGGCCCCAGTTTTCTCACTTGCCCGGCATCACCGGCTTCACCCTGAACGCAGCGACGATGGACGTAACGCCGTAGTCGAATTCGTCGCCGCGGATCGCAAATCTCTCGACCCCATTGTCAACTCCGCCAATCGCCTGGCCCGCAAAGAAGATACTTCGAAAGACTCGGTCTACTTCAAGCGCTACAGAAAGAACTTCAAACCCGAACGCTTCGGCGTCGCGATGCCGTAAAGCACTGGCGCCGTGAAGCGCCTACAAGAATCACCCCGAATTGCTGCGCACCTACCAGCCCCGAACGCAGTGAGAGGGTCGTTCAGAATCCGCAGTTTACGGTGCTGTTCATGGAGCGTCAGCGGCTCATGAACACCGTTCGTCAATACGGAGCTTTGACGCGGCTCGCTGACGCGCCCATCTGCTCAATTTTCCGCGGCCGCGCCGACCCGCGCTCGCGCGTACTAACTCGTCCGACGGCACGAGCGATTATGAGTCTCAGGCAACACCTTGCCAACTAACTGCAGCCACAACTTCGCCAACTGGGACATGTACCATCATTTCCTCCGCGCCACTTCAGACTATAACTTCGACACCGGCTCCGCCCTACGACGTCGTCTACGACGGTAAGCGCTGTGGCATCACTCGGCGGTGATCTCGGCTTTGGCCACGGCTGGCGCTTACAGGCCGGCGCGATTGCGCCCATTTGGAATGGCAGTGCTTTCTCCCATTTCGTCTTTACAGATTCCACCGGCGCGGAGTATCACTTAACGGTGAATAACAACGGCGTCTGGAGCGGCAAGGATTGCGCCTATGTTTACAACGAAGAGCGCGCCGCGCAGATGGCTATCGCTTATGACTACACCACGGGCCAGTTTCCCAATCAGTTTGCCACCTTCACGCTGAACAAAGTCACTTACCCGACTACTTATACGCAGTCTGGGCCGCAAGTGATAGCGGTTCCTGGCGCGGTCTATCAGTATACCTACGACAGCACCGGCCGACCCACCGGCGAAACTCGGGACGGCAGCGCCGTGGTCGATCAGGTGACGTATAATACCTTTGGAGCCATGACTCAGATGCGTCAACTCGTCGGCGGCGGCAGCAAGACCGAAACCCGCGCCTACGACTCCTTCCAGCGCCTCACTTCGATGACCACGCTGGACGGCGCCGCCATCACTTACAATTACTCGCAGACCGCCAACGACGGTAAGCTCGTCTCCCAGACGACCGTAGCCTCGGACACCTACGGCTACGACCCGGGCAACAAGCGCATCTGGAAGAACGACGAATACACCTTCTGGGGCGCCAACGGCGAACGCATCGGCCGCTATTCGGCGATGAAGCTGGTGGATTCCAGTAATAACCATTCTTTCGTCTTCCAGAAGATCCAGGTAGACGAATACTTCGGCGGCTGCCGCCTGACGTCGCAGGACCGGCAGGGGTCGGTGGGCAGTTACTATCCGTATGGCGAGTCGCGGTCGGGGACGGTGTCGAATGCCGATTCGTTTGCGACTTACTTCCGGGATACTACGGGTCTGGACTATGCGGACCAAAGATACCATCTACAGGGGGTGGGGCGGTTCCTTACGGCAGATCCGACGGAGCCTGGGGAAGTCCTGACGCCACGGTCTTGGAATTACTATTCGTATGTTGAGAGTGATCCAATCAACTTTAACGATCCTAACGGAACAGACGTTAGCGGCCTAAATGTCTCTTTCAGTCTAACTCCAACGTGTCTTGAACGTTTCACCAGTTTGATTTCTACTGATCCGGAAGGGTGGTTTAACAGCGATGTTGGAACTTTGGCTATCCATATCTATTTTGAGTGGCGAAGTGACGGCACGAGACCTAACGACGATGTCAATATCTGGACCGGTATTGCAAATGTCTGGAGAAATCGTTGGCATCTTACCGATCAACAGAAAAGAGAATACCTCAGTAATGGCTTCGCAGACTTGACGAAGACTTATGGCTTCAAAGGCATGTTCGCTGCTTACGATAGCGGCGAGAAGTTTTGGGAAAGTTGGAAAGGTAAGGTCTATCTAAAACAGAGTTACGTGTCGAACTCCGACCCTAGAACCCCCGGTCTCGTCCAAATTGTGAACTCTGCGCCAGACAGCGGACTGTGTAACGGCATTGGGCAAGTGCCGGTCAGTGCGCCGGGATAAACCGGCATATGGTAGGGGATGAAAGAGCCCTACAGGAAAGGAATAGCGAACCATTCTGGCCTC
>JAIEMJ010000045.1 GCA_019752335.1 Bryobacteraceae bacterium
CGCCGAAGCCAAGCGCCGCGCCTTCCAGCGCCACATCAACATCAACCTCGGCCGCCCCGCCGACTGGGAGCCGCCCATCTCAAACACCTAGTAGGGGCGGCGGATGAATCCTCCGGCTTCAGTCGCCGTTGACGAAATAGGGGGAGTTAACCGAGGTGGGCTATCATCGCCTCGTGCGCTTGCTCTACGGCGGGGATTTCCGTCACTTGGAGCGGTATCCCGAGCGCCAAGGCTAGCGGCTCTAGCGCCAACAAGGCTGCTTCGTCGATGACGTGGAAGGCCTCGGGCCGGAGTAAAGGCGCTTGTTGCAGAGCCCGTAGCGCGCAGGCGACCAGAGCTTCGGAGCTGGTTTCGCTTTCATCGCCCATTTCGGGCAGGAAGACATAGCCGCTGTGGGAGTCGCAGGCCAGTGCGGTCCAGGGAAAGAAGGGTCCGCTGGGCTTGCCCACGGGCGAGGGGAACAGGTAGACGCCGACCTCCAAAGCGGGGCCGGGTTTGCGTTTTGCCCAGTCCTTGAGCAGTGCGTTGATCTCCCGCTCGTCGAGCTTGGCGGGGGGATCGGGCACCGCGGCCGGAGGCGGCGGTTCGGGGATCATGGTGACTTCCGGCTGGTCCCGCCAAGCGTTTATCAGGGGAATCTGTCCGAGCTTCTCCCAAGGGTCGATACCCGGATTCTTCTTGAGCCAGGTGAGGAACTGAATGAGGGACATCAGCCCATCGATCATTTCCTGTAGGTCGTCCGCATGAGGGTACCAGCGATGGTGTCGCGGGCGGGAAACGGTGAGTTGCGGCACGCGCATGCCCGCGGGAATGCCGGGGACGAGCGCGAGAATGGCCCGGTCCGCGGCGCTGAGCTCTACCCGTGGGACGAACTCCACCGTGAACAGATCCTGTCGGCGATGGAACTCCGAAGAATCCTTCAGCCGGCCATCGTAGATGTCGCGCATCAGGGCGTAGCCGTGGCTGCCCCGGTAGGCCTGAAAAGCGAACACTTCCTCCAGGGCCCCCATTACCAGGCCGTACCAGCGCTGTCCGGACGCGCTGTCGAACGCAAAGCAATTCGAGTCTTGCAGGAATGTCCAGGGGGCGATCATTCCGATGGTGACGCTCGCCTGCACGGCCACGCGCAGGCGGTCGGCGCTGGGTGGTTCGTGGCCCACCATCTGCTTCGCGAGGATCTCCTCAATGGGCCGGGCGGCCTTTTTCCTGGCCGCCATATCTACTTTTTCACCATCGCATCCCGGATCTTCACGGCCAGGAAGTTCTCCACTTTCGTCTCGTTGCGGGCGACATCGTAGTAGGCCGCTTTGTACAACTGATCCTTGCGTGAGATCAGCGTCTCGCGAATGTCCTGCTGGACGCGGGGATCCACCAGGTCGCGTTGGCCGGCGGGCTCCTTCGAGATTACCTTAAAGATGCGGTAGCCGCCGTTGGTGCGGACGATGGGCGAGTGCTGGCCAGCGGAGAGCGAGAGCACCATCTTGCGCAGTTCGGGGCTCGCCTGCTCCAACGACGATTCGCCTACGAAACCGAGGTCCCCACCGTTGGCGATCGTATTGGCGTCCTCGGAGTAATTCTGGGCCAGCATATTGAAGTCTTCGCCTTGGCGCAGCCGGGCTTCGATCATTTGAATCTTCTTCACGGCCTGGGCGTCGTTTTGCGCTTTGTCGTTCTTGAGATTGCGGATGTTGGCGTCCGGCGCGGGCGTGACGGAGATTTGCGCGAGGTGAATCTGCGGTTCGGGCAGGTTGAAGCGGCTCTTGTTGGCCTGGTAGAAGGCGGTGACGTCGGCGTCGGTGATGTGAATGTTGGCGCTGATCTCTTTGTTGAGCAGCTTTTGGATGCTCAGATCGCGGCGCAATTGGGCCTTCAGGTCATCCAGCGTCATCTTCCGATTGGCAAGTTGCTTACTGAACTCTTCGGCCGTGTAGGCCGCGCGCATCTCGGTGAGCTTGGCTTCAATGTCCGGATCGGCGGCCATCAGGCCGAGCTTTTCGGCGCGCTGGAACATGATTTCGGCGTCGATCATCTGCCGCAGCATATCGAGCTTGTTGATCTGCGTCTGGTCGTCGGTGGGCGGGTTGGCGAGGTTGGCTGCCTGGATCTGGTACTGCTTTTCCAGTTCGGCGTAGCTGATGGGCCGGCCATTGACGTAGCTGGCCACTTCAGGCGGAGCCGTCTTGTTGCAGCTCGAAAGGGCTAGCAACATTAGCCCCGTTATCCAGACAGAACGGAAAGACATGTGTTCCTTATTCTAAACCCGCCGGTGCGCGAGAATAGTGGGGAATGCGCAAATTCCTCATCTGGAGTGGTGGTCTGTGTCTCGTGGCCTCCTGGTATGTCCTCGCGGACGAAAGTGTCTTTTGGAAGCAATGGGGCGACGGCCAGGCCGAGGTCGCCGCCTATGACCTGGTGATCCCCCGCTACAACCAACTGCGCCGCGGCATCGCCGTGAGCATCTTCGTCACCGAGAGCTTTTCGAATACCCTCCGCGTGAAGGCCGATGCCGGTAAGCATCCCGCCAGCGACATCGTGCCCGTGATGAAGCTGAACCTGGTGAAAGACTTTCAAACCGGCGTCTACGACTATCACGACATGCTGTCCGCTTTTGCGACACTCGCGCCCGCCAATGGCTTGGCCGCTGGCGTCTTGACGAAGGACGTTTACTCGCGCCAGGAGTGGTGCGGCAGCACGTTTGCTCTGGCGCTGTTCGACCGGAATCGCGTGAAAATCACCAGCCATAGCTACTTCGACGGCGAGGCGGACCAGCAACGCGAACTGGCCATGCAACCCAACGGCATCGCCGAGGATGGCCTGTGGTTCTGGGCGCGCGGCTGGGCCCAGCCGGTGCTGGCGCCGGGCGAAGTGAAGGCCATCCCGATGCTCACTTCCGCTGAGCACGGCAAGGGCATGCTCCAATGGACGAACGTGCAACTGAAGCACGCGCCGCTCACCAAGAAGATCGCGGTGGACGGCAAGCAGATCGATGCCGACCTCTTCACCGCGCAAGTGATGAACGGCCTGCGCAAGGACTTCTACGTGGAACGCGGCGGCGAACGCCGCATTCTGCGTTGGGATTTTTCGAATGGCGAGCGCGGGCAATTGCTGAAGTCGGCGCGGATGAAGTATTGGGAACTGAACGGCAAGGGCGGGGAAGCGGCGCTCAAGCAACTGGGTGTTCTGCCGCGGCCGCCGAGGACGATGTAAGATGCCGCGCCTGGCGCTGGTAACCGGTGGCACCCGCGGGATCGGCCTGGCCATCGCGCAAACCCTCAAGCGCGACGGCGCGCGCGTCATCGTCTGCGGACGCCAGCCCGCCTCTTTGCCGGGCCTCGAAGTAATGCCGACGGACGTGACGGACGCCAGCCAACTCGCGGCCTTGGCCGAAGCCGCGGGGCCGGTGGATATTCTGGTCAACAACGTGGGCGGCTCGCTCGGCGGCGGTAGCTTTCTCGCGTCCAGCGCTGCCCAATGGCAGGGTGCGTTCGCGCTGAACGTCATGCCGGCCGTGATCCTGTCGCAGGCGCTGCTGCCGGGCCTGCGGGCTCGCGGCTGGGGCCGCGTCGTGAATATCGCCAGCATTTGGGGGCGCGAGAGCGGCGGGGGAGCGGCTTACAACGCCGCGAAGGCGGCGATGATTTCGCTCTCGAAGTCGATGGCGCTGGAAGTGGTGGCCGACGGGGTCCTGGTGAATTGCGTCGCGCCCGGGTCCGTGATTTTCCCAGGCGGCGGTTGGGAGCGCCGGCAGGTGGCCGATCCCGCAGGGATCGCCAAGTTCGTCGAAGAGAAGCTGCCGCGCGGCCGCTTCGGCGATCCGCAGGAAGTGGCCGAGTTAGTCGCCTTTCTGGCCAGTGATCGTGCGTCGCTGCTGGCGGGCGCTTGTATCCCCATTGATGGCGGCCAGGGTCAGAGCAACTTGTAAACAGCTATAATCACGGGGATGCCGGTTGACGATGATCAGCTGCAATCCACTAAGCTAGTGGCGCTCGGGCGGCTGGCGGGCGGGGTTGCCCACGACTTTAATAATCTCTTGACCGTGATTGAGGGCTACGCGCGCATGTTGCGCGACGAACCGGACTTGGCGCAGGCTGAGGCCGTGGAATACGTGGACGAAATCATTCGCGCCGCCAATCGCGCCAGCGATCTTACCCGGCAGTTACTCGCCTTCAGCCGGCGGCAATCCTCGCAGCCGCGGCCGCTCGACCTGAATGACCTGGTCCGCCAAACCAGCGGCATGCTGCGCCGCGTGATTGGTGAGGACATTCAACTCGAAACGGAATTGCACGCGCAACCGAGCCGGATTTTTGTCGATCCGTCGCAGATGGATCAAGTGTTGATGAACTTAGTGGTGAACGCGCGTGACGCTATGCCGCTTGGCGGGCAAATTCGCATTGCCACGGATTTTCGCGATCCTGTGGTGGAACTACGCGTGAGTGACCGCGGGGGCGGCATTTCTCCGGAGGTGATGAGCCGGATGTTTGAGCCCTTCTTCACCACCAAGGAGAGTGGCAAAGGGACGGGCCTGGGGCTCTCCTTAGTACACGCGATCATCACGCAAGCCGGCGGCAAAGTGGACGTGGAAACGGCGCTGGGCGAGGGTACCACCTTTTGCATCCGCTTTCCGCTGCACTGGGGTGAGGCCGGCGCGGCCGAGGCGGCGGGCGTCGAGCGCGCCTCGCCCCGCGGACGGGAGACCGTGCTGGTGGTGGAGGATGAAGAGCCCTTGCGCTCCCTCATCCGGCGATTGCTAGAGCGAGGTGGCTACGCCGTGTTGGAAGCCGCCGACGGCGACGAAGCTGTCGCGTTGGCGCGCGCGGGTACCGTAAAGATTGACTTACTCCTGACGGACGTCATGCTGCCCCACTTGAACGGGCTCGACGTCGCGCAGGCTGTGTCGGCGGCGCATCCGCGGGCGCGCGTATTGTTTATGTCGGGCTATGGCGAAAATACTCCGCCCGGTGCGGCGCGCCTCGAAAAACCGTTTGGCCCGGTGAAACTAGCCACCACCGTACGCGAGTTACTCGATCAACGATCCTAGGAGATTTTATGCAACGTAGGCAATTTCTGGCTGTCACCGCGTCGGCTCCGCTGGCGGCTGCGCCCGCGCCACCAAATGTTGTCCTGATTTACTGCGACGACCTTGGCTACGGCGACTTAGGCTGCTACGGCTCCGCGATCCCCACGCCGAACTTAGACCGCCTGGCCGCCGAGGGCGTCCGCTTTACGCACTTCTATTCGGCGAATCCAGTCTGCTCGCCGTCGCGCGCGGCATTGCTGACGGGAAGATATCCCACGCGCGTGGGGGTGTCGCGAGTCTTTTTTCCGGCCGATAAGGTGGGCTTGGCGCGCGACGAACAAACGCTGGCCGACTTACTAAAAGCCCGCGGCTACGCCACCATGTGTGTCGGCAAATGGCACTTAGGCCACTTACCCGAGTATCTGCCCACTTCGCGCGGCTTCGATGAATATTTCGGAATTCCCTACTCGAACGACATGAATCCGCGCCTGATGCTGAAGGGCACCGAAGCCGTGGAGCAACAGGCGGTGCTCGAGACTATCACGCCGCGCTATACAGAGCAGGCCGTTGGATTTATTGAGCGCAATAAGGCGAAGCCGTTTTTCCTGTACATGCCGCATACGTATCCGCATATCCCGCTGGCGGCCTCGGAGCGTTTCCGGGGTAAGTCGAAGCAGGGCTTGTACGGAGACGTCCTGCAGGAGCTCGATTGGAGCGTCGGCGAAGTGCTGGCCGCCCTCAAGAAAAACGGACTCGACAAGAATACGCTCGTGATGTTTTCTTCCGACAACGGCCCCTGGTTTCAAGGTAGTCCCGGTAAGTTGCGCGGGCGGAAAGGGCAGACTTACGAGGGCGGGGTCCGCGTGCCGTTCCTGGCGCGCTGGCCGGGCAAGATTCCCGCCGGACGAGTGCTCGACGCTATCGGCTCCACGATGGACTTGCTGCCCACGATCGCCGGGCTCAGCGGAGCGAAATTACCCGCCAAGCCCCTCGATGGCGTGGATATCTGGCCCTTGCTTTCCGGTCAGAAGAAGGACCACACCCGCGAAGCGCTGCTCTATTTCGATAACTGGGACCTGCAATGCGCGCGGCTAGGCCCCTGGAAGCTACACGTGGGCCGGTACAACAGCTTCATTTACGGGCCGGCGCCTTCCACCGGACGCGTGAATCTGCGCCTGCGTCCGCCGGAACTGTACCACTTAGTCACTGACCCGGACGAGAGCTTCGACGTCGCCGCGAAGTTTCCCGATATCGTGCGCGATCTGGAGTCGCGCATTGCGAAGGCCTTACCGGGTTTTCCGGCGGAGGTCCAGAAGGCTTGGCGCGATACCGACGGGCGGGACACCGCCCCCAGTGAGCCTGGCCGATTGCCGCGCATCAAGGGTTGAGTTGCAAATGAGAGTCTGTTTTCATTATCATCAGAAGGATGAAGCACCTTGCCCTCCTGCTCCTCGCCAGCACCCTCTCAGCGCAGTCGCTCGGCAATGCCGGACGGCTGGAAGGCCGCGTCATTGATCCTTCCGGCGCTGCCGTGGCCGGTGCGCTCGTCGAAATTCTGAACCCCCTTACCAACTACCGCCAAACGATGCGCAGCGAGGCGGACGGGGGGTACCGCTTTCGCCAACTGCCCTTCAACCAATACCACCTCGAAGTGACCGCGCCGGGATTTGCGCCCTTCACGAGCGACTTTGCCATTCGGAGTGCCGTGCCCCTGAACCGGCCAATTCAGCTGAAGTTGGCCGCGGGCGTGACAAGCGTGGAAGTGGAGGCCTTTGGCGCCGACCTGCTCGAAAACGTCCACTACGCGCACAACGACATGGACGCCAAGGGGCTGGAGAAAATGGCTCTCTTCTCGCCGGCCTCAGGCCTGAGCGACGCGCTCACGCTGGGCTCGCCCGGCGTCGTCGCCGACGCCAATGGCTTCTTCCATCCGATTGGCGACCACGCGCAGACGAGTTTTGTGGTGGACGGCCAGCCCGTGAATGACCAACAGTCGAAGGCCTTCTCGACGCAGTTGCCGGTGAACGCGATTCAGTCGCTGGAGGTGGTGACGGGCGCGCCGAGCGCGGAGTACGGCGACAAGACGGCCCTGGTGGTGGCGGCGACGACGAAGTCCGGCCTTGGGCGTCCGCAAGGGTATGGCAGCTTGCAGACCGGCTATGGCTCTTTCGGAACGACGGTCACCGAAGGTACGCTCGGCGCGGGCAATGCGCGTTTCGGCAACTTCCTGGCCGTCACCGCTGGGCGCAGTGGCCGCTTCCTCGATACCCCGGAGTTCCGCCCGATCCACGCCATTGGCGACCATCAGACGATCTTCGACCGCGTGGACTATCAGCCGAACGCCCGCCATGCCTTTCACCTGAATATTCTGGGCGGCCGCAATTCCTTCCAGGTCCCCAATACCTACGATCAGCCGATGCAGGATCAACGCCAGCGCACCACCACGGCCAACGTCGGCTTTGGCTGGATTTACTCGGCTTCGCCGTCCACCTTGCTTACGGTGAACCCGTTCGTCCGCCAGGATCGTGTCCACTATTTCCCGAGTTCGACCGCCGATGGAGACACGCCCATCACCTTGGGCCAGGATCGCCACCTGACGAACTGGGGCAACCGCGTGGATCTTTCGCACGTCGCCGGACGCCACACGTTTAAGGCCGGTTATCAGGGCATGCAGACGCGGCTGGTGGAGAATTTCTTCCTCGGCGTGACGGACCCGGATTACAATCCGCCCAACAGCCCGGACGTGCAACCGGGCCTGTTGCCGTATGACCTCACGCGCGGCGGGCGTCTCTTTCGTTTTCATGGCCGCCAGAATATCAATCAAAACGCGGTGTACGCGCAGGATCAGTACCGGCTGGGTGGTTTGAACATTACGCTAGGCTTCCGCTATGACCGTTATCAGGGCATCGTCAACGCCAACGGTATCCAACCGCGCGCGGGCCTTTCCTATCAACTGAAAGCCACCGGCACCGTCTTGCGCGCCGCGTTCTCGCGCACCTTTGAGACGCCCTACAACGAGAACCTGATCCTGTCGAGTTCCACCGGAGCCGGCGGGGGCTTGGCGCAAAACGTCGCCGGCGCCGACGCCACGGAGCCCATCCGCCCCGGCAATCGCAACCAGTACAACGTCGGCTTCCAGCAGGCCCTAGGCTCGCATTTGATTGTGGAGGGCGATTACTTTTGGAAGTTCACCCGCAACGCCTTTGACTTCGGCGCCGTGCTTACCACGCCGCTAGTGTTTCCCATCTCCTGGTACAAGAGCAACATCAGCGGCTTCTCGCTGCGGCTTTCGTCGGTGGCCTGGAAGGGATTTCAAGGCTATTGGCTGATTGGCCAGGGAAAAGCGCGGTTCTTCGGCCCGTCGAATGGCGGGTTAATCTTTCCGGACTCCCTGGAGACGGGCGTCTTTCGCATCGACCATGATCAGGCCTTCCAGTCCACGACGCATGTCGTGTACCGGGTGCCGAAGTCCGATTGGTTCGCCGCCTATACCTGGCGCTACGACAGTGGACTCGTCTCCGGCGGTATCGACTCGCGCGATGCGGCCTTCGACTTGACGGCGGCGCAGCAGGCAGCCATGGGCCTCTACTGCGGCGCGACGTTTGCCACCCGTACCAAGCGCCTCAAGGATTGCGACGATGACGAACCCTTCGGCGCCTTGCGCTACCGCATTCCGGTGGATGGCACCGCCAACGCGGATCATCGTCCCGCCCGCGTCGCGCCGCGCCACCTGCATACGCTGTCCGTGGGCAACGACAACCTATGGCGCGCCGAGCGGTGGAAGATGACCGCGCGCTTCAATGTCGTCAATCTGGCCAATACGCAGCGCCTCTACAATTTCCTTTCCCCCTTCGGCGGCACCCACTTCGTCACGCCACGCGCCTTCTCGGTCTCCTTGGGCATGACGTTCTAACCCCCAACATTGCTGCAAGCTAGCGAGGTGGCGACTCTCCAATTACCAGCTTGTAAACCATTAATTCATTTTGGGACCCACTCGCTTCGCTCGGGGCTTGATGGCGCGGCAAACGGGGTGGTTTCGTTCCGGGCTTGCTGGCGTGCAGCAGCCCTGAGCAAGCCCCGAACGAAGTGAGGGGGTCATTAAGAATCAATGGTTTACAGCGCGGCTCACGCAGTGTGACGGGTCCCGGGGCGCCGGTGACTTACAGCCCCCTAATGCCTCTGTGACCGCTTCACCAGGTAGACGCCGTAAAAGATGATCACCATCGCCGACAACTCGCGCCACCCCGCAGGTTCGCGGTAGAAGATCCAGCCGAGCGTGACCGCCACCACCGGATTCACGTAGGTATAGAGCGACACAATTGATACCGGCAGCTTTCCCAGTACATAGATGTAGGCGCTATAGCCCACAATCGACCCGAAGGTGACCAAATACAGCACCGCCAGCACACCGCGCGTGCTCCAAACTACCGGCGTGTGCGGCACCAGCCAAGCGATGCCGAACGTGAGCGCGCCGGTGACGAACTGTTGCACCGCGCCGCTGACGATGGGATGCGCCACCGTCGTATGGGACTCCGACAGACTGCGGCGCCGGAACAGAATCGCGCCCAGGCCCCAGGCGATGTTGCCCACCTGGAGGATCAGGAAACCACGGACGTTGGCTGCGGAAAAGCCCTCCTGCAGGTTGCGCGGAAACACTAGTAGCGCCGTGCCGGCGAAGCCCACTAGCATGGCCGCCACGGTCCGGCGGCGGAGTCGTTCGCCGCCCGGGATCAGTGCTTCAATCAGCACCGTCCACAGCGGCGACGTCGTGATGTAGAGCGCAGCCAGGCTCGAGGGAATCTCGCGCTGGGCGAAGGCGAGGGCGCCGCTGGAAACGCCGAGGGGCAGTAAGCCGTAGAGGCCGGTGAAGAAGAGTTCGCGCCCGCGGGGCAGGGTAGCGCCAGTGAGCGCGGCGATCGTGAGCAAGATCGTGCCGGACGTCAAGAAGCGCGTCGCGAGCAGCGTCAACGGGGGTATCGTTTCGAGCGCCACCCGGATCGCCAGGAACGTCGTGCCCCAGAAAAAGCACACCGCCGCTAGCGCCAGATACGGTTTCAGTTGAGGATGATCGCGCCAGCGGGTGAAAGCCAATCCCTACCTTAGTACAATAACCTCTTGATCGTCACGCTCACCATTAACCCGGCGATTGACCGCAACGTCCTCGCCGACCGCCTCGTCTTTGACGACCGCGCCTACATCCTCGAAACCAGCGAGGCCGCGGGCGGCCGCGGCATCATCTCCTCCAGCGTCATCCACGCCTTCGGTGGCAAGACCATCGCCATCGCCACCGCGGGCGGCGAAAACGGTCCGCGCTTTAAGGAATTGCTGGGAAATCACAGCTTCCCCGTCCATTTCGTACCCATTCGCCACTCCATTCGCAACAACCTCACCATTACCGACAAGAACGGCCTCTCGGTGAAGCTGAACGAATTGGGCTCACCGATGTCGCAGGAAGAACTCGACAAAGTGGAACAGACCGTGATGAGCCGTCTGCCGAAGGCCGAATGGCTGATGATCTGCGGCAGCGTGCCGCCGGGTGTCCCCCCGGACTTCTACCAGCGCCTGATCCGTCTGGCCCAACAGCAAGGCGTACACACGCTACTCGATACGGACAATCAACCGCTGGAGTTGGGCCTGGAAGCGCAGCCCACCGTCGTCAGCCCGAATCAGCAGGAGGCCGAACGCCTGCTGAATCGCGCATTGCTGACGCGCAGCAATTTCCTGGATGCTGTGGAGCGGATCCTCGACATGGGCGCCCAGTCCGTGGTGCTCTCCTTGGGCAGCCGCGGCGCGGTGGGCGGCATTCGGACGGACAGCGGGGTCCGCGTGTGGGAGGCGGTGGCGCCGCGCATTGACGCGCTGAGTCCCATTGGGGCGGGTGATGCCCTCGCGGCGGCGTTCGTTTGGGCGCGCCGCAAGAAGAAGGAATTCTGGGAGGCGTTGCGCTGGGGCGTGGCCGCGGGGTCGGCGTCGGCGCGGCTGCCGGGATTGCAGTTGGCGAATCTCGAACAGGCCAAGGAAATCTACAAACAGGTCGAAGTGCGCCCCGTAAAGTAGACAAATTGTCCCCTTCTCCGGTGACAAAATGTCGAAGGGATCATGACGGCTCCTTGTTTTTCAACGAATTAACTTTTGGCCATGCGCTTGCATAGTTCAAGGCATGCAACTCAAGTTGATCGATTTCTTGAAGCCTGGCCTGAGCCTGATGTTGACTGCTACGTTAGCCGTCGGCCAGCAGCCAGCCGCCCCGAAGGTCGAGAAGACCGCGACTTGGGGCTCGCTGAAGCCCGACCAGGGTAACCACGAGAATGCCGCGGGCGACCTCCGCACTTACCGCGAGAAAGCGGGCGAAGAGCCGCCGCAGGCTGGCGACGAAATCGACGTGATTGTGCAGTACCGTGATCCCTCAGGTCCTAATCTTGAACGCGCCGCGAAGTCCGGCGGCCGGGTGAAGGGTCAGGTGGGCGAGGCCGTATTAGCCCGCATGACGCGTCATGCGGCGCTGCAATTGGCCAAGGATCCCGAAGTGCTGTATGTCAGTCCGGACCGTGAAGTCTCCGCCTCGGCGAACGTGATCGACTACTCGTCGGTAACCGTCAACGCTGATAAGGCCTACAAAGCCGGCTTTAACGGCAAGGGAATCGGTGTGGCGGTGATCGACTCCGGTGTGAATCAGGACAACGACGACCTGGCCGATCCTAAGTGCGACAGCAAGAAATCCGACCGCGTAGTCTACTCGGAGAACTTCGCCACCTGGACCCAACCCGCCGGTTCCTACGGGCACGGCACGCACGTCACCGCGATTCTGGCCGGCAATGGCTGCGTCGCCGAGCGGTCTGGCAAGAACATGGAGCAGGCGCCCGGCATCGCGCCGGAGGCCCACATCATCGATCTCCGCGCGCTGGATTCGCGTGGCAAGGGCCGCGACAGCAGCCTGATTGCCGCGATTGACCGCGCGATTGCCTTGCGAGTGCTCTACAACATCCGCGTGATGAACATTTCCGCTGGCCGCATGGTCCGTGAGAGCTATACTCTCGATCCGCTCTGCCAGGCCGTGGAGCGCGCGTGGCGTGCGGGTATCGTGGTGGTGGTCGCCGCTGGCAACAACGGCCGTGACGACACCATGGGTACGAAAGGCTACGGCACGATTGGCTCGCCTGGCAACGACCCCTTCGTGATCACCGTGGGCGCGATCAACGACATGAAAAGCGCCAACAAATCCGACGACACTTTGCTGACGTTCTCTTCGAAAGGTCCCACCTTGCTGGACCAATACGTGAAGCCGGACATCATGGCGCCTGGCGCCAATGTCCTTGCCTCAAAGCCAATTGGCTCCTTCCTACAGACTGAGTTCCCGAACAATACTCTGCGGGGCGACAAGGCCCGCAAGATTCCAACGGACGCCTACTTCTGGCTCAGCGGTACCAGCATGGCGACACCGATGGTCGCCGGCGCCGCCGCATTGCTCCTGCAGAAAGAACCGCTGCTGACGCCGGATCAAGTGAAGGCTCGTCTGATGCGCACCGCCACGAAGTCCTTCCCGTCGCAAACCACCTGGACCGATCGTGAAACGCGCCAAAGCTTCACCGCTTTCTCCGACATCTTCACCGTCGGTTCCGGCTACCTCGACATCCAGGCCGCCCTGAATAGCACCAACAACATCACGCGCCTGCAGTCCGCTAAGTCGCCCCGCGCCCGCGTCCGTGCCGACGGCAGAGTGGAAACCTTCAACGACACCTCGAATCTGGTTACCGGCACCACCATCGTGTGGGGCACGAACGTGGTCTGGGGCAACAATGTGGTCTGGGGCAACACCGTGCTAGTCAACGGTACGAACGTCGTCTGGGGCAACAACATGGTGTGGGGCGCCAACAGCGCCGCCGGCTACAACGTGGTTTGGGGCAACAATGTGGTCTGGGGCAACGCTACGACGTTCGCCGAAAGCACTTCGGTGAACGGCGAAAACTGAGTCCAGCTATACTCTTCTCGTGGAATCCACTGGAAGACTCTTTCTCGCCTATTCCCGTCACAAGCTACGTCAATCAGAGTCGCGCATCGCTACTTGCCTCACGGTACTGAGCGATGCGCAACTCTGGGCTCGCCCCAATCCCGCCTCCAACTCCGTAGGCAACCTGGTCCTTCACCTCGCGGGCAACCTACGGCAGTGGGTCATCGCCGGAGTCGGCCAAGTGCCGGACATCCGTCAGCGCGACGCCGAGTTCGCCGCCCGCGCCAGTTTTGACGGTAATGAATTGGCCCTCCTCCTCGAAAGCACCCTCATTGAAGCCGATGCCGTGCTTGCCGCGGTGCCGGAAACTCGCCTCACGGAGCGCGTCGAGATTCAAGGTTTCCGGCTAACGGTGCTCGACGCAATCTATCACGCCGTGGAGCATTTCTCCGGCCACACTTACCAAATCATCTTACTGGCGAAGGCTCAACGCGGTGAACCCTTCGATTTCTACGCCTATCTCGGAAGTCCGCACGAAAACGAAATCCCTTAGAACTCGAAGCGCAACGCTACTTGCATCGTCCGGTTATTCTTGGCGCGTGAGATGGTGCCCCCGCTGATAATATCCACTCGGTTTTCCGGCAGGTTGAAGTTCGGATGATTCGGTAAATTGAAACTCTCCATCCGGAACTGCAACGCGCGATTATCCTGAAAGCGGAAGCGACGCGATACCGATGCGTTTAGGTTGAAGGTACCCGGGCCATCGAGAATGTTGCGGCCACTGCTGCCAAAGCGAAAAGAATTCAAGGGTACTAGGGGAAACACCCGCCGGTCAAACCATTGGTCTACTGACGGCTCCGGCAAAGTGCCTTTCCCAATCCGGTCCGGACGGCTGGCCTCCCCATTCGCGAAGTTGAAATTGGCTACTTTCGGCGTAAACGGGACGCCGGTATACATCGTCGTGGTTCCCGCCACCTGCCAATCCCGCAACACCAGATGCCGGCTGAGCATCGGCGACCAAATAAAGCTTGCGGCGAATGAATGGCCAATGTCGAAATCACTCCGCCCCCTCTCGCCCTTCAGGTTCTTCGCGTCCTGCGCGTTGCCGAAGTTATATTGAATCGTCCCGCCCGTATTCGAGCTCTCGTCAATCGACTTGGCAAACGTATAAGTCGCTCGCACAAACAATTGCCGGTTGAAACGCCGCCGAATCGTCACCAGGCCAGAGTTATAAATCGAGTTGGAGCCATCGCCAATGATATTGATTGAGCCGAAGGCCGGAAAGGGCCGGGGAAACACACCATTCGCCGCCCGGTAGTCGAGATCCCGGATCTGCTGATTGAAGTCGTAGCGGCGCTGCAGATGCGTCCCTTTCGAACCCGCATAGGCCACTTCAATCACCGAGTCTTTCGCGACTTCGTGCTCCAGAGTCAGATTCCAGCTCTGTAAGTACTGACTCTGGATATTGCTGTCCTGTCCATTCGTCGTCGTAACCCCGCCCACATTGCGCCGGCTGGTGGGAAAAGGGTCCGATAGAGTCAGTGCCAAGGGATTGGTCGAGACGGCGTTGTAGGTCTCATTGATGGAGAACGGATACGTGTCGCTGTACTCATCCATGCGGTAAAGCGAACTGCTCCCGTAGAAGATTCCGTAGCCGCCGCGTACTACTGAATTCGGCCGTCCGAAGAGGCGCCAGGCAAAGCCAAAGCGGGGTGCGAAGTCGGTGTAGTCTGTCTTTCGCAAGGTGGCCGGCAGCCCCACGTTGGCGGCCATCGTGATGTACTGTGATAGCCCCGTCGCCTGGATGCGCTGGTCAAAGTCGTTAATCAGACCCTTGCCCGCGATCACGATCTTGCCCAGGCTCGGCACGAACATACTCCAGGCGCCGAACTTCTCTCTCGGCGGTTTCATCAATTCGTAGCGTAAGCCGAAATTCAAGGTCAGATTCGACGAGACCTTGAAGTCGTCCTGCACGAATCCCGAATAGTTCGAGATCAAATGATAAGGCCCGGCCGCATCCAGTTGGCGACGGGTTGATTGCGGAAACCCTAGCACTAGGTCCGCCATCGGTTCACCCGTAAATCTTCCCAGGAAAGTCACGCGTCCCCGCGTGTCGCCGAAACTGCGCGAGAAATACTGCATGCGGAGAAAATCGCCGCCGAACTTGACGTTGTGCTTGCCTTTTACCCAGGTCATGGTGCCCGCGTACTGGTAGTTATTGAACGACCAGAGCTTCGGCACGTCGTAGGCCGGCCCCAGAGAGATATAACCGCTGGCGTCGATTTGCGGCAAGCCCCGCGCCACGGGATTCGTGGTGCCGCCCAGAAACCCGGAGGCCGCGCCCCAATCCTGTTCGCCGCTTAAGGGCCATACCTGCGCGTTAGTTTTCCGGGAGAAGTTCGCCGACACTTCGAGGAACATCGTCGGCGTAACGCTCCGCAGATAGCGTACATAGCTGAGTAAGTCCAGCGTCTGATTACTCAGGCCGAAGACCGACAACGGCGACCGGCCATTCACCACGGGATCAAACACCCGGTTGGGCCGCCAGAACGTGCTGAAGGTCACTCGATCTTTCGGCGTAAACGCCTGGTCTACTTTAATGCCGAAATTGTTGTAACTGGAAGTGCCGTTGCCTTGCGCAATGAAGTTATTCGGACCTATCAGGTTCGGCGCGGGAAAATAGGCGGCTAACTTAAGGGCAACCGGATCCAGCCGGGAGAGCGGGATCTGGTTATTCGGAAAAGGAGCCCGGGCCAGCGGGTCCGTAATTCTCAGCGGCCGGCCAAACGCATCCGCCGCCCGGGTGAAGTCGCCGCGCAGCATCGCTGGATCCGGCACGATGCCACGCTGCGTCTTGCCGTCGACCAACCGTAAGGACTCCCAGGTAAACAGGAAAAACGTCCGGTTTTTTCCGTTGTACAGCTTCGGAATCCGCAGCGGACCCGTCACCGTCGCGCCGAATTGATTCCGCCGCAGCTTCGCCTTGCGCACATCGAAATACCCGGTGGCGTCCAACGCGTCATTGCGCAGGAACTCGTACAGCGAGCCACGAAACTTGTTTGATCCACTCTTCGTCACCGCCGTGAGCACGCCGCCGGCGTAGCGCCCGTACTCCGCGGCGAACCCCGACGTAATCATCTTGAACTCTTGAATGCCTTCGATCGGCGGATTGATCACCGCCCCGGTATTGCGCCGCTGCGTATTGTTCATGCCGTCCAACACGAAGCCCGTATTGTCGGCCCGCCCGCCATTCACGGCGAAGGACCCATCGCCGCCATCGCCTTTGGGAATTACGCCGCCGGTCAGCAACGCCAGGTCGGCAAAGTTGCGCCCGTCCAACGGAATCTCCGCAATCTCCGCCGCCGTGATGGTTTGCCCGCGCGTGCCATTGTCCGTATTCAACACGGGCGGCGCCTCCGTCACCGTGACGCTCTCCGCCGTCGATCCTACTTCCATCCGGATATCGAGCCGCAAGCCCTGATCCAAGGCCAGCGAGAAGGCCGCCTGTTTGTGTGTGCGAAAGCCCTCGCTCTTGGCCTCGAGCTCATAGCGCCCCGGCGTGAGATACAGAATGGTAAAGTCGCCGCTTTCTCCGGACGTTACGCTTTGGCCCTGGTTCGTCCCCAGGTTCGTAATCGTCACCGCCACGCCCGGAATCACCGCGCCGGTACCATCGGTTATCCGGCCCGCTACACGCGCTGATGCCGTCTGGCTCCAGGCCGTCCCTGCCACCAGACAAAAAATCACCAAAGCTCGCATGACTGACGAGTTTATCGCATCCTCAAAACTCCGGCGCCCGGCCCGTCCAGCAGGGGGGCGCGCGCAAACCCAGCAGTTTCAAAATGCCGGGCGCGATATCGATGTTCCCCAACGGCCGCGCGAAGACCTTTCCCTTAGCTACACCTGGACCCGCGAAAAGAATAGGTACTTCTATTTCCGTCTTCGATAGCCCACCGTGCTTCTTGCCTACCCCACCATGGTCCGCCGTCAACACCACCAAAGTGTTCGCCGGATCGATCGCATCCAACACCGTGCCGACGTAGCCATCCATATCGGCGACGGCTTGGGCATACTCCTTGGTTTCCCAGCCCATGTCGTGCCCCGCGTGATCCACGTCGTCGAAATGCACCAGCAACAACCGCGGCCGCTCCTTCTGCCAGTACCGCGCTGCCTCCTCCGCGGTCGCCCTGGATCCCTTCGGGTGACTCACGTAGTCCGCTGCACCGCGCTCGATCAGCCGGGCGAATCCGGCCCAATCATGCACCACACCGATCTTGGCCTTCGGCAATTGTTGCCGCACCGCACCCACAATGGTGGGAAAGATCTCCTCCGTTCCCTGGCAACTCGGCGGTATCTCGCGCTTGTCGCGTTCCCACTCATTGGAAGTGATGCCGTGCCGCTCCGGACCCGCGCCCATCAGGATGGAGGCCCAGTTCGGGCTGCTCACCGTGGGTATGACGCCTCGCCCCGCCGGGCTCCAACTACCCCGCGCCACCAAACCCGCAATCCGCGGCGCTCGTCCCGCCCGCAGCGCCGCGCTCAGGCCGGCGGACCCTAAGCCGTCGATTCCAATCAAGACCACGTAGCGCGGCTTGGGCGCTGGGCACACGAACCCCGCCGTCAGCAGCATGGTCACGAAAAGTCTTTTCACGATCCCCAGTTTCTCACCAATGGGCCCTCCTGCGGCGCTAAGATAAGCTCTTGGCTCCCGTTGCCCCCAATCTAGATGAAGAGCGCTTCCGCCAACTGCTGGACGCCGCTCCCGACGCGATCTTCGAAGTAGATCCAAGGGGAGGGATCGTCTTCTTGAACGGAGCCGCCGAACGTTGTTTTGGCTACTCCCGTGCCGAGCTGTTGGGCCAGCCGGTGGAGATTCTGGTGCCTGAAGCGGCGCGCGCCGCACACACCGCCCAACGCGCAGGCTACCAGCGCGAACCGGCCGTTCGTCCCATGGGAATGGGACTCGAACTTCGGGCGCAACGTAAGGATGGGTCCTCCTTTCCGGTCGAGATCAGCCTCAGCCCGGTCCAGTATGCTGACCGTCGTCATGTCACCGCCATCGTCCGCGACGTTTCGGACCGCCGTCGTCTGCAGGAAACCCACGCCGCTGAACTTGCCGCTACCAATGCCGCCCTGGAGTTGCGCAACCAGGAGATTGAACGAGCCAATCGTCTGAAGAGTGAGTTTCTGGCCAGCATGAGTCACGAACTGCGCACGCCCCTGCACACGATTATTGGCTTCTCTGAGTTGCTCGGCGAAGGTCTGGATGGCGAGCTCAACGCCACCCAGCGCCGCTTTGTCGAGCACATTCACCGGGATTCCTTGCACTTACTCGAGTTAATCAACGATATTCTCGACTTAAGCAAGATCGAAGCCGGCCGTCTGGAACTCACCTGCGCGCCGGTGCCACTCGAAGGCGCCTTACAGGAAGTGCTCGCCACCATTCGGCCCCAAGCTGCCGCGAAGTCGCAACGGCTGCGGGTCGATGCCCCGGGTGAAATGACTCTCGAAGCGGACCGTGTGCGCTTCAAGGAGATTCTTTACAACTTACTCAGCAACGCCGTAAAGTTTACGCCAGAGGGGGGATCGATTCGTATCAGCTTGGCTCCCGCAGGCGAATTCGCGGCGATCTCCGTGGAGGACACCGGCATCGGCATCGCCCCGGAATCTCAGTCCATCGTCTTCGACGCTTTCCGCCAAGTGGGCTCCACTACGAAGGGTATCCGCGAGGGCACGGGCTTGGGCTTGTCCATTACTCGCTCCCTTGTCGAACAACATGGTGGCCGGCTCTCGCTCACCAGCGAACCAGGCCGGGGAAGCTGTTTTCGCTTTACGATTCCCTTAATTCAAGAGCAACGCGCGTCCCGGCCCCGGCCGCTGCTGTTGATTGTGCAGGAGCAACGGCCGGCCTCTGGCGCCTTGGCGCTAGCCGGCTATGACTTCGCCTTCGCCTCTCAACTCCGCGATGCGGCGTCGCTCGCCCAGCGCCTTTCCCCCGATGCGGTGCTGTTAGGGCCAGGCATGGCCAAGGCGGAGCAGCGGCTGCGCGAGCAGGGCTTCGCGGGGAGAATCCTGGAGATTCCCGCGTCGCCAAATGCGGCGGCCTTATTGACCATGTTGGCTGGAGAATCCTGATGAGTACGATTCTAATCGCCGAGGACCGCGACGCCAGCCGGGAGTTACTCCGTACGGTCTTAGTCGCGGAAGGTTACCATGTGGTGGAGGCTGCGGACGGGAAACAGGCCCTCGTACAGGCCAATGCTTCCCCTCCAGATCTGTTTTTGCTCGACTTACAAATGCCCGAGCTGGATGGTTTCGGTCTTGCCCAGACCTTGCGCCAGGACTCGCGCTTTGCCCACACGCCGATCATCGCCTTGACCGCGAGCGCCATGCGCGGGGACCGCGAGAAGGCCTTGGCGCATGGTTTTTCCGCCTATCTCACCAAACCCATCCGCTTGCCTGCCTTGCGTGAGGAGGTTCGTAAATGGCTACCCCGGTAGCAGGTATTCTCATCGTCGACGATCATCCCGCTAGCTTGGAGTTACTGGCCGCGGCTCTTCGTCCCACGGGTGTGACGATTCATGCCACGACGGATCCGGAAGAAGCGTTGCGCCTCTTGCACTTACACCGGCCCAGAATCGTCCTCACCGATTTGGTGATGCCTAAGCTTTCCGGCATCGACTTGCTCGAGCAGATTATTGCCTTCGATCCCACGATTGACGTCGTGCTCATGACTGCGTACTACACCACCGAGACCGCCGTGGAGGCCATCAAGAA
Organism: Bryobacteraceae bacterium; assembly: GCA_019752335.1. Classification (GTDB taxonomy): domain Bacteria; phylum Acidobacteriota; class Terriglobia; order Bryobacterales; family Bryobacteraceae; genus JALHNI01. The sequence continues at coordinate 19,743 of JAIEMJ010000045.1, forward strand.
AGGCGCCGCTGACTATCTCAATAAGCCGGTTTCGCTCAAGGCGCTCCGGGAGCGCGTTCAGCGCTTGCTCGCTGATTTGCAGCGTGCCCCGGCCGCGGGCGAAGCTTTTCATGGCCTGGTGGGTCGCGGTGCGCGCATGGCGGAGTTGTTTACCCGCCTGCAACGCATCGCCCCGCATTACCGGACGATGCTGATTAGCGGCGCCACGGGAACCGGCAAAGACCTGGTGGCCCGCGCTTTGCATGATCTCAGCCCGGCCGCCCAGGGCCAGTACGTCGTACTCAATTGCTCCGCCGTGGTGGAGACTCTCTTCGAGAGCGAGCTCTTCGGACACGTGCGTGGCGCCTTCACCGGCGCCACCGCCGACAAGGTGGGCCTCTTTGAGCATGCGCATGGCGGGACGCTCTTTCTCGACGAGATCGGCGACATGCCCCTGGCCACTCAGGCAAAGTTACTCCGGGTGCTACAAAATCAGGAAGTGCTGCGCGTCGGTTCGCTCACGCCCCGCAAGGTGAATGTCCGTGTCATTGCCGCCACCAATATCGACCTGCGGGAAGCCGTCGCGGGGGGACGTTTTCGCGAGGACCTCTTCTACCGTCTGACGATGTTCGAACTGCGCGTGCCTTCTCTTTCCGAAAGACCCGAGGATCTGTTGCCCCTGGCCCAGCATTTCCTGCAAAAATTCGCCAAGGAATACGGCAAGGCGATTACGGGCTTTACGCCACGGGCCCGGCTGGCCATCGCCGCGCACTCCTGGCCGGGCAACGTGCGCGAACTCGAAAATGCGATCGGTCACGCCTGCATCATGAGTACCACGTCGCTGGTCGATGCCCCGGACCTGCCGCCGCACACTCTGGCGCAACCCATCTCGGCAACCGAGGCCCCCGCCGACCATCCTCTGGACCGTCAAGAGCGCCTGCTGCTGGAGCAGGCCCTCGCCGCCGCGAACGGCAATCAATCCCGCGCCGCGCAAAGTCTGAATATTGGCCGTGATGCCCTTCGCTACAAGATGAAGAAGCACGGTTTACTCTAGGCTTGCGCGGTTCTGCGCGTGGCCTGCGCGAATTGGCGCAGGTTCACCTCTCCCACTTGCCGATTTGCGGGAGATCGGGCTTTGGCCCTCGGCGTGCTTACCTTCAGCCGCATGACCGTAGAGCATCTTGTTACGCGCAATGTAGCCACTGTTGACTCTGCCGCCACGGTCGTGGCCGCGGCCAGGGAAATGCGCAATCGTCACGCCGGGGCCCTCGTCGTCACTCAGTCGCAAGGAGCCGCCACCCGGCCCGTCGGCGTGATCACGGACCGGGACCTCGTCGTTAGCGTCCTCGCCATGGACTTGTCACCCGGTTTGCTTACCGCGGGCGATGTGATGAGCGCCCATCCGTTCACCGTCCGCCTGGACGAAGACGCCGACGCCGTCATCCGCCGCATGCGCGGCTTGGGGATTCGGCGCGCCCCCGTGGTCGATGCGGCGGGCGAACTTCGCGGACTCTTCGGCATCGACGACTATTTGGAGCACCTGGCCAATGGTCTGCGCGAGGTTTCGATTCTCATCGCCCAGGAGCGGCGCGAAGAAGAAAAGTCCCGTCTGGCCATTTCGTGAAACTTTAGGAGTATTTAACATGTTACCTTTCCGACGCATTCTGTTCCCCGTGGACCACTCAGAGGCCTGTAAGTCCATCGTCCCTTCGGTCAAGCAAATGGCCGCCCACTATGGCAGCGAAATCACTCTCCTGCATGCCTGCCCCTGGCCCATCGCTTTTTATGGCGAGACGATCCCTGCCGGTTACATTGTCCCCGAAGTAATGCAGGCTGCGGAGACCGAACGTCTGAATCAATTCGCCGCCGATATGTTTCCGGGCCAAACGGTCCGGCGCGTCGTGGTCGTCGATGATCCCTTGCTCGCCATCCGGCAGGAGGTGGAGCGCGAAGGAACTGACCTGATCATGATGCCCACTCGCGGCCACGGTGTGGTGCGCCGTCTGCTGCTGGGTTCGGTAACGGCCAAGGTTCTCCATGACCTGAGTTGCCCCGTCTGGACGGCCACCCCCGCCGGTCTTACCGGCCAGCCCTACCGTTCGATCCTTTGCGCCGTGAGCCTCGGCGAGGAGTCACCCGGAATCGTCCGGGCCGCCGCCGCCATCGCCAAATCCTTTGGTGCTCAACTCTCCCTGTTGCACGTGGTCGCGTCGCAGTTGCCCATCCCCGAGGTGGATTACGGACCGTACCTCACCCAACTCATGGACAACGCGCAGGCCCGTCTGGAGGATCTCAAACGTGAACTCGACCTTCCCGCGGCTTCTCTTACCGTCATGGAGGGCAATCTCACGACGAGCCTGCGGGAAGAGATTGAACGGCGGTCAGCGGACTTAGTCATCACCGGACGCGGCCATGACCAGGACCCGGTAGGCCGCCTCTGGTCTCACCTGTACGACATCGTCCGTGAGTCGTCCTGTCCGGTATTAAGCATTTAGAAAGGAGCTACTTCGTGTTGGGAGTCTTTATGTTTATTTGGTCGTTCGCGCTCATCAGCGGGATCACCATGGTGTGGCTACTTGCCTGGGCCATTCGCCGGGGCGAGTTTCAGAATATGCGCGAAGGCGCGCGGATGATCTTTGACGATCAGGAGCCGGCAGGTTTGGTGACGGATCACTTCCCGGGAGAGCCACGATGATCGCGCAACCCTTACCGCCGGCTATCGGTCCGGAATTTGAAGCCCGCGTGGAAGTAGATGGATCCAGCCGCGCCGTCGTCGTGCTCTTCTGGGGCACCAGTCTGCTGTGGCTTACCGTCGCCTCGCTGGCGGGCATCATCAGTTCCATCAAACTGCACTCGCCGGATTTCCTCGGCGGCATTGAGTGGCTCACCTTCGGACGCATTCGCGCCGTCCATTGGGACACGGCCATCTATGGCTTCGGTGGACTCGCCGCCTCCGGCACGTTGCTTTGGCTGCAGGCCCGGCTTTGCCAGGTCCGCTTGCCTTATCGCAATCTGCTTCTCGTGGGCGGCGTCGTTTTCAATATCGGCATTTTGCTCGGCGTGATTGGTATTCTGATGGGCCAATCCACTGGCGTTGAAACCCTCGAATTTCCGCTCTGGGCGATGCCGCTCCTCGTGGTGCCCTACGTCTTCATTGTGATCGCCAACTTCACCATGTACTTCAAGAAAGTCACGAAGCACACCTACGTGTCGCAGTGGTATCTGATGGCGGTGACGGTCTGGTTCCCGATACTCGTCCTCTCCGCCGAGGCCTGCACGAATCTGGGCGCTGTGGACGGGGTGGCGCAGGCGATCGCCAACTGGTGGTATGGCCACAACGTCGTCGGTCTTTTTGCCACGCCGACCGGGATCGCCGCCGCTTACTACCTCATCCCGAAAGTGATCGGCAAGCCAATTCATAGTTATCACCTATCTCTACTTGGCTTCTGGTCTAACGCGATCTTCTATAACTGGGCCGGCACCCATCACCTTACCGGAGGGCCGCTCCCCGCCTGGACGATTACGCTCGGCGTTGTTGGTAGCCTGATGATGTTCATTCCCGTCATTACGATTGGCATCAATCACCACATGACGATGCTGGGCAGCTTTCACTTACTGAAAACCAGCCCGACGTTGCGTTTCGCGGTGATGGGCTCAATGGTCTACACGCTATCCAGCTTTCAGGGTTCACTCGAAGCCCTGCGCTCGCATCAGGAAGTAACTCACTTCACACACTACACCATTGGCCACGTCCACTTTGGGATGTACGGCTTCTTCGCGCCGCTGATGTTCGCCATGATGTACTATGGCATGCCCCGGCTGATGGACCAGGAGTGGAGCAGCGCCCGCCTTATCCGGATTCACTTTTGGTGCACTTTGGTCGGCATGCTGATTTACGTCTTTGCCATGTGCTATGCCGGCATCCGGCAAGGATTGATGATGAATGATCCTGCCGTTCCCTTTCTCAACATCGTTCGCTTTACCATTCCCTACTTAGGCTTGCGAACTTTAGGGGGCGTTATCTTGCTCAGCGGCACGATTGCCTTCCTGATCAATTTCATCCGCATCATTACGCCACACAAATACACCTGGGCCACGCCGACTCTGCTCGACTCTGAACGCGATTGGCGCAAGGTCGTAGCCAAGGAGAAGGAGCAATAGATGAGCCGCACATTCATTCTCGCCCTGGGAATCTTCCTCACTATCGCGTCGTCCATCACCGGCCTGGTGATCATTCCCAACTGGCAGTTCAAAGCCTTGCAACCCATCGTAAAGCTCGACGGTACCCGTTATCCCGAACCGTACTTCGGAGAACAGGCGAAAGGCCGCGAAATCTACATCAACCAAGGCTGCATTTACTGTCACACTCAACAAGTCCGGATGAAGGGCTACGGCGCGGACATCCGTCGTGGCTGGGGAACCCGCCGCAGCGTGCCGCGCGACTATCTGATGGACCGTCCGCACCAACTCGGCACCATGCGCACCGGTCCGGACCTGGCCAGTATCGGAGCCCGCCAGCCTTCCGCGGAATGGCATGCTCTCCATCTCTATAATCCACAGATCACTTCGCCCGGGTCCGTGATGCCGCGCTTCGAGTACTTCTTTCGCGAAGTTTATGACGGTGAAGTGATTCCGAACGATGCCGTTAAGATCCCGCGCGGACGGCAGGCAAGTAATGCCACCCATATCGTGCCCACGGACCGGGGCCGTGCAGTTATTGCCTACTTGAAGCGGCTGAATCAATCCTATCCCTTGCCGGAGGCCAACCAATGAGCCAAGTAACCAATCAAAATCCCGAGCAAGATCCGCAGCCGGATCCAGTGTTTACGCTGCACATGGCCGCCATGCGGGAAATGCAGGAGCCGCGCGACGGCATCGCGCCAACCCCGGTTTCTTACATCATCATGTGTCTGCTCTTCGTTCTGGGCGGTGGCTGGTATCTTGGCTACTATGGCGGCGAGTGGACGGCAAACGGCCTCTCCGAACGCCCCATCGCCGGCATTCCCCCCGCGCCACCGCCGCAGGATCCGATGGTATTAGGAAAAGAGGTGTTCGGCGCGTGCCTGCAGTGCCATCAGGAGTCCGGCCTCGGCGTCGCCGGGACTTACCCGCCGCTGGCGGGTTCGGAGTACGTACTCGGCGACAAGCGCCGCTTGGTCGCCATCCTGCTGAAGGGGCTGAACGGCGAGTTCGTCGTCAAGGGAAATACCTACAATTCCCAGATGCCGGCATGGGAGATTCGCGAGGATGAGGAGATCGCCGCCGTACTCACTTACATCCGCAACAGTTGGGGAAACAAGGCCGACGCGGTCTCGAAAGATCTGGTCACCGCGGTTCGCAAGGAGACCGCCGGGCGCGGCGAATGGCGCGCGGCCACGCTAGCGGAGTTTGCCAAGTAGGTCCATGAATCTACCTCGCCCCGCCGACTTAGCTGCCTGTGCCTGCCCGGACGAGGCCGCCGCGTCCATTTGGTGGCGGATTGGCGGGGGCGCCTTCTTGGCAATGAATGGTATGGTGTTCAGCCTCGCGTTGAACGGCTCCGAGGTGACGCCCGAGGAGCGCTATGCTTTGGAACTTACTTCCTGCTTTATCGCGCTTCCCGTATTTATTCTCCTCAGTCACGAGTTCTTCACCGCTGCATGGAAGGCCCTCCGCCGCTGGCAGATATCGCTTGAGCTATTGTTTCTTCTCGGTATTGTCAGTTGCCTAACCGCTTCTGTTCTCTACTTTGTGCGCGGCACTGGCAATGGTTACACCGATGTCGCGGCTATGTTGCTCGTGATTTATTCTTTAGGCCGTCAGATTGGCGCCTATGGGAAGCAAAGAGTTTTGTCCTCCTTGAAGGACTGGGCTCCCGGCAAGCGACTGGCACGCCGCACGACCGGTGAAATGGTAACGGCCGCCGCCGTGGAAACGGGTGATCGGATTCGGGTCTTGCCCGGTGAAGTGGTGCCCGTCGATTGCCGGGTCATCGTTGGCTCGGCCTTCGTACAGGAGACTTCGCTGACGGGCGAGAGTTTAGCGGTGAGTAAGTCGCCTGGTGACGCTTTGCTCGCGGGCTCGTTCGCGGTCGACGGTTCGCTTGACGCCGTGGTCACCACCGTGGCCGGCGAGAACCAGCTTGACCAGATTCGTGCCCTTATCGAAGCAGGGCTGTCGCAACCCGGCGATGAGCAACGTCTCGCCATGCTCGCGTTGCGTTGGTTCGTGCCCTTTGTGGGTGTCGCGATGTTGGCCACCTTCCTTTTCCAGCGCCAGTGGATGCCCTGGGATCAAGCACTCTTCGTCGCCTTATCCGTCGCGGTGATCGCTTGCCCGTGCGCTCTCGGCTTCGCCACTCCTCTCGCCGTCTGGACGGCGATCGCCCGCCTGCGTGAACTCGGCATTCTGGTCCGTTCCGGGCAGGCCATTGAGCGCTTGGCGGAGATAGACACGGTGGTCTTCGACAAAACCGGCACCCTAACTCTTCCCCAACAGTACGACGTTACCTGGACGATAGAGCCCGCCTGGTTACCGCGCGCCAACCTCCTTCGCTATTTGCTCCGCGAGGGCGAACTCGCCAGTCGCCACGCGCTCTCGCGTACCCTGGCGCCCCTTTGGCAGGAAGATGTTCAAACCGGCTCGCCGCTACGCCAAGTCCGGTTGTTGCCCGGCGCCGGTATTGAGGCGAGCTTCGAAGATGGCACCATCATGTTTGCTGGGGCCGGCATATCCGGGTCTCTGATCGTGCGCGTGAATGATGAGCTTGCGGCGCGTATTGAACTACGCGAGCAGCCTGCCGCCGGAGTAAGTCCCGCCGTCACTTCGCTTGAGGAGTTGGGCGTCGAAGTGATTCTCTCCACCGGCGACGCCGCCGAGCGCGCCGACCGCGTGCCCATTCGCCACCGCCTGGTCCGTCAGAGTCCCACGGACAAACACGCGCTCGTCGGCCTACTGCAGCGCAATGGCCGGCACGTTCTTTTCGTCGGCGACGGCATGAACGATACCGCGGCTATGGCCTGGAGCCATGTCGCTTGCGCCGCCCCGGAAAGCGCCGACCTGGTGCACGAAGTAAGTGGAGCGGCCTTCCTCCACCGCGACTGGAGCCAATTGGCGCCCGCCTTACGCATCGCGCGGAAAACTCGCCAGGTAGTTCGCTGGAATATCGCCTTCTCGCTCACTTACAACGTAATCGGGATCGCCTTTGCCGCTGCGGGCTACCTTCCCCCGGTAGCGTCCGCCTTGCTGATGCTTGCCTCCAGCCTGACGATTATTCTTTACTCCATGCATCTGATGGACTGGGAGCCCCCCGGATGAATTCCACGTTCCTGGTTCTGTGCGCCGCTCTACAGGTGGCCATTCTCGCCGCGCAAGCACCGTGGCGGGATGGCCTCCTATTTGCCGTTCCCTTACTCGCCATCGTTTCTTTATTTGCTTATACGCGTCAGTACTGGCCGGCGCACCTGGACATGTACTTACTCATGGCGGCCCCGGGCGGGCTTGGTATGATGGCCGCGCTTCTGCTCCCTGGGCCCGTCTGCCATCGCGGTGCCGGATGGGACGGCTACGCTGCAATGAGCGCCGGAATGCTTTTTTGCTCCTTACCGCTGGCCTGGCGGAGCGCTCGATGCCTGCAACAGGCACGGAGCGAAGGCTTAGGCGTTCTCGCCTTACTCTTCGATGCCCTGGGTATGCAAGCCGGTATGGCGCTGGCGCACCTGCCCCTTACCCGCCTTTCTCTGATGGATCCGCGTTCCATCTGGTTGCACCATGGCCTGATGATCGTCGGCATGTTACTCGGTATGTCGGTAAGTATGGTGGCTTTCCGCTATAGGGGCGGTTTCGGTAAAGCTTGGACGTCCCACGCGGCGGCGCCCCGCACTTTGGTGGGCCGCCGGAACAGTTTGCCCTCCTGAGTCACATAAAGCCAATTGAGCTTCGGGCCCGCAAAGGTAACTCCCGTCACCGGTCCGTAAGTAGGCGGGTTCAGAATCATGGCTACCCGTCCATTCGCCTCGCAAATCTGCACCCCTAGAGGACTTGCGAAATAGACCTGCCCCAGTGTATCCTCCGTCACACTGCTTACTCCACTCATCCAACCGGACTCCGGCATCTCCAGGCGATAAAACGGCTCTCCATGGTTTAGTGCACCATCGAGACCAATCTGAAAGGACCACGAAAAGCGCGACTGCCCATCCGCTACCTGCAACATCCCCTGATCTGGCGACAGCGTGATCGCCGATGGCTGAGCAATGTCGCCTCCTGCTTTCACCAAGCGCTGCCGTCCGGCCGCATCCACCAAACCAATTGACTTACTCGTGGCATCAATGAAATATACCGTGCCCTTTGCCGTAACGGCAATGCTCTCCGCCGTGACTGACGCGGTAACGAATTGCCTATCGCCCTTGGGTCCCCAACTGACAATCTGTTTCCGGCTGGGAACGCTCGCGTAGAGCCGCCCGTCCGCGCCTGTGCTCAGGCCTTTCACTCCGGTGACTGCCTGAAAGGTTTCTGCTCTACCGGCCGCGTCTGTTCGATAGACTCCCTTGTCGTCCGCAAAGTAGACACCGCCCTCCCGGTTCGCCGTGACGCTGGTAATCCTCCCGTACTCAGCACCGACGGCTTCCCACGGCTGGTCGGCGGCCACCGTTGCATAAACCTTCCCTCGCGGATCCCATCCTTCACGGCTCTTGCCCGCAGGCTCCCGCACCGTGATCGGCTCAGGGTATCCCCGCCATAGCCAACGCAAAGCCTCTGGCATAAGGGCGGCGCCGTGTTTCATGTTGTGGCCTTCGTCGCCCAGGACTAACTTCGCGTCGTATCCAGCGAACTCCAGCGCTTCGATCATCAGTTGATTGTTGATCGGCCAACTGCCCCCGTAGAACGTACCATAGGGTTGGGCGGGAACAATGTGGTCATTCCGGCCCGCCTGGAGAAAAAGACGAATCGGCTTCGGTTCGGTGCGGCGGATAAGCGCGGGTAAACCATCGGCGCCCTTCATGGCGACGAACGTACCGATAAAACTAAGTACCCGGCGAAACTGGTCAGGGCGATTCCAAGCGGCAGCAAACGCTCCCACCGCTCCCGTACTTACGCCGGAAATGCCACGCTGATTCGGATCCGTAGTCAGGTTGTATGCTCTGCCTACTTCGGGCAGGAGCTCCTCCAGCAGGAATCGAGAGTAGCGGTCGCTGAGCGAGTCATACTCGAATACCCGCTCAAAGCGGCTCTGCGTCCCCACCTGCGCTGGAGGCAGCACGCCCGGATCGACAAAAATGCCGATCATCGGCGGGAGGTCGCCCTTCGCGATCAGATTATCGAGGACTACGGGTACGCGGACAGTGTTACTCAGGGATCCGCTCCCATCCAGAAAAATCATGAGCGGCATCGGTTTCGCCGCGTCGTATTGGGCCGGTACATATAACGAGTAGTTGTGGGGTGTGCCTGGGTAGTACTTACCTGGCGGCAACACATGCTTCGTCACCTTGCCCTGGGGAACTCCTGCCTGTGGCTGGGAGTCCGGGCCAAGCACATAGGTCTCTGCGCCAAGCGCGACGCCTGCAATAAAGATGACTGTGGCGTAGTTCATCGCGCCGGCTCCTTGAGAAATGCTTCAATATCTTTCGCGGCCTTGGTTTCTACGCTTGGCTTTCCCAGAAAGCCCAAATCGCGAAACCAATCAATGAAGCGGTACTGCCACGTGCCAAAGGGAGTCCCGCCGCGATCGGTCAAACCTCCCGGCATACGGCTGCCATCCGGCAAGGGATCGCCGGGATGTCGGCCGTTGCCGTACAAATGCAATTCATTATTGGGTAACCCGGCCGCGAGTAACGCGCTGTAATACTCTATGGCCCATATTGCGTGCATCCGGTCACCCGCGCCGGCGCTCGCGATGAACGCGGGCGGGGCATTGCGTGGGATGGGTGGGGCGGTACGATTGCGGGCAAACGGCGAAGGGCCAGGATAAATGATGCCGACAAAGTCCGGCCGCGCATTTACGTCATCAAACAGCACCGCGGCCGGCGCCGATAGCTCCGCGCCCGCGGAGAAGCCCATGATGCCGATTTTCTTGGGATCGATGTTCCATTCCTTCGCGTAGGCTCGCACCAGGCGAATGGCTTGCAGGGCATCCCTCACCGCATCCGTCTGTGGATTGTATCCGTCGCGGCGCAGCCGGTTGCGGAGAATAACCGTATTCACGCCATAGTTATAGAAGAACGGCACAAAATCCGCACTCTCGCCGCCGACATTTAGGGTATTATGCCCGCCGCCCGCGGCGAGAATAACCGCCGCCCCCGTATTGATCCCGCGTTCCACCAGATGCAGTTCGATCGAGGGGTTGTGAATATTCACAATACTGGAAATGCGGCCCGGAACGGCCTGACTCATGTTGTATTGCTCCGCCTCGCGGACTCGCTCTGCCTTCAACACCGGGGAGCCCGCAGGATATAACGGGATGATGATTCCCCCGGGCAGGATAGGCTGAGGCGCGTAGGGTCCCTCCGTCACGGGACCCGGCTTGGGGATGCCCAGGGCCGCGGGCACTGGCGGGAGGGCGGACTGGTCCTGGGCGTAGGCCAGGGCTGAGAGGAGAAAAAGAATGCGCATGGGCTCGCATCATAATATGCCAATCGCGCTAGGATGAAAAGTATGGTGACCGACAAACATGCATCGCCGTCAACTTCTCCACTCACTGATCGTCGTGCCTCCCTTGCTGGCGGTACCTATGAATAATCGCTACTGGTTCGTCGGCGGCGAACAAGGTTCGTGGAGAGTAACCAGGCAGGCCGCGATCACCGGCGCGCCGTTGGCCAGCATCTCCCGGTTGAATGTTGTTCAGGCCGAGGCCGCCCCCAGTGTGGCGGGCACTCGCTGGGCCTTGCAAGGGCTTACTAGCAACGTCCGCTATGCGACAAAGGACGAGGTGGCTACGCTTCGGTCCAAGCAGGAGAGCCCTGGCCGCGCGGGCTCTACCATGGCCGCCTTGATTCCGATTAAAAAATCCGCGCGCTGGTGGGATTTGGCGCAGGACGAACGCCGGGCCATTTTCGAGGAGACCTCGCACCACACTGCCATCGGGCTGGACTATCTGCCGGCCATCGCGCGCCGCTTGCACCACTCGCGCGATCTTGGCGAACCATTCGACTTTCTCACTTGGTTTGAGTTCGCGCCCCAGCACAGTGAGGCCTTCGACCAACTCCTCGTGCGCCTGCGAGAAACTCCCGAATGGAGCTTTGTTGAGCGGGAGGTGGAGGTTCGGCTCTTGCGAGGTGAGATCGTCGTACCATAATGTAGATCATGTTCACCCGGCGCCAATTTATCGCCAGCGCGGCTCTCGCGGAGCGGCTCTTTGCCGCGCCCAAGGAATCGAAGCTGCCCAACCCCGAGCTTGAGAAACTGGCCGATTCCGCCCTGCGGCAGGCGAAGAAACTTCAGGCCACTTACTGCGACATTCGCATCGTACGCCTGCGCGACCAGCGGGTCAGCCTGCGGGTGACGACGGAGCGTGGCACAGGGCGGTTGCTCTCCGTGCCGGGCGTGGCCGAGGATTCGAGCTTTGGCTTTGGCGTCCGCGTGATTGTGAATGGCGCCTGGGGCTTTGCCGCTTCGCCCGTCGTGACGCCGGAGGAGATCGCCCGGATCACCGGCGAGGCCGTCGTGATTGCCAAAGCCAACGCGACCATTCAGCCCCGCCCCGTCCGGTTGGCGCCCGTCAAGGCCTATCGGGATCGTTGGGTGACGCCGCACGACAAGGACCCGTTGAACGTTCCCATGGGCGAGAAGATCGACTTACTCACGCGCGTCACGTCCGAGGTGAAAAAGAATGTCAAAGTCTTCAGTGGCGCCGCTTCCCTGAGCCTGCGCAGCGAGGATAAGTACTTTGCCTCGTCGGAGGGGTCTTCGATTCAGCAGTACCTCCTGCAGATCTACGGCAATGTTGATGCCACGGCGGTGGACCGGGAGAAGAATCTCTCGCGGTCCCGCAGTTATGTGCCCACGCAAGCTTCCGCCGGCTGGGAGTATGTGCCGGAGATGAATCTGGAAGAGAATGCGCAGCGAATTCGCGAGGAGGTGCTGGAACATCTGGCCGCTCCGCCCGTAAGGCCCGGTAAAAAAGATCTGCTGCTCATGCCGAACCATTTGATGCTGACGATTCATGAAAGCGTCGCGCATCCTACGGAATTGGACCGCGCGCTTGGCTATGAGGCTAACTATGCCGGCACCAGTTACATCACGCCCGACAAGATCGGCCGTCGCATCGCCAGTGAGCATTGTACTTTCATCGGTGACCGAACTTCTCCCCGCGCCCTCGGTACCTGCGGCTACGACGACGATGGCGTGAAAGCAACCAGCTTCACAATTATCGACAAAGGCATTTTCAAAAGCTTTCAAACCACCCGCGATCAGGCGCACTTGATTGGCGAGAAAGAGTCGCACGGCTGCTCACAGGCGGACTCCTGGGCTACCGTGCCCTTTCAACGCATGCCGAACGTGTGGATGCAGGCCGGTCCTCGTGACGTGACTCTGGAGAAGATGATTTCCGAAATCGACGACGGCGTTTTAATCGATGGCCGTGGCAGTTACTCCATTGACCAGCAGCGCTATAACTTCCAGTTTGGCGGCGATGCCTTCTGGGAAATCAAAGGCGGCAAGAAACGTGGCATGATCTCGCGTGTCTCTTATCAGGCCCGCACCCCGGACTTCTGGCAAGCCTGCGACGCCACGGCGGGACAAAGCTATTGGCGGCAGTACGGCACCACCGGCGACGCCAAAGGCGAACCTACCCAGATTAATTCGATTAGCCACGGATGTTCGCCCACTCGTTTTCGGAATATCGACGTCATTCTTACGGACTAACATGATCACTCGTGAAGAAGCCCAAAAACTATGTCAGCAGGCGCTCAGCCTTACCTCGTTTCCGGAGTGCCACGCTACGCTTACGTCCTCAGAGCAGGCCTATACGCGCTTTGCGAACAATGGCATTACGACGGCGTCATTTAACCTGCGTCATAGCCTGTCCATCGTCGTTACCCGGGAAGGCCGCAGTGGCTCGGTCTCGGTGAATGACTTGGACTTACCCTCGCTGAAAAATGCCATGAAGCAAGCGGAGGAACTCGCGGCAATTGCCCCTGTGAATTCGGAGCGGTTGCCCGCTTTGGGCCCCCAGGAGTTTCCCGCCACTTTCGATCTCGACGAGCGCACCGCGGCGGCCCGGGCGCCAGAGATGATTCCGCACGTAAAGACGATTATCGACGCGGCTCTGCAGGAGAAGATGGTGGCTGCGGGGCTGATCGAACGTACCCATCGCGTCACCACGATTGCCAATAAGGCTGGCCTGTTCGGTTATCATCGCTCCAGCGACTCGCAACTTACGACGACCATCCGGCAGCGGGACGGCTCCAGCTCCGGCTGGGCTGGCCAGCCCTCTATGAAGTTGGCTGCGCTGGATAGCCCCTCGCTTGCGCGCACCGCAATCGAGAAGTGTAAGCGCTGGAAGAATCCGCAGAAACTCACGCCGGGCAATTACACGGTGGTTCTCGAACCCACAGCTACCGGCGACTTAGTCCGGCTGATTACGAATGGTTTTTCGGCGCGCAATACAGAGGAAGGGCGCACGTTTTTGAGTAAGCGGGGCGGCGGTAGTTTGCTGGGGGAGAAAGTGTTTCCCGAGTTCGTCACGCTGCGGATGGACCCGTTTGACCCACGCCAGCCTTCTTCTCCCTGGACCAATGACTATCTGCCCAACCGCGCAATTACTTGGATTGACCATGGCAAGATCGCGAACCTAGCCTATGACCGTTACTGGGCCTGGAAAACTGGCCAGCCGGCTACGCCAGCCGCTTCCAGCTTCGGGCGCGGCGCCGGCAGCCTGATCATGGAAGGCGCGGATGCGACTCTCCAGCAGCTAATTGCCTCCGTGGAGCGGGGGCTCTTGGTGACCCATCTTTGGTACATTCGACCGGTGAATCCGCAGACGCTGCAACAGACCGGACTAACGCGCGACGGACTGTTTCTCATCGAGAATGGCGAGATCACGACGCCGGTGATGAATATGCGCTTCCTCGAAAGTCCGGTGCGCTTGCTCAAGAACACGCAGCGGCTGGGCCAGGCGGTCCGTGTTCGTGGGCTGGAAGGCGGCATCATGATCGCCCCCGCCCTCATCGCCAAGGACTTCCCGTTGCCCTCCATCTCGGATGCCGTGTGATGGGGTTCTCTTTGCGATACACTATTGCGCATTATGCGCTTCTTGGCTTTTGCTCTTGTCTTGCTCAGCCTGGTTCCGGTCGGATTCGCCCAAACCATCTCTGGCTCTATCGCGGGAAGTGTCGTTGACGCTTCCGGCAATGTCATCCCTGCCGCCGTCGTGAAGCTCCTCAGCGAGCGCACCGGCGAGGAACGTTCCACCACTTGTAACGAAACAGGCGATTTCATCTTTCCGGCACTGCAGCCCGGCGCTTACACCGTCAGTGTCGAGGTTGCTGGCTTCCGGCCGTACCGGAAGACGGGCAATATCCTCAGTGCCGCTGAGCGCCTCAGCGTTGGCAACCTTGCCCTTACCGTAGGTACCGTCAACGAATCGGTCACCGTGGCCGCCCAGGCCGTTACGGTTCAGACGAGCTCCACCGAGCACTCGGCCTTGATTGGCGCGCGCCAGTTAGAACAAATTTCTATCCGGGGGCGTGACGTCGTTTCGATGCTGCGGATCCTGCCGGGTGTCTCTCAGACCGTGGATACGGAGTTTCTCGGTGGTAGCTTTGGCACGCAATCGCCGAACATCCAGGGAACACGGAGTAACTGGAATAGCTTGCAAGTGGATGGCGTGACGGGTAATGACCTGGGGAGTCCCGGCACGTTCTCGAGCCCCATCAATATGGACGCCATTGGCGAGGTAAAGGTCCTGATGAACAATTATCAGGCTGAGTACGGCCGCAACGGCGCGAGCTCGATCAACATTGTGACCAAGTCGGGCTCGCGAGAGTACCACGGCACGGCATATTGGTTTAAGCGTCACGAGAGCTGGAACGCCAATAACTTCTTCAACAACCGGAACAACGTGCCGCTGCCCATTTACCGGTACTCGACGCTTGGCGCGACGTTGGGCGGGCCGGTGGAGCTTGACCGCATTTGGAAAAGCACGAAAGACAAGGTCTTCTTCTTCTATTCGTTTGAGAAGTCGGACGTGAAGAATCCGCAGGCCGTGCGCCAGGTAACCGTCCCGACGGCGCTGGAGCGGGTGGGCGATTTCTCGCAAACGACAGACCTGAGCAATGTGCGCATCCCGATTCGCGATCCGCTCGGGAATGTCAATTTCCCGGGTAATGTTATCCCCTCCAGCCGTCTCGACAAAAATGGGCAAGCGATGCTCAATATCTTCCCGCTGCCCAACCAATTGGATCGCCGCGTTACCAACGGAAATTTCAATTATCAATTTCAGGAAGCGATTCAGCAGCCACGCAATCAACACCTTTTTCGGATCGATCTCAAGCCCACCTCGCGCGATACGGTGAATGTGCGTGGTTCCACCTGGTGGGCGGACTCTCTGGGCTACGCCGTCGCGGCCGGCTCCTCGAATTGGGGTTTGATCCGCCAACGCTATACCTTTACGGACAATGGGATCGTCCTGAATTGGGCGCGCGTGGTTTCGGCGCGCATGGTGAATGAGTTCACCGGTGGCGTGCGGCACTCCGTCGAAAAAGGACCACCGGAGAGCGCGGAGGAACTGCGCAACGTTCTCCGTAAGGACCGCAATCTCAGCACGCTCGGCCAATTCTATCCGGCGAATAATGTGTTGGGTGTAATTCCGCAGGCGAGTTACGGGGGAGTTCCAGGAGCGGCCGCGATTACCTACGATGGGCGATTTCCTCTCCGCGGCGCGGATACGGCGATCAATTTCAGCGACAACGTCACTTACACCACGGGCCCCCACACTTTTAAGGCGGGCATCGCCTTCGAACGGATTCGGAATTACGAAGGTGAGCAGGGCACGTATGGCGGCAGCTTCGCTTTCGGCCGGGATGCCAACAATCCCTTCGACAGTAACTATGCCTACTCGAACGCGACGCTGGGGAATTTCTCCTCCTATACCGAGTCCGCCAGCCGCCCTTCGAACGAAGGCCGCAAGACGACGATGGGCTGGTTCGTGCAAGATACCTGGAAGTTGAGCCGTAAGTTGACGATGGACATTGGCATGCGGTTTGTCTGGTTTAGCCAGTGGTATCAGAATTCTCTGAAGGCGTCGGCGTGGAGTGCCAGTCTGTTTGACCGTTCCAAGATCCCCACACTCTATACTCCGGTAGCGACTCCACAAGGTCGGCGGGCCGTGAACCCGGTCACGGGCGAGATCCTGCCGGCCGTCTATATCGGTGCGTTTGTCCCGGGCAGCGGGAATCCCTTCAATGGCGCGGTGTCGGCGGACAGCAAGACTTACCCCCGTGGCTTCCGTGACCAGGCGCCTGTGCTTTACGAGCCGCGGATTGGCTTGGCCTATGACCCCTTTGGCGATGGAAAAACCGCGATTCGCACTGGTTTTGGTGTCTTCCACAATACCGTCGCGCCGGGCGTGCGCGGCTTCTCGCAGAATCCTCCCACGCAGCAGAATCCAAATATCTACTACGGTAGTCTGTCAAATTACCTGAGTTCGGGCGGTGTGCTCGTGCCGAATAGCACCTCTACCTTCGAGCAGAAGGCCGTAACGCCCAGCATGTTCAACTACACATTCGGCGTGCAGCGAGACATCGGCCGCGGCACCGTAGTGGAGGTTTCCTATGTCGGTAACGCGGGCCGCCACTTGCAGGTAAGCCGGAATCTGAATCTCGTGCCGTATGGGGCTCGCTATTTGCCGCAGAACGCTGACCCTTCAAACCCCGCCACGCCGCTGCTCGACAATTTCTTTCGGCCATTTCCTGGCTGGGTGAATATCAGTTACAACGAGTTTTCCGCCACCTCAAACTACAATTCCGGGCAGGTAACCGTCAATCGCCGCTTCGCGAAGGGGCTCTCCTTGAGCGGCGCCTACACTTACTCAAAGGCCATGGGTTTGGCTGACTCCGATGGCGACGGTGTGGCGACTTACCGGCCCGTTCGCGTATGGAACTACGGTAAGTTAGGCTTCGACCAAACGCATATGCTGGTGGTGAATTACATTTGGGATATTCCGTCCGGCAGCCGTGTGATGCCGAACGCGGTGGGGCGCTTGATCCTGGACCATTGGCAGATCTCCGGGATCACCACTTTCGCGAGCGGCCAGCCCTCGGGCGTGGGCTTCTCCACGGTGGACACAGTGGACCTGAGTGGTGGCGGCGATGGCAATCGCATTGTCGTGAACGGCAAGGCCGCGAAGGATCATGGTGACCGCACGTTCTCAAAATGGTTCGATCCTTCGGTTTTCGCGCGCCCCACGCGCGGCGATCCGGGTAATGCGCCGAAGGATGTGTTCCGGCTTCCTGGGACGGCCAACTACGACATCAGCTTCTTCAAGTCGATCCCGCTGCGCAGCGAACGGCGCAGTTTGCAATTGCGTTGGGAGATGTACAACGCCTTCAATCATACGCAGTTTAACGCGGTGGACACCACGGCGCGCTTTGACGCCGCGGGCAATCAGGTGAACACACGGTTCGGAGAAGTGATCGGCGCGCGCAATCCGCGCCGGATGCAGGCTTCGCTGCGCTTCCGTTTTTAGACGGAGGAGGCATACAATAGCAGTCGATGAGAATTTTGCGACGGACGCTATTGCAACTGCCTGCCCTGGCCTGGGCTGCGGGGGAACCGCGGCACCGGGCCGTTTTTCAGGAGGCGGGCCGCTTTGGCGGTTGGCCGGCGAACCACGGCATGTGGGCTTGGGGCGACGAGTTACTGGTCGGCTTTGAGGCGGGTTGGTTCCGGGTGAACAGCGGCACGGGGCGCGAACATGCCATTGACTACCGCCGTCCCGCGGAGCATGTGTTGGCGCGGTCGCTCGATGGCGGAGAGACTTGGACGATCGAGAAGCCTGACTCGCTGAAGGCGCCGCCGGATACGAAGCAAGCTGGTGTGCCAACGGAAGCCGGGGGCCGGGAAGCGGTGGCCAGTCCGGGAGGCTTTGATTTCACCAAACCAGGCTTCGCCTTCACGGCGCGCATGGCCAGCATTCATACCGGCCCGTCGCGCTTCTATGTCACTTACGACAAGGGCCATCTTTGGCAGGGGCCTTTCATGGTGCCGGACTTCGGGACGCCGGGCATCGCGGCGCGTACGGACTACTTAGTCGACGGCAAAAACTCCATGACTCTGTTCCTGACCGCCGCGAAGAGTAACAAGAAAGAGGGCCGGGTACTTTGCGCGCGGACTACCGACGGCGGCAAGACCTTTCGCCAAGTCTCCTGGGTTTGCCCGGAACCGGAGGAGAGCGACTTCGCGATTATGCCGTCCAGCGTGCGGCTGAGCGGCAAGTCGATTCTCTGTGCGATCCGGCATCGAAAGTACATTGCCGCCTGGCGTAGTGACGATAACGGCGAGACTTGGGCGATGGCGGCCAAGCCGGTGGACGATACGGGCGGTGGAAATCCGCCGGCGATGTTGAAGCTGCCGGACGGCCGCTTGGTGCTGACTTACGGTTTCCGCAATCCGCCGTACAGCATTCGCGCCCGGATTTCGAGCGACGAAGGCCGCACCTGGTCGAAGGACATCATGCTCAGAGAAGACGGCGGCGCTTGGGACTTAGGTTACACGCGCACGGTTCGCCGCTCCGACGGTAATCTGGTGACGACTTACTACTACAATACGGCCAAGGACGGCGAGCGGTTTATTGGAGCCACGATTTGGAAACCCTGAAGCTATTCCTGCTGTGTGCCGTCAGCTTGGCGGCGCAGCCTATTTACGAGACCGAATTGCTCTTTCCACCGGAGAGTTGGCATAACCATTCCTCTTCCGTCGTGGAACTGCCCAACGGCGATCTGTTTGTTTCCTGGTTTCACGGCTCGGGCGAGCGCCAGTCGGACGACGTGAAGATTGAGGGGGCCCGTTGGCGGAAGGCGACGCGGAGTTGGTCCGCTCGTTTTGACTTAGCCGACACGCCAGGATTTCCGGATACGAATTGTGTGGTGTGGCTCGACTCCAAGCAGCGGCTCTGGTTGTTGTGGCCGACGATTCTCGCGAATACGTGGGAGTCCGCGCTGATGAAGTATCGAATTTCGACGGACTACTTACAGTCCGATGGCCCACCGAAGTGGGATTGGCAGGACAATATTCTGCTGATCCCGAAGCGCATGGAAGAGCGGACCAAGGAAGTCTTTGAGAAAGAGCTGAAGCGGCCCGGCCCGTTTCGCGACTGGGCGTCGCGCATGATTGCCTTGGCGGGTGACAAGCAGTTTTCGCGGTTGGGTTGGTTCTCGCGCACTCATCCGATTGAGCTACCCTCGGGGCGGATTCTGGTGCCGCTCTATTCGGACGGCTTCTCCTTCGGCTTGATGGCCATTAGCGACGACAGCGGCAAGACGTGGCACGCGAGTGAGCCGATTGTCGGTTTCGGTAATATTCAGCCCAGCGTGGTGCGCAAGAAGAATGGGGAGCTGGTGGCCTATATGCGCGACAACGGTCCGGCGCCGAAGCGGATCCAGAAGAGCGTCTCCCGGGATGATGGCGAGACCTGGACCCCGGCGGAGGATACGGATATCTTTAATCCCGGAACCAGCGTGGAAGCGATTGCGTTGCGCGATGGCCGTTGGGTGATGGCTTACAACGACCTCGAAAAGGGGCGTACCTCGTTGGCTATCTCGATGTCGGATGACGAAGGCCTTACCTGGAAATGGAAGCGCAACATGCAGCAGGGCGCGGGTAGTTATCACTATCCATCACTCATTCAAGCTGCGGATGGGTCGCTGCATCTGACTTACAGCGAATTCGAGACGAAGGATGGCAAGCAGTTGAAATCCATCCGGCATGTAAGATTCAACGCTGACTGGGTTTCAAGGTGATCGTCTTACCCGTGCGCGCCGATTCGCGAGCGGCGTCCAGGATTTCGGTGACGATGAGGTTATTGGTGAGGCCAGTAAGTCCGTCGGGCTTGCGGCCATTGCGGACCACCGAGGTTAGATACTGAATCACGTCCGCGTCGCCGGGGGGCAGTGGTGGCGCCGTAAGTAGAGCGTCTTGCCTATCGGCCTTGAGGCGTAAGCGGTAGTCCTTCGGATTTGCCGTGATCAGGTAACCCGTTTCGCCATAAACTTCCATATCTTTGCGGCTGAAGGGCCAATTCCAGGAAGGCTGAATGATTACCTGGGCTGCAGGATATTGCAGGATGATAGTCGCTTCGTCATCGACGCGCGGGTAAATGGCGGGCTTGTTCGTCTTGGTGACGGCGGACACCGTTAGGGGACGGGCGTTGTCGAAGAGCCAAGTGGCGAAGTTGGCGCCGTAACAGCCGAAGTCATAGAGGGCGCCGGCGCCGTTCTTGGCCGGGTCAGATAGCCAGCCGAAGAATTCGGGCGGCGTGCCGATTTCCTTGGGGCCCTGATGTCCATAATGAGTCACGATGCGCCGGATTCCGCCGATTTTTCCCTCGGCGCGGACTAAATGCCAGATGGGTGTATTTACGGGGTACCAGGTGGTTTCATAGTTCACCATGACGTGGATCCCGGCAGCCTTAGCGGCGGCTTCCATGGCGCGGCCGTGGGCGACGCTCACCGCGAGTGGCTTTTCCATCATGACGTGCAGCTTCCGCTTGGCGCATAGCTCCACGGCGGCTAAGTGCTCTACTGTAGAAGTAAAGACCATGACGACTTCGGGCTTCGCCCGATCCAGCATTTCCGCGTGCGAGCGATAGAGGCGGGAGCGGTCAAACTGGTGGCGCTGGGCGTAGCGCTCGGCGACTTCGGCGTCGGGCTCGGAGATGCCGACGATGTCGAGATCCGTACGCGTGAGCGAATTGCGGAGGAAGCCGGCGGCGTGGCCGTGGGTGAGCCCGAGCAGGCCGACGCGCAGTTTGGGGGCCTGGGCATGCAACGGGATGGCCAAACAAAGCAAACAAAATAGACGATGGGTCATGTCATCTCCAAGTAGGCGCGGTGAAAGTAGCCGTCGGTCATGCCGGCAATGTAGTCGCAGACGAGGCGGTGGGGCAGTTCCTGGGCGTGTTCCAGGCGATAGTTTTCGGGCATCGCTTCCGGGTGGGCGAGTAAGTGGTCAAACATCCAGCCGACTCTGGCCGCGGAGTGAGCCCGTTCGGCTTCGAGAGACGGCGAGGAGTAAACATGGGCGTGGAGAAAGTGCTTCAAGGACTGGTTGAGTTCCGCGGCGTGGGCGGTAAATCCTACCAAGCGGACCGGGTGTTGGCGGACGTCCTCCACGCTGAGTAACTGCGTAGCGAGTAAGTTGGCTTGCGTGCCGGTGATGAGGCCAGTGGCGAGCGTATTGACGAGTTGCCGGAGGAACTCCAGCCAGCGGACGCGTTCCGGCGCGCCGGGGTACATCGAATCGATCGGCTCGTAGAGCGCGTAGGCGTCCGGACAAGCCTCCCACAAGTCGGCTTTCTGAAACAAAGCCGCGTCCGCGGCATCGTCGAGGTCCGCGGTGTTGTAGGCGATCTCATCGGCCATGTCGATCAACTGCGCCTCCAGGGGTGGACGCTCACCGGGGCGGTACTCGTCAAGTTCGGGAAACTCGCCGCGCGCAAAGTCGCGCGAGTGTTTGGCCATGCCTTCGCGGACTTCGAAGGTCAGGTTCAGGCCAGGGAAGGCGGCATAGCTCGACTCGAAGCGTTCGACGATGCGTAGGGCATGGACGTTGTGATCGAACGAAGCGCCATGCTCCGCCATGCGTTGGGCGAGCGCCTCTTCGCCGGAGTGGCCAAAGGGCGGGTGGCCGATGTCGTGGGCGAGGGCGAGGGCCTCGGTGAAGTCCTCGTCGAGGCCCAAGCTGGCGGCGATGGTGCGCGCGATCTGGGACACCTCTAAGGTGTGGGTGAGGCGGTTACGGAAATGATCCGAGACGGAGGGCGGGAAGACCTGGGTTTTGTTCTCCAGCCGCCGAAACGCGCGGGAGTGGACGATGCGGTCGCGGTCGCGCTGGAAGTCATTGCGGTAGGGGTGGGCGAGTTCGGGGTAGCGGCGTCCGCGGCTGGCGGAGACTGGCAAACGCAGGCGCGCGAATCGCTGCGATTCGGCGACGCCTGCCATCGGGAGAGCCTACTTTTTCGCCGGGATCTCGCCCAGCAGGCTTACCGCATTGCGGCTGACCTGGTTGCGCGTGTGGGCGCGCAGCGGTTCGACAAGTTTGCGGGCTTCGTCGGGGCGGGTGGCCATGATGGCCCGGGCCAGCGCCATGGTGGCCTGTTCTTTCGAGACCATGGAGGTGGGGGCGGCGATGAGTTCGCGGAAAATCTTTTCGGCGTCGGCGACTTTACCTTCGGTGGTCATGGCCTGGGCGATCGAGAAGCGAGCCAGGGAGCCGAAGTCGCCGCCCATGGCTGCAAGCTGTTCGTACGTCTTGCGCGACTCGGTGAGATTGCCCTTGTCCGCCAGCAGGGTGCCCTTCTGAAAGAGGGCAATGGCCGCTTCCTCGGTGCCGGGATGCTTGGCGAGCAGGTCAGAGATGGCTTTGTCGACGGCAGCGTCTTTCAACTGCTGCGTGCCGAAGGCTTTGAGCGCGCCATTTTGGGGCTCCGCGCCGACGGTGGCCTCGCGGGCCGCGTAGACTTCACGCAAAGCGGCGCGGCGCTCCTCGGCGCGGCTGGTGAAGAACCAGTATGCGCCACCGGCGATAATCAACACCGCCGCGGCCAGTCCGCCGTAGCGGATCATCTGCTGGCGATGGGAGGCGGCATAACCGAGGGCGTGCTCCGTAGCGACAGCAAGCTCGTCAGTCTTTAGTTCTTTCCGAAGGGTCTTGTCCATGGGGGTTTAAAAGGCCTGGCAGTTAAGCGAAGTACATCAGGCGGAACTACCAGCTTAGCACAAACCCTTCAGGTCGCTAGCGCGGCGAGCACTTCGGCGGCGTGGCCGGCCGGCTTCACCTTCGGCCAGATCTTGCGGATCTTGCCGTCGGGGCCGATCAGGAACGTGGTGCGCTCAACGCCCATGTACTTCTTGCCGTACATACTCTTCTCCACCCAAACGCCATAGGCTTCGGCGGCGGCGTGGTCAGGGTCAGCGAGGAGGGTGAAGGGCAGTGCAAACTTGGCCTGGAATTTGGCTTGGGCCTTGACGGGGTCCGGCGAGATGCCGAGCACGACGGTGTCGGTGCGGGCGAACGCGGAGTGCTGGTCGCGAAACTCGCAGGCCTCGGTGGTGCAGCCCGGGGTGTCGGACTTGGGGTAGAAATACACGACGACGTTCTTCCCGGCCTTCAGGAGCGAGGCCAGGGTGAGCTTTTCGTCTTTGTCCGTGAGCAGTTCGATCTTGGGCGCCTTCGCGCCTTCCTTAAGAGCCATGGGTGTCAGATGCGCGAGGCCGCCATCGGGATCGACGAATAATAAGCTATGATCGACCCCGATTTTGCCCATCGCTTCGCTGAGGAGTGGATCGCCGCCTGGAACAGCCACGACCTCGAGCGGGTGCTCACGCACTACGCGGAGGACTTCGAGATGAGTTCGCCGTACATCCGCCAGATCGCGGGCGAGCCAACGGGCATCCTGCGGGGGAAGGCGGCCGTGGTCGCCTATTGGGCGAGGGCGCTGGGCCTGATACCGGACCTGCGTTTTACCTTGAGGCTGGTGCTGGTGGGCGCGGAGAGCGTCGCCGTGCATTACGCGGGGGCGGGCGGCCGTTTGGCCGTGGAAGTGTTTCACTTCGGCGCGGACGGCAAAGTGGTTCGCGCGCATGCCCACTATGCCTGAACTGCTATATGATGTGGCCATGTCGATCTCTTTGCGAATCCTACTGAGTCTTTCCTTGGCGGCGGCGCTGCTGCCGGCGCAACCGCCTTCTGGAGGACGGCCGCGCGGTGGGGGAATGAAGATGCCGGATGCGTTGGTGATGGAAGACCATACGGGATTCGAGTCGATCTTCGATGGCACGCTGAAGAACTGGGATGGCGATCCGAAGATCTGGCGGGTGGAGGAGAACGCGATTGTCGGGGAGACCACGAAGGACAACGCGCTCAAGATGAATACTTTTATTATTTATCGCGGCGACAAGCCGAAGGACTTCGAGTTGAAGCTGGAGTTTCGGATGAACAATACGAACAGCGGGGTGCAGTACCGGAGCGTCGAGTTACCCGATGTGGGTAAGTGGGTGCTGAAGGGCTACCAGGCCGATATGGACTTCGTGAATACCTTCACGGGCATGCTGTATGAGGAGCGCGGCCGCGGGATTATGGCTTTGCGCGGCCAGATGACTTACGCGGAGCCCGGCAAGAATGCGCGGGTGATTGGCCAGTTACAGGATGGCGATGAGTTGAAGGGCTACATCAAGATCAACGGCTGGAATCAATTTCACGTGATTGCGCGGGGCAACTTAGTCACGCATGTGCTGAACGGGCACGTGACAGCGGCGATGATTGACGACGATACGGAGAAGCGGGCCCTGGAGGGGCTGATTGGTTTGCAGATGCACGTGGGTCCGCCGATGAAGGTGGAGTTCCGGAATATTTACTTGAAGAAGTATTAGAACGCCGCCCGATTTACATGCCGGGGGGCGGGGCGAAGAGGTAGTCCTTGAGGAGTTGGGAGACCTCGCTGGCGGCATTTTCTTGCGGTGACAAAACAAAGCCAATTCTTTTCACTTTGGCCAGGTCGGCTAGGGGAAACGCGTTCGCTTTGTTGGGGTTAGCGAGGCGCTCCTGGATTTCCCGGGCCGTTTGCAGGGCTTTCAATTCTTTCAAAGCACGATAGAAGGAGCGCTCGTGCTGGCCGTGGTAACGGGTCAGGCGGTCGAGTTGGGGGAAGTCGGAGTTCGCGAGGGCATCGGCCTGGAGCGACTGGATGCGTTGGAGGTTCCAGCCGGCGGCGAGGAATTGCTCGAAGAGGGTGAGTTCGAGGGGGCCGGTGGGGTCAATTTGGGCGCGGTGGCTTTGTTCGAAGGCGGCGAAAGCCTCACGTTCGCCGTCGCGAAGCAAGAGGCGGCCGGTGAGGTTGTGCCGGTTGGCGTTTTGACTCACTTTGGCTTTTCCCGCTTCGGTGCGGGGTCCGGTGGAGTGCTGGCTGTTTCCCCGGTTGGCGGTTTGTTGCGCGGCTGATGACATGATCCTGTAATTTCCTTCCTAATTCCAGTTTACGGAAGGGGTAGGTAACTTCGGGGCGGGTTGATTTTCATAAGTGGATTGGAATTATTGGTTTCGGGGATTTTCAATTGGTTGTAAACGTTCCATAGCGGCTCTAAGGTTTGCCCACGGATGATGGATGACGGACCTCTGGGGGGGCGTCTTGCAGACCGCCGAGAGCGAGCCGATTCTTTCGATGAAAGTGTCGTTGCTCCCGAAGGACCCCCTCGCTGCGCTCGGGGCTGGGGGCGCCCCCGTAAGTTATGGATTCTGTAAGCGGAGATTTTGAGGCAGGAGACAGGCCGGAGGCCTGTCCTACCGTGGGCGACATCGTTCGGGGCGGTCGGCATGCAGCAATTTAGACGCGGTTCTTGTGTTCTGATGACGCGCCTAGCGCGTCCGCGACTCCGAGCACGCCTGGATTGCAACCGATATACTATGGAGTCACTCTTATGACCGGCCGCACGCTCACCCATTACCAAATTCTGGATGCTCTTGGCTCGGGCGGCATGGGCGAAGTGTACAAGGCGCGCGATACCCGCCTGAACCGTTTTGTCGCCATCAAGGTCTTGCGCAGTGATCTCGTAGCCAACGCCAGCCGGAAGCAGCGCTTCATTCAGGAGGCGCAAGCGGCTTCCGCCTTGAACCATCCGAACATCGTCACCGTACACGACATCTTCGAGCATGAGGGCACGGACTGTCTGGTGATGGAATACGTCCCCGGCAAGACGCTCGATGCTCTGATCCCGCGCCAGGGCTTGCGGCTGAACGAAGCGCTGCGCATTGCCGTGCAGGTGGCGGAGGGGCTGCGGAAGGCGCATGCCGCGGGGATTGTCCACCGCGACATCAAGCCTTCGAACGTGATTGTGTCCGACGACGGGCCGGTGAAGATTCTTGACTTCGGCCTGGCCAAACTCACCGAGGCAGCCCCAGTTTCCCAGGACGACGCCACGCTGACGGTACGCCCGCAGACCGAGGAAGGCACGGTGATGGGGACGGTCGCGTATATGTCGCCCGAGCAGGCGGAAGGGAAGAAGGTCGACGCCCGGACTGACATCTTCAGCTTCGGCGTGCTGCTGTACGAGATGCTGAGCGGCCGGCGCGCCTTCGCGGGCGACTCCAACCTGGCCCTGATGTCGGCGATTCTGAAGGAAGAGCCGAAGCCCCTTGAGAACGTCCCGCCGGACCTCGACAAGATCATTCGCCGCTGCCTGCGCAAGGATCGTGACAAGCGCTACCAGCACATGGACGACTTGAAGCTGAGCTTGGAGGAGGTGCGCGAGGAGTCCGAATCGGGAAACGCCGCCGCTGCGCCCGCGACGGCGAAGCGAAAGACATGGCTGCTGCCCGCCCTCGGGGGCGCGCTAGCGGCGGTCCTCGCCAGCGCTTACTTCCTCAACCGCAAGCCCCCCGAGGTGGCGGCGCCACCCAAAGTCTCCATCCTCACCAGCTACCCGGGCTCGGAACAGACCCCGGCGCTCTCTCCTGATGGCAAGCAGGTCGCGTTCTCCTGGAACGGGGAGAAGGAAGACAACTTCGACATCTACGTCAAGCTGGTGGATGCCGGAACGCCGGTGCGCCTCACGCAGAATCCCAGTGTCGACTCAGCTCCCGCTTGGTCGCCCGATGGCCGTTTTCTCGCCTTCGTGCGCTTCGAGCGGGGCATCCTCAACGGTGCATACTATGTCATCCCCTCGTTGGGCGGTGCGGAACGGAAGGTCGCCGAGTTTCAAGACGCGCCCAGTCACTTCGCGCGTCCCACCGTCAGTTGGTCGCCGGATGGCAAGTCGATCGTCATCGTCGATACGTCCGTCAAGCCGCCGGCGATCGCCATGGTATCCGTCGAGTCGGGTGAGAGGAAGATGCTCACCACCGCCGATCCGAAGTCCATCGGCGACTCCTGGCCCCTGGTTTCTCCGGACGGCCAGTGGCTCGCATTCCTCCGCCAGGAAAATATCAGCACCGGAGACTGGTTTCGGCTTCCCTGGGGCGCGGCTTCCTCCGCGACACCCACGCGCATCACGAATACCCACTCGGACTATCGCCCCGGCGGCAGTTGGACGACCGACAGCAAAGAGCTGGTCATCTCTGCCAACCCCGGCCAGCTCTACCGCGCGGCGATCACTGATGGCGCTACCCCTACGCCCATCACGAATCTCGGTTCCGACACCTACTCTCCCTCCATTGCCCGGCAGGGTTCGCGTTTGGCGTTTCAACTGTCCTATTCCGATAACAATCTTTGGCGCGCGGACCTCCAGCGCCCAGAGTTGCCCCCCGAACGGAACATCGCCTCCACCCGCAATGAGATGCAGCCGGATTACTCGCCCGATGGAACCAAAGTTGCGTTCATTTCGAGTCGCTCCGGAGATGGAGAAGTGTGGATCGCCGGCGCGGATGGATCGAATCCCGTGCAACTCACCACCCAGGGCGCACGGCCCACGGCTCCGCGCTGGTCGCCGGACGGGCGACGCATCGCGTTTGCCAAGCGGCCCGGTGGCAACGCCGACGTCTACGTGGTGGACGCCCAGGGTGGTAGCCCCAAGCGGCTCACCACCAGCCCCGGCAACGATGCCTCCGCTTACTGGTCCCACGATGGCCGGTGGATCTACTTCGCCTCGAACCGCACGGGGCGCAACGAGGTCTGGAAGATTGCGGCTGACGGTTCGTCCCCCGAGGTGCAACTGACTCGCGGCAGCGGCTGGCGCAGCGGCGAATCGCCCGATGGCCAAACTCTCTACTATCAGAAGTTCGATCTTCCGGGCACCTTCAAAATGCCGGTGGGCGGCGGCGAGGAGCAAAAGGTGCTCGACACGCCCAACGGCGCAATGTGGCATCTTACGGGCAACGGTATCTTCTGGACCAACGGTCGGCTCACCGACGTCCTCCATCGCTTCGACTTGACAACCGGCAAGGACAGCATCGTCCTCAAGCTCCCCCCCGAGACAGCGCGCGGCACCTCCAACTTCGGCGTCACCTCCGACGGCCGCTGGGTAATCTTTGTCCGCATCGACCAGCAGATCAGCGACCTGATGCTGGTGGAGAACTTCCGGTAGCCTGCGTCGCCTCGGCCGATGCACTGGATCCGAACAGCCCATCGCGTGAGCGATGGGTTACAGTGCGGGGAATGTGTCTGCTTTGCTGGGCTTCTGGCCAGTCAGACGTAACGTAACCCACCGCTCACGCGATGGGCTGTTTGACAATGCCGGCACATTTTTGCTGAGCTTCTAAGCTAAGGCTAAGGGAGGGGATAGTTGGCCGGCGAGTATATCCATGAAAGCAGCAGCGTGCATGTGGCTTTTTTGATCGAAGAACGCTTGTGGTGCGATCCCTTCCCACTCTACGGGTTCGTCAGGAGGTCCAATACCACAAGCAACCCATTTTTCTGGGCTTCTCACTTACGGCTGACGCTGCACGGTGACGACGATGGGGTCGCTGGCCTGCGCGGTAGCGAGGGAACGAATCTGCATGACGTTCTGACCGGCGCGCACGGTTTCTGGAATCTGCGCCGAGATCTGGCCGGGGCCGGTGGTGATTAAGGGCAGGGCGACGTCGTTGAAGACGACGCACGTGCCACCCAGGACGGTGGGCAACGGCACTTGGTCAGCACGGGCGGCAAGGGCGAGATTCTGGCCGCTGATCGTCACGAAGCTGCCTGGGCGGAAGTTCGTGGTGCCGTCAGTAGAATTGACAATAGACCGGATGCCGTTGGGCAGGCGTGGCTGGGTGGCGCCCGAAGTCTGCACCAGGGGCGTGACGGTGAGGCCGGAGATGTTGATTGAATAGGCGATGGAGCCGGTGGAGTCCACCACGAGTTGGCGGGAGGGAACGTTCGCGCGCTGGGTGGCGAAGACGCTGAATTGCGGATTCTCTGGAATCACGCCGGCCACCGTCTCGGCCTGGGTGCGGATGTCGACGATTTCGAGCACCGTGCGCGCGTCGTCGCGTGTGGCGGCGGTGATGTTCTGCCGGACCGGGGTGGTGGCACGAATAAAGCGGTTCTCCGAGAGCGGAAACACGGAGGCGACGTTGCGCTGGCCCGAGGAGACGATGGTTTGCACGGGCGGCTGGCCGGGCTGCGCGGGCGGGCCGAATTGTGTGACGCCGGGACGCTCGGCGCCGCCGATCGGCGTGAGCGACGGGCTCAGAATTTGACCACCGGCCAGGAAGTAGCCGGAAGCGGGCGACGCGGCGAGCGGGCCAAAGTAACTCAGCGGGGGCTGCGTATTGTAGATGACGCGGCTGGTGGTGAAGTTGTCGATCAGGCCGTCGTAGAGATAGCCGATGCCGGAGCCGCCCATGACGATGATTTGACGTCCGTCCGGCGAGGCCGCCATGTACTGCGGGCCGGGAATGGTGGCCGGGGTGACGGTGTTGGCCTGGCGGGGGATGGCGTCCATGCCGGTGACGCGCCAGAAGCCGCCGTTCGACATGATGAATTGCAGGCCGGAGACCGACATCGCCAGAGCCACCGGCCGGATCACGGCCTGATTGCCGGCGCGGGGCAGGGCGGGGAAACGCACGGAGTCGACGAGGCGCCGGGAGTCGAGGTCTACGATTTGAATCGACTCGCCGCCGGTGTTGCCTACATAGAGCTGCGAGCCATCGAGCGCCATCGCCATCATGTGCGGCAACTGGCCGACTTCGATCGGCGCCAGGAACTTCTGCGCCCGCGTGTCGAAGACTTCGATGCGGTTGAAGCCGCTGTTGGTGAGATAGAGCAAGCCGCGCGGCTCGTCGAGAATCATATCCCACAGGCCTTCGGAGTTATTGTTCGGCGTGACGGGCACCGGGTACACGACGCCGCGCTGGTCAGCGTTGCGGAAGTTCATGTAGACGCGAATGGTGTTCGGAATGTTGATCGCCTGGAGCGACGAAAGGATGACGTTGACGGGGTTGCCGGTGTTGTTTGCCGCGCCCGTGTAAAGGTTGGTGCCCGCCTGGCGCACCACTCCCGCCCGGCCCGGCTCCATGATGAAGGTGATATCGGCAGGGGCGACGCCCGTGGAGATCTGCGTGACCAAGGCGGCCCCTGTGTTCGGGACGCTGAAGGTTAAACGGCCCTTGCCCAGGTTCGCGATCCGCACGCCCGCGCGCGAAACGCCCTTGTTGCATTCGTCAATGGCGAGGAAGACTTGCGTGGTTTCGGGCTGGAGAATCGGGTAGTCGAAGAGGGTCGAGATCGGCAGGCGCGTTAAGCCGGACTCGGAGATGGCGAACAAATCCGCGCCGTCCTTGCTGATGACCATACGCCCCGTGACGGACTCCGGCAGCTTAATGCCGAGGCTCGCCCCCAGGTTGCGGGAATTCGCAATCAGCAGCGTCGCCGAAGTGGTGCGCTGGCCGGTGGCCGCGTTGTTAAAGGCGCCAAAGACCGTGGCGCCGTCCGGGGAAAACGAACTGCCGCCAAAGTTGGCTTGCGCGTTGAAGTTGTTGAACTGGTTTACCGGCAATTGGAACGGCAGATTGGCGATGGTCGACTGGGCGATCACGTTCAGGTTGGCGGCGTCATAAAGGGTTGAACCGGCCATGAAGTAGGCGCCGTCGGGGGAAATGGAGAGCACCGTGGATTGGCCGGTGACGGTGCGGTTGCGCAGCACCGTGGCCGAGGCCACTTCGTAGACGAAAAGCGTAGTGGCCGCCGTGTTCGCTGTCTGGTTGATCGCTACCATGCCGATGATGAAGTTGCCGTCCGGCGTGGTGATCAGCCGCCCGGGGAACGCCGTGGCCGGGCGTCCGACGAAGACCGCGGGCAGCGGATTCGGGGTCGTAATCGTGGGCGGAGAAGGGACCGAAGAAATTTGCAGCCCGCTTTCCTGGCGGGGATCGTACAACAGCAGGGTGTTCGTCGCGTTGTTGACACCCGTGCCTTGCGTGGTGATCAAGACGCGGCCATCGATACCCACCGCCACGCCTTCGGGACGCGCGGGAAGGCTGATGATGCTGGTGACGCGATCCGTGCCGAGCTCAATCTGCGTCAGCGAGGAACTGGTGACGTTCGCCACGTACAGAAACGCGTTGTCAGGAGACATCGCGGCCGCGTTGGGGAACGTGCCCACCGGGATGTTCCCGGTGATCCGGTTCTGCCGGTAGTCGTAGATGTCGATGCGGTTGGCGTTGGCGTTCACCAAATACAACCGGCCGCGCAACTCGTCGAGCACGATGTCGCGGGGCTCGCCGCCCAGGTTGATGACGTTGCCGAAGGTGGCGCCGGTGTTCACCGTCTGCGCCAAGCCGGAAAGCACCACCAGTCCGAACGCGAAACCCGTCTTGAGGGCGTGGAAAGCGATAGAGCGAAATTGCATTTTCGTTGTCAACTAAGATACCCTAAACCCTAAATCAAACGCCAAGTTTCGCGAGAAGAAGGATTCTGGTTGGGTACCGCAACAAATTCACAATTCGCGGGTTCTGCTTCAGGTCTCGGTGTCGCATGCGCCGGATAACGGTGAAGAATCTTACCAAATCGACATATTTGGCCGACCGGGCCGGCGTGGCGAATACGCCCGAGACCCGCAATCGGGGCCTGCTGAAGCACATGTCGCTCGAAAAGGGTGATGGGCTTTGGATCTCGCCGACTCAGGCGGTGCATATGTTTTTCATGAAGTTCGCGCTGGATCTGGTCTACCTGGATCGGGAGAAGCGCGTGGTGAAGGTGCGAGAGAACGTGAAGCCGTGGAGAATCAGCGCCGCTTTGAGGGCGAAATCAGTACTAGAGTTGCCGGTGGGTACTATCGCCGAGTCCCGGACGTCGCCGGGCGATCAGTTGGAGTTCATTAACAATTCATGAGGAAAATGTTTTACTCCGGCACGGTGATGATGCTGTCTCTGGCCAGCGTTGGTTGTGGCCATCGTCATGCGCTGCAGGCCGCGCAGGCGAGCATGCCTTCGCCGCCTCCGCTGATGACGAGACAGATCCTCAATGCGGTGGATGCTGGGGACGGAGACATCGTGGTGCGTGATTTGCGCCGCCGCATTCTCGAGCAGCCGGACCGGCTGGATTTGCGCCTGGAACTGGTGAGCCACCTGGAGAAGCGCGGTGAGTCCGAACTTGTACTGGAGCATCTGCGTCTGCTGGCGGAGCGGTATCCTGCCAATGAAGACTTGCACTTGCGCTTGGCGCGTAGCCTACGGGCGGCAGGAGCGCGCGACGAAGCGTTACGAATCTTAAGAAACTTGACTGCCCGGCAGAGCGTTACTACGCCAGCGGCCTTTTCCCTTACCGGCATTCTGCTCGACGAACTCGAGCGGCCCATGGAAGGGGAGGCCGAGCACCGGCGGGCGCTGGAGTTGGCGCGCGGCGACGTGGACGTATACGAAAGCAACTTGGGCTACAATCTGCTGGCGCAAGGACGCGATCAGGAGGCGGTGGCGCTGTTTGAGTCGGCTTTGCGCCGGCGTCCGCGGTCGGAGGTAGCGCGGAATAACCTGGGCGTTGCGCTGGGGGCCCGTCGCGACGGCGAGATCGATAAGGCGGCCATCCTGACGCATTGGAAGAGCGTTACCGATCCGGCGTCCGCCCACAACAATCTGGCGGCCTTGCTGATGGAGCGAGAGCGCTACGCCGAGGCGCGCCTCGAACTGGAGGAAAGCCTCAAGTTGCAGCCGGACCTTCCGGAAGCATGGCGGAATTTGCAACTATTGAGTGAGCTCGATGGTAAGCCCATCACGCTTACGCCCAACAAACTGGCAAACAAGACCAGGAACGCCGAAGCAGCGAAAAATTCGGGATGGCATAAGGTACTACGCGGAGTACGCAATACTTTTGTTGCGGACGAGGATCCGGTACTAAAACCAAAAGGCTCGACGCGGCGAGCTTCCCGTTAGAAGATAGGTTTGACCGGACAGGACAGTAGGTTTTTTAGGAGCTAAATTTATGAATAACTTTCAACAGATGATGATGCGCCTGTGGCGCGAAGACGATGGCCAGGACTTGGTGGAGTACGCGCTCATTGTGGCCGCCGTGGGCCTCGCGCTGATCACCACCGTGAACCAACTCACTACCGCTGTCGTCAGCTTGTACTCCAGCATCACGCAGGGTCTGGCCTCGATCGGCGCGTCCGGCCAATAAGCCGTTCGCACCCCCGGTTAAAGTTCAAGACGGTGGATTCCTCAACCGCCAAGCTCGAAGTGCGTCCTGACACGCCGCCACCCGCTCTCCACGGCCGGGTGGCTTGGCGCGTCTGGTGGCTTCCGGACTTGGCCATGGTCCTTGCCGCAGGAACCCTTTTCTACGTGCTGGTGCTCTTCGGCGGGGCGCAGCAGCTCTTCCGGGACTCGGACGCCGGGTGGCACATACGGCTCGGCGAGCGCATCCTGGCGGGCTCGGGTTGGCCTGTCGTTGACCCATTCTCCTTCAGTCGTGCCGGGCAACCCTGGTTCGCGTGGGAATGGGGCGCCGATGTGGCCATGGGCGGCCTGCATCAGTTGGCGGGCCTGGGCGGGGTGGCGCTCGGCTATGCAGTGCTCATCGCGACGTGTACGTGGCTGTGGGTGCGGCTGAATTGGGCAGCCGGGGGTAGCTTTCTGCTGACCTGCCTTTTCGCCATGCCGATGCTCTCCACCGTCAACCTGCATTGGCTGGCGAGGCCGCATGTGCTGAGCTGGGTGCTATTTCTTGGTTGCTTACTGCACGTGGAAAGGCGTCGTGAATGGCGTTTTTCGGCGGGCTCGCTGCTGGGCGCTTTTGCCGTCGGCGCGTTGTGGGCCAACGTCCACGGTAGTTTCGTTCTGGCCTTAGCCGCCGCGGTTCTCCTCGCTGCGGGGACGCTTTTGCGCGGCGTCGTTTGGGCAGTGGATCCAGGCTGGGCGCGCGCGCGCTGGCTGCTGGCCGCCTCCGGCACGTTGCTGGCCGGGACCTTCGTCAATCCCTACGGCTGGAATTTGCACCTCCACGTTTTTCGCTATCTGACCAACAGCGCTTTGCTCGAGCGCATTGGGGAGTTTCAAAGCTTTAACTTTCACGCCGACGGCGCGATTTGGATTCTGCTGATGGTGCTGGTGAGCGCCGTGGGTGGCGTCCTCGCTATCGGCGAACGCCGGCTCGACGTGGCCTTGCTTACCGCGCTGCTATTCGTCGGCGCCATCCGGTCCGCGCGAATGTTGCCGCTGCTGGCTTTACTCGCCTTGCCCTACGCCAATGGCATGCTCACGGGAGCGCTGTGGCGCGCGGAGGTCCGGCCGGCTTTGCGCCGTTGGCTCACCGTGAGCTTGGCCTACGGAGCCAACCTGCGCCGCTTCGACGCGCGCTTTGGCGGCTACGCCTACGTGCCCTTGCTGATTCTGGTGGGCGCCCTCTGGATGCGGCTGCCTGCCGTCGCGCCCGGATTTCCGCCGGGTCAGTTGCCGGTGGAGGCCGCGAATCATTTGCCCGTGAACGCCCGCCTGTTGGCGCCCGACCACTACGGCGGCTATCTCATTTATCGTTTTGCGGGCCAGCGCCCCGTCTTCTTCGACGGGCGAAGCGACTTCTACGGTTTGGATTTCATGCGCCGTTACATCGACTTAGTGGAAGTACGGCCGGGTTGGACCCGACAACTGGAGCAGTGGAAATTCTCGCACGCCTTGTTGCCGAATCGTTATTCATTAATTCCCGCGCTGGAAGCGCGTGGCTGGAAGAAAATTTACGCGGATCGCACTGCGACGATTCTCGAAAGGGAAAACTGAGGGAATGGATCGACAGAAACTCTTATTGGTCTTCGGCGGATCCTGGCTATTGGCCGGCTTACTCGCGTGGTTTCTTTATTCCACCGCGAGCGGCGCCAAGCTGACTAAGTTGAAACCGCTGATGGCCGCCGCCCGCGACTTACCCGCCGGCACCCGCCTGAAGAAATCCGATTTGAAGAAAGTAAACGTCCCTGAACGTGATGCTCCCGCCAACGTCTTTCTCGCGGACACGGAGTTAGTGAACCACGCGCTTCTGTTTCCAGTGGCGGCGAACGAAGTGATCAGTTCCGGCAAGATCGCCTCTTTAGCGGGCGTGGAAGGCGTGCCTTCGATTATTCCATCCGGTTACCGCGCCGTCTCGGTGTTGGTCTCGGACGCCTCCAGCGCTGCTGGACTGATTCTGCCGCGTGCCAAGGTCGACGTCATTTGTTCCCGTACCGGTAGCTTGAACGAAGCGGTCTCAAATCTGATTTTGCAGGACGTCCAGGTTTTGAGCGTCGGCCGCGTGACGGAGTTACAGATGAGTGCGCCGGACGCGAAGGGGTCTGCCGTCGCGGTGAATCCCAGCAGCGGTACGCAACGGGCGGTGACGCTGTTAGTGACTCCGGAAGACGCTTCGAAACTCGAAATGGCCAAGAACAATGGCAAGATTTCACTAGCGCTACGCAATCCGATCGACACTGGCCGGATTGGCAACCCGACGCCGACCACCGGCGAAGTGATTGACCCGTTGATGGGCGATCGCCGCAGCCGGTTACAGCAGTTGCGCAATCGGCAAGGAACTGGGGGCCGCGGCGGCAATGTTGACCTGCGCGACGACCGCGCCTGGGCCCGGCTGGTGAATGGAGAAGAGGGTCCACCCGCGCCGAAGCCTCCCAAAGTAGAGAAGAAAGAGCCTCCCGCCAAGCCCAAGCGAGTGGTGGATGTCTATCGCGGCGACAAACATGTGCAGGAGA
Organism: Bryobacteraceae bacterium; assembly: GCA_019752335.1. Taxonomy (GTDB): domain Bacteria; phylum Acidobacteriota; class Terriglobia; order Bryobacterales; family Bryobacteraceae; genus JALHNI01. Next base: position 55,490 of record JAIEMJ010000045.1, read on the forward strand.
TTTTTCAACCCGAATGAACCGTCGAGCCCTTTGCTTACTCAGTCTCGCCGCCGCCGCCGCGCTCTATGTGACGGCCCAACCCGCGGTAGAAAAAGAAATTACGCTCGTCCTGGGTAAGGGCGAGTTGATGCAGTACAAGAGCGATATTAACAAGGTGGTGATTGCGGAACCCAAAATCGCCGACGCGCTGGTGGTCTCGCCTACGGAAGTGATGGTGAATGCCAAGGGCGTCGGCCACACGACGCTGGTGGTTTGGGAAGCCAACGCCAATCCGGTGAAGTACAACATCAACGTGGTGGCGGACCGCGCGCCCATTGATAACTTCCAAAACGAACTGGCCGCGGAAATGAAGGCCCTGGTGCCGGATGGCGGGGTCTCATTCAATGGCAATGCGGAACTGATCGTACTTACGGGGAAAGTCGCCGATGGCGAAGCCTCACGCCGCGCCGAAGCTTTGGCTGCCACGCGGACGCGCAAAGTAGTCAACTTACTCGAAGTGCCACCGCTTCCGGATCCACGTCAGATTCTGCTGCAGGTGAAATTCGCCTCGGTGGATCGTGTCGGCCTGAGCGAACTCGGATTCAATCTTTTCAGCCGCAACGGAAATACGCTCGGCGCGTTGGGAACCCAGCAATTTCAGGCGCCCCGCTTTTCCCAGTTACAATTCCAAAATGGCGAGTTTTCGAACTCGACGGTTAACTTCGCCGACCTGCTCAACCTCTTCGTCTTCCGCCCTGACCTCAACATCGGCGCTACCATTCGCGCTTTGCAGACGAAGAACTTACTACAGATTCTCGCCGAACCGAACCTGATTACGCTGGAAGGTAAGGAAGCCAGCTTCGTGGCCGGTGGCGAATTCCCCTTTCCGATTTTAACCGCCACCACGACCGGTGGCGCCATCTCTCCCGTCATCACGGTGCAGTTCAAACCCTTCGGCGTGCAACTACGCTTCACGCCCGAAATTACGCCTTCGGGCACCATCCACTTGAAAGTGCGTCCCGAAGTGAGCGCGCTCGACTATACAAACTCCGTTACCGTCCAAGGTGTGCTGATTCCCGCGATCTCCACGCGCCGCGCGGAAACCGAAGTGATCCTCAAGGACGGCGAGAGCTTTGCCATTGCGGGCCTGATCGACAATCGCGTCGTGCAGACGCTCTCGCGAGTGCGCGGTCTGGGCGACTTACCGATTCTGGGCAATCTCTTCCGCAGCCGGGCGACGCGTAAGTCGACCGATGAGTTACTCGTCGTGATCACGCCCCGCTTCGTCCGGCCCGTAGGCGCCGACGAGCCCACTAAGTTGCCCGAAGCGCCCGAGACTTGGCTGCCGACGCTCAAGGAACAGCGTGATGCCAAGGCCAAGGGGAAGGACAAGAACAAGAAACCGGAGTTTGTCGGTTCGCGTGGCTATCAAGAGGCGAAGCCCGAGGTGGAAGGCCCGACTCAGGCTCCGGCGAAACCGAACAAGAAGTGAGACGCCATAGCTCCAATTCGAGACGCTCCGGCGCCATCACGATCCAGATGCTGGTCATCCTGGTGCCCGTGCTGCTCGTCATGATGGGCTTCGCGATCGACTTGGGGCAGATGTACTTAGTCCGGGCGGAACTAAAGCAGGCCGCGAACGCCATGGCCCTGGCGTCCGCGCAGCGGCTGAATGGCACCGATGGCGCGCTGGAGAGCGCCGCCACGGCGCGCGCGGCAGCGATTTCGAACGCTGCCTCCATCGGCAACAAATTTAATTTCGGCTCGCTCGTGATTGGCGATTCCGGTGGTTTTTTGAATAGCGCCGTGCAGGAGCCAGAGTATTTTGACAGTGCGTCGGCAGCCACTGGTGAAGGCGAGAGCACCACCGGCGGCGCGGCCGCGGGCGGGACGGCCAAGTTTGTACGCGTTTCGCTCACGGCGGACGCGCCACTTACTTTTTTCAGTCTGTTGTCGCTGGGGCAGGAACGCAAGACGCCGATCTCGGTAACGTCCATCGCTGGCCAGAGCGCGCCGCTGTGTGAGGCCTGCGCCATCGAGAATATGACGGTGGCGGCGCTGGACCCCGCGGACTTAGTCGACTTCGGATTTACCCGGAATACCCGTTACACCTTTAGCCACAATTGCCAAGGCTTTCCCTTGCCTCAGGTCCTCGGGGGAACCTCGGGCCGGATCGACTATCTGATGCTGGATCGGCAGGATGCCTCGGCTACCGTATTCCCGGACGCGACTCAACAGATATTCCGCATCGGCCAGGCTGGTTTACCCGGCAATCGCTCCGCCGCCGCTGGATGCATTCGGATCGGTGGCAGCGAGACGGTTTGGGAGAACGCGCAACCCTTACAGTGCGTCTTCAATCAGATTCCTGGACCAGTGCAAGCCTTCCTCTGCGGGCTGGCCACTCGATTCGATGGCACGTCGTTGCCGGCGCAGTGCCAAATCGTGGGTGACCTCGATACGATCGTCTCCACCAATATTCCGGATACCGATCTGACAGACCTGGATGACTACGCGGCTTACACCGGCAACGGCCGCCGGGTGATCACCATTCCCATCGTGGAAGCTTTACTTCCCGGCGGAGGAATGTCGGTGCTCGGCTTCCGTCAGTTTTTGGTACAACCCTTGGGCGGGCAAACTCAGTTTAATCCCGCCGAGACCAGTGGCCGCTTCATCGCGAGTTACATCGGCAATGTAATGCCGCTCAAACAGGGGCGGTTTGATGGCAATTGCGGGATCACGACGGGACCGGGAAAGGTGGTGCTTTTCCGATGAGACGACGCACGCGCCGGGGCTCTGTGATCGTGGAAGCCGCGATGATGATTCCGCTCTTGCTCTATTTCTTCCTCGGGCTGGTGGAGTTCGCGCGCGTCGGCTATACCTATTTCACCGCGCAGAAAATGCTCTATACCTTTGCGCGATTCGTAGGGACGCAGCAGGGCGTTAATCTTTGCGACGCCAGCGAAATTACCATTCTGCAGGCGAAGAATCTCGCGCTGACCGGTACCACCGATAGCTCGCTGGAGCCAATTATTCCTGGCCTGACCCCCGATAGCATTCAACTGCGCGTGGAGCGAGTGGACCCCGCCAGCGGCGAAGTGGCTGAGTGCGCCTGCTCCGCGGAAGGATGTGATGCTTCTCAGGGTGGCCGGCCGCCGGATTTCATTACAGCGCGTTTCACGGATGGCGTATCCGTGCAGTTGCGTATTCCGCTAATTCCTACTGATCCGATTCAATTGCGTCCGCAAGTGAGGGTGCCTTATGGCGGCACTTAGACGCCGGAATCCGCGCAGTGGCCAGGCGTTGGTGGAGTACGTCATGATCTACTCGGCAATTATTCTGCCCGTAACCTTCATGGTGATCTTTACGGCGCAGATGATGTGGGTGTGGAATTCGGTGGTGGAATGGACGCGCAATGGCGCTCGGTATGCATCCACTCATTGTGCCCAGTCCGGTGGCGGCAACGTGATTGAGTTTATGCGCAACAACGTGCCGCTCACTTTCGATTTTGAACAATTCCGTAGCGGGCCCGCCGAAGTCCGGGTGGAGTATCTTTCTCGCGACCCCGACAGCGGGGAGTTAGTCGACTACACCTGTGGCAGCGATTGTTCTACCGAGTGCGTTCCGGACGCCGTAAAGGTGAGCGTGACTGGCTACGAATTCCGCGCCTTCCAGAGTTATTTAGGGTTACCGCCGATACCGGTCCCCCCGTTCACGACTACCGTCCCGATTGAAAGCGCGGGTTGCGACCCCGAGACAGGATCATGTTTGCCCTAGGGCAAAGGAATCACTAACTATGGCTGTATCTTTATTACTAGCTTCGAATGACGAAACCTTCCGCGAAATGATCCGCGAGCAGCTACTCAATATTCCCGACGCGCGGGTGGTGGGCGAGTTTCCCGAGGTCAACCAGAACCTCTACATCCGCGTATTGCAGGAAGTGGAGCGTCATCCGGACGTCGCGCTGATTTTGGATCTGGCGGTGGACCCCGATGCCAGTCTGCGGGCGCTGCAAAAACTAAAACAAGCCATTCCGGACCTATACGTAATTGCTTCGAGCTACACGGCTGACGGCGAGCACGTGATTATGACCGTACGGGCGGGAGCCAATGACTTTCTCGTGCAACCGGTGAAGCGTCTGGATTTTCGCGACGCCATGGAGCGCCTGGAGCGTACGCCGCGTCGCGTCTCGGCTGGCGGTAGCCGTTTGGGCAAGGTATACACGTTTCTCGGTACGAAGGGCGGTGTGGGCACCACCACTTTGGCGGTAAATTTTGCCGGTGTTCTGGCCCAACGTAAACAGCAGACGGTATTGATTGACCTCGACTGGACTGGCAACGACTGCGCCATGCAGGTCGGCGCGCAGCCGCAGTATACCTTGCAGGAAGTGGGCGAGAATTTGGACCGGATGGACCAGGCCTTGTTCGAGGGATTTGTGACGCGCGATCCGCTTGGTTTCTATCTGGTGGGCCCGCCGGATTCACTGGAGAACGCGGGTTACTTTTCGGAACCAATGTTTCGCGACTTTACTACGTTCCTGGTGGAGAAGTATGAGTCCATTGTGGTTGACGCCGGGCGGTTGATTAACACCGAGTTGGTCCTTGGCGCGCTGCAAGTATCGAACCAGATCTTTATCGTTACGACGCAAGAGTATCCCACCATTCGCAATGCGCAACGGTACATGAGCTTCTTAATGCGGATGGGCTTTAATCAGGACCAGATCAAGGTGGTGGTGAACGAGTACTCGAAGAAGAGTGGCCCCGGGTTCGCCTCGCTGGAGCAGATCAAGCAAACGCTGAATCAGCCTGTCTTTTATGGAATTCCTCACTCCGGGGCCGTTCTTGGTTCGATAAACAAAGGACGTCCCTTTGTGGCCAATCGCGAGGAGGCCGGAGAATTGGATCGCTCCTTCCGTGCCTTCGTCGATAAGGCAACTGGCCGTAAGAAGGAGGCCGCCGCCTAATGGGCAGCCGCTCCATCCCGCGCCCGTCGAACAACGCCGACCGCTGGTTCGCGCTGAAGACTCAGGTCCACACGCGCTTGTTGAACACCATGTCGGCCGACCAGTTGCGCGGCCTGCGCAAGGACGGGATGCGCGACCAGATTGGCAACATGGTGGAGCGCATTGTCGGCGAGTCTGGCACGCCGATGACAATCAGCGAACGTGAGAAGCTGATCGAGGAGATTCTTGACGAAGTCTTCGGGCTTGGACCGCTTGAAGCGCTGTTCAAGGATCCCACCATCTCCGATATTCTCGTGAATGGTTACGACTCGGTGTATGTCGAACGCAATGGCATCATGCAAGAGACTAGCGTTCGCTTCAAGGATCAGGCGCATGTGCGGCTGATTATCGACCGGATTGTCTCGAATATCGGCCGCCGGATCGACGAGTCGTCGCCGATTGTCGATGCGCGCCTGGGTGACGGCTCCCGCGTTTGCGCGGTGATACCGCCCATTTCGCTGATCGGCCCGGTGATGTCGATCCGGCGCTTTGGCAAGAAGCTACTGACGACCGATGAGTTAGTCCACAACGACACCTTCACGCAGGGTATGCTTGACTTTCTTTCCGGCTGCGTGCAGGCGCGCCTGAATATTGTCATCTCTGGCGGTTCCGGTTCCGGAAAGACGACGATGTTGAATACGCTGTCGCGCTTCGTTCCCGAAGAAGAGCGGGTGGTTACGATTGAAGATACAGCGGAATTGCAGTTGCAGCAGTCGCACTTAGTGCGGCTCGAAACGCGCCCGATGAATATTGAAGGCGCGGGCGAAATCTCGCAGCGTGACTTAGTCATCAATGCGCTGCGGATGCGGCCGGATCGCATCGTGATCGGCGAGTGCCGCGGGGCCGAAGCCATGGATATGATGCAGGCGATGAACACCGGCCACGATGGATCCATGACCACATGCCATGCCAATACGGCGCGCGACGCCTTCTCGCGGTTGGAGACGATGGTGATGATGGCCTCGTCGGCGATTCCGGATCGCGTGATTCGCCAGATGCTCGCCTCGGCCGTGCAGATCGTGATTCAAGCGGCCCGGCTGACGGACGGCAGCCGCAAGATTCTCTCGATTAGTGAAGTTACGGGGGTCAACGAAGAGAGCGTGGTGATGGAAGATATCTTCCTTTTCGACCGTTCCGGGGTCGGCAAGACGGGTAAGGCGCTCGGGACTTTCCGCGCGACGGGCCATATTCCCCAGGTGCTGGGCCGTCTGAAGGCTTATGGCGTGCAGTTACCGCGATCCATCTTTAGCGAAGTTCACGAGGTAAAGGAACGCTAGCATGCTGGGTACTTTCTTACTATGCCTGGTGTTTTTCTCGGTGGCGGGATTTATTGCCGCCCACTACGTTTGGCGTATTCCGCAGCGCGCCGAGGAGGAGCGGTTGAACGCGCGGATGCGCGAGTTGCGTGCGCGGGCCAACGTCCAGCGGCAGCGTACCGGCGGCGACTTACTTCGACGCGAGAGCACGGGTACTTTTACCTTTCTCGCGGCTTTTCTCGATTGGGTAAAGCCACTCAAGCGGTTGCAGCAGATTATTGGGCAGGCGAATCTGAAGTACCGGGCGACGGACGTCTTCACGGTTTCCCTGATTCTCTTTGTCGCCGTGTTTGGCCTGACCGGCCTGTTTATTGGTTACTGGCCGATTAAGCTAGCCTTCGCTTCCGTGCTGGCGGCGATTCCGACGATGTACATTTTATGGAAGAAATCGTCGCGCATGGGTAAGTTCGAGCACATGTTGCCCGAAACGATCGACCTTTTCAACCGCTCCATGAAGGCCGGCCACAATATTCAGGGCGGCCTGGAGACCATCGCGAGCGAAACGTCCGATCCGGTGCAGATGGAATTCAAGAAGGTGATGGAGGAGCTAGCTCTCGGCGCGCCCACCGAAGAGGCGTTGCATCATCTGGGCGACCGCATTCCGTTGATCGACTTGAAGTTTTTCATCACCGGCTTGATTCTACAGCGACAAACGGGCGCGAACATGGTGGATATGCTGGAGAATCTGGCGATGCTGATCCGCGAGCGGCTTAACCTGGCCGAGAAATTGCGTGCCGGCACGGCATCGCAACGGTTTTCCGCCGCGCTGGTTTGCTCGATTCCACTGGTGATTTTCATTATCTATTGGTTTCAGAAGCCGGAGTATGTCGCTTTGCTGATCGAAGATGAGACCGGTAACATGATCCTCACGTACGCGATTATCTCCGAATTGATCGGCATTTTGGTGATTCGTAAGATCGCGAGCCCGAAGTTCTAACGCCATGCTCACCTCTCTTTTATTCTTCCTGGCCTTCGGCGCGGCAGCGAGCGCGATTGTGTGGTCCGCGGTGCAGCTCTTTACGGTGCAAGAAGATCCGCTGGACGAGCGGATGACGCAACTGCGTGCCTTTACCGCGGCGGGTACAGTAGAAACCGGTGGCACGCGACGGCGAAGCAGCGGAGGCGGCTTTTGGAATCAGCTACTGTATATCGTCTCCCGCTTTGGGGGAGAGGAGTGGATTCGCGAGGTGGAGCGTGACTTACGGGCGGCGGGGCTGCGCCGTCCGGAGTCAGCGGCGTACTACATCTTCGGCCACACGCTCTTCTTTATTGTCTGTATGGGCGGGATGTTGTATTTCCAGCGCGACAATCCGATTTCGAATGCCTTTGGCGGACTGATTGCCGCATTTATTATCGGATGGCTGGTTCCGAAGCAAGTGCTGGGCCGGCTGGCGAAGCGCTACAAGGCGAAGTTACAAGAAGCCTTGCCCGATACCATTGACTTACTCGGTATCGTGCTGGGGACGGGACTGGCGCTTGATCAGGCCATGGTCCGCGTGAGCGAAGAGATGCAGTTTATCTATCCTGAATTAGCCAACGAATTCTACACCGTGGTGATGCAGGTGAAGGCGGGCCAGGATCGCGCGAAGGCCTTTAACCAGTTGGTGCGCCGCACCGGCATTGAGGACATTAAGAGCTTGGCGGCGATGATTATCCAGAGCGAACGGTTCGGTACGTCGCTGTCGCACGCGTTGAAAGTCTACGCCGACGCCTTGCGGATGCGGCGCCGGCTGCGGGCCGAGGCGGCGATTGCCAAGGCCGGCATCAAGATGCTCTTTCCGATTATCATTTTCATTCTGCCGGTACTTTTCGCGATTACGCTGGGTCCGGCGATGATCACCGTGCTGCGTTCCCTCGCGGGCGGCATTGGCCAGCGGTAGCGCGTCGAATATAATCGGGAGACGATGCATCGTTTAGCTCTGCTCTTGTTCGCCGGTGGAAGCCTGCTCTCCGCCCAAACTTATGACCTGCTGCTGAAGGGCGGCCACGTCATTGATCCCAAGAATAACCTGAACGCACCACTGGATGTGGCGATCACGGCGGGCAAGATCGCCCGGGTGGCGGCCGGGATTCCGGCCAGTGAGGCCAAGGCAGTAGCCGATGTGCGGGGACTTTACGTGACGCCGGGCCTGGTGGACATTCATGTGCATGTCTACGCCGGTACGGGTTTGGCGCGTACTTACACCGGCGATCTGAGTGTGTATCCAGATCCCTTTTCGTTCCGGACGGGTGTCACGACGATGGTGGATGCCGGTACTTCGGGTTGGAAGAATTTCCCCGACTTCCGGCAGCGCATCATTGACCGGGCCCGGACGCGGGTGCTGGCCTTTTTGAATATCGTCGGGAATGGCATGAGCCCGGCTGGGGAGAGCGACCCGGCCAATATGGACGCCGAGGAGACGGCGAAGATGGCGCGCGCGAACAAGGACGTGATCGTTGGCTTCAAGACGGCCCATTACGCCGGCGAGGGTTGGCCGGCGGTGGACGGGGCTACCAAGGCCGGCCGGATGGAGAATCTGCCGGTGATGGTGGACTTCGGTACGCTGAAACCGCCCCGTAACCTGGAAATTCTGATGGGCGACAAGTTACGCAAGGGCGATATTTATACGCACTGCTACGCGGGCTTGCGGGCCGAAGTGGTTGATGGAAAAGTAAACCCCGCGATGCGGCAAGGGCGGGAAAAGGGCATTTACTTCGACGTTGGCCACGGCGGGGGGAGCTTCTTTTGGAATATTGCCGTACCCGCGATTCAGGGTGGCTTCTATCCCGATTCGATTTCGTCGGACTTACACGTGGGTAGCATGAATTCCGGCTTTAAGGATATGCCGAATCTGATGTCGAAGATGTTGAGTCTGGGGATGCCGCTGGAAAAGGTAATTCGCGCTTCCACCTGGAATCCCGCCGTCGAAATCAACCGGCTGGACTTAGGGCATCTGACGGTGGGCGCGGAGGCCGATGTCGCGGTGTTGCGGTTGGACCAAGGCCAGTTCGGCTTTCTGGATTCGGCCGGCGCCCGGCGGGAAGGTAACCAGCGCCTCACCGCCGAGATGACTCTGCGCAGAGGCTTGCCGCTGTGGGACCTGAACGGTCGCGCGGCGCCGGATTGGAAGCGCTTCGACTATAAGAAGCCGCGTCTGCCTTCAACCGCGCGCTAAGTGCCGCTACAATGTTGGGTTGATGCCCAGACTCTACGAAACCGTCTCTCCCGAATCCGTTCTTGACTCCCAGGCCGAGGGCCTCTTTGATGTCCGGAGCAAGGTGCCCGGCCCGGCCGGATCCTTGCCGTTGACCGCGGAGATGCTCCGCGAACGCCCGTCCGGCGACCTCTTCGGTTGGACGCAGAATGCGGGTATGGGCTGGAATCCGGCCAAGCTCGGTGGCCCGGAGGTGCTCCTGCTTTCGACGCACGGCGGCCTGCGCGCGCCGAACGGCGAAGCCATTGCGCTGGGCTATCACACGGGCCATTGGGAAGTGGGCATGCTGATGGAGGCGGCGGCCCAGGAGCTAAAGAGCCTGGACGCGGTTCCCTTCGCGGGCGCTTGCACTGACCCTTGCGACGGCCGCACGCAAGGCACGGTGGGGATGTTTGATTCGCTGCCCTACCGCAACGACGCCTCGATGGTGTTCCGGCGCTTGATTCGCTCGCTGCCCACGCGCCAGGGCGTGATTGGCGTGGCGACCTGCGACAAGGGCCTGCCGGCGATGATGATGGCGTTGGCCTCGATGCATGATCTGCCCTGCGTGTTGGTGCCGGGTGGCGTCACGTTGGTGGCGGAGGACGGGGAAGACGCGGGCAAGGTGCAGACGATCGGCGCGCGGTTCTCGCACAACCTGATCACCCTCCAAGAGGCTGCGGACATGGGCTGCCGCGCGTGTGCTTCGCCGGGCGGCGGTTGCCAGTTTCTGGGGACGGCGGGCACGGCGCAGGTGATTGGCGAGGCGCTGGGCATGGCACTGACGCATGCGGCGCTCGCGCCTTCCGGGCATCCCATTTGGCTCGACATGGCGAAGCGGTCGTCGCGCGCCGTACTGAGGATGATTCAGCGCGGCATCACCATGAAGGACATCATCACGGACGCGGCGGTGCGCAATGCGCTCGTGGTGCATGCGGCGGTGGGCGGGTCAACGAATCTGATCATGCATCTTGGCGCGGTGGCGTATCATGCCGGGGTGCAGCGGCCGACCGTGGAGGATTGGGAGCGCGTGAATCAGCAGGTGCCGCGGCTGGTGGACGCTTTGCCGAATGGCCCCAGGCATCATCCGACGGTGCAGGTGTTCCTCGCCGGTGGGGTACCGGAGGTGATGCTGCACTTGCGACGCGCCGGGTTACTCGAAACCGGCGTGCTGACGGTTACCGGTCGTACGCTGGGCGAGATGCTGGATTGGTGGGAGACCAGCGAGCGGCGAGCGAAGCTGCGTGAGGTGCTGCGCCAGCGCGACGGGGTGGATCCGGATGACGTGATCATGTCGCCGGAGCAGGCGCAAAAGCGCGGACTTACTTCCACGGTCTGTTTTCCGAAAGGCAATCTGGCGCCGGGCGGCAGCGTGATCAAGAGCACGGCGATTGATCCCAGCGTGGTGGGCGAGAATCAGGTGTATCGCAAAGTAGGCCCGGCGCGAGTATTTACGACGGAGCCGGCGGTGATTCAGGCGATTAAGTCGGGCGGCGTGAAGGCGGGAGATATTGTGGTGCTCTGTGCGCGGGGTCCGTTGGGGTCCGGCATGGAAGAGACTTACCAGGTTACTTCGGCCTTGAAGATGCTGCCGTTCGGAAAGCACGTAGCGGTGATTACCGACGCGCGCTTTAGCGGCGTGTCGACGGGAGCTTGTATTGGGCACGTCACGCCGGAGGCGTTGGCGGGTGGCCCGATCGGGAAGTTACTGGAAGGCGATCAGATCGAAATCGTCGTGGATCAGCGGAAGATGACGGCGACGGTGAACTTACTCGGAGCCGACGGCACCGTGGAGAGCGGCAATGCCTTACTCGCTTCCCGCGCGCCGCGGCCGGATCTAGCTCCCGATAAACTGCTGCCGGCCGATACGCGGCTGTGGGCGGCTTTGCAAGATGTAAGTGGCGGCAGCTGGGGTGGCGCGGTTTACGACGTAGAGAAGATTCTCGAGGTGTTAGCTGCGGGCAAGCAAGCGTTGAATTTGTAACTAACGCCAACTGGCGTTGCGGGCGGGAAGAAATTCGTCGTTCGGGCGCCAAGTGTAGAGGCTGGAGTTATTCGCGGCGTTGATGCCGAGGGTAAGTCCCACGCGGGCGACTTCTTCGACGCCGCTCCAATCCCAGTCTTCGCGAAATTCGTCGGACGGCTGATGATAGTGCTTACCATAGCCTTCGCGCCACGCCGTCGCACGTGCAGCGTTAACACCTTGGTAGTCCGCGCCGAGGTTGACGGAAAAGGCGGGGACGCCGGCGCGGGCGAACGAGAAGTGGTCACTGCGGTAGTAGGAGCCTTGCTCGGGGTGCGGATCGGGACTAATGGCGAACCGGTAGCGTCTGGCGACTTCTTGGACCAGGGGCCAAGCCGTGGTGCGTTCCGCGCCACTGACGACTAAGTCGCGCGGACGGCCATAGGGCGGAATGGCATCGAAGTTCAGATTCAGTTGCGTTTTGCCCAGCGGGATCAGCGGATGGCGGCTGTAGTATTCGCTGCCGCGCAAGCCGCCCTCCTCGGCGGTGACGGCGAGAAAGAGGGCCGTGCGGCGGGGCTTTTGGGGCAAGGCCGCCCAGGCGCGGGCGAGTTCCAGAACGACGGCGAGGCCGGTGGCGTTGTCGACGGCGCCGTTGTAGATGCCGTCGCCGGTGGCTTGGGGGTTTATGCCGAGATGGTCCCAGTGGGCGGAGAAGATGACGGCTTCTTGAGCGAGGTCAGTACCTTCGACCATGGCGGCGACATTCTCGCTGCGGACGTCGCGGAGGGTGGCTTGCGCTTGGATGCGGAGCGCGGCGTCGAGCGGCCGGGCGCGGAAGCCACGCTGGTCAGCTGCCGTGAGGAGTTCCTTTACGTCGATACTAAGTAGCTTCGCGGCGGCGTTTGAGGTGAGCCAACCCGCGAAGGCCAGCGAGGGCGTGGCGGGGCTGGCGGGGATTTGCGTATCCTCCTTGCCCCAGGAGTTGCGGACCACTTCCCAACTGTAGCCGGCGGTGGAATCCGTGTGGACGATGAGGCAAGCGAGGGCGCCTTGGCGGGCTGCTTCCTGAAACTTGTAGGCCCAACGGCCGTAGTAAGTGAGGGCGCGGCCACCGAAGAAGCGTTCGTCCTCGGAGGGGGGCTCATTGGTGAAGAGGACGACGATTTTGCCGCGCACGTCGACGCCGGCATAGTCGTTCCAGCGGAACTCCGGAGCGTGGATGCCATGGCCGACGAAGATGACGGGCGCGCGTAAGTCTTCGCTGGCGCGCTGGCGTTGCGAGGCGCCCACGAAGTCCGTCAGGTAGGTGAGAGTCGTGTCGCCGGCGTTGATGCTGGAGGAGGGAAGAGTGGTGACACCGCGCAGGAGGACTTGCTGCGCGTACGTGCGGCGGCCGTCGGCCAGGTCGCCGGCGGGTTGGGCCCCGGCGGCGGCGAAGGCCGCGGCGAGGTATTCCGTGGCGAGCCGTCCGCCGCGCGTACCGACGCCGCGGCCCTCCAAAAGGTCAGACGAAAGAAATTTGACGTGCGCGCGCAGGCGCGGGGCGGAAACGTCCTGGGCGGCCAAAGGCAGCAGCCACAGGAGCGGCAGAAAACGCATACGGCTAGTTTATGCTACAGCTTTAGGCGTTCGAAAAGACGCTCCCGGTACGTGCGGCTGAGGGTGATCTGGGCGCCACTGTTGAGCACGACCTGGTAGTCGCCGTGAAACCACGGATGGAGTTCCTTGATGCGATCAATATTGACGATCTTCGAGCGGTGGACCCGGACGAACTTATCGGGATCGAGCCGGCTTTCGATAGAGTTCATCGTCTCGCGCACAAAGTGCTGCTCGCTGTTGATGTGCAGGCAGACGTAGTTGTCGGCGGCCTGAATGAGGTCAATATCCTCGAGGCGGACAAAGAAGAGCTTGTTGGCGGTCTTGACGGCGAAGCGGGAGGGACGGGCCTTGAGATTGCGCAGTTCGTCGGCCAGGGACTTCATATCCTCATGGCGCTGGCTGCCGTCGCGCGCGTCCATCATGGAGCGGACCCGCTCCAGGCACTGCCGAAAGCGCTCGCCGTCGAAGGGCTTCAATAAGTAGTCCACGGCCCGCTGCTCGAAGGCCCGTACCGCATATTCGTCGTGGGCGGTCACAAACACAAACAGCGGCAATTGTTCTGGAGGCAAATCCTGAATCAACTCGAAGCCGTCCATCTCGGGCATGCGGACATCGAGGAAGAGCACGTCGATGTCTCCGGCGGATAGACGTTCGCGCGCCTCCTTACCGGAGCGGCATTCGCCAGCCAGATGCAGATCGGGTTCGGCTTCGACGAAGCGTCGCAGGCGGTCCCGTGCGACGGTCTCGTCGTCGGCGATGAGAACAGAAATGTGTTTGTGGACGGTTACGTTAGACATTGGGGGTTCACCCTCTTTGTTGATTTCACAGGTAGACGAGGGGAAGCCGGATTTGTTCCACCGGAAAGCGAAAGAAAACTTGGCTTTGTGGCGAAACGGACTTTATTGGGGGCGAACCGGAGAGATGGACTTCACTCTCGCGGCTAAGTCAGCGAAAGCCGGCTCGTCGACCGTCACACTGCTGTGGCGCCACACCACGCGGCCCGAGGGATCGAGGAGAACGAAGTAGCCGGCCTCGGGAACGCGGAAGCCAAGGTGCTTCTTCCAGTCGCCCACGCCACGGTAGACCGTAATGACGTGTTCCTGATCGGCCAGGGGGGTGCCTCGGCGCATGCCGCGATCAATGAACCATTTGCCCATCACGGCCATACCGCCGATCATGGGAACTTCGAAGAACGTGACACGCGGATCGCGATCAAACTCCGCACGGAAACGCTTCGTCCACGCTTCCACGGCGAAGCGGGACTGGTAGGTGAAGCCGATGGCGAGAAACGTCACTTTCCCCGCGCACCCCTCCGGCAACGTGACGGTGCGGCCAGTGAGGAACTCGCCCTTGAGCGGCGGCAGGGGGTTGCCAGGGGCGAGAGCGAGGACCAGGTCGAGCACCAGGGCAGGCAGCACTCAGCCGCCTCCGGCGACGGATTTGAGCTTGCGGCAGAGGTAGCTGGCGCGGTCGAGCGCGACCTTGGCTTGGGCGAAGTCGCCGGCTTGGATGAGGGAGGCGCTGTCCTGGAGGAAGCCGTCCATTTGGTAAGCCGTCGCGCGGTCCTGCGCGTTGAGGTCCATGCCTTGGGGGCGGAGGCGTTGGCCTAGCGCATCAAGGCTCTGCTGGGTTTGGAAGACGCGGCTGGCGATGGCGCCGAACTCCAGACGAAGCTCGGACCAGGCGGCTTTCTGTTCCGCCGAGAGCTTGGCGGTGTCGAGGTTGGGAATGGCCAGCGGCTGCTTGCCGTTGTCCTCAAGCGGGCCGAAGTCGACGGCGTCGAGCCCTTGTGGGGCACGAGGACGTGGAAACATGCCGAAGCCATAACCGAAGCCGCCGCCGAGGGTGGCGAGCTGCAGGGCGTAGCGTTCGATATCGCGTTCGGAGCCGAGACCGCCAAGAAACATACGCCGCGAGAGGCGTCCAGCACCGGCGTAGCCGAAGGCGGCGCCAGGCGTGCCGCCGTAGGGGCGGAATTGCGGACGGCTTTGGTAGTCGCCCAAGGCGCCGTACGCCCCAGCGAATCCGCGGCCCAGGGCGAGGTTACGATAACCCCGGGGCTCTACTTGGGCGAGCCAGGTAAGTCCGCGCCGGGCCAAGTCACGGTTGGCCTGGAAGTCGCGCGGCGAGAAGTTACCGATGTAGGGGATGAAGCCACGGAAGCTATTGCCCAGCGTATTGGCGCGGCTGAGTAACTGGTCATCCGGCACGCTGAGCCCCTGGGTTTGCCAGGCCGAGAGGTTGCGATCAAGCGCGTCGTGACTTACGTGGTATTGGCCGTAGGCCAAGTTGGCGGAAAGTAGGAACAGAGTCAGTCGCATAGGATTTAATTCCGTACGATGTCACCGATCTTCGCAGGTGCACCGGTGTAAGTGCCAGTGGCGACGCGGTCCCGCACCGAGGTAATGAGTAAGTCGCCAATGCGTTCGGTTTGGACGTCGAGCACTTCGCCGGTGGTGGGGTCCTTGATTTCTTTGCCCTTGCGGAAAACGGTCAATTTCATGCCGTTGGTGATGCCGGCTCCGGCGCCGGCGTTGATGGTGATATTCGTGCCGGAAATGTCGGCGACATTGGCTTCGATTTCGACTTCTTTCGCGGAGGCGGCGGCGCTGGCGCCACGCGCACTGAGGTCAGCCGAGAGCTTACTCACGGCGTTCATCACCGCTTCGCCGATGATGGTCTCGCCAAAGTTCGAGGCGGTGGAACTGATGCCGCCGCCCACCAATACGCCGCCGGTGAAGAAACCGCCCATGCCGCCTTTGCTGCTTCGCTGGCTTTCGCCACGGGCCTCGCCCGAGGCTATGACTTCCGACGACTCGTTGTCGACCAAGCGATAGGCCAGCACGACAACGGCTTTTCCGGTGGCTTTTGACAGGCCAGCGGAACCGCCGGTGCCATTCACGCCGACGCCGGCGCCGGCGGCCAAACGGCGGTCGTCGCGGCCGAAGACGACGATGTCGCCCATCAGGGTGAAGTCGGCACCGCGGATTTGGCCGATGCGCGCGGCCGTGCTTTTCTTCACCCGATTGCTGGCGCCGAAATCCTGCTCCTTCATGATATTCGCCACTTTGCGGCGCTCGACAACGGTGAATTTGCCGTCCTGCGAGACGCGCGTGGTGAGCATGGCGCTGATGCCTTGGCCGATGTCGACCTGGGTACCGAAGATGGCCTGAGTGGCGGTCATCACGGTGGAATAGTCAAAAGGTTCGATACTCACGGAGCGTTTGGTTTGGGCGCATAGTAGACAGGTCGCGCTGAGGGCCAAGAAGATCAGTCTCCATGAGCCACCGCGTGAACCATTGATTGTTATTGACCCCTCACTCTCCATGAACCACACCGTAAACCATGGATTCTTAAGGACCCCCTCACTACGTTCGGGGCTGGTCGGCACGCAGCAATTCGTGTTGGTTGTTGTGCCTTCATGACGCCCCAAAGCGTCCGCGACTCTGTGCATGGCTGACTCCTCCGGTTATTTTCGTTTGCGGGCCAACGCGCCGACTTCGGCACGGGAGCCCTGATAGTTTCCGACCGCGATTTTTTCGCGGACGGTGACAATGCGCATCTCACCAATCTTCTCGGTACGGACGTCGAGCACTTCCTTGGTGATGGGGTCCTTCACCTCGCCGAGCACCTTGAAGATTTCAAAGACATCGCCGGCGGTGACGCCGTCGTTGCCGCCGATGGCGAGCGTGAGTTGCGTGCCGCTGACGTCAGCGACGCGGCCCTCAATGTCGAACTCGCGCACCGGCAAGGTGGGAATCTTCGTATTCATTTTCTCGGCGAGTTGATCGCAGGCGGAGATGACGGCCTCGCCGATGATGGTCTGGGCGAAGTTGGCGCTGGTCATATCGACGCTGCCTCCGGCCACCGTGCCGCCGACGCCGAACAGACCACCCATGCCCTTGCTTTCGCGTTTGCTCTCGCCGCGGGCTTCGCCGGTTTCGATCACCTCGCTGCTTTCGGCGTCGACGATGCGGTAGGCAATCACCACGACGGCCTTCTCTTCCTTCTTGCCGACGCGAACGCCGCCCAGCAGGCCGCCGACTTTGGGGATGCGGCTGGTGGCGGCGCCGACGTCCACCTGCTTATTGCGGTCGTCACGGCCGAAGGCGACGATGTCGCCCAGGAGCATGGCGTCGGCGCCGAGGATGCGGCCGATCTTCGCGTTGGTGCCCTTCTTGACGCGATTGCTGGCGCCGAAGTCCTGCTCGTCCATTACCTTCTTGATGGCGGCGCGTTCGAGCACCGTGATCTTGCCGGCCTGCTGCAGACGGGTGGTGAGCAGGGCGCGGATTCCCTTGCCAATGTCCTCCTGGGTATTGAAGATGGCTTGCACGGTGCTTTTGACGGTGGAGAAGTCGAACTCTTCGACGGCGAGGCGGCGCTTGACGGGGCCTGTGGCCGCGGGCGCCATCATGGGAGGCGGGGCGGGCGCCGTCAGGACGACGGAGGGCGTAGGCGTGGGCGCCGGGGCCGGTGTTGCAGAGTCAGGATCCATGAGCACGCCGATGACGCGATCGGAGACGCCGGCGGACTTGAGTAGCTTCATCTCGGGAACGCCGAGGGTGACGGCGCGCTTTTCCTTGAGGATGCCTTTGACGATGAGATCGTCGCCCATGCCGGCTTTCTTGAGTTGGATGACGGAGTCGATCAAGGGGTCGACGGCTGGGGCCTTGACGGCGGCGGGTTTGGCGGGCATTGCAGGCTTTGGTGCTTGGCCCTGGAGAATCGTGCAGAGGGCAAGTGTGTAGAGTGTGTATCGCATCAAGGCTCCAAAGGGTCGTTCGACATCAAATACGAAATCGGAAGGAAGGATTCGTCCGGAAAAGGACAATTTCCGGCCCCGAGTTCCAGGGGTACTACAACCCATACGGAGAGTCTAACAGCGTTCGCGGAAAAAACAACGCCCCGGTGCCGGGGGATAGCCCGGCCGGGGCGTTAATTTTACCGGGAAAGTGCTCAGCGGGTGGCTTCGCCCAGGATGCCCAGGGCGTTGGTGCTGATGAAGTAGAGCTTCGTGAAGCCGTCAACGTACCAGTAGTCGAACTGGACCGGGAACGACGACAGGTTGAAGGTGAGGGTGCCACCGGAGCAGTCGGCGTTGGCTTGGTGGCGGCCGATGTCGCCTTCCTGGCTGGTGATGGATCCATTCAGGTTCGAGGTGGCGGTGAGGTTCAGGACGCCGATGGTGCTGCCGGCGCGGTCCGGGGCGGTGCTAGCGACCCAGAGGCCAGCGATGCCGTAGGACGGAGGCGGGTCGATGCTGTGCGCCAAGAAGGCCGACGGGCCGTTGAGCAACTGGAGCGGGTTCGTGAGGCCGGCGGGGCAACCGGAGGGTGCAACGGCGGCGCGGCCGACGGCGGCGCGGCCGCTCAGCGTGCTGACGATGTAGAGTTGCCGGCCGCCGTCGAGGAACCAGAAGTCATACTGCATCGGGCGGGAGGAGAGGTTGAAGGTGAGGGTGCCGCCGGTGCCAGCGGCATTAATCTGGTAGCGGCCGGCGTCGGTTTCGAGGCGGATGAAACCGGTGATGACCGCCTTCTCGTTACTATTGACCCCGAATCCCGTCCGCTGCGGCGGTGGAGCATCGGAGAGGAGAGAGGTGGCGGTGATCGAGAGAACCCCGGTGGCGCCATTGTTCGACGCAGTCATCACGCCGGTGATGCCATAGACGTAGGGAGCGATGCCCTCAATCTGAAACGTATACTTGCCGCACAGGGCCGACAGAGGTCCCGGTGTGCATTGGGCACTTAGCGTGCTGGTGAGGAAGGTCGCGGCGAGCAGACCCCCGAAGATGATTTTTTGTTTCACTAACTATACTCCTTCGAAACGAAAAATTCTGGCACGAAACCGTGAGGGTTCCAGGCATTCCTGAATGTCCACGGTTTCGAACCATTTACTGAGTAGCACGGAGGAGTTAGTACGCGGTATAGTTTTCGAAAGTACTAGCCAAAAATGAAGCCGAGAAGCGACTTGGTATCAGTACGGCTATCACTTACAAAACTACAAGCCGTTAGTGCCGGTGAAAGCGGCTTCGCCGCCCATTGAACTGGGGCCGGTGCGGGTGACGCGGGCCTGGGTGTATTTTCCGAGTAAGTCCGCCGCGCGGCCTTGCGGGTGGAGGAAATTGAGGGTGCGGTTCTGCGAAGTCTTGCCGATCCATTGGCCGGTGGCGGAGTTCCAGCCTTCCACCAATACTTCTTCCACGCGATTGAGCAACTCGGCGTTCTGGCGAATCTGCATGGCGCGCTGTTTCTCCTGCAGGATGAGAAAACGGCGCGTTTTTTCTTCCTCGGTGATGTGATCTTCGTAGCGCAGGGCGGGAGTATTTGGCCGGCGTGAGTACTTGAAGATGAACATGCTCTCGTAGCGGGCGCGATCCAGCAGCGAGAGGGTTTCGGAAAATTCCTCTTCGGTTTCGCCGGGGAAGCCGACAATCAGGTCCGTCGTAATGGCGATTTCGCGTTTCGCGTCTTGCATCCATTCGATGCGGCGTAGATACTCGTCGCGGGTATACAGGCGCTGCATACGGTCGAGCACGGTGCTGGAGCCCGATTGCACGGGCAAGTGAATGTGGTTACACAGCACCGGATTTTCGTCGATCGCGTCGACAATGTCTTTGACAAAGTCGCGCGGGTGGGACGTCGTGAAACGGACTCGTTTCAGTCCGGGTACTTCGCCGATGCGGCGGAGTAAGTAGGCGAAATCGTGGCCCAAGGCACTGTGGGGGATTTCGGGGTCGCGAAATGAGTTGACGTTCTGGCCGAGTAGCTGAATTTCGGTGTAGCCCATCTGGACGAGTTCGCGGGCTTCGCGCAGCACGGAGACCAGGGTGCGGCTGCGTTCCGGTCCGCGCGTGAAGGGGACGACGCAGTAGGCGCAGCTTTTGTCGCAGCCCTCGATGATCGTGATGTAGGCTTTGTGCGGATTGTCCCGCCGGGTGAGCGGCGTCTCGAAGGTATCCTCAGTATCGAGGCTGAGCCCGGTGACGCGCTTGTCGCCGCTTTCGATTTGTACCAGCAACTGGGGCAACTGGTTGTAGCTGGCCGAGCCGACCACCAGGCTGACGTGCGGCGCCTTTTCGAAGATCTTTTCGCCTTCCTGCTGCGCGACGCAGCCGAGGACGGCGAAAGTCTTGCCGGCGTGTTGCCGCTTGAAGTCCTGCAGGCGGGCGAAGACCTTCTGTTCGGCTTTGTCGCGAATGGAGCAGGTGTTGTACATGATGAGTTCGGCGGCGTCGGGCGTGGCCACTTGCTCATAGCCGCGCCCCACCAGGGTGCCGATGACTTTCTCCGAGTCATGCGCGTTCATCTGGCAGCCGAAGGTCTCGATGTAAAACCGCTTCATACCTCTTAAGTATAGGGTCTTCACCCCATTGCTGCCGTGGCGAACGGGCCTTAGGATAAGGGAATGATCGCTTTCCTCGTACTATTCGCGTTCCAGGACTATACCTACGACCTGAATGGCCGCAAGGTGATCGCCCCGAACCAGAACCCGGACCAGGTGGAGGAGCGAATCCTCGAGGATGCCGGGGGCCGCAAGGTGATTGAGCGGACGATCCGCCGCGCGGACGGCCAGCCGGAGAAGGTGCGCATTGAAGAGCGGAAGAACGCCGACGGGTCAGTGACGACAGAGACGGCCGTTTACCGCGGTGACCTGAATGGCCGCCTGAATCTGGCTGAAAAGCGGGTGAGCGAGCTGCGCAAGACGGCGACGCATATCGAAGAGAGCACGGTGGTGCAGCGGGGATCGTTGAATGGCGGCTTGGAGGTGGTGGAGAAGCGGGAGCGCTCGGGCACCATCGCGCCGAAGGTGACGCAGGAAGAGGTCCGCACGTTCCGCAAGGACGCCAACGGCGGCTTCCGCGAGGCCGCGCGGCAGAGCATCGAACGGCGTGAGGAGAACGGTAAAGTGACCGAGAACGTAGCCGAATATCAGGCCGCCACGGGTGACGGTCAGTTGCAGCTTTCCGGGCAGAAGGTGTCAAACGCGGTGAAACGCCCGGACGGCACGACGGTAACGCAGGTAGAAGTCTACGGGATGGCGCAACCCGGCCGTGCCAGCCGCGCCGGCGAATTGAAGCTACGCGAGCAGCAGTTGATTGAGCAGCGCCCGGCGGGTGGGCAGAGCGTGGTGGAGAGCTTCAGTGTGCGCCGTCCGGACTTGGACGGCAAGGTGAGCGGCGACTTTCTGAAGGTGTCGGAGCGGACTTGTCAGAAGGCTTGCAATTAGGAGGGGCGTCGTGCAGATTTTCGGTAGAAACGCCAGCGAAATGGCATAATTCGTAAACGCGCCCCACCTCTTACGAGGTGGGTTCCTTAAGGGGCAAGCGACGGGCGGAATACAGGATCGCGGCTGCAAGGGGGAAGAAGACGGCGAGCCCGGCTAAGGCTGGCTGCAACGGAGCGCGGTCTCCGATGTAACCTAGGATCGCCGCGGAGGGCGCCGCCAAGAGATTCGCCACCAAGAGGACCAACGCCGCCGCCGAGGCGCGGTGGGCGGGGGCGACGAAGTCGTAGAGGCTGACCGCGAGCGTGCCTTCGTAGATGCCGCGAAAGAAGCCGATGCCGGCCAACGCGGCGAGCGCCGTCGCCAGCGTCGGGGCGGCGCCGAGCCAGACCAGGAACGGCGTAGCGAGCACGAGACTGGCGCACTGCAGGTCGAACCGGGAACGGCCTCGGGCGGCGAGCCCGTCCGAAACGAAGCCGCCGGTGAGCGCGCCCACCAGCGCCGCGCCGTTTCCGGCGAGGGCCGTGTAGAAGCCGGCTTCCGCCAGGGTGAGGCCATATTGCTTACCGAAGAGCGCCGGTACCCAGGTGTTGTAGCCGACACTGACAAAGAGCACCGCCGCGAAAGCCAGCCCGATGCGTCTTACGGCGGGCAACCGCAGACTTTCGCGAAAGCCAGCGAAGAAGGCCGGCGGAGCTTCGAGCGGACCGGCGTCGCGCAGCCGCCACGCCAGGATCAGGCTGAGCAGCAAGCCGGCCACGCCGAACCAAACGAAGCCAAGCCGCCAGCCTTGCCGTTGCGCGATCCACCCGGCCAGGAGCCCGCTCAGGATCGGCCCGCTGTATTGCGCGGTCTGATGAATGGAGATGGCCAGGGCGCGGGTCCGCGTGTGGTGGCCGGCGAGCAGCGCGTGCGAGACCGGGGGATAGAAGGCCTCGGGGCCGCCGGTGAGCAGCGCGCGGGTGAACAGCAGCAAGGCGAAGCCGCCGGTGAAGCCGGTGAGTAGAGTCCCCAAGCTCCACAGGCTGACGGCGAGCGTGACGATGCGGTGGCGGGGAAAGCGGTCACCGAGGGCGCCCGCCAGCGGACTCAGTGCGGCGACGATCAGGGTAAAGAGCGTCGCTACCGAGCCGGCTTCGGCACCGCTGAGGTGCAGGTCTGCCTGCAAGGGCCGCAACACCACGGCATAAATTTGTTTGTCGGCTTGGTGCAGGGCGTAAGCGCACCAAAGCAAGAACACCACTTCCCAACGATAGCGAGGCACTCGTTACACCGTAGCAAACCAGCCCGGACTTCCTGTACTATCGATACACGCGGCTGGGCCGCAACTTACCTTGGGGAGGATCGAACGATGAAGAAAGCCGAAATCGGGCCTAGGATCGGAGCCGTGATTATCGACGCGATCATCGGCATTCCGCTGGTGCTGCTGTCTTTCATCCCGTTTGTCGGGATCTTTACGGGCTTGCTGCTGGCAGCCTATTGGCTTTGCCGCGATCTGCTGCGGCCGAGCCTCGGCAAGAAGGCGCTGGGCCTGGAGGTGGTCGGGATGAATGGGGAGCGCGCGACTGACCAGCAGTTGCTGATGCGCAATCTGCCCTTCATCATCGCGCCGCTGCTGAGCATGATCCCGTTCCTTGGCATTGTCGCCAGCCCGGCCGTGGGCCTGCTGGTGAATGTCGGCGAACTGATCATGGTGATCACGCAAGGGCATCGTTTCGGCGACCAAATCGCCGGAACGCAGGTAGTGGCGAAAAGCTAGGCCGCTCGCGCGAGGACGTAAGGGCCTTCCGGAATGACGGCGACTTTGGCGCCGGGCGGGAGTCCGTTGAGGAACGCGACGACGGCTTCGGGCAGGGTAGGGAAGGCCTTGCCCCACAGCGACGGGTAGTACTTCGCTGGCACGCCGGGAATGTAAAAGAAGACGTCGTAGCGCGTACTCACCAAAGCCAGTTTCTCGAGTTGCCACTGGTCCACGGTGACCGGCGCGGATTTGATCCTGGCGAGGAACTCGCGGTCCGACGGGTGCTCGCGTAACATCTTGCTGAATTCCGGCGCGCCGGGACCTTCGTCGCAAGCGGCGCAGACCAGGATCCGGCCACCGGGTTTGACGATGTGCGCGGCGGCGGTGATTCCTTTGACGGCCTGGTAAAACGTGAGATCGAGCGGATAGCCGGCGCACGTGGTGATGACGGCGTCGACGGGCGCGGGTAGCTTTTCCAGCATCACCTCGGCGACGAAGGCCATGCCCTCGGCGTGCGCTTGCTCGGGATGCCCGGCGAAGACGCGGGCCACCTGGCGGTCACGCGTGAGGGCGACGTCGAGCAAAAAGTCGTGCCGGGCCAAGCGGGCCACCGCGAGCAGTTCCTGGTGCAGCGGATTGTCTGCGACGGAGCCCTCCACGGCGCGGGGGTCGCGCATGAACTTGGGCGAGTGGATCACCTTGATCGTCTCCTGCGCGGCCAGGCCGGGGGCGATCAGCTTGCGGCCGCCAGAGAAGCCGAGCATCAGATGGGGCTCGATAAAGCCGAGCGTGATGTGCAGGTCGGCTTCGACAAAGCGGCGATCGATCAGGACGGGGGTGCCGGAGGGCGTGTCGCCCAAATAGACATGGTCGCTGAGCGTCTTGGCGTTGTGGTTGACGATGTCGTACGTGCGGGCGATTTCGTGGCCCAGGATTTCGTCGAGTTCGTCGGCGGTCGCGATGCGGTGCAGGCCGGTGGCGATGCAGATGCGGATGTTGGCGCGGGGAATGCCGCCGGCCTCCAGGCGCTTCAGCACCAGGGGCAGGGTGAGGCGATTGGGCGCGGGCCGGGTGATGTCGCAGACGGAAATCGCCGCGGAGCGTTTGCCTTTGGCGAGCGCGGTGAGGCCGAGCGAGCCGATGGGGTGGTCCAGCGCGTGCTCCAGGGCCGCGACGGGGTCGGGCAGGGCTTGCGCGGAGCGGGCCTCCAGAAGCTGATAGTCGTAGCCGGGGGGAAGGTCCAGCGGGAGTCCGGTTTTGCCAAAGGCGAGTTCTACACGCATCTCAGATTCATGTTAGCCAACTCTGGCCGATAAGAGGAATACCGATTTGGCCACGGAATTGCTTTGGCTAAGGGATGAACGGACTGGAGTTGCCCATGCTGGTGAGTGCGCTAATCGCGGGATTCTTCATTTTGGGCCTGTTTTTCGCGATGCTCGCGCATCCGCCCAAGCCGGGCGAGTAGTTTTCGCCTGGGTCGAAAGGGCACAGGCCTGGGACGAAGTGGCCCAGGGCGCGCTGGCCTGTTATACTAAAAACTCCCGCTAGAAACGGGCGCGTAGCTCAGTTGGTTAGAGCGCTTCCTTCACACGGAAGAGGCCCGGGGTTCGAGTCCCTGCGCGCCCACCATCTTCACGACAAACTCTCCATAGCCACTCTCTGAGAAGACTTCCACGTGGTCCACCGTGACCGGGGCTGGAAATGCTACGTCGTAACTGGCATGCCAGGAACGCTCCAGACGTTCGAGGGCGTGGACGGCCTGATCCACGGTGGTGACGACTTGGAGCGAACCCCCATGCCGGGCACAGCGCGCGGCGAGGCCCTCGTCGAAGCGGGTGGTGAGCACGTCGAACTGCAGCTTCTCCGGTAGGTCGTTCACGGGGGAGGGGATCTCATCAAGCACGACGAAATGGGTTTCGGCGGCGGCCAGGTCCACTTGGGCGGCGGCTTGGCGGAGAGCTGCGTTGAGGTCAGCGGCAGCGGGTACCGGCTGGTCGAAGGCGCGGCGGAGAGAAGCGAGCCGGGGTCCGCACCAGGAGATGCCGGTTGGCCGCGCGGAGGCTTCGGCTTTGGCGGCAGTTTTCGCGGCAGTGACGTTCACGCCGAGCAGGCTGAAGGCAACTTCGGGAATCGCAGGATCCTGGGGTTCCGGCGCATAGTGCAGGAAGCCGAAGCGGTCCGGGCTGGGCGCGGCGCTGACGGGCGCCGGTAACGATTCACGCCAGGCTGGTCCCCAGTTGGGGCACTCGCCGGTCAGCAGGACGACCTGACGGCGCGGGGCCGGGGAGCGAGCCTTCAAGGAGTAGTGGTCCACCACTTGCCCGCCCGCGTGCAGGATGACGTCGAACGGGTGCAGGCTGGTGAGCCGGCGGCCGGCGAGCGTCGCGGTAAAGCGAGCGTGGCCGGGTGCGCCGGGGAACCATTCTATGGCAATCCTGCCGCGTTGCACTGCTTGTTCCTTGCGGCTCTTCGACGCCTGGATCACCTTCAGGCAACGCGTGCGCGCTTCCGGTTCCACCTTGCCGATCAGTTTGCCGAGGAGGGAGACGTAGCGGGGATCGCGGGTTCGTTCGAGGAGCCAGAGTCCGGCGCGGCGGTCGAGTCCGCCGGTGTCGAGCAGCAGGTGGCGGATTTTCGGGAGGGCCGCCGGATCGCCCTGCAGGTAGAGTCCATGGATGGCGTTGGCGGCGACGCGGTGATGCGGATCAGCCGCGGCCTGCTGAAAGATAGCGTTCGCGAAGGGACTCTTTTGGTGCCACAGGGCTTCCACGATGTTGGCGCGCACACGCGGGTCCGGGTCGGCGAGGCCTTCGGTTACCCAGGCTCCTTCGGGCGCGACACGGGCCATCAGAAAAGCCATCTTCGAATGGACGCGCGGATGGGGGGAGCGCAAAAGTGGCGCCAGCCGTTCCACGACTTCCGCGCGCACGCGCGTCTGGCTGAGGATTTCGAGCAGATCCTGGGTAAGTTGCGGTTCGTGGCTCGAGAGAATTTCGCGGGCCAGAGCCTGGTCGAGGTCGGGGTCAACGCGCAGAGCGAGCTTCGCCAGCAGCAGGCGGCTGGCCCAGGGCAAAGCTACCTGTTTGAGCAGGGGCAGGAGTTCTTGTTTCTTCGCCAGGAAGGCGATCAGCGAGATTTGACCGGGATGCTCGCCAGGCTCCTCGAGCACTTGCAGGGCTTCGGCGACCAGATCGGCGCGGCTCGAACGGTACATCTCTTCGAGGGTGGCCATCGACCCCGCCGGGTCAGCGGCGAAGTAGCGCATCACCCAGTCCAGATTCTCCGCGATTCGCGACACATGAGTCTTTTCGGGCGCGATGCGCCCCACCAAGAGCGAGCGGCAAAAGAAAAACCCCCAGGGCGCGAAGGCACCTGGGGGCTCTCTCACTACGGAGGATCTAGGAGTTAGCTTTTGCGACGGCGGGCGAGCAGTCCCAAAGCCGTCAAGGCCGAACCGAAGAGAACCATCGTGGCGGGCTCCGGAACCGGGTCGCCGACGAAGGTGATGAGACGCTGGGTGTTGGTGGAGAGGCCGGGATTGGAGAGATTGAAGCGCGTATCCACCAGAATGACGGAGCGATTGGCCACGTTCGTGTTCACGGCTCCTGCGTAAGTGGTGCCGAACCCAGCCGCGATCTGAACCGCCTTGGTGTAGTCGACGTTGGTGGGGTAGTTGTTCGAAGCCTGGGCGGCGCGCTGGAAAAAGCCCGCGTTCAAGTTGAAGCTGGTGGCGCTATCGACCATCGTTTCCCAGATGGCGAACTGCAAGGCCACCGCGATCGTCTGCTGGTTGGTGTTGTTCGCGGTCGCCAGGGCGGCGATGTTCGGGAAGACGTCCGAGAAGATCCAAGCGGCGCGCGATACACGGGTCATGTCGCTCAAGGTGTTGCTGGTGGGCGAAACTAGATTTTGATCGTACGAGCCAGGCACCGCAATGCCCAAGAACAAGTCGATACAGAAGGCCTGCACGATCGGCCCGTTGTTGATGCGCACGTTGTAGGAGCCGGCATACCCCTTGTCCACCAAGGTGAGAACAGGCGGCTGGACGCCATTGCGGTCCTCGCGCCAAGTGGTGTCGCCACCCAAGTTGTAATTCTGGCTAATGGTCGATACTGGCGTCGCCCAAGCGGCGACTGAAAATAGCGCTACCGCGCTCGCTAACATCGTAACTCTTTGAAACACTGTTGAAACCTCCGTCGAATACCCTAGATTGGCCTAAAAGCCTCCCCTAGAATATACACCTGGATACCCCCAAATGGGGTGACTGTTTGACGAAAGTTGTAAAAACGTGAATACTAGTACTAGTGCAAGATTCGCTACCTGTTGTGGTGGTTCATTTACTTTAACTTAACGCTGATTTCCCTGAAGTAAACTGCCGACCGGCTGTCATGATTTTGTAGCCCCACATACCCGCGATTGGGGCGAGGGCCGCGTACCGGCTCAAACCATTGCTTTCGTTCAGGAACGGCCTGCCCTTCCCGGTAGTCGTTCACGAGTTGGCCATTCAAAAAGACCCGCGTGCGCGGCCCGGATTGCTCAATTTCGAGCGTGTTCCACTCGCCGGTCGGCTTCTGGGCGCGCTTCAGTACCTTCGAGATGGAGTAGATCGCGCCGGTGGAGTGCCAATCGTCGCCCGCGCCGTCGATTTGCACCTCGTAACCGTTGTGTACCCCGTACCAAGGGTCTGTCGGGGGGTCGGGCATGCGGATGACGACGCCCGAGTTATCACGGTCCGCCGAAGTCTTGAAAACGACCCGGATACGGCCGTCACCGATCGGTCCGGCTTCGTTGTAGAGGAGGCCCATGCCGCCGACGGTCTTCAGCATTCCGTTTTCCACCTCGAACTTGCCGGGGCCGGTCATCTTCCAGCCGCTCAGGTCGCGGCCGTTGAAAAGCGGCTTCCAGGCGGCCGCCAGAGGAAGCGCCAGCAGGACGAACAAAAGGATTCTTTGCATGCTGGCTATTCTACTCTCGTCAGCGGTTGGTTGAGTCCGCCGCGGTAGAGTCCGTAGAGGAGGCCAATCAGGAGCCAGGCGCCACCGACGATTTTGGCGAGCGCGCTGAGCTTCCACCAGAGGAAGGCGCAGATCAGCAGGCCTGAGGCGGGCACGGGATGCCAGCCGTGGCGTCGCAGGGCGGCCAGGTTCACGCCGACGAAGCCCAGGAAAGCGCCGAAGTTCAGCATCTCGGCGCCCAACTGGTAGCTCACCAGGAAGCCACCGGCCAGCGACAGCGCGCCAATCAGCAGGACGTTGCGACTGGGCACCTGGCTCGCGGGGTCCAGGTAGCCGAAGATTTTTGGCGGCAGGCTGCCTTCGCGGCCCATGCCGAAGAGCAGACGGGCGCCCGCACCCATGGCCCCGGAACCGGACCCGACGGTGGCCACCAGCAGAGTGAGATTCATCACCTGAAACAGCCACGGCCCGCCGGCGACCCCGGCGACGTGTACGTAGGCGGTGTCGACGTCGGGGAAGGGCCGGCCCACGGGCCAAACCAACTGCGCGGCGTAGACTTCGATGGCCGAGAGCACGCCGATGATGAGACAAACCAGTACCGTGCCGCGCAGGATGTTGCGGCGCGGATCGTGCACCTCTTCGGAGAGCGTCGAAATGGCGTCGAAGCCGATGTAGGTGAGCACGGCGATGGAGGTGCCTTGGGAGAAGCTCTGCCAGTTGAACTGGGCGGGGTCATAGAACGGCTGCCACCAATTCACCGGGGCCTGCAGGGATTGCCAAGTGGCCCACAGCATCCACAGAATCACGATGCCCATGGCCAGAGCCAGCAACTGATTGGTCCGCGCGGTAGCCTGGATGCGCCGCAGGTTCAAGCCCGTGAAGAGCAGCGCGAAGAAAACGACCCACGCGGCGTAAGGCACGGTGGGCAAGGCGTTGCCGGCCGCCTTGGCGCACCAGATGGTGCAGATGACGGGGTTCAGCACATAGTCCAGCAGCATGGCCCAGCCGGTGAGATAGCCGGCGGCGGGATGCAGCGTCTTGCCGACGTACGTAAAGGCGGACCCCGCGCTCGGATACACCTGCGCCATCTTGCCGTAGGAGTACGCCGTACACATCATGCCCAGCATGCCCACCAGAATGGCGCTGACGACGTGGCCGCGCGCCTCGTTGAAAACGACGCCGAAGATGGGCATCGGCGCGGTGGGCTGAATCATGATCAGGCCCATGAAGATCAGCTCTCGCAGACCGAGAGAACGGTGGAGGG
Source organism: Bryobacteraceae bacterium (assembly GCA_019752335.1). Classification (GTDB taxonomy): domain Bacteria; phylum Acidobacteriota; class Terriglobia; order Bryobacterales; family Bryobacteraceae; genus JALHNI01. The sequence goes on from JAIEMJ010000045.1 coordinate 84,711, forward strand.
TACGGCCATTCACGGTTTGAGGGGCGCTCGACATTAGGCCGCCCATTGTGACACGATTCGGACAGGGAGTAACGACGGTTGAAACAAGCCGGTCTGGGTGACCGCATCAAACGCGCTGATTTAGCGGGCTCCGCCATTTGGGCCCGGATCCGCCTTTTGTGGAGCGGCGGCATCCGGCAGCGAGTGACGAAGCTCGGCCTGGCCTTCTCGATGGTGATCATCGTGGTGGGCGTGGCGGCGTTTCTTTCGGCCAACAATCTGCTCTTCCTGCTGCTGGCACTGCTCATTTCGACGTTTCTGATTTCGGGCGTCTTCAGCCGGCTGGGGCTCTACAAGCTCGACCTCACGTTCAGCCTGCCGGAGCACATTGCCGCGCAGCAGCCGATTCCCGCGCGGGTCCGGGTGGCGAATGCGAAGAACTGGATGCCGTCGTTCTCGATTCATTTGCGGGCCGAAAGCAAGGAACTGATGCCGGTGCCGCTCTATTACCCGGTGATTGCGGCGGGGGCATCGCACGACGCGACGGTGAAGGTGCAGTTCCCGCGTCGCGGACTCTACCGCGAGAATCGCTTCTTCTTTTCGACATCTTTCCCCTTCGGCTTCACGGAGCGGCGCTTGCCGGTGCCGCTGGGCGGCGAGATCGTCGTCTACCCTTCCATCGCACCCAAACCAGAATGGGAGGACCTCTTCGATCGCCTGGAAGGAGAAATGAGCGCGCCCCGCCGTGGCCGGGGCGACGACTTCTACCTGCTCCGTCCCTATGAGTTTGGCGAGAGCGCGCGCCGGGTGGACTGGAAGTCGACCGCGCATACGGGCTCGCTCCAAGTGCGCGAATTCACCCAGCGCGACGAGCCGCTGGTGCAGTTGACGCTCGACCTGGAGCGCCGTGGTGAAGGCTTCGACGTTTGGTTTGAGGGCGCCGTGGAAGGCTGCGCGTACTTGGCCTGGAACCTGACTCAGCGCGGCGCGCGGGTGCGTTTGCGGACGCAGCGCGTCGATTTGCGGACCCCGGAGGACGGCGACGTTTATACTATCCTCAGGTATCTGGCGCTGGTGGAAGCGATTCCGCCGGGCTCCAGTCCAGCCGATTTTGCTTCTCCTGAGGATGCCTCGCCCCTTGAAGTTTTGCTACGTCATTATCCTGCCCCTACTGAACGCCCAGGAGCCTGAGAAGGCGCCCGAACGCGTGAAAAGCGAAATTACGGTGCTGGGCAGCGTGAAGGCCGAGGCGCCCGCGTCGATGACCATTGTCGGCGCGCCCGAACTGCGCACGGTGCCCGGGATCAACCTTGATGATCGCTTGCGGCAAGTGCCTGGTTTCACGCTCTTCCGCCGCTCCTCTGGGCTCACCGCGAATCCTACGACGCAGGGCGTCTCCCTGCGCGGACTCGGCTCCACCGGGGCCAGCCGGACGCTCGTGCTTTGGGACGGCGTACTGCTAAATGATCCGTTCGGTGGCTGGGTGTACTGGACGCGCGTGGCGCCCGAGAGCGTGAATCAGGTGGAAGTGACGCGCGGGGCCAGCACCTCGGTTTTTGGCGACCGCGCCATGTCGGGCTCCATCGCGCTTTTCTCTAAGCCGATTGAGACCCGGCATTACTTCGGCGCCATTGAAGGTGGCAATCGCGGCCAAGTGACTCCGTCGGCCGGCTACTGGGATCGTCTGGGCAACTGGGGCTTTGGCGCCCAGGCGCGCGCCTTCCGCTTCGACGGCTATCCGATTGTGCCGCAGCGCATCCGCGGCCGCGTGGATACGCCGGCGAACGTCGAGTTCGTCACCGGCGACACGCGCGTCGATTACACACGCGGCGCGCATCGCGCTGGCTTGAAGCTGGATATTCTCGCCGAGGATCGCGATAATGGCACCCCGCTGCAGACCAACTCGACCTCCATCGGCAGCCTGGCCGGCAACTATGCGCGGCAATGGACCAACGATTCGCTGGCCGTCACCGGCTTCTACCAGCGCCAGGAGTACCGCGCCGGTTTCTCCGCGATCGCGGCGTCGCGCAACACGGAGACGCTCACGTTCCGGCAGAGCGTACCGGCCGAGGCGGTGGGCGGTTCGGCCGTTTACCGGCATAGCAATTCGGCCTGGAACGGCGTGTTTGGCGGCGACGTGAATCGCGTGGAAGGCACGAGCTTCGACTTTTTGAATCCTACCGGCGTGCGGCGCGGCGGCGGCGTGATCACCCAACGCGGCGCCTTTGGGCAAACGGATTTCCGCTTCAAGGATCTGCGCCTGTTCGCCGGTGCGCGGCAGCAGTTTACCGGACTGGCCAATCGCACGCAGTTCTTCTCGCCCAGCGCCGGCTTTACCTATGGCCGCGGTGCCTGGCGAACGCGCGGCTCGGTCTATCGCGCCTTCCGCGCCCCGACGTTGAACGAGCTTTACCGCGAGTTCCGCGCCGGCAACACGACTACCCAGGGCAACCCGGCGCTGCGCCCGGAGACGATCTTTGGCGCCGAGGTAGGGGCGGATTGGGTGGGCGAGAAGTCGCGGGCCGGCGTCACGTTCTTTCGGAACGAATTGAACGAGATCATCACCAACGTCACGCTGAGCACGACGCCGGCCTTGATCACGCGCCAGCGGCGCAACTTTGGCTCGGCCTTGAATCGCGGCATCGAAATTGACCTGCGCCACCAGTGGCGCCAATTCCGTTGGGACGGCTCCTACCTTTTCGTAGACTCGCGCTTCGCCTTGGGCGGCGCGCGGATTCCGCAGGTGGCACGGCATCAAGGATCGAGCCAACTCACGTGGAACTGGCGGCGGACGTCGGTGACGGGGAGCTTGCGCTCGGCCTCGCTGCAATTCGAGGATGACCGCAACACGCAGCTCTTACCGGGCTATGCGGCCGTGCAAGGGGTGGCGCGGCAGCAATTGACGGACCAGTTGTCGGTGCAGGTGGCCATCGAGAATCTGCTCAATCGGGAGTATCTGACGGGCTTTACGCCGGCGGCGCAGATTGGGCCCCCTCGGCTGTGGCGCGTCGGCCTGCGTTGGGAGAAGTGACGATCGTGTTAACTTCAGACAATGATCCTCCCCACTCGAGGTAGAAGCCCTTGGCCGGGTTAACCTTCGAGCTGAACGGCCGGCCCGTCGCGGTAGATGGCTACGCTCCCCAAACCACGCTTCTGGACTATCTGCGCGACCGTGGACTTACCGGCGCCAAGGAAGGCTGCGCGGAAGGCGAATGCGGCGCCTGCACGGTGTTGCTGGTGGCGAAGCACGGCGACCAGTCAGCGTATCGGGCGGTGAATAGCTGCCTGATGTTTCTGCCGATGGCCGCGGGGCAAGAGATCTACACGGTGGAGAGTTTGGTGGACAAAGGCGAGCTGTGTGAGGCGCAGGCGGCCCTAGCGGCGGCGGGCGGTTCACAATGCGGCTACTGCACGCCGGGCTTTGTGATGAGTCTGTTCGCCGAGCAATACCGGCCGGGGCGCGAAGGCGCTTGCGACCCGCATCAGATGGGCGGCAACCTGTGCCGCTGTACGGGCTATCGTCCGATTCGCGATGCGGCGCTGTCGCTGGGTCCGGCGCCCGCGGGCGTGTTTCTCGATCGGCTGGCTTGGCCGGCGCCGACCCTGACAGCGGTGGAGCAAACCGGCTTCTCACGCCCGGTGAGTGTCGAGGAGTGCGTGCGACAGTTGGCAGTGCATCCGGGCGCGAAGCTGGTGGCCGGCGGAACGGACTTGGGCGTCGAATCGAATCTGCTGGGGCGGCGTTGGCCGCACCTGATCAGCCTGGAGGCGATTCCCGAGTTACAGCGTTTTGACGAGACCGCGGACGCGGTGATCATCGGCGCGGCGTTGCCGTTAACGGACGTGCTGGACCGTTGGACTTCGGCGCCCGCCGCGCTGGCCGACTGCCTGCTGCCCTTTGCTTCGCCCACGATCCGCAACCGGGCCACGCTGGGCGGGAACCTGGGGAACGCATCGCCCATCGGCGACAGCGCGCCGCTGTTGCTGGCGCTCGATGCTGCTGTGTATACGTCGGCGCGGCGCAGGATTCCGCTCGCCGATTTCTTCACGGGCTATCGCCAAACGGCGCTCGCCGCGGGCGAGTTCCTCACGGCCATCGAAGTGCCGAAGCCTTACCCGGCGTTCCTGCGCTTTTACAAGGTGTCGAAGCGGCGCATGGACGACATCAGCACGCTCTCGGCGGCCTTCGCCTGGCGCTGGGACGGCGAACGTGTGGCAGACGCGCGCCTGGCTTTCGGCGGCGTCGCCGCGCGGCCGTTGCGGGTCTGCGAGGCTGAAGAGGCACTCGCCGGTGAACCCTGGACTCTGGAGACGATTGCGCGGGTGCAGGCCGTGCTCGCCCAGACGCTGCAGCCGTTGAGCGATCATCGTGGCTCCGCGGCCTATCGTACGGCCGTCGCGCAGAGCTTGCTGGAGAAGGCGTTCTATGGATAGCCACGAGAGCGCACGCGGGCACGTTACGGGCGAGGCGCTCTATACCGACGACCTCCTTGCCAGGTTTCCGCGCTTACTGCACGCTTGGCCCGTTTGCGCGCCGCACGCCCATGCACGGCTGCTGTCGCTCGACCCCGGCCCCGCCCTGGCCGCGCCCGGCGTGCTGCATGTGCTCACCGGCGCCGATGTGCCCGGCGAGGGCGACTCCGGCGCGAACCGGCACGATGAGCCTTTGTTCCCGATGGAGATCCTTCACCACCGTCAGGCAGTGGCGTGGGTGCTGGGTGAGACGTTGCCGGCGGCGCAGGGCGGCGCGGCTTTGGTGCAAGCGACCTACGAACCGCTGCCCGCGATTCTCTCGATCGAGGCGGCGATCGCGGCGGAGAGCTTCCACGCGGGTCCGCACCGGCTGACTCGCGGCGACGTTTGCGTGCCCTCGTTTCTGCAACTGGAAGGCGAACTCCGCATCGGCGGTCAGGAACACTTTTACTTGGAGACGCATGCGGCGCTGGCCTGGCGCGACGAGAGCGGCGGAGTCGCGCTGCAGTGCTCGACGCAGCATCCGTCGGAGGCGCAGGAGATCGTGAGCCGCGTGTTGGGCTTGCCGCGCAACCAGATCACCGTGGAGTGCTTGCGCATGGGCGGGGCGTTCGGCGGCAAAGAGGTGCAGAGCAATCCCTTCGCGGCCATCGCCGCGCTGGGGGCCTGGGTCACCGGGCGGCCGGTGCGCGTGCGACTCACCCGCCAACTGGATATGGCGCTCACCGGTAAGCGCCATCCTTATCTGATTCGTTACGCGGCCGGCTTCGCCGAGGACGGGCGCTTGCTCACCTTGAAGGCCCAGCTTTACTCGGACGGCGGCTGGAGCCTCGACCTTTCCGAGCCGATTCTATGGCGGTCCATCTTTCATCTCGACAACGCCTATCTGCTGCCCAACGTCGAGTGTACGGGCTACGTCTGCCGCACGCACAAGACGTCGCAGACGGCTTTTCGCGGCTTCGGTGGTCCGCAAGGTATGCTCGCCATTGAGGAGATCCTGAGCCAGGCGGCGCAGCGTTTGGGCTTGCCGGCGGAAGTGGTGCGCGAGCGCAACTTCTATCGCGAAGGCGACGTGACGCATTATGGCCAGCCCGTGAAGGACGCCGCGCGGATCACGCGCATTTGGGAGCACCTGAAGGCAACGAGCGATTTCGACGAACGCCGTCGCGCGATCACCTCGGCCAACGCGGCGTCGCCGCATCGCAAGCGCGGCTTGGCTATCACGCCGGTGAAGTTTGGCATTTCCTTTACGGCCACGTTCTTCAATCAGGCGGGTGCCTTCGTGCTGATCTTCCGCGATGGCAGCGTGCAGGTGAACCACGGTGGCACGGAGATGGGGCAGGGCCTGCAGACGAAGATTCTGCGCATCGCCGCCGGGACGTTGGGCGTGCCGCCGGAGACCATCCGGCTGATGCCCACGAATACCGGCAAGGTGCCGAATACGTCGCCCACCGCGGCGTCCGCCGGCACGGACTTGAACGGCGCCGCTGTCGCCGATGCGTGCCGCCAGTTGCGTGCCAGGTTAGACGAGGTGGCCGGCGGCAGCACCTTCGCCGAGCGTTGCGAACGCGCCTACCTGCAGCGCGTGCCGCTCTTCGCCGAAGGCTACTACCGTACGCCGGAGATTCACTACGACCGGCAAACTGGCCAGGGCCGGCCCTTCTACTACTACGCCTATGGCGCGGCCGTTTCTGAAGTGGAAATCGACCGCTTCACCGGCGACTGCCGCGTCCTGCGCGTGGATATTCTGGAAGACGTCGGCGATTCGATCTCGCCTGTGATCGACCGCGGACAGATCGAAGGCGGCTTTCTGCAAGGCCTCGGCTGGCTCACGATTGAGGAGTTGCTCTGGGACGCGCAAGGCCGCCTCGCCAGCAACAGCGCCTCCACTTACAAGCTGCCCTCCTGGTCCGAATTGCCCGATGACTTCCGCGTCGACTTCCTGGAGCGTGCCACCGAGCCGGGCGTGATCTTCGGCAGCAAGGCCGTCGGCGAGCCGCCGCTGATGCTGGCGATTTCGGCGCGCGAAGCGATTCGCGACGCCATCGCCGCGTTTCGTCCGGGGCCGGTGCATTTGGACAGTCCGGCGACGGCGGAGCGCATTTTCTTCGCGATCCGAGGCGGCGCATGAAGGACGAACTGCTGCGCGGGTGTATCCTCTCGCCGCTGGTGCCGTTCTACCCCGACGGCGGGCTGCTGATTCGCGAGGGGCGCATCGCGGCCTGCGGCGACTTCCACGCCATTCATGAACCGGGTGTGCCCGTCAACGACTTGCGCGGCAGCTATCTGCTCCCCGGCTTCATCGACACGCACCTGCATTTCCCGCAACTGCGCGTGATTGGCGGGCTCGGGCTTGAGTTACTCGATTGGCTGGATCGCTACGCGTTGCCGGAAGAGGCGCGCATGGCCGATGTCGCGCATGCTTCGCGCGTCGCGCGGGCATTCACGCACGCGCTGGCGGCGCATGGCACCACGACGGCGATGGTCTTCGGCGCGCACTTCGCCGCGGCGACGGCCGAGCTGTTCACGGCCGCGGCGGAGACGGGTCTGCGTTTGGTGAGCGGCATGGTGCTTTCAGACCGGCGCTTGCGGCCCGAACTCGAGCAGCATCCGGCGGAAGCCTACGATGCATGTACGGAGTTGATCGAGCGCTTTCACGGCCGCGGTCGCGCGCTGTACGCAGTGACGCCGCGTTTCGCCTTGTCGAACTCGGAGGCGATGCTCGAAGTCTGCCAGCGCTTGGTGACTGAGCACGAGGGCCTGCGCGTGCAGAGTCATCTGAATGAGAATCCGCGCGAGATCGCCGCCGTCGCGGAGCTGTTTTCCGGCGCGACGGATTACTTCGCGGTCTACGAGCGCTACGGCTTATGCGGCCCGCGCGCGGTGATGGCGCACAACGTTCACCCTACGGAAGGCGAGTTGGCGCGGCTGGCGCGCACGCGCACCTCGGTGGCGCATTGTCCTTGCAGCAACGCCGCTTTGGGGAGCGGCATCTTTCCGCTGCGCCGTCATCTGGCGGCGGGCGTGCATGTCGCGCTGGGTACCGACGTCGGCGGGGGCACCGGCTTTGGTATGCCAAAGGAAGCCTTGCAGGCCTACCTGCTGCAGCGCGTGGCGCCATCCGGGATGACGCTCGACCCCGCGCAACTGCTCTACCTGTCGACGTTGGCCGGTGCGGAGGCTTTGGGGCTCGCGGATGTCACCGGCAGCTTAACGGTGGGCAAGGCGGCGGATCTGGTCTGCTTGAGTCCGCCCGCGGGGAGTCCGCTGGCGGCGTCGCTGGAACTGGCCGAGACGGCGGAGAGTATTCTCGCCGCGCTGTTTACGCAGGCGGGCAGCGAGAGTGTGCGCGAGGTCCGCGTGGAGGGCGATGTGATTTTTGCGAGGGACGCCGCATGACGATGCAGGAAGTGAATGGCTTGGCGCCGCTCGAGTTTGTAGAGCGAGTCGGCTGGGTGTTTGAGCATACGCCGTGGGTGGCGGAGCGAGCCTTGGCTGGGCGGCCTTATGCGACGCTCTCGGACTTACACGCGGCGATGTGGCAGAAGGTGCAGTCCGCTACGCGGGAAGAGCAGTTGGCTTTGTTGCGCGCGCATCCGGATCTGGGGGCGCGGGCGCGGATGAGCGACGCGTCGCAAGGGGAGCAGGCGGGGGCGGGGCTGGATCGTTTGACGGCGGAAGAATTCGCTCGCTTGCAAGCGGCCAATGCGGCTTACCGGGAGAAGTTTGGCTTTCCGTTTCTCTTCGCGGTGAAGGGGAGCACGAAGCATGACATCCTGGAGTCGATTGAGCGTCGCGTGTACGGCGATTGGGAGACGGAATTCGCCACGGCCTTGGAGCAGGTATTTCGCATCGCCGGGTTTCGTCTGGCGGACACGATTCAGCAGGAGTAACTCAGATGGAACAATTTACCAGCGGTTGGAAACGGAATTACTACGGCAAAGGCGACGTCAATGTCTATCGTCTGCAGCGGGACGGCCAGGGTGAACATCCGTTTTTCGGAGCCAACGTCAAGGTGTCACTCTACGGCGACGCTTTCTGGCCCACCTATACTCATGGCGATAACACGGGCCTGATTGCAACGGACTCGATGAAGAATTTCATTCAACGCGAGACGTTGAATTACCACGGCGGCGACCTCTTTGCTTACTGCCGCTTTCTGGCGGAGAAATTCCTGGGACTTTATCCGCAGGTCGAAGGCCTGCAAATTTCGGCGTCGGAGATTCCTTATCGCCGCACGGGCCGGATGTCGTTTACTCCCGCTGGTCCGGAAGCGCGCACCGCGCGGCTCGAAATGAACCGCACCGGAGTGGTGGAAGCTGTCGCGGGCGTCGCGGGCTTTCGGCTGTTGCGCCTCGGTGGTAGCGCCTTCACGGGTTTCGTACGCGACGAGTACACCACGCTGCCCGAAATTAAGAATCGTCCCTTGCATATGTGGCTGGATTTGGAGTGGACTTGTTCGGATGAAGCTCCGGGCGTCCTGGCGGCCGGCATTCGGGAGATTACGTTTCAGTTGTTCGACGAGTTTGAGAGCGGCAGCATTCAGGAGGTAATCTATCAACTCGGCACGCGGCTGCTGGCGACTTACTCGCAAATCGCGGAAGTCCATTTGGAGGCCAATAATCGGACTTGGGATACCGTAGCCGAACAAGGCGACGTGATGGGCGTCTTTACTGAGGCGCGGCCACCCTACGGATGCCTCGGCTTGCGGATGAAGCGCTAATGGGACGGCTCTCCACCCACGTCCTGGATACGGCCCTCGGCCGCCCCGCCTCGGGACTCGTGCTGCACTTGCATCGGCTGTCAGATTCGCGGGAGCACTTGAAGACAGCCACGACGAATCAGGATGGCCGCACGGATGAGCCACTGTTACTAGAGGCTGTGCCTGGTACCTATGAATTGACGTTTCTCGCCGGCGACTATCTTCGTGCTAAGGGCTACGAATTGGCCGAGCCGGCTTTTCTGGACGAAGTCGTGATCCGCTTTGGCATCGCGACGGGCAACTACCACGTGCCTTTATTGCTCTCGCCGTACGGCTATAGTACTTATCGAGGTTCTTGAGTGAAAGCTGCCCAAGCCGTTGTCGATCATTGCCGCCACATTGCGACTTACTCCGAAGTAAGTGGCCAGACGACGCGTACGTTTCTGTCGCCGCCGATGCGCGGCGTCCACGAATACCTGACTAACTGGATGCGCAGCCTGGGTATGTCCACCCGGTTGGACCGAGCGGGTAACTTGCGCGGTACTTACGGCCAAGGCCCGGCGTTCGTCATTGCCTCGCACCTGGACACGGTGCCGAACGCCGGTGCGTTTGACGGCATTCTGGGCGTCGTGATGGGCATCATGCTGGTGGAGCTACTCGCGGGCGAGCCTTGCTCCGTTGAGGTGATCGGATTCTCGGAGGAGGAAGGAGTCCGCTTCGGTGTGCCCTTCATCGGCAGCCGCTCCTGGATGGGAGACCGCATGCTGCTGGATCGTCCCGATGTCGCCGAAGTGATTCGCGCTTATGGGTTGGATCCGTCGGCCGATGAGCCGGCGGGCAATTATCGCGGATATTTGGAATTTCACATCGAACAGGGACCCGTGCTCGAAAGCCTGAATCTGCCCCTCGCGGTGGTGGACTCCATCGTCGGACTGTCGCGCTGGGAACTCACCTTCACGGGCCACGCGAATCACGCCGGCACGACGCCCATGCCCTTGCGCCGCGACGCGCTCGCGGCGGCGGCCGAATGGATTCTGGCGGTGGAGGCCGAGGGCCAAGCCGACGGCGTGGCTACGGTGGGCCACTTACAGTTGGAGCCGAATGCGCGTAACGCGATCAATGGCCAAGTGGTGGCCAGCCTGGATGTGCGCCACCCGCGCGACGAAGTGCGCTTGGCCGCGGTGGAGCGGTTGCTCGCGCGCGCCAGCGCGAATGCGGCGCGACGCGGAGTGTCGGTAACCTCTCGCTTGCACCTCGATCAAGTGGCGGTGCCGATGGATCCCGCTTTGACGCAACAACTCGCCGACGCGGTGGAGGGCGGCGCGCATCGGATGACGAGCGGCGCCGGGCACGACGCCATGATCGTAGCGCCGCATCTACCGGCGGCGATGCTGTTTTTGCGGAGCCCGGGAGGGGTCAGCCATCATCCCACGGAGAATGTGTTGGTGGAGGATGTGGTGGCCGCGTTGCAGGTGGGTATGAGGTTTCTGAAGTGTTTGAATTAGCCATTCGCGGAGGCACGCTGGTAACGCCGTCTGGGCTCCTTGAAGCCGACATCGCCATCGCCGACGGCCGCGTCGCCGCCATCGGGTCCGAGGCGGGCCGCGCGCGGAGCGAAATCGACGCCCGCGGACTCCACGTCTTCCCCGGCGTGATCGACTCCCACGTTCACTTCAACGAGCCCGGTCGCACCGAGTGGGAAGGCGCGCTCACCGGCAGCCACGCGCTCGCCGCCGGTGGGGGCACGCTCTTTTGCGACATGCCGCTCAACTCAACGCCCTGCACCACGAATCGCACGGAGTTCGTTCGTAAGCACGAGGCTTTGGCGCAGAGCGCTATTACGGACTTTGCCCTGTGGGGCGGCCTGATTCCCGGCAATCTGGCCGAACTGGCTGGCCTCGCCGAAGTGGGAGTGATGGGCTTCAAGGCCTTCATGTCGAACTCCGGACTGCCGGAGTTCCCCCATGCCGATGACCTCACGTTGCTGGAAGGCATGGCCGAGGCGGCGCGGCTGGGTTTGCCCGTCGCGGTACACGCCGAGAATGATGCGCTCACCCAGGATCTTTCCGTGCGCGCGCTCCGCGAAGGCCGCACTGGCGTCCGTGACTTCCTCACGGCGCGGCCGGTGATCGCCGAAGTGGAGGCGATCTCCCGGGCCACGCGCTTTGCCGAAGAGACCGGTGCGCGGTTGCATATCGTCCACATCAGCTCGGGCCGGGGCGTCGCGGTGGCGGCGGAGGCGAGGGCGCGCGGCGTCGACGTGACGATGGAGACTTGCCCGCACTATCTCTTCTTCACGGTGGAGGACGTCGAGCGAATCGGCGTCGCGGCGAAGTGCGCGCCGCCGATTCGCGATGCGGCGGAGCGCGAAGCGCTTTGGACCGCGTTGCTCGACGGCACGCTCGATCTGGTCGCCTCGGACCATTCACCCGCCGCGCCCGAACACAAGACGGGCGACTTCTTCCGCGCCTGGGGCGGCATTGCGGGCGTACAGAGCACGCTGGCCGTGCTCCTCAACGGCCATTTCGAACGCGGCCTGAGTTTGCTCCGCATCGCGCAGCTCTTATCGTCGAAGCCGGCGGAACGCTATCGTTTGCCCGGCAAGGGAAGCCTCGCGCTGGGCTACGACGCCGACCTGGCGTTGGTGGACCTGAGCGCGACGCATCGGTTGCGGCATCTGCATCAGCGCCATGCGATGAGCCCGTACCTTGACTCTGCGTTTCGCGGCGTCGTGCGCCGCACGCTGCGGCGGGGCGAAACGATTTTTGAAGATGGCCGCGTCACGGCGCGCACGCCAGGAAGGCTGGTAGCCCCATGCACCACTTAGGACACACCCGCAGCCGCCACACGGCGAACCACTTGCTCCACACGCCGGATGCCTTTGTCCGGGCCCCTTGGCCGGGCATGACGAAGGCCACGGCGGTGGTCCATACGGCTCCGGTGACCGGCGCGAAGTTCACGCAGTATACTGCCGAGTTCAGCCAGGGCGGGGAACTGGCCGCGGGCCCGCACCAGCGTTTCGTCTACGTGCTGGAAGGCCAGGTGCAAGCCGCGGGCCAGACGTTGGCGGCTGGCGACTACGCCTACTTGCCCAGCGACGGCGCCTTGCTGGCTCTCACGGCGGCGCGGGTCGCGGTGATCGAAAAGCCGTATCAAGGTGTCGCGATGCCTGGCGGCCTTACGGGCCGCGAGAGCGACATCGCGCCGCAACCGCTGATGGGGGACCCGGATCTCGAAGTGCGCTCCCTGATACCGGCGGACCCGGCCTTCGACTTCGCCGTAAACACGATGACCTTCGCGCCAGGCGCGACGTTACCCATGGTGGAGATTCATGTGATGGAGCACGGGCTGCTCTTCCTGGCCGGCGGTGGCATCTATCGCCTCGGCGACGACTGGTATCCCGTCACCGCCGGCGACTTCATCTACATGGCGCCCTACTGTCCGCAGTGGTTCGGCGCGCTCGGTAAGTCGCCGGCGAAGTACCTCATCTACAAAGATTGGAACCGGCCACCCTTATGAAGATTGATGCTGGTCGCCTCTGCCGCGAACTCGACGAACTCGCCACCTTCAGCGACGCGCCGGCCCCCGCCGTCACGCGTGTCGTCTTTACGGAGCAGGACCGCTTGGCGCGCGACTATCTGAAGCGCCTCTGCCGGGCTGCGGGCCTCGTGATCCGCGAGGACGCCGTGGGCAATACGTTCGCGCGTTGGGTGGGTCGCGAGCCCGAGTTACCGGCGGTCGCTACGGGGTCGCACTTTGACGCGATTCCGAATGCGGGCCGCTACGATGGCACCTTGGGCGTGCTGGGCGGGCTGGAGGCGATCCGCGCGTTGCAGGCGGCGGGTAAGAGTCCGCGCCGTTCGCTGGAATTGCTGATGTTCACGTCGGAAGAGCCGACGCGCTTCGGCATCGGCTGCCTCGGCAGCCGGTTGCTATCGGGCTCTTTGGATGCCGAAGCCGGCGAGCGCTTGCGGGATCGCGAGGGCGTCACGCTGAATCAGGCGCGGGCGGACTATGCGGGCGGGCTGTCGTCCGTGAAGCTGACGCCGGGCCACTACCATGCGTTTGTCGAGTTGCACATTGAGCAAGGCCCGCTGCTGGAGCGCGCGGGGATCGGCTTGGGTGTGGTGACGGCGATCGCCGCGCCGGCCAGTCTACGGGTGACGATTGACGGAGTGGGCGGCCACGCGGGCGCGGTGCTGATGCCGGAGCGTCGCGACGCCTTCCTGGCGGGCGCCGAACTCGCCCTGGCCGTGGAGGCCGCCGCGCTCAGCACAGGGTCCATCGACACCGTGGGCACGGCGGGGCTGTGCCAGGTCTTCCCCGGCGCCGTAAACAGCGTGCCGAGCCGCTGTTACCTGGAACTCGACATACGCGACATTGACGAAGCCCGGCGGGACCGTGTGCTGGTGTCCATCGCAACGGCGAGCGAGCAGATCGCCGCGCGGCGGCAGGTAGCCATCCGCACGGAGGTGATCAATGCCGATCCGCCCGCGCGGTGTGCGCCGATGGTGGTGGAGGCGCTGGTGGCCAGTTGTGAGGCGCTGGGGTGGCCCCACCAGCGCATGATCAGCCGCGCCTATCATGACTCGCTCTTTCTCTCGCTCGTCGCGCCCACGGCGATGCTGTTTGTCCCGTGCCGCGACGGCGTCAGCCATCGGCCGGACGAGTATGCGTCGCCGGAAGATATGGCGCGCGGCGTGCGCGTGCTGGCGCACGCCCTGGCTGCTTTGGCGAGCTAACGGCGCTACAATCGTTTTCAGAATGCCCACCAGCAGAAGAATTTTCCTGCAGAGCTCCACCGCGGCCTCGCTTGCCGCGCAGACTCGTAAGCTCTCGCCGAATGACAAGATCCGCGTCGCCCTGATCGGAGCGGGCGGCATGGGGACCGCAGACGCGAATTCGGCGCGGGCCAACGGCGCCGAGATCGTCGCCGCGGCCGACTGTTACACCGGCCGACTGGAGCGCGCCAAGGAGACCTGGGGCGCGCAGATCTTCACCACGCGCGACTACCGCGAGATCCTCGCCAAGCCGGACATCGACGCCGTGATCGTCGCCACGCCCGATCATTGGCACGCGCAGATTGCGATTGATGCGATGAACGCCGGCAAGGACGTTTACGTCGAGAAGCCGATGGTGCAGAAGATCGCCGACGGACGGCTGGTCGTCGAAGCGGCGAAGCGCACCGGCCGGATTCTGCAAGTGGGTAGCCAGCGCGTGAGTTCGCTGGTCTATCAGAAGGCGAAGGACCTGATCGCCGCGGGCGCTATCGGTAAAGTGAACATGATCGAGGCGTGGTGGGATCGCAATTCAGCGATCGGCGCCTGGCAGTACACCGTGCCGCCGGACGCCTCCGAAGCCACCGTCGATTGGAATACGTTTTTGGGCAAGGCGCCGAAGGTGCCCTACGATCCGCTCCGCATTTTCCGCTGGCGCAACTATCAGGATTACGGCACCGGCGTCGCCGGCGATCTCTTTGTGCATCTCTTCTCAGGCATGCACCATGTGATGGGCGTAACGGGCCCGTCGCGCGTTTTCGCCACCGGCGGCTTGCGCTTCTGGAAGGACGGCCGCGATGTGGCCGACGTCCTGCTGGGCCTCTATGACTATGCGCCGAGCGCGAAGCACGGCGCGTTCAACTTGGCCCTGCGCGTGAACTTCGTCAGCGGCGCGGGGGAAACGTCCGGCGTGCGCTTCATCGGCAGCGAAGGCGTGCTGATGCTCGGCAACACGGTTACCGTGAAGCGGACGCCGCGCGAGACGGAGCCGGGCTACACGCTGGATAGTTTTGACCGCGCGACGCGCGAGAAGATTCTGGCCGAGTATCGCAAGAAGTACCCGGAGCAACGCGTGGTAGCCGATAGCTTGCGTCCGAACGGGGAGGATCAATACGCGCCGCCGCGGGGCTACAACGATCATCTCGATCATCACCGGAACTTCCTGGCCGCGGTGCGCAGCCGGAAGCCGGTGATCGAGGATGCGCTGTTCGGCCTGCGCGCCGCTGGGCCGGCGTTGCTTTCGAATCGTAGTTACTTCGAGAATAAGATTATCGGCTGGAATCCCGAAAGCTGCCAGGAAGCGTAACATGCAAAATAACAAGTTACAGATCGCTTTAATTGGTTGTGGCGGCATGGGCCAAGGCGACGCCGCGAATGAAACGAAGCTGGGCGCGAAGTTAGTGGCGGCGGCGGATATCTACGATGGCCGTTTGCAGCGCATGAAGGAGACCTACGGGAACCAGATCTTCACCTCGCGCGATTACCGCGAGGTGCTGGCGCGCACGGACGTCGACGCGGTGTTAGTGGCCACACCGGACCACTGGCACGCCCGCATCTGCATCGACGCGCTGAATGCCGGTAAGCACGTTTATTGTCAAAAGCCGATGGTGCAGAAGCCCGAAGACGGCCACCCCGTGATTGAGGCGTGGAAGAAATCCGGCAAGGTATTCCAAGTGGGCAGCCAGTATGTCAGTTCGCCGGTTTATTTGAAGGCCAAGGAACTGATCGCCCAAGGCGCTATTGGCGAATTGAATATGGTGGAAGCCTGGCTCGACCGCAATACGGCGTTGGGCGCCTGGCAATATTCCATTCCCCCCGATGCGTCTTTACAGAATATTGACTGGGATCGTTTTCTCGGCAATGCGCCGAAGCATGCCTTCGAGCCGATCCGGCTTTTCCGGTGGCGCAATTATCGCGACTACGGTACCGGCCTGGCGGGCGACTTATACGTCCACTTACTCAGCGGCCTGCATCTGGCGACGAATTCCAAGGGTCCGAACCGGATGTATGCGACGGGTGGGGTCCGCTTCTGGAATGACGGCCGCGATGTGCCGGATGTGATGCTGGCGACGCTCGACTATCCGTCGACGCCGGAGCATGGCGCGTTTACCTTGGCTTTGCGCGTGAACTTTGCCAGCAGTGAGCCGCAGGAGCGCTTCGGTTTCCGCTTCGTCGGCAGCGAAGGCACCATGACCACGAGCTACAACACGCTGGTGCTCTCGAAGACGCCGCGCGAGCGGGAGCCCGGCATGAGTATCAACACGTTTCCGGCAAAGCTGCAAGCCGAATACATCCGCGAATATCAGAAGAAGTATCCGCCGCGCCCTGCCGTGGCCGAACTCGACAACGAAGATCAGAAATTCCAGATGCGTGCCGACGCCCACCTGGAGCATCATCGCAATTTCCAGGCCTCGATCCTGAACGGCGCGCGCCAGATTGAAGATCCGATCTTCGGCCTACGCGCCGCGGGTCCCGCGCTGTTGTGCAACGAGAGTATTTACTCGCAGCAGATTCAGCACTGGGACCCGGAGACGATGCGCATCACGAAGAGTTAGAAAACGTAGCGTCGTGCCAGGAGCCCGACCGGACAGGCCAGGAGGCCTGTCCTACTATGCGCGCTTGAACGCCGGTAGGACAGGCCTCCCGGCCTGTCCAAATGTAGAAACTCCTGGGAGGCCGGTCCAGCCTATGAAGGCTAGTGGACCATCTTGTGCGGGTCAATGACGAACTTCTTGGCCGCGCCCTTGTCGAAGTCTGAGTAGCCACGCGGCGCGTCGTCGAGCGTGATCACTTCCACGCCCACGGCCTTCGCCGGATGGACCTTGTCGTAGAGAATCGCGTTCATTAGTGCACGGTGGTACTTCATCACCGGGCACTGGCCCGTGCAGAACATGTGGCTCTTCGCCCAACCGAGGCCGATGCGGATGCCGAGCATGCCGATCTTGGCGTTGTCGTCGACGCCGCCCGGGTCGCCGGTGACGTAGAGTCCCGGAATGCCGATGGCGCCGCCCGCGCGGGTAACTTCCATCAGCGAGTTGAGCACCGTCGCCGGACGCTCCACTACGGTGTCGTGTCCATGGCCGCGCGCCTCGAAGCCCACGCAGTCCACGGCGCAGTCGACTTCCGGCACCTTGACGATCTGCGCGATCATCGCGGCGAGGTCGGCGCTTTGCCGCAGGTCAATCGTCTCGCAGCCGAAGCTGCGTGCTTGCGCGAGGCGTTCCGGAATCATGTCGCCAACGATGACGCAGGCCGCGCCCAAGAGCTGGCAACTCACCGCGCAGGCCAAGCCCACGGGTCCCGCGCCCGCCACATAGACGATGGAGCCGGGGCCGACGCCGGCCGTGAAGGCGCCGTGGAAGCCGGTGGGGAAGATGTCGCTGAGGAGGGTGAGGTCGGCGATTTTGGCCAGGGCCTGATCGCGATCCGGGAAGCGCAACAGGTTGAAGTCGGCATAGGGAACCATGACGTACTCCGCCTGTCCGCCCACCCAACCGCCCATGTCGACGTAGCCGTAAGCGGCGCCGGGGCGAGCCGGATTGACGTTGAGGCAGATGCCGGTGCGCCCTTCCTTGCAATTGCGGCAGCGGCCGCAGGCAATGTTGAAGGGGACGCTGACGATGTCGCCCTTCTTGATGAACTCCACATCGCGCCCGGCCTCAATCACCTCGCCGGTGATCTCGTGGCCGAGGATGAGTCCCGCGGGGGCCGTGGTGCGGCCGCGGACCATGTGCTGGTCACTGCCGCAGATGTTCGTGGTTACTACTTTGAGGATCACGCCGTGATCGCATTTCCGGGCCCCGAGGGCCAGAGTCGGGAAGTCAATTCCCTGGATCTCCACTTTGCCGGGAGCCATGTAAGCTACGCCGCGATTGGTCGCCATATTGTCCATTCACCTCTGACGGGAAGTCTGTCGCGCGAAGAGCCGCGCTCAGGCATCGTATCAGCTTGTGGGGCCTGGCGAAAAGGGGTACGGAAAAGGTTAACGATCGGGTCCGGCGTTGAGTTCAGCGTAGCCGTCCGGCCGAACCAGCCACTCAAAGGCACCCGCCTTCGTCTCACGTCCCTTCAGCTTGCGAAAGACGGCGGCGAGAGGCTGTTGCGAAGCAAGGAAAACACCTCCGTCTTCGGGGCTCTCGCGGACGTAGAATGTCAATCCGCAGGTCCACGCCTCGATTTGCCCAGCGGGCTTTTCGGCGAACGAAGCGGCGGACAGGAGGGGGAAATAGTAAGCAAAATGCCGCAGAGACTCCTCCACAATCAACGGCTGAAACTGTCCCGTCGCGCGCGCGCGCACGATGGCTGGAGGATCTTCACTAAGGGCCAACAAAACGGCACCACGTCCGAACAAGGCTCCGACGGCGGACATCACTTCGGCGTCGCCGGTGGTAATGCCGAAAATCTGGTTCATCATCGGCCGCGGCATTTCCCCCACATCGAGGTTGGTGAAGTCATCCACCGTCCACAAAGTAGGTGGCTTCTCCTCCGGCTTGTAAGCCAGGCCCCAATCAAGACCCCACTGCTTCCCGTTTTTCGAAGCAATCATCCCGGCTCCCCCGAGGTTGAGCTGGTTGTATTGGAGTATGCCGATCAGGTTTGCCGGACGCGCCGCGCGCGCAGCACGCAGAATATCGAGCACCAGTAGGCGCACCGCCGGACTAAGTTCGGGGGCCATCGGGTAGGGCCCCCCGAGCGGAATCCGGTAGGTGTACCAGGCAGATGGCTGAGGGTAAGTTTCCAGCGCAATTTTCGGCGGCGATGTGGGCTTCATAGGTTTGCTTTAGGCCGTTGGATAAAAAATGTTTTCTTCGTGAAGTGCGGCGACGATCTCCAGCATCAGCGGATCGATATCGACACTTCCCCACAGCAGAATGCCCTGATCCTCTCTGCTTTCGGCTAGATAGGCACCCAGTAAGGACAACCACGCTTCGCGCACTTCGCCGCGAGTCGTGATGATGTCGCGAGAGGTGAGGAGAGGTACGGCAAAGGGCATCCCTGCGTACTGTGGGTTGTCCTGAATCTCAGGCGCAAAAACCTGAAGGCTTCTGGGGAGGAAACTGTCGGCCAGCGCGAAGGTCATTTCAATTTCGCCCGGAATGTCCAGCGGCTTGAAGACTGGATTCGCCAGCACTTTGGGCGGCAACCGGAAATCCGGCGGCGTGGTCTTCGGACAGGGAGGTAACCAAACGGACAGTCGCGCGCCAAAGCCACCCAAGGCGGTCAGTTGCGCCGGGCCCTTCTTTTTGGGTAGCCAGTAGGCAATATTCTTGGTGGCGTTGCGGATTTTGGAAGCATCACCGGAGGCGATGATATCCTGGATTTCCTTCTCGGTGGGGGCCCGGAAAACCTCCTGCGACGGCTGCACCAACATGCCGGGAATCGGATTGAATTCCTGGCTGTGTTTCAGGAAGGGAGTCATCAGGTCGGGATAGATGGCGTCGAAGTTGACGAAATTTTCCCGGCGCAGCTTTAGGCGCTCCCTGGCCGCCAGGGTGAAGCGTTCTTCGAATTCCATGAGCCATGCTTTTTCAGGCTGCCGCATGGGAAACCCGGAAACCGGGAGCCAGTAGAGACTGGATCCCACCAAGGACTCTGCCTTGCGGAAGGGTGAGTACGGCGGTCGAGGCGACTGATCGGGCATGGTTATTGGAGCCCCGGAATAGTGTCAGGCGGGACGTTGAGTTCGCAACCGATAGCTGGACGCACGCCGCGCACATCGGGATGAATGCCGTTAATGTCCGAGCGCACCGCTTCCACGGCAATGCAGCAAGCCACCAGGCCATTCTTCAAGCCAGCGACGGTGGCGTTTTTGAGGCCATCCACCTTGCTCTGAATGCCCTTTGACAAAACCTCAAATAGAGCCACTTGCGTATTAGTCCCACGAATCGCGACATCGGCGCCCACGTTGGTAGTGCGAAACAGATATGCGGCGCCCTTGGTCCATTTAGTCTCAAACCAGTCTCCGGAGTTAAACATGCTCACGGTAGGATTGAGGCAGGTAACTGGCCCAAGAATCGTCTTGAGCGTCGGGCCAATCGTTAGTTTCATCTCCGAGGACATCACCTGGCGGTTGTACACCGACATCATCATCTTGGTATAAACCCCCATGATCGTCTTCATGGACGTACCCATCGTGGTGTGGGACTTGTTTCCCATCACGGTGGCCGTGCAATTGCCAAACACCAATTTCGTCACGTTGGCCATGAACTTTAGGGTGATATCGCCCAGGACCATCTCGTTGCGCGTACCCATGATCTTGGTATCTTCCTTGAACGAAGAACCCACCAAGGAGCCCATGTTCGGGGTGAACGCGTCGCCGCTGATGTCGACGCGCGTGGAAATTCCGGTCGCTCCATCAAATGTACTCATGTTTTCCTCCCTGCTTCCTTATCCAATCTCTCGCAAGAACTGGTTGCACTTCATATGCACCGTGCCGCCCGCGTTGATGTGAATGTCGCCGTCCGAATGCAGGAGAAGTGTCTGGCCGCCATCGAAAAGCGACACCCGTACGTGCCTAGGCGTGGCCATCACCATGGTCTCCTTGCCCGGCTTATCGTCGAAAACGAGGCGATTGCCGCTCTTGGTCACGATGCGCTTCAGATCGTTCGGCCGGTATTCGCCGCCGTGCAAATCGTCGAGCGGCGGCAGATCGATGCCGTTCCAGCGGCAGCCCATCACAAAGGGCTTCGATGAATCGCCGCCGCGGAAGAAGACCAGCACTTCGTCGCCCACCTCGGGAATGAAACAGATCCCACGATCCTCGCCGGCGTTGGGAGTCATCAGCGGGAGAAAGCCGGAGTCGTTGTGGTCGGTCCAGAGGAAGTTCACGCGTACGTGCGCCGTCCGGCTGCCCTGCGACGGACTCGTCTCCGCCACGCGGGCGATCTCCGGCCCGTAGTAGCGCTCCACGGGGGGCTGCACCGGGTCCATGTAGTGTTTGAACGGTGTACACTCGAAAGCATTGCGGTAGCCGCGGCCGGGCTTCCAACTGTGGGTGATCTTGATGACCCCGTACTTGCCAGGAACGTCATCCTGATTGGTGACCTCGATCTTGTCGCCGGTTACGATCTCGGGAATGCGGCTTTCGCCAAAAGCGCGGCAGGTGCTCATCAACTGCCGTTGTGATTCCAGCTGTAACGCCTTGTCAAAACGATCTTGGGTGCCGGCCAGCGTCGCATTCCACAGGCCGGTGGCCAAGCCCAGCGAGCCGCTCCCGTTTTTCGCGCCGTCGCGCAGTTCGGCGAGTGAATTCTCCGCCGGAACGTCAATGATTTCGGTACTCTGCTGGCTGGTAGCGTTTTCGCTCACGAAATTCGCGCCGACGGCCTGGTGCGCGCAGAGCCGGCCCGTGGTGCGAAAGGTCGACAAACCGTTCTCCTGCCGCCAACCTACCTGCACCCCCTCGCCCTGAAACTCGTCGAAGATATCGATGTTGTTGCCCTTGATCCGCAGGAAGCCGCCGAAGCGATCCACCAGGCGGTGGAGGAAACTCCAGTCCGTTTCGTTGAACTGGAGCATGTTCAGTTCGCCGGGATCCGTCATGATGGTATCGCCCGTCAGCGGCCCCGTCAGCCGCTGCGCGGCGTCGATCAAAGGCAGCTGGTTAAACGTCTGCGAACGGTTGAACGTATCGAGGGTGTAGCTCTTGCTGATGCCGGTAAAGGTCAGCACGGCGGAGCCGTTCAGTTCCCAATCGGCGTCGGCTTGCTGCATCACGCCCTTGAAGAGTTCCAGTTCAGCGCCGTCCGCGTCCACGGCCTTCATCACCATGTCTTTGCCCAGCAGCGAGTCAAAAAAGAACCGGCTGGCGGGCGCTTCGCGGAACTTGACGCTGCAGGTGGAGTGGTGGTTCAACTGGTGCGTGATGGTGCATTCGAGAGTGTCGAGAAACTCGGGCGTCTCCTGGCCATTGATCAGCACTTTGATAAAGCTCGGCGTCATGAGGTGGATTCCTTCTGGCTAACTCGTCTTGTTCTTAGAACGTTTTTCGAAGCCGATTTTGACGGCGCAGGTGCCGCCGAAACTTACCACGGATCCCTTGGCGAGCGGGATGGGTTTGCCCGCGGGGATGCGCTTCTTGTCGACGAAGGTGCCGTTCGAACTGTTCGCGTCGATGACGTAGAGCTTGCCCTCCTGCTGGTGGATCTCCGCGTGGAAGCGCGAAACCATGCGTTCCGCGTCGCGCAGCACGACGTCGTTCTTCTGCCCGCCATCCTCGGCGATCGCGCCGAGCTTCATCACCTGCTGGTCAATATTGAACTTCTTACCCTTGTCGAGCCCTACGGTAATCTCGACGAAGGGATCCTTCTTGCCCCGCGCCATGAAGAGCCACGCGAGGCCGGCCAGGACGGCGGTGCCCAGCCCGGCGGCGCCTAGGGTGAAGATCGACGAAGCGCGGCCGCGCGCCGCGTCGAGCCGCTGGCGAATTTGCGTGACGGCGGGATTGCCGGGGAAGACCTTCTCGGCCGCGCTGAGCGCCTGATCGGCGACCACCAGGTTGCCGGCCAGAAAGGCGGTCTGCGCGGCGTCGAGGTTCTTGGCGAAGTCCTTTTCCTTCTGCGCTTGCTCGGCCTGCGCGGCGGCGGCTTTCTGGGTCTCTTCGTACTGCTTGGCCTGGTTCGCGTCGAGCTTGCCTTGCGCTTCCTTGCGTGCCGTGAAGGCGACCTGGTTGTCGGGATCAATCAGCAGGATTTGGTCATAGAGGCTCAACTGCGCGGCGGGGTCGTTTGTTTTGAGCGCCTGCTGCAGTAAGCCAGACACCTGCTGCTTCTGGGTCTCTTGCTGCTTCTTGTCGGCCTGCTGCTGCTTCATCTGCTCTTGCAAGAGCTTCAACTGCTGGTCATTGCCGCCACCGGCTGCCGTGGGAGGCGGTGCGGAGGGAGTTGCCGGTACCGCGGGCAAGGTCATCGGCGGAGGGGCGTTCACCGCGGTCTGCGCCGCCTGCTTGCGCACATGGCCCAATACCTTCGGCAACTGGATCGCCTTGACGTTGCGAATGTCCAGATTGACGTCCTCGTCCGGACTGTAGAACGCGACAGCGCCGGGCGTCGTGCGCGCTTCTTTCTTGGGATTCACGCCCTCGGCGCGGACGTCGTCCGCATCGGCCGTCAGCACGCCGTCCACCCAGACCTGGAAGTGGCGATTGTAGGCCGAGACGGTGATGGTCGAAAAGGTATTCAGCTTGCCGCCCGGCTTACGGCTCGGCGCCAGCGGAGCCACGCCGCCGGCCAGGCCCGGCTGCAGATTCACTTCGTAGCCCGTGCCCAGTTGCCCCGGATCGCCGCGCAACAGCAGCAGGTACTTGCGCTTGTTTTCGTTCTTCTTCGAATTCACGCGGACGTCGGCTTGCAGGAGGAAGTCGCCCATCGGGAGCAGGCTCTCCAGTTGGCCGGGGCCTTCCTCGCCATGGATGGCGCCGCCGCCCACCGTCCACTTCACTTCCTTCGGCTTGCCCTTGCCCAGACCCAGCATCTTGCCGATGCCGCCCGCGGCCTTGGGCTGCGTCCCGGTGGACTTCCAACCCGACAGGTCATTCCCGTTAAACAGCATTTGCGGACTGAGGGGCTTCAGCCGCGGATTGCGAATTTCCACCTTGCCGCCGCGATTCGCTTCCAGCACGATCAGGCCGCCGGCGCCTTGCAGTCCGCTGGCGGAGGCGACCACGCGGCCGCCGGAACGCACCACCAGGCTGCCGCCGTTGGCCTCCACTTCCATCGCCACCCAGGCATTCGTGGGCAAGGCCCCGTTGGCCTTCGCCTGGCCCACAATCGAGCCGAAGGGCCACTCCGGGTCACCGCCGCCGAGTTGGATTTCGTAGCCTGTGTCCTTCGGCGCGCCTTCGCGATTAGCGCGCAGAATCAGTCCGACGTTGGCTTGCGGCGTGAGTGCGCGAACATCAAAGCGCAGGACAAAGTCCGCAAACGGCGACTGGCTGCGCAGCAAGCCCGTGCCGTCAATCGCCAGCACGCCGCCGCCCGAGATGAACGCCGCGCCGTCACCGGCCCAGCCCGTGCCGTTCTCGCCGTCGTGCAGCAGGATCCAGCCCTCTTGCGCTTCCGACTGCGACAAGTTGGCGGGCAGTAGCAAGGCGACGGCGGCGAGGCTAAGGGCTAGTTTCTTCAGGCGCATGGAATTGTGCTTTCGGCTTCACCATAACAAACGCAAACGCCGTTTAGGATTCCGCCTCCAGTAAGCCAAAGGTAAGGCCTTCGCCTTCCATCACCGTTACCGGCTCGCCGCCCTCGGTTTCGGGCGGCAGAGTTTGCTCTTCGCCCGGATCGTAGGCGATCTGCATGGTCTGCCCGGCGACGCATTCGCCGGCCAGAATGATGCCCGCCAGAGGCGACAGCACCAGTTGCTGCAGGGTGCGCTGTACGGGCCGCGCGCCGTAGGCGGGGTCATAGGATTGCTGCGCCAGGTAGGTGAGCGCTTCGGGCGTCACCACCAGGCCGATTTCACGGTCGTCCGCGAGCTTGCGCTTCAGGGCGCCGATGCTCTTCGAGACGATGGATTCGAGCTGCGGCTCGCCCAGCGAATTGAACTGCACCACCTGGCCGATGCGGTTGTAAAGCTCCGGCCGTAAGGTGCGCTTCACAAACTCCAGGATGAACTTCTTGCGCTCTTCGAGATCGTCCGTAGCCTCCATCGCCTCCTTCACGCCCAGGTTCGACGTGAAGATGACCATCGTGTTGGAGAAGTCGCAGAAGCGGCCTTTGGCGTCGGTAAGGCGTCCTTCGTCCAGCACGCCGAGCAGGAGGTCCAGAATTTCGGGATGGCCCTTCTCCACCTCGTCGAAGAGCACGATGGAATACGGGTTCCGGCGCACTTGCTCCGTCAGGAAGCCGCCCTCGTCGGAGCCGACCAGGCCGGGGCGCGAACCAATCAGACCTGCTGCCGAGGACTTGTCCTTATACTCGCCCATGTCAATGCGAATCAGCGCGCTCTCGTCGTCCAGCAAGGCTTCAGCGAGCGCCTTGGCCAACTCGGTCTTGCCGACGCCCGTGGGTCCAACGAAGAGGAAGCTGTTGGGCTTGCGGCCGGGCTGCAGGTCGGCGCGCATGCGGCGCGCCGCTTCGGCGACGGCGACCACGGCTTCGTCCTGCCCGTAGACGCGCTCGCCCAGGCGCGCTTCCATGTTGAGCAAACGCTCCTTCTCGCTTTCGAGCATGCGGCTGGAGGGGACGCCGGTGCGCTCGGCGATGGCTTCGGCGATGTGTTCGGGCTGCACGGTATCGGGCACCACGATGGCGCCGTGGTCTTCCTTCTCCAGGTCCGCCAGTTGCAGCTCCAGATTCTTCAAGGACCCGTAGCGAATGTTCGCCGCCTCCGTGACGTCGCCGCGGCCTTCGGCCGCCTCCAGCAACGCCGACTGCTGCTGGATCGCCTGCTTCGTCTTCTGCAACAGATCCAGCCCGTTCTTCTGCTTGTTCCACTGCTCAATCAGCTTGCTGATGCGCGGCTCCATCTCGGCGATGGCGGCCTTCAGCGCTTCGACATTCTTCTTGCCCTGCACCGACGTCGCCGTCGACTCGATCGCTTCGAGTTCGGCTTTCTTGCGGATCAGCAAGCGCTCGTCTTTATCGAGGTGCGTCGGCTTCGACTCTTTCTGCATGCGGATGCGCGCCGTCGCCTGGTCAATGATGTCGATCGCCTTGTCCGGCAGGAAGCGCGAACGGATGTAGCGGCGCGAGAGCTTCACCGCGGCCAGCAGCGCTTCGTCGGCCAGCTTCACGCCGTGGAAGGCTTCAAAGCGCGGGCGGATGCCGCGCAGCATCACCATCATCATCTCGTCGGACGGCTCCTTGACGGTGACGATGTCGAAGCGGCGAGCCAGCGCGCCGTCCTTCTCGATCTTCTCGCGGTACTCGTCGTAGGTCGTCGCGCCCAGGCAACGCAGTTCGCCCCGCGCCAGGGCCGGCTTCAGAATGTTCGCGGCGTCCATGCCGCCTTCATTGCCGCCCGCGCCTACTAGAGTGTGAATCTCGTCGAGGAAGAGAATGATCTCACCCTTGCGCGCGCGGACCTCGTCCACCACGCCTTTGATCCGTTCTTCAAACTCGCCGCGATACTTGGCTCCGGCCACCATCGCGGTGAGATCGAGCGCGATCACCTTGCACTTCTTCAGGCTCTCCGGCACGTCGCCCGCCGCGATGCGCTGCGCCAAGCCCTCGGCGATGGCCGTCTTGCCGGTGCCCGGATCGCCCACCAGGACGGGGTTATTCTTGCTCTTGCGCAGCAGCGTCTGGATCACTTGCCGCACTTCGTCCTCGCGGCCGATGACGGGCATCATCTCGCCCTTGGCGGCCAGCGCCGTCAAGTCCCGGCCGAACTTTTCGAGCAGCTTGCCACCGGCTGGCGCTTTGGCGGAGCCCTTCTGTTCGAGCGTTTCGCCGGTGGCTTCGCGCGTCTCTTGCGCCTTGTTGACGGTGTCCTTGGTGACGCCGGCCTGGCGCAGATCGCCTTGCAGACCGCTCTCGCCGAATTCGATGGCCGCCATAACGAAGTCCACCGGCTCGGCGCGTTCGGCGCCGCGGCGGGTCATCATCTCGAAGGACTTGTCGATCAGATTGCGCAAGCCCGACGACGCCGTGGGACGCCGCCCCGGCTCGAGTTTCGAATTCTTCTCGCTGTTGAGCTTCGTCGAGAAGAGGTCCAGCAGGCCGGCGGCGGCGACGCCGCTCTTTTCGAGCATGGCCGTCAGCGGGCCCTCTTCGTCCAGCAGCACGTACAACATGTGCAGCGGCGAAATCTGCGCCTGCTGCCGCTGTTCGGCCAGCACACGCGCCCGCTCCAGGGCGGTCTCTAATTCGTGGGAGATCTTGTCGAGGTCGATGGCCATGTGAGTCTTCCTTTATTCGAGCCTTCTACGACGCGGGGGCGGCGGCGGAGCCTCATCGCCAGGCTTAGCTTCGGGCGGCTCCGGCCGCTTGAACAGATCCCAGGGTGCGCGCCCCGGGGGCGGAGGCGGCGGTGGAGGAGGAGGTTCGTACCGCGGAGTCGGGGGCGGTGGCTCGTAACGTGGTGGTGGCGGAGGTGCCGGTGGTTGATAGGCCGGTGCCTGATAAGCTACCGGAGCCGGCTCGCTGACGCGCTGCATCGGTTCTACCCTTTGCGGCGGGGCCTCGGCGCGGCCCGCGTAGAAGCGATGGCGCGAGAACAGCAGCGCGGTGCGGAACGGATAGTGGGCCGGCACGGACACTTTCAGATCGGTGATGGTCGGTACGTCGGGCGCCTCAAAATCGAACTCGAAATTCACCTGGCTGCCGGCCCGCGCTTCGCAGACGGCGTTGATCGGCGCGCGCTGGAAGCCCGCGCCCTCATTGATGCGGATTTCGGCGTTGACGCGCGTGCCCTTCTCAAAGGCGGCGCCGTTCTCACCCACCAGCACCAGCCGGTACTTGTCGCGACCCTCCAGCCGCAGTTGGCTGAAGAACGTGATGAGTTCGTCGCCCTGGCCCTGCACGCGGCTGGGCTTGGCGGCCAGCTTGTAGAGCATGTTGCCGCCGCGATCAAAGACGAAGTTCATCGCGTCGAGCGTCGGGCTGACGCGGAAGTCGAGGTACTTGCCTTCGAGCGCCTGCTCCAGGCGTAACAGCGCGCCCAGGTTGGCGAGCGTCGCCCGCACCTCGACGCCGAGATCTTCGTTGAGGCTCCAGGTCCGCGTGGTGCGCAGGATGCGCTTCTGCTGCTCGATCAACTGCGTAAACGTGGTTTCGCCGGCCTCTTTGAGCGTCTCGTAGTAGGTCTGCATGCCGGGCGTGAGGTCAAAGAAGACGGCCGCCGAATGCGTGAAGCGGCGCAGTTGGCCGAAGAATCTCTGCGGCGGTTGCGCCGAGTCGAGCACTTCGTAGACGCAGTCCTGCAGCGCCACCACCATGCGGTCAACGAACTGCACGGTCTGCGAGTCGACTTCGGTTTCGATGCCGCGCTCCGTGAAGAGGATCAGGTACTCGCGCATCGCGCGATGCAACTCGGCGTAGCGCTCGGCCAGGAACGTCACTTCCTCGACGATTTTGCGATAGGCCGCCGCCAGGCCGCTGTGCGCGGTCATCGTGGTGCAGGCGGGAATGAAATCCGGATTCTTCTCAAAGCCCGTGGCATAGCGCTGACGGCGCAGTTGCGCGCAGACGATGGCGTAGCCGGCCTGGTCCGCGGAGGGCTGTAACGTGAGGCGATAGGCGGGGTAGCGCTCGGTCATCATCTGCGGGTTGAACTCGTCGCGTTGGCCATCGGCCTCCACCTTGGCGTGCGGCTCATAGACGACATAGACGGGCGTGTCCTGCACGCCTTCGAGTTCGGCCCGGGTGAAGGTGCGGCGCACGGGACGTTCGGGCGTAATTTCGACAATGCAACCGCTGGGCGTGAGTCCGCGGCCCTGGGTGACCGCGATTTGCAGGCTTTCTTCGTCCTCGAGCAGCGTGACGATCGGATCCAGCCGCACGACGCCGCGTTCGGCCTCGGGCAGTCGCGGACCCCCGCCTACCAGGCCATAGGCGTTCGTCGTGTAGCGCAGGGCCCAGAGCACCATCGAGTCGAAGTATTGCTCTTGCCGCCGGAAATGGTCCGGCGTCAGCAACATGCCGTGCTCCCAGTTGACGGACGCTAACTTCAGGTCATCAGGATTCATGCCTGCGCTCCCAAATAAGAATTTAGTCCCAGCCGCGAGTTGAGGGCGGCGACGCCCAAGTGCGGCGCCTTGCGGCGGTCTTCCACGCTCCAGGCTACGCGATAACGCTGATGGCACGGCGTTACCAGATAGAGCACTTGATCCAGGAGCAGCTTCCGGTCTTCCTGGGCGAAGGCGTAGTAAGTGTCGAGGGTCACCGGACCCAGCACCAAGGTCAATTCCGCCAGATCCTCAATGCGGTTGCCGGCAATCGCGTCGACGCCCAGGCGCGCGTAGCGGCGGCCTAGGCGCGAGAGTTCGTCTTCGGGCAACTCGCGAAAGCGCGGCGCGCGCGCAATGCGTTCGAGCGGCAGATCCAGCATCAGCGACAGGGCGAAACGAATCCCGGTCTCCTTGCCGGCCAGCGATTGCAGGTTGGGCAGGAGGACGGCGAGCGAGTACCACTTGTCGGTGGGCCAGTCCTCGGGGTTCAGGCCGAAGAGTGTAATCCAGCGTCCGCAGGCGTCGAGGTTGGTGGGGCTGATGTCGAAGAGCCGGGCGCCTT
The DNA here is from genome assembly GCA_019752335.1 of Bryobacteraceae bacterium. GTDB lineage: Bacteria > Acidobacteriota > Terriglobia > Bryobacterales > Bryobacteraceae > JALHNI01. The sequence continues at coordinate 113,813 of JAIEMJ010000045.1, forward strand.
CACGCAGCCAGTGCGCGGCCTTCTGGTAAGGGTCATCCAGCGCGGCGACGATCTCGCGGGTGCCCATGCGGCTCTCCCCGCCGCTCTCCCACAGCGCGACCGGCAGGTTGTGGAAGTAGCCCAAGCCAGCGACTTCGAGCGTGATGGTTTCGCCCTCGCCGAGCGGCTTGCCAGCGGCCGGCGTCTGCGACACGATCCAGCGCGACGGCAGGCCGCGGCCCGCCATGCGCAGCGTAATCCGGTGCGCCGATACGTTCAGGTTGGCGAGCACCTCGAGCGCGGAATCCACCGTGTGGTGGAAGCCGTGGTAGCTCTGCGCGAGATCGGGCATCACGCTCATGACACTCATGCTGCCTCCCACTCCACCTGCAGGCTGAGCTCAATGTCATGCAGGAAGCGTTTGGCGAGCACGCCGCGCAGGTCTTCCAGCAGGTAACGAGCTTCGAGGTCCGGATCGTTGAAGTCGTCCTTATTCAGATACACCGTCACCTTCTCGACGCGGCGCAAGGCGCCTTCCACGCGCTCGACGGCCGAACGGATGGTGGTATCGAGCACGCGCCGGTCAAAGCTGCTGGCGATGGCGAAGAGATCGCCGCGGGTGACGACCCGATCCCGCGACAGCAACGCCGTGGTGAAGCGGGTCCGGGCGTCGGCGAACTCCTCGGTGTTGGTGCCGCCAGCGGCGGCCGTCGGATTCGACACCCGCAGGCCGCCCGCGTAGTCCTTCAGTTGGATCGCCGCCACTTTGCCCGGGCCCACCTGATTGCCGCCGGCGCCCGCGCTGATCCAGACGCGCACATTGGCGTAGGCATGGCGCTTGCCGCCCGGAAACGTGGCGGGCATCAACTCGATGCGGCCATTGCGAATCGCATAACGGCCCACGTGCGGGTCGGCCGAAGGCTCGGTTTCCAGCAAATACGGCGTGTCGCTCTCGCTGATCACCGAAAGCGGCGCCACCAGGTGCCAATCCGTCCCGCCTTCCTTGCTGATCGGGATGGCCGTGCCGTGCTTCTCGAAGTAGATCGTCTGATTGAGGCACTCCACGTTCGAAGCCGTAATCGCGTGCAGCGCCACGTTGCCGATGCCGGTCTGCAGCGAGGGCAGGCCCCGCGGAAAGGTCACTTTGATCCAGATGCGCTCCGTGGTGAAGAGATTCGGCGCCTCGCGGCCGAACAGGCGGGTGAGCGCAGGCTCCAGCGCACGCGGCTGGCGGCAGAGCAGCTTCTTGCCCGGGGGGAACGCGGGCAGCACGTAAGCCTTGCCGGTGTAGAAGCCGGGCGGCAGGGGGGCGACGTCGTCGTTGATGGGGTCGCTGTTCTCACGCGCCTTCTGCATCAGCCACTCGAGTTGGCCTAAGCCCGCGTTGCCCACGCGCGGACGCAGAATCCCCCCGCCGGAAAACGTGCCGGATTCGCCGGCCAAGCACCAGGTTTCCCGTGCCAAAGCCTTCTGAATGTCGAGCGCGTCGGGCGAAAAGTCAAAGTAGAAGCCATGGCCGCCCAGGTGGCCTTCGGGTGGCGGCTCGATCGCCAAAAACAGCGCCGGGTTCGGGCCTAGGTTGGTCTTCACCGCCTCCAGCGACGGCCGCGCGTTCTGGAAGCGCTCGTCCATTTCGACGCCGCCCAGCAGGCGCAGCGCGCCTTCCTCGTAAGTGGCCGCAAAGCAAATCCGCGCGCTCGACACGGTTACGGGCGCGTCGGTGAGGAAGGTCAACTTCGCCCCGGTGGTGCTTTCGCCGGTGAGCGCCGTGCCCCCTTCAATCAGCCGCGTCCGGCTAGTATCGAAGAAGCGAATCACCGTCTGCGCCGGACGCGCCATGCGCTTCTGCAGGCCTAGCCCGGCGATCAACTCGTCGAGCAGCGCCAGGCGAATGCGGCCCGTGTCCGAGTAGAGCACTTCCAGTTGCTGCGCGAAGGTGCGGAAGAGGACGGCCAGCAGCGGATCCGTCGTTTCGGCGTTGACGCCGTATTCCTTCAAGCGGCGGCGGAAATCCTCCCGCAGCTTGCGATCGATCTCGACGGCGGTGGCGCTCGTATAGGGCACTCTAGGATCGGCCTCCGACGACGGTCGTGTACTTGCGGCCCGCGTCCGACGTGTCAACCAAGGTCAGCGTGTAGACGTCAACGTCGGCGTGCTCGGCCGCTTCGCGCGTGATCGCGCTGAGCCGGAAATTCGTGATTCCCAGGTCCGTCAGCGTCGCATTGATCGTCTCGGTGACGCTCGCCAGCCGCTCCGGCCGCAAACGCATCCCCTCAAAGAGATCCCGGACGCCGAAGGTGCGGCAGCCGGGCCAGGAGCCGGATGGCGTGCGCGCCATCAGGCCGATCAATTGCAAAACGGCCTCCGGCTCGCCGGTACGTTCGAGGAACGCACCTTCGAGCCGGAGGGGAAAGGCGAGGAAATTCACGGGGCGTTTAGTTGCTGATCGCGATTTCCGAGAAGTTCTGTTGGTTCAGTACAGGTTCGAGGTCCATCACCAGCAAGTGGTTGATGCCCGGCTCCGAGCCTTCCGGCTGTGGCGCCGGATTCGACGTCTCGAAGTTCGAGATCCAGCCCTTGAACTTGTAGGTACACAGCGCGTCTTCGTGCTTGTCGTCCTTCCAGAACTCGATCTTGATGTCCTTGAGCTTGCTGCGGTCCACGACGTTGGCCAGTTCGAAGAACTTCTTCACCGCCGAATGCGGCAGGTTCTTGTCGTCGTGGAAGTCCGCCCAGACGCGGATTTGGGTCTTCAAGGAGCCCATTTCCGGCATGCCGGCCCGGTCCTTGGCGGTGGTGAAGACCACCTGCGAACTCACTGCGTCAAACTTCGTGCCGTCGATCGTGACGGTGCTGCGATAGGGGTTAGCCATGGTATTTTCCTCCTGATTCCTTTTCTGCCTAGTTGCTCATCTTGATTTCTTTGAAGTTCTGCTGGTTGATCGCGGGCTCCAGATCGAGCACCATGACGTGGTTGAGCGAAGGGAACGCGTCACAGGGACTTGCCACGAAGCTGCTGTCGTCCCCCGCGGCGCCCGCGGTGTGCGGATTCGACGTCTCGAAGCGTGAGATCCAGCCCTTGAACGAATAGCTGCACAGGGCGTCCTGATGCGAGTCGTCCTTCCAGAATTCGAGCTTCACGTCCTTGATCTTGTCGCGGGTGACGACGTTGGCCAGGTCGAAAAACTTCTTGATGGCCGAGTACGGCACGTTCTTGTCGTCGTGGAAGTCGGCGATCACGCGGATTTGCGTGGTCAGGCTGCCCATTTGGGGCATGCCCGCGCGATCCTTCTCACTGTGGAAACGGACGGTGGTGGAAACGGCGTCAAATTTGGTGCCGTCGAGAGTTACGGTGCAACGATACGGATTGGGCATTCTAGTTCTCCTTGAAAATTCCCTGCAAAAAATCTAACCGAACAACTGGCGGAGGCGGGTGACGAGCGATCCGAGCCAAGTGCTCGCTACCGCCGCCTCCACTCCGGTGGCAGTTTCCTCGGAAGGGGCGGGCTCGGGCGCAGGCGGGGTGGGTGGTTTCGTCACCAACTGGCCTGATGCCGTGAGCTTGCCTTCCGCGATCAACTGTGCTTTTAAATGCGCGGGAAGATAGTCGGCCGCCGTGCGTTGGCTCAGGTCCGGCGGAGGCGGGGGGGCCTCTACCATCCGGGCGCCCCGCACTTGGGGCAAACGCATGCCGCTGGTGGCGCGCATGCCGGTGGGCTCCTCGCGGGCCTTCTCCGTTTCGGCTGCCTGGGCCGCGCTGCCGGCCGCGGGCAGATTGCTCTGCCCGGCCTTCACGTTGCCGCCGGAAGTTTCGTGCTCCCGGGCCGCCGATCCGGTGATGTTGGCTCTTTCGTTGCTCACCGTATCCTCTTCACTTTCAATAACGTGGAACGCTACTCTTTTTTCTCGCCCTTCGAGAATTCGGGCGTATCGATCTTCAACACGAAGGTTTCGGCCGGGCCCGTCGGCATCACGTTGATGGAGATGTCGCAAATGCCCTGCATGCGTTTGTTCGAGTCCTTGTCGACAAAGAGGTCGTAGCCCAGAATCGTGCCTTGCTCCACCTGTTCGTCGAGCAAGCGCTTCAGCGGGTTCTCAATCGACTGGTCCATGAAGTCGCGCGTCAGCACCTGCCCGGCCACCTGCAGCAAGTAATGACGGCAGCAGCGTTCGAGGTAACGCAGAATGCGGTACGACGTGAAGAACTTCAGCACGCCATTCGGATCGTCGGCCTGCGTCCGGCAGCCGAAGAAGCAGAGGTGATTGTCGGCGTCGCGGATGATGGGCACCAATTGGCGCTCCATCGACAGATGCTCCATTTCGCCGATCAACGGCTCAAAGCGCACCTTGTCGACGCCGGAAATCTGGCCGAAGCGGCTGCCGACGGGGCCCTGCGCGATGCCTTGCCCGTCATCGGCGCGCGCAATGGCGCCGGCGAAGATGAGCGAAGGCGGAGCCCAGAGGTCGTCGCCGCCGTCCACGGTTTTTTCAAACCAATGCGCGGCGCGCATTTGCAGGTAACCGGCACAGACGACGTCCGCCGCCGCGCGGTCCTCCGGACGCTTCATGAACTCATACTTGCCGCCGGGCAGGAAGTTCCGCTCCAGGTTCTTGAAGTTCTTCTCGTCGTCGACGTCCGTCAGGAGCAGCATGCCCCACATGTTGGCGATGTCCTCGAACTTCTCGCGCACGGTTTGCGGAATCTGGCCGGGGACAATCAGGTTGCAGATATCGTCGCGGAAGTTGAAGTTGTCGTTGCGTTTGCGGCAGAAGTTTTCGACCGCCGCCACATTCATGCTGAAGACGTCCTTCATGGCCTTGGCATCGGCGTTGAGGACGTATAGCTCCACCGGCTTCCGGACCTTACCGTCCATCACCTTCGAATTCTCAAAGAAGAGCTGCACCTGCTTGTAGCTGCGCTCCAAGGGCCGCAACTGCGTGAAGAGCTGGGCGAGCAACTGGTCGCGCATCGACTCGGCCGCGTTGATCTGCGCTTGCAGCTTCTGGACGGTGGCTTCGTAGGTGTCTTCCACCGTGAAGAGGTTCTGCAGGTCGGTGAGCTGCTTCAGGAAGTCGCCCGCGGACTGCGCGGAGAAGATCGAGTCAATCGTCCGCGACTCATCCAGGAACCCTGGATGCAAGTCGGCAAAAATGTCCTGCAATAATTCGCGGGCCGGGCTATCGCCCAGAATCTCCGCCGTGGTGCGAGTTTGTACCAATTCCGGCATGTTCTACTGGCCTCCCTTTCCCGAAAGCTTGGTGAGATCTTCCTTCAAACGGCCCAGCGCCTGAATGATTTCGGCGCGTTGCGTCTCGCTATTCCAGGCGCGGCGCACGGTGGGCAGTTTCCAACGGTCCTTCAGGCGATAGAGCAGGTCGATGTTCGCCTTCAGGTCGGCGATGTCGTTGCGGGCGTAGGTGACGTTGCCGTCCTCGTCGCGAAACTCCTGCCGCTTTTGCAGATTCTCGGGGTCGAAGTCCTTCATCGACTTGAACTTGAATTCCGCCTTGAACTCCGTCTCCTCGGCGCCGGCGCTGCCCTTGAAATTCAGTTCTGGCTTGAACTTGGCGAAGGCGTCGTTGATATCCTCCACGCGGGAAAGCTCCTCGTTCTCCGAGGCCGCCTCCTTGCCAATCTTGTTCAGCGTCATCGGCAGCATCACGGCTGCCGTGGACGTGGGTACCTTGCGTACCGAGGGCGTAACGCCCTTGCGGATCACCTTGACTAAAGGCACTGTTTTCTCCTCCTACCTGATCGAACTCAAAATCGTTACCGCGGCGGCTTCATCTCGCGGTTGGCGAGCCGGGTGGAGCCGAAGTCGTTCATCGCCGCTGGATTTACCACTGTCGAATCCCCTACGCCGCGCGGCGCCATGTTAACGCCCGCCGGCCCACTCTGGAAGCCGGGCGGCGCCGGCCTTCCCTGAATCACGCCGTTCTGAATGCGCGTCTGCGACGCCCACTTGCTGCCCGCCAGGCTCGGCATCGCGCCGATGAACTGCTCCGGCCAAATCAGCCGGGGCACCCAGAACCAGAGCACCACCAGCAGCAAGCCCAGCCCGCAAAAGACGCCCACGGGCCGGATGATCGACGTCCAGCCGGCGCTCACCGGCTGGGCCACCATGACGGCTTTCAACTCGTCCGGCGAACACTTGCCGGCGTAGGTGGGCACGCCCATCTGCGGCGCCGTCCAAACGAACTCCTCGCTCTTGACGACGCTGCCGTCGGGCAGGCGCAGGTCCACTGAGATGGGCAGATTCTGCCCCGCCAGCGACGCCCGGTCGGCGAAGGGCGAGGCGAAGGCCGCCGTCACGCGGTTATTGAGGAACGTGCGCGTAAAGGCCAGAATGCGTTGCAAGCCGTCAAAGTCCGAAGCCAGATAGTACTTCGTGCTGATCCGCTTGAGCGCGACTTCGTCCAGGCCGCCGGTATCCGAAAAGCCAATCGCCACCACCGGGATGCCGCTCTTGCGCACCGCTTGCGCCGCTTCCTCCTGGCCCGCCGGGCCGGCCAGCAAGCCCAGATCGTCGCCCTTGAGGACGTCGTTGTTGCCGTCGGTGAGCAGGATCACCATTGTCTCAAGCGGATCGCTGGTGGTCTGCATGCGCGGCAGCGCCGCCTGCAAGGTCTCCATGCCGATCACCGCCGCCGAATAGAGCGCCGTGTTGTTCTTCTCCTCGGGCATCGGCAGGGCGCGTACCTGGCTGAGCGCGTCGGCTCGCGTGCGGGCGAACTGGGCGCTCGAGATGCGCGCCTGCACCAGATGGCTTTCGAAGGGCACGATCGCTACGCGGTCCGCGCCCTCTTCAAACTTGTCGAGAAAGACCGAGATGGCCTGTTGCGCGGCTTCAAAGCGGGTCTGCCCGGTGGAGAGCTTGCGCAACATGCTGCCCGAATTGTCGACGATCACCAGCACGGCCCGGCCGCGAATCTTCTGCGTGCTGTCGCCGGCGGCCGACGCCCAGAAGGGCTTCAACTCCTGCCCGCCCACATGCACCTTCATCGCCCCGGCGAGTTCGTTCGCGGCAGGCAATTGCACGTTCCGCGGCGCGCCGGTGGAGTCGACCAGGTTTAGCTTCATGCGGAAGCAAGGCACGGTGGAGGCCGGCTCGCAGCTGAGCAGTTTGACGGGTTCGGCGAACTGCATCTTGCCGGTCTGGGCCGCCATTACAAAACAAAGCCAAAATACCAGAGCCATGAGCCGGAACCCGCCAGGAGCCCGCCGCGTGAGCGGCGGGGCACCGCTAGCGCCGGAATTCGTAAACGTGCCCCGCCGCTGACGCGGCGGGCTCGAAGCGTTGGCGAGAAGTGTGGTGGCGAGAGGCGATGGGGCGCCGTTCATTATTGCGCCCTCTTGCTGATGAACTTGATCGCCGTCCGGCCGATCAAAATGTCGTCGCCGTCATGCAGCTCTTGCGACGTCGTTACCGTTTTCCCGCGTACCCGCAGGACGAAGCGCGCCAGGCCGGCCTGATTGTTCACGTCACGATGCCGAGCCACGTAGAAGCGCCCCTCCTGGCCAAAGACGATCGCGTGTACCGGCGCGATCGCCGCGTCCGGAATGAAGACCTGCACGCCTACCGAGAACGACGTCTTCGCCAGGTCCCGGCTCTCTGACCCCATCTGGTAGCTATCCCCCTGCTGAATTTCCCACTCTTTGCCGCTCCGGCCGAACTTCGCCTGCGCCCGCGCATCGCCGCTCGAGACGAATTTGAGGATGCCGTCGCGCAGCAGGATCGGCGCCAGCGTGACGCCGAAGCAAATGCCCACGCCGATCAGCACAAAGCCCAAGGCCTGCGTCAGGTCCGGCACGCGGCTGCCCAGCGCGTGGAAGAGCGCGCCGCCCACGGCGCCGCCGATCAGTCCGCCAATGCACGCATGCACCACGCGCATCTTGTTCGCCATCACCCAGCGCAATCCCAATCCCAAACCGATCAGGCCACCCGCCAGCATCCACGCCAAGAGCCGCGTCAAAAATGGCTGCGACTCGCCCAGCGCCTTCGTCACCGGAATCATCGCCAGCCCGCTCAGAATCCCGGCCACGAGGCCGATTCCGGCGCCGGCGAAGACGTAACGCGGCACCACCCGGCTGCCACTCCATTTGTCCGAAAAGGCCACGGTCAACGCCCCGATCAGTAGGCCAAGAGTACTAGCCGCCACCAGGTCCGACACCCAGTTTTCCCGCGTCGCCAGCACGCTTCCCGCCAATAGTGCGGTAATTCCCCACGAAAACAGCCCGGCCATACCTCCCGCCAGCGCCATATAGTAAAGGGTCTGATACAAACTCATAGTACGAATAGTCCGGATTCTTGATGGCTAGAATATCAGAGCGGCCGAGTTTCTGGAAGTGAAATCTAATAAAGAACTTAAGGGAATCGTTGGAAAGGCCTAATTTGTTACACCGTTGCCCAGGGCGACGAGTACCTGATTGATGTTGGCGACGTACTTCTTGGCCTTGTCCGCCTCCTGGGCCTCCGGGTTTAGCTTCACGACGGTCTCGAAGTGCGTCTTCGCCGCCGCCAGCAAACCGGGGTTCTTCTGGGAGTTGAACTTCTCCGCGTAAGTGACCCCCAGGGCGTAGTGCGCGAACAGGTCGCTGCCGTCGAGCGAAAGCGCCTGTTGGCAGGAGCTGATGGCGGCGTCGAACTCCTTCGACATGCGGGCGCAGTCGCAGAGGCCGAAGTGCGCCATGAACTGCAGTTCGCGCCAGATGTCGGCCTGGGCGGCGCGTTTCTTCTTGCCCATCCCGGCCAGATAGCCGAGCACGTAGTAATTCAGCTTCCCGGCCAGCTTCGAGTCAAAGTCGCTCAGACGCAGATACTGCGCGTACTCGCGACGCGCCTCCGGACATTGCTTCCCGAAACGCAGCCCTTCGGCCAGCCAGAAGTGCGCCTCGGCGTGGCCGGCGTTCAAACGAATGCTCTCGCGCGCGAAACGCTCGCCCTCGGCCAGCGCGCCTTTGCGGATGAAAGCCTGCGCCAGCAAGGAATTCGTCAGCGAGTTCCCGGGTTCCTTGACGACGCTGGCATTCAACTGCCGGATGCTCTCGTCGAGCGCGCCCAGGTCGAGTAGCATGCCGCCATAGCTGGACTGCGCTTCGGCGTAGTCCGGGTCGATCGCAATCGCGAGTTCGAACGCCGCCTTGGCCTTCTCGCTTTCGAAGAGCGCGTTGTAAACGCGGCCCAGGTAGAGCGCCGCCTGGCTGTACTTCGCGTCCATCGCGAGCGCGCGCTCGAAACTCACCGCTGCCGCGCGGTAGTTCTTCTCGTAGCCCTTCTGGTAAAGCTCCAAGCCTTCGTCGAAAGCGTCGAGCGCAGCTTTCGTCCGGCGGCGGGCGATGGTGATGCGCAACGTCACCGTCGTTTCCTGCCCCGGATACACCGTCTCCTCCCGCGGACCGTCGGGCTCATAGCCCATCCGGACGCCCTTCACCGTATGCACGCCTGGCAACAGACCCGGCAAGCGCAGCGGCTTGTCCTTGTTGATCGTCCCCTGCGACTTGCCATCGACAAAGATCTCGACGCCGTCCATGTTCGCCTCGACGACCAGGCCGCCAAACTTCGGCGCCGCTACCGGGCCACTCGGCGCGCGCCCAGGGTTGTAGGCCAGAATCATGTTGGGATCGAAGCTGCCGCGCTCGGCTGTCGGATTCTGCTTCGCCGACGTCTCGCGCCGCACATTCACGCGCACGTACTCGGCGAGTTCGTCCGCCGTGACGACGCCGTCGCGATTGTCGTCGGCTTCGCCTTCGATGGCCTTCATCACGTAGTAGGTGAAGACGCCGTGGCCGCCGCCCCAGATGTCGCTTTCGAAGCTCTGCTCGCGGTCCCGGCTGGCGGTGAGCGAAAACAGGCTCTGGTCCAGCCGAGTCAGGCTGCCGTTGATGCGCGAGGCATCGGCTTCGGGCGTAATCGCGCCTGAATGGCAGGCATCGGTGAGCAGCACCTTCCATTTGGCCTTGATCTTGTTGCCCACCACTTGGCCCAGCGTGGTCATCGCGTAGCTCGACCCTGGAATGTCCGCCAAGTCGATGTCGTAGGGCGCCAGGTAAGCCTGCCCGTTCGAAACGAAGCCATGGCCGGCGAAGTAGATCACGACGCGATCGCCGTCCTTGCTGACGCTCGGCAGCCACTCTTCGAGTTCCTTCCGTAGGTTGGCCAAGGTGGCTTGCTTCCCGATCAGCCGGTGGACGTTCTCCGGCGGAAATTGTCCGCCCTCCGGGCTGATCAGCGACGCGTATACCGCCGCGGCGTCGCGCGCGGGAAACTTCAGTTGCCCCTTGGGCGGCAGCTTCGCGTACTCCGCGATGCCCACCACCAAGGCGTAGCTGCGCGGAATGCCGATGGTGCCCGTCATCGGCGGCTGCTTCACGAATTTTAAGTCGCGCTCGGTGAGTTGGGCGAACGCGGACACGGCGAGGAGGAAGATCAGGCTTTTCATTGGTGCGCCAACCGGAAGCTATAGATTAATGGCTCGTTCACGTCTTTCGGCACCAGCACCGACGTGGTGGCGTCGCCGCTCTTGGTCATGGTCAACTCCCGCGGCTTCGCACCGACGAGTCCCGACAGGCTGTCGGGGACGGAGCGCACCGCCTGGGGCCCCGCCGTCACGTCGACGCAGTCGCCGCGCGCCTTGAAGATGGAGTCGTCACAGCGCGGCGTCATCGCCGAAGCCGGCGGCGGGGGCGTTTCGCTCGTCAGCGGTCCCAGCTTTCCGGTGAGCTTCAGCGGACTCACCACCCAGTACGTCACCTCGTGCCCCGCCGGACCCTCCATGCGAAACCAGCCGCTCTCCGTCATCGGCATCACGTACTCCCGGTCCTTGTCGATCCGGTTGTCGAGGCCGGTCTCCTCCTTGGGAAACAGCAGCACGTCGCGCCCCGAAGTCGAATGGTTCAGCACATAAAGATAGCCGGGGAAGTTCGCCTGAAAGCGAAAGCGCACCAGTTCACCGCGGGCGAAGACATGCGACGGGTCCATCCGCTCCACTTTGTTATTCACCTGCCGTTCCACCGTCACCGAAATCTTCCGCACCACCGGCGGGCGGCGGAGCAACTCGGCGCTCCGGGTGGTCGAAAGCGGCTGCGGATTGGCCGCCATCAGCACGCCCAGAGCCATTACACCTGAGTACAAGCGTTGCATGATTTTCTCCTGGGGCCTACTGATGATTGAGGGCCAGATCCACCATCACGCGGCTCTTCGGGCCCGCGCTGGGCTTCACCACGTAGACGGCCGTCTCGGGGGCGGCCGCTTCCTGCTCCACCTTGGTAAACACCAGGTCGCGGGTCTGCAATTCGCCGCGCAAACGGTCGATCACGGCATCGTTGAGCCGGTTATCGGCCTTGAGGACGGCGGGCATGGCGGGCGACGTCGGCGGCGGGGGCGTCGCGGGGGCGGAGATCGTCGAAATCAGCGTGTCCAGGTCTTCCACGGGCTGCTGCGCCAGCAGAATGAAGATCTGCTCCTTGCCAGCCTGCGCGTCGAACGTGAAGAATTCGCCCTCGCCGCCCGGCACCTGATACTGCCGCCCGGCGACAATCTCGTTCGACTTCTGCGAGCTCTCTGGATGCGGGAACAGCGGCGTCCAAATGCCGCTGGAGCCGCGCGAGATCACGTACAGGAAGCCCTTCTGGTTGCTCATCACGCTCAGCCGGATGGCGTCGCCCGCGCGAAACACCGTGTCGGGCTTCACCTCGGCCAGCGCCTTGCCGGATTGCTTCAAGATGCTATAGCGCAGCCCCAACGGGCGGGACTCGTTGCTCACCTTGAGGAAGTGGCTCTCCGGATCCTTGGGGATCGCGACCGCCACCGCGTGCGCCGGTTCCTTGGGCTTTGGCTTTGTTTGGTTCCCGGCCACCACCGGCGGGCTACTCTTCTTCGGGGGCGCGGCCGTCGAGGGGCGCTTCGAGCCGCCCATCATATCGGCCGCTGAATAAAACACGTCCCGGGCATTCATCTCGGGCGCTTGAGCCGGCGAAAGCTGTACGACGACGAGCCCCGCCACAATTCCTACCAGCAGACTATGGTTTTGCATCCTTAACGCACCGGAAGCCGATCATGGGCGAACCCTGATTTACCGGCCATCCCCTCCGCATATACAAACGGAAAAAACGCTCGTCTTTCAGCATGAAGCTGCCGCCCTTAATGTTAGCCCAATCGCGCGACACGGGTTGGCCAGCCGTCAGCTTCTGCATATCATTGATTTCCCGGTCCGTGACGGGGAACGGCGACACGGTCCATTCGAAGACGTTGCCGGCCATGTTCAGCGCGCGGAACGGACTCTGCCGTTCGGGCAAATCATCTACCGCCACCAACTGCTCCGGGCTCTTCATGGGCGCATTGCCCCACGGGTAAACGTGCCCATGCGGACCCCGTGCGGCCTTCTCCCACTCAGCCTCGGTTGGAAGCCGGCGGCCGGCCCAGGCGCAATAGGCCTTCGCGTCGTCCTGCGTCACCTGGACCACCGGCAGGCCCGGAGCCGTGTGAAACTCGGGGTGGCCGGGCGGCGGGCGATTCGTCGCCCGCACGAACTTTGCGTAGCGCTCGTTCGAAACCTCGGTGGCGTCCACGTAGTAGGCCGGTAGCTCCATCTCGCGCCAGGGATTGGGCGAGTCCGCTGAATCGTCGCCGAAGATGAACCGCCCGGCCGCGACCAGTAGGAGTGGACCATTCGCGTCCTGCACGGTTTCCGGGTAGGCCACCTGCGCCGTCGGGGTGACCGCTTTGCGCTCTGGTTTTACTGCCTCCGGGGCACGCGTCGACCACCAATAGCCCGCTCCGGCGAGCAAGACCAGGCCAACGAACGAAGGAATTAGCCAACCCGGAAAGCCCTTTGGCGGTTCGGGCGGTTGCGGGGCCGGCGGCGGTTCCGGCATCAAGGGCATCGGGGCGGGTATCGGGGCGGGAGGCGTGACTACTCGCGGACGCTCCGGGGCACGAGCCTCGATCGCTCGGGGCGCGGTTCCCAGGCCCAGTTCGCGCAGTGTCTCGACGACTTCGCGCGGCGACCCTGGCCGGTCCTCGCGGTTCTTCGCGAGCAAGCGTGCAACCAGATCTCGCAGCACCGGATGGACGTCCGCGTCTAACTCAGCGGGCGTCAACTCCAGATGACCCAATTCGATGATGCGCAGATTGTCGCCCGTAAACGGTTTCCGTCCGGCCAGCAATTCGTACAGGATGATGCCAAACGAATAGAGATCACTACGCGCGTCGCACGTTTCGCCGCGAATCTGCTCGGGCGACATGTAGTAGGGCGTCCCCAACGTCTCGCCGCGCGTCGTGAGGCCGGTAGGGACGTCGGTGGCTTTCGAGATGCCGAAGTCGAGCACCATCACGCGGCCGCTGCTATCGAGGCGCACGTTGGACGGCTTCAAGTCGCGATGCACCACGCCGCGATCCGCGGCCCACACCAGGGCGTCGGCGATCTGGCGCGCAAGGAAGATCGTCTCCGCATTTGAAAGCCGCCCGTGCTGCTCGAGGTAACGGCTGAGGTCCTCGCCGTCGACGTACGGCATGATCAGGTAGTGCAGTCCACCGCCTTCGCCGATGTCGATGATGGCGACGATGTTCGGATGGCCTTGGAGCGTGGCCGCCGTGCGGGCCTCTTCGCGAAAGCGCGCCACGATGCGCGGCTCGTTGGAGAGCGAGTCCGCGAGCACTTTGACGGCGACCAGTCCACCGTGGGCGCGGTGCTTCGCCAGAAAGACCTCGGCCATCCCCCCGCCGCCGATCCATTCGAGGACCTCGTACTTGTCGCCAATCAACTGATGCAGCGCGGCGCGGACGGCATTGCGTACCGATGACATTGTTCGCCCTTATTCTACTTCCGTTAAGCGTTTTCGTTTCGCGCCAGAGAATCCGCGGGCCTCGCGCTCCAGCAGGTAGCCCTCAGGCAAGCGCAGCGGCGCGTACGGGATCACGGCCATGCCCAACGCCTCGGGCTGCATCAGATGGTCCGCCTCGGCATTGCGCAACTCGCCCGATAGCACGCGCTGAGTCTGGCGGAGCGCTTCGATGACGGTGTCGCCGGGTGAATGCCGGTCCCACAGGCAGATGAAGCCGTTCGTTGGGTGGACGTTGGGATGGCGTACGGCGGGGGTGACATACACTTCAATCGGCACCGCCGGATAGTAAGGCGCAAAAACGACTTCCAGTTCTACCGGCTGCTCGCCGTCCGTATCGAGGCTCACGGCCGTGGACAGGCGCAAGCGAAAGCCATCGTCGTGTGTGCTTAAAATCGACAGCCGTTCCGGATTCAGTTCCGCGATCTGGCCGAGCATCCGCGCCTCATTGCGAATCCTACGCGCGCGCAGGGGCTCATCCATTGGTGGCAATCGTACTCACGCGCAGCACGTCGTTGGCGCGGACGCCCTGCGGCGGCAGGGGCTTGCCAAAGTCGAGCGTGTGGCCATTCCAGACCACCTGCGGCTCGCCGTCGCCTTGCAGCACGTCGCCGCGCTCGCGCAGGTCATAGAGGATCTCGTGCAGCACGTCGTCCAATACCTCCGGCTCGTCGATGTCCACGTTATATTTGGTCTCGCCTTGTACGGTGTCGAAGTAGATCTGATATTTCGGCATCGGTTCCCCTCAAGAATTCAAATAGGCCTTCAAGCGGGCGGGCAGGTCGGCCACGGCCCAGCGGCAGCGCGAACAGGCGCCATTCGCATCGTCCCAACAATTCCGGCACTGCGGACGCCCGCACTGCGGACAGTTGCGCAAATCGCTCTCCGCCGCCGATGCCTGGCAAAGCTGACAGCGGCCATGCGGCGTCCGCGGACCTAGGTTGCGGTCCCACCAGCGTCCGTCTGGCGTCAAGGCCGGCACCTGATTCTGTACGCACAGCTTACAACGCAGCTTATCGAAATCCCAGCAGCGATGCTCGCACACCACCAGGCCGCAGCGCGGACAGTCGAAGGAGATGCCCCCGGCCAGCCCTTGGTTGCAGAGCCCACAACGCCGTGCGTCGCGTTGCCGCCACCACACGATGGCCGACATCACCAGCCACGCGAGCACCGGACAGGCCCAAATCAGCGGATCTCCGCCTTTCGGCTGCGCGACGGCCCAGATGATGACGCCCAGCGTGCTGCCGGCCACCGGCGTCAGCACGGTCCACAGCGTGCCGGGGTCCACCTCGAAAAAGCGTAACAAACCCAGCGCGATTGCGGGCAACACCAGCGCCATGGCGAGGGCGATCCACAAGCCGCCCAAAGCGGCGAAGAACTGCGCCAGCGCCATCACAAAGACGGCCGCGCCCAATGTTGCCCACCCGCGCGAGTTCACGATTTCTTCGTCCTCATGTCTCTGACAGTATATCGGTGGTCCTCCGGCAATCCGATACGCCCCGGCGGCTGACCCGCCCAAGCCGACGACGCCTCCATCCGATCCACGCATTCGAGCGCCACAATTTTCTCCCCACCGCACCCCGGACAGCGCCGCAAGCTTGACCACCGCACCCAAGGCCACCAGTCCTGCCCGCAGCTTCGGCAAGCCGCGTGCGCGCAGATGGGCCACTCCCATGCGTAGACCTTGCCCGCCTCCAGAACCTCGGGCCACGGCCAGAGCGGAACGGGGGCGTCGTGAAATGGACAGCCTTCGCCTACGCTCAGTTCGAAACGTTGGACGGTTTGGTCGCGAAGTTCGTAGGTCTCAGCCCGACCGTCGCCGTCGAGTGCCAGGTCCACCATCAGCTTGCCGGTCTCTGACGCCTGGGCCAGCGTCGCGACGCGCCCCGTTTCGGTGACGGGCTCGCGGCAGGGAAAGCCTTCGCTGCGCCAGGTGGACAGCAGTTCGCGGCGCCGGAGTGCGGTCAGGCGGCAGCCAAAGCAAGCCTGGCTACGGTCAGCGGGAAAATAGCTCGCTCGGCCACCGTTTCCCAAGCCGCCATCACACACCGGAATCCCCAGGCGCGTGCTGATCCGCGCCATTTCGAGCCGTGCCGAGTCGCGATCCACGCAGCCCAGGATGAGTTGCCTCTGCAGGATACGTCCCCAGCCCAGGTCGGCGACCTCGCCGTCGAAGGCCTCCCAGCGAGTCTCGGGAAAGCGCGTCGATGCTGATTCCCCCAGGGCTGTCGCCTTGGGCTGGCCCAGTTGCGCCTCGGCGAAAAAAGGCGCCAATGCCAAGTTCTGACGTTCGATCCGGTCGGGGTCAACGAACAGGACGCTGCGTACCTTGCGTGACCCGAGTTCAGCAGCCACGGCGTTACCCAACGCGCCGGCCCCGACCACCGTCACGTCGAGCTCGGTGATCAGTTTCATCCGAGCCCGCCGCGTAAGCGGTGGGGCAGCGTGGCGGTTTTTTGGCGAATCCCCTGTAAAACTGCACAATTCGTGAATGTGCCCCGCCGCTGACGCGGCGGGCTAGTGGCTTGGTGATCCATGGCGAACATCGGTTTATTCTGAGCCGCCAAGCGGCCGGGCGAGATCTAGTACTACCATTATTTTTCAATTCTCCTGGCGAATTGCGTTTATCATGACGAAGATAGCTGTTTGGAGGACTTCGTCTATGCGGAACCACTTGCAAAGCGTCGCGATCACGTTGATCGCGCTGACGCTGAGAGCCAGCCTACCTGCCCAGGATGTGCCCGCTGCCGCCCTGAGCATCACCATTCTTGAGGGCGACAACGCCATTGTCAACACCCGCCAGCGGCTCAGCCGCGAAGCGATTGTGCAGGTGGAGGACGAAAACCGCAAGCCGGTGGCCGGCGCCGCCGTTACCTTCTTTGCCCCGAACAACGGCGCCAGCGCCGTCTTCTCGAACGGTGGGAACAATATTACGGTCCTCACCGACAGCCAAGGGCGGGCGGCCGTTCGCGGACTGAAGCCCAACCAAACGCCGGGTAAATTCGAAATCAAAGTCACGGCGACGAAGGAAGGCTTCCGGGCCGCGAGTACGGTCCTGAGCCAAACCAACGCCGCTGCTGCGGCCGCGGCGATCTCGGGCGCCATGCTCGGCGTGATCATCGCGGGCGCCGCCGCGGCCGCCGTCGGCATCGCGGTTGGTGTTTCTGGCGGAGGCGGCAGCACGCCCTCCGGAGGCGGAGGCGGCGCCGGACCGCGGCCCACCGTACTCACCCCCGGCACCATCACGGTAGGCCCGCCTCGTTAGGGCAGGGAAGAAAGGATAAAGCAACATGAAATACACCTGGATCCCATTCCTCGCTCTTTCGCTAGCCGCGCAGCAGATGTCCGGCCCCACGCTCGGCTGGGCCACCAATGGCCGTGGTGTCCAAGCGATTGAGGGCGTCGTTGGCGCCGCCCGCCTGGGCACCGTGCGCGAGTGGCCCGAGGACCTTTCGAGCCCCGTGCTGAGCCCCAGCGGACAACGCGCCGCCGCACTCGCGGGCCGCACGCCTTACCTAGTGGACTTACTCACCCAACAGCGCACGGCGCTCTCCGGCGACGCCGACCAGTTCGTCTGGAGCCCTGCCGGCACCGCGCTCCTCACCGCTGACGGAGGCCAAGTAAAAATTTTCGTCCAACGCGGCAACCGCTACGAGGCTCTTCCCGAAGTGAACTTCGCCGCGGAACGATATGCCGTCAGCGACGACGGTACCGCCATCCTGGCCGTCGTTGGCGACGACTTACTCCTGCGAACCGCCGAAGGCACGCGCATCATGGGCAGTAAGTCGGCCGTTTATACGTTTTTGGTTCATTCCACCACAACCGCAATTTCTGAAGGCGGCGACTTACTCATCGGGGACAGTCGCCACCCCGCCCCGGCCGGTGACTTACTCCTCGCCAGTCCCGCGCCCAGCCGTCTGGTCGCGGTGGATCGGCTCACCGGTAACGTAACCTGGCTCAACGAAAAAGGAATTCGACTGGCGGAAGCTTCCTGCCAGTGCGAAGTGACTCACTTCGATTTTCTCGCCACCGCCGGAATTATCCGGCTGGGTACGGGAACCGCCGAAGGGCCTACCTGGATCACCGAAACTACGCCTTCCAGTAACCGGCTCTTCTTCGTTCCCGCCACGGTAACTTCGGAGGTACAAGAATAATGTTGCGGCTTCACTTACTCCGACTGATTCCCCTTGCCTTGGTTGCCTTAGTCAACCTGCCGGCACAAACGCCTTCCGTGCAAGTGCTCCCGGTCGCCACGCGGCTGGATGCCTTCGTGGGTGAGAATTTTTCCCAGATCTTCACCTGTTCTGGTTGTCCCGCGAACACGGTGTTTACTCTGTCCGCGCAACTTCCGCTGCCCGCCGGCCTTACCTTCTCCAGTAGCACCGCGACGCTTAGCGGCGTTCCTACGACCGCCGGCCAGACCTCGGTTTTCTCCATCATCGCCACCGCCAATAACCAGCAACTTACTTTTCGTTCTTACACCATCGGGACGGACCGCCGCCTGACTTTCGTGACCCCCGTCAACCTGGCGCCAGCGACCGCCGGTCTACAGACCAGCCGCGACATCCAAGTGAATCTTCCCAGCAGTTGGGACACGGGGAACAATACCTTCCCGCCGTCGATTAGTATCACGGTTCCGGCGAACAGTACCACGCTCAACATTTCCGGTGTTTTTCCGGCCATTACCAGCCCCACCTCCTATTCGATTCGCGTTTTTGCCAATTATCCCGTGTTTCAGTCTTCCACCTCGGTCAGTACCTTGGGAATTAATCAACAGGTGGCGCAAGTTTTCACGCTGCTGGTGAATCCCGCGCCCACGCTGAGCGGCAATTTTCCCGTTGGACAGATCGGCGTTACCTACGGCGGTGGCGTCGTCACCAACGGCGGTACGCCACCGTTCACGTATTCGCTGAGTGGCAACCTGCCCCCCGGCTTGATTCTGAACCCCTTGAACGGCACGATTTCCGGCGTCCCCACCCTCAACGGGACCTTCGCGTATCAGATCGGCGTCCGCGACGCGAACGGCGCCAACGCCTTCGTCACGGGCACCACCGTCATCACCGGTACCCCGCTCCAGATTACGTCGCTCACCTTTCCCCCGGCCCGTGTCGCGCAGAGTTACTCGGCGCCGCTCACGGTGAACGGCGGCACCGGCCCTTACACCTGGACCATCGTGTCCCCGACGCTGCCGCCCCCTGGCATCACCGTCTCTGGACCCAGCCTCGCCGGCATCCCCAACACCGTTGGCCAGTTCAGTTTCACCATCCGAGTGCAGGACGGTACCGGCGCCTCCACGCAGGCGAACGTCTCCATCTCGGTCAACCCGGCCCAGCTTACGGTCAGCCCCAGCCAATTGCCTGACGGCACGCCGAATGCCCCTTATCTGGCGAGCCTCGCCGCCACCGGAGGCCAGCAGCCTTATGTGTGGACGCTCAGTTCCGGCGCTCTGCCCGCCGGCCTCACGCTCTCCTCGGCTGGCGTCCTCAGCGGCACGCCGACCGCTTCCGGCGTCTTCAGTTTCAGCGTACGCGTGACGGACACGCCCAACGGCGCCATCAACTACCCGGGCGGCGCGGCCACGCGCGATTTCACGATTACCGTCGGCCCCGGGCCCCTCACCATTCCTCCTACCACGCTGCCCCCTGCTATCGTCGGGCAGGCCTTTACCCCGGTCCTGAGCGCGACCGGTGGCCGGCCACCCTATACCTGGGGCATTTCCGGAGGCAACTTGCCCGCTGGCGTAAATCTCCTCCCGAGCGGAGTCTTCTCGGGCTCCCCCACCGTTGCGGGCCCTAGCACCTTTACCGTCCAAGTGCGCGACGCTGACGGTACCACCGCCACGCGCGAGTTCACGCTCACCACCACCGCCGCCCTCACCATCACGCCTACCAGCTTGGATGACGGAGTCGTCGGCGTGCCGTACAGCGCTACCCTCTCCGCCCAGAATGGCACCGCCCCCTTCACCTTCGCGCTGGACTCCGGTACGTTGCCTGCGGGCGTTACACTCTCCCCGGCTGGCATTCTCACCGGCAACCCGGCCGCGCCGGGCACAGCGAACTTCACCGTCCGCGTCACGGACCGCGGCAATCTCACCGCCACGCGCCCCTACACGCTCGTCATCCGCCCCGCTCTCGCCATCGTCACGGATAGCCTCCCCAACGGGAGCTCCGGCGCTGCCTACTCGGTTCAAGTCGCCGCCCAGGGCGGTACACCTCCGTATGCCTTCACTCTCGCCTCCGGCTCTTTGCCCGGCGGCCTCACGCTCAGCAATACCGGACTCATCAGCGGCACGCCCTCGGCGCCCGGCACCTCCACCTTCACCGTCCGCGTCACCGATAGCCGCAATCTCACCGCCACCAGCCGGGCGTTCAACATCGTGGTGACGCAACCCAGCCTGCCTACCGTTAGCGTTACCCAAATCACCGACACTACGGGCTCGGCGTCGCAGCCCAGCTTTGGCATCGCGCTGAGTGCGCCCTTCCCCGCCGCCATCGACGGTACGGTGACGCTGGCCTTCCAGCCCGACGCCGGCCCCGCTGACCCGGACGTCCGCTTCGCGTCTGGCGGCACGACGCTGAACTTCACGATTCCCGCCGGCGGCTTGAACGCTGTGGCCGCGGCGAACGCGCCGTTTACCTTTGGCTCCGGCACGACGTCGGGCCTCGTCACGCTCACCGTCGTGCTGCGCTCGAACGGCCAGACGCTGCTGCCCAACCCCGCCGCCGTTCGCACCGTGCGCATCAACCGCGCCGCACCCGTCATCACGAACGTCCGCATCAATCGGACCGCAACTGGCTTCGAGGTCATTGTCACTGGGTATTCGAATACGCGTGAAATCGCCAGTGGCAATCTGCGCTTCAATCCCGCGCCTGGGGTCACCCTGCAAACGGCCGAGTTCCCGCTGAACATCGGCGCTGCTTTTCAAACCTGGTACGCCAGCGCGCCCTCCGCCGGCTTCGGCACGCAGTTCCTGTTGACGATGCCCTTCACCGTCGCCGACGGCACGGCTGCTTCGCTCAGTTCCGCGTTGGTGACGCTCACGAATACGGTGGGCTCGGGCTCCGGCTTAGGAAACTTCTGACACGGCGCGCTTCCAGCGGGCCCGAATCTCCTGATAGCTCGTCTGGAAGCGCCCGCTGATCCCGGCCGGCGCAATGGCCACCAAGAGCCGCGCGGCCTCCAGGACGTAAGGGGCCGCGCGACTCTCCAACACTGCCTTCGACGGCGGATTCGGGGCGAACGACACCAGGCCCACCAGCAGCCCCATCGCCAACAGGCCCGCCCGCGCGAAGCCGAAGCCCGCGCCCAACAGACGGTCCAGCCAGCCGAGTCCGACGGCCTTGAAGAAGTAAGCCACCACCTTGCTCACGATCGAGCCCACCAACGACGTCCCCGCCAGGATCGTCACAAAGCCGCAGAAGTTCGCGATCGATTCCGAACTGACATACGGCAGGAAATAAGCCCCGGCGCTCGCGTAGAACCACACCGCCAGCACCATGCCCAGCAGCGTCGCCACCAGGCCCAGCACGATCCGCGACAAGCCCTTCATCGCACCCGACACCATCGACACCGCAAACAGCACCAGCAACACGACGTCTAACCAATTCATAAGCTCTTCCCCGTCAGGATGCGGTATGCCTCACGATACTTCTCGCCCGTCCGCTCGGCTACCTCCGCCGGCAACGACGGCGCCGGATACTGCTTGTTCCAATCGAGCGTCTCCAGATAATTCCGTACGTACTGCTTATCGAAAGAGGCTTGCGCGCCGCCCGGCTGCCAGCTTTCCCGGGGCCAGAAGCGCGACGAATCTGGCGTCAGCACCTCATCGGCCAACGTGAGTTGCTCGCCGATGAAGCCGAACTCAAACTTCGTATCCGCCAGAATGATTCCCCGCGACTCAGCATAGTCCGCCGCCCGCTGATAAATGGCGAGCGTCAAATCCCGCAGCCGCGACGCCAGTCCTTCGCCGACGTTGGCCACCACATGCGCATAGTCGACGTTCTCGTCGTGGCCGCTCACGGCCTTGGTCGCCGGCGTAAAGATCGGCTCCGGCAGGCGGCTGCCGTCCAGAAGTCCGGCGGGCAGCGGGATGCCGCAGATGGCCCCGGTGCGCTGATAGTCCTTCCAGCCGCTCCCCACCAGATAGCCGCGCGCGACACACTCCACGTCGATCATGGCGCAGCGATGCGCATACATAATCCTTCCTTCGAGCAATGTCTGGTCACTAGGGGAAAGCCCGGGCACGTCCCGCACATCGGCGCTCACCAGATGGTTCGGCACCAGATCGCGCAGCAGGTCAAACCAGAAGAGCGACATCTGCGTCAGCACGCGGCCCTTGCCGGGAATGCCGGAGGCGAGCACACAATCGAAGGCGGAGATGCGGTCCGTAGTGACGATCAGCAGGTGGCTGTCCCCCACGGGATACACGTCGCGGACCTTCCCGCGCTTCGGCGCGGGCCATCCCGCGAGGTGAGTTTCGAGTAAAGCTTCCGGCATCAGTACCCTCTATGGTAGCGAAGGCGATATGATGCTTCTCGATGAACCGGCGCACTCTACTCTCCACCCTCCTCGGCTCGATTCCCTCGTTCGCCTGGCAAAGCGAGAGGAGCAATCTGAAGATCACCGGCGTCCGCCTGGTGCAGACGCGTCCGCGTAAACCCATTCCGGACTTCAAGCCCGCTCCCGGCGCCTGGTCCACCCAAGGCGTCGAAGTCGCGAACCCGATGTCGATCTACCCGGAGTACAAGGCCACTCGCTCGCTCTTCATGGCCGACCCCGGCAAGGTCCCCAGCTTCACTGTCGAACTCACCACCGACAAGGGGCTGAAGGGCTACGGCAATGGCGGCCCCGGCGGCGGGCCCGTCGTGGTGGAGCATCTCGCCAAGCTCATCCTCAACCGCGACCCCTTCGACTACGAACGCATCTGGGACACCTGCTGGCGCTCCACCATGTCCTACGGCCGGATGGGCGTCACGATGAACGCCATCTCCGGCGTCGACCTCGCCGTTTGGGACCTGATTGGCCAGGCCCTCAACCAGCCCGTCTATAAGCTGATCGGCGGCTCGGTCAAGCCTCGCGTCCCCGCCTATTGCACCGGTAACGACATTGAGCAGCACGCCGAAGCCGGCTTCAAGATGATGAAGCTCGCCATCCCGCACGGCCCCGCCGATGGCCGCGAGGGCATGAAAAAGAATCTGGAACTCGTCAAGCGGGCCCGCAATGTGTTGGGTCCGGACGGCGAAATCATGCTCGATTGCTGGATGGCCTGGACCGAACGCTACACGCTGGAGATGGCCGAGATGCTGGCGCCGTATCGCATCTATTGGATGGAAGAAGTCCTGCAACCACATGATTACGCTGGCTTTGGCAGATTGAATTCAAGTATTAAATCAACTCGCATTGCTACGGGAGAACATGAATATGGCCGCTACGGCTTCCGGTATCTGCTCGAGCACAACGGCGCCTCCATCTGGCAGCCGGACCTCAACTGGTGCGGCGGGCTGACGGAGTTGATCAAGATCGGCCACCTGGCTGCTGCTTATGATATCCCCGTGATTCCGCACGGCGGCGGGCTGAACGGCAGCACCCACTGGATCCAAGCCAACGTCAATGCCCCGTAGGCCGAGCTCTTCATGCCCCCTCCTGGAGGGCCGAAGTCCGCCTACCAAGCCTGGGAGGAGATGTACCGCATCACGCGTGGCCCCGAAGGTCTCTACACGCAAGCGCATGACCGCCCCGGCTTCGGCTGGGACGTGGAAGTCGTGTGAGCGACCCCGAGGTAGCCAGCCGGATCAGCGTGCTTCGGCGCTGGTTTCCACGGTGCGCTTGAGGGCGAGCACTTCTTTCCGGGCAGCGCCCGGGGCAAAGCGGTTGACGAGCGCTCTTTTGAATCCGCCGCTCCGCAGCAGGTCAATGCGCGAGCGGTTCAGGTAGATCAGGTAGGTGCCGGGGTGGGCATCGATCAGCACGGTGACGGCGAGTGAACCGTCGTAATAGTGGCTGGCCCAGATTTGCTTAGCCACGATTACTGACACCTCGGGTGAAGCGTGATGGATCACCACGTGGGTGAGATTGAGCAGGGGCTTCAGCCCGAAGCCGTAGCGCTCGCGGGTGCAATAAAACATTTGCTCATCCCCAGGTGCGGAACCCAGACCGGCATAGCTCTGGAGACCTGTGGCCAGGGCGGGAGAGATGGCGCGCAAAAACGGGGAACTGGCCAGCAGTTCGCGGAAGACCTGCCGGACACTGACCGGTTCTGGCCGGTCGTGGTAGGTGGACAGGGCCAAGTCGCCCTGCTGCATGTAGACCGTGGCGCGCTCCAGCAGCAGGCGGCGCAGCAGAGCCTCGGCGGCCGGCTTGAGATCCGCCGCCGAATCGAGTTCCCGGTGGCCGCGCTCGATCTCCGCCGCACTGAGTTTAACGCTGCATTTGCCTGGGACGCAAGCACGTAGGTCTCTCAGTTCGGCCGGGTCAATCGTGAACTTTTCGAAGTCGGCGGGGCGTGGCGGCTGTTGGACCAAAGCGGCTTCGAGTACCAGCGGGCTGCGCTTGTAATTCTCCACTCTTCGATACCAATTGAGGAAAGCGCCCTTCGGCACGGACAAGCGGACAGCGCTCAGCAGGGCCAGGTCACGCTCATCGCCCGTCTCGATCAGCTTTCCCAGGACTTCGCCCCGTTCCAGGCGTTGGACGGCGTCGGCAGCGACGCGGCAACAATCCTGCAGCAGCATCGTCTTAAGGTCAGCGGGGGCGGCCGAAGCGCTCAAAAGAATCCAGGTAACGGTGAGCGGCCGCATTCGTCTGGCCAGAATAGCATGGGCCAGCCAGCGCTAGACGCTCCCTTCAGCGCGAGCCCGCCACGCATTGAGGACGTGGACGACCGGCCGCGCCATCAACGCTTCGGCCAAACGACGCCTTGGTCCCTCTTCGCCACCGCCGCCAAGCCGCGATAGTTGAACTTCTGCACCCGCTGGCCGCGATAGGTTTCCGTCGTGTAGATGTTCCCCTGCGAGTCCGTCGCAATGCTGTGGACGGCGTAGAATTGCCCCGGCTGCCGGCCGCCGTCGCCGAAGGTGGTGAGTACTTCCAGCGTCTCCCGCAGCAGGATGTGCACCTTCATGTTGGAGCCATCGGCGACGTAGAGATACTTCTGTTGCGGGTCGCGCGATAAGGCGACGTCGAAGGCTGCGCCGTCGCCCAAGGTCGGCTTGGCTACCCAGCCTTCCTTCACGTACTTGCCGCTCTTCTCAAAGACCTGGATCCGGTTATTCGTGCGGTCGCAGACGTAGAGCAGGCCGTCGTTCGCCAGCGCCACGCCGTGTACCGGCGTGCGGAATTGCTTCGGCACCGGAGCCTCCGGATTATACGGGCCCAGATCCGTGTCGTCGGGCTTATTGCCGTAGGCGCCCCAATGGCGCTCGTATTGGAGCGTGTCGGCGTCGAAGACGATCACGCGGCGATTGCCGTAGCCGTCGGCGACGTAGAGTTCGTTCGTCTTGGGATCCACGAGCGACTTGGCGGGCAAACGCAAGTTCGCCACGTCGTTGCTGCCTTGGCTCTCAAACGGTTTGCCCAGTTGCCGCAGAAACCTGCCGGATTGCGTGAACTTCAGCAGCATCGAATCATGCACGCGGCCCGCCGCCGCCATCTTGCTTTCGTCGTGCGCCAGCGCGGCCGGCACCGATCCCCGGCCGTTGCCGCCGATCCAGACGTTGCCCTTATGGTCGACGTCGATGCCGTGGTTCGACGACGGCCACGTAAAGCCTTCGCCACTTTGGCCGCCCCAACTCGCGATCAGGTCGCCGGCGGCGCTAAATCCGAGCACCGACGGCGCGGGGACACAACACTCAGACGCCTTCGGATTCCAGGTGGCATAGCGTTCCTTCTCCTCGAGCGACCCGCCGCGGTGAATGATCCAGACGTTATCTTTCGCATCCACGGCGACGCCAATCGTCGCGCCAATCACCCAATGATTCGGCAGCGGCTTCGGCCAGAGCGGGTCCACCTCAAAGCGCGGCGCCAGCGTTCCCGCGGCTTCCACGGTGTTCCGCTGTTCTAGCAGGTAGACGGCGCCCGCGCAGGCGGCAAAAGTGGCCAGAAAGGCGATGGGCTTCAGGTAGGAAATTCGCATGGCGTTCGCTATGATACACCCTTGCGGCTCGCTTTCCTTATCGGTCTGGTCCTTCCCTTGCACGCCCACGACGCGCCGGCCAGCGTCACCGTGCATCTGCACGCCCGCCCGGCTGGCCAAACCATGCGCGTCCTCGCTCGCGTGCCGCTCGAAGCCGTGCGCGACGTCGACTTCCCCAAGCTCGCCGACGGCTACCTCGACGTCGCGGCCCTCGCGCCGCGTCTGCCTGGCTTGGCCAAGATCTGGGTGGCTGACGCGGTTCTCTTCTATGAAAACGGCCGTGAACTCGCACCCCCGCGCATCGCCGCCGCGCGCGTCACGCTCCCGTCGGACCGCTCTTTCACCAGCTTCGCCCTGGCCGACGCGCTGCTGCGCGCGCCCTTGCCCGGCAATCACGAAAGCCTGGTGGCGAAGCAGCTCTTCTTCGACGTCGCGCTGGAATACGCCATCGCCGATCGCCGCGCCAGCTTCTCCGTGCGGCCCTATTTGGCTGGTCTTGGCGAAAGGGTGAACACCGTTTTTCATTACGGCGACCGCACGTTCCTCCTGCCCGGCGATCAGGAGGCTTTTCCCGTCGATCCCACTTGGTGGCAGGCTGGATGGCGCTTTGTGCAACTCGGCTTCATCCACATCCTCGAAGGAACAGACCATCTGCTCTTCCTGCTCTGCCTGGTGCTCGCCTGCCGCGAGTGGCGCGGCCTGCTCTGGCTCGCCACCGCCTTCACCGCCGCGCACTCCTGCACCCTGGCGGCCTCCGCCCTCGGCTGGGCGCCGGACTCGCTCTGGTTCCCGCCCTTGGTCGAATTCCTCATCGCGCTCTCGATCGTCGTCCTCGCCCTAGCCAACCTGGCCGGGAAAGGGCACACGCGCTGGACGCTCGCCTTCGGCTTCGGACTCGTCCACGGCTTCGGCTTCTCCTTCGCCCTGCGCGAGCAACTCCAGTTTGCCGGCGGACATCTGGCGGCGGCCCTCTTGGCCTTCAATCTTGGAGTCGAATTCGGCCAACTGGCCGCGCTCGCGCTCATGGCGCCCGCCGTCGCCCTGCTCTTCCGTTACGCTACGGAGGAGCGCCTGGGCACCATCATTCTGTCGGCGTTGGTGGCGCATACGGGTTGGCATTGGATGACTGAGCGCTTTGCGCTGCTGAGCAAATACTCGTTCACTCTGCCTAGCGCCTCGTCGCTGGCTCTGAGTTTGCGTGGGGCGCTCGGCGTGATGCTGGTTTACGCGCTCTACCAACTCGCCCGTTGGCGCTCCCTCAAATGACCATGGTAAGATGACCATAGTATGAAACACGAGATTGCAGCCGGCGACTTCAAAGCGAAATGTCTGGCCTTGCTTGATGAGGTCCGCGACGAGCAGAAGACGCTGGTGATCACGAAACGGGGGATTCCCGTGGCGCGGCTGGTGCCCATCGCTCCCGTGGCCAAGTCCTATGGCGGCTCCCTGCGGGGTACGGTACGGATTCACGGCGATTTATTCTCCGCGGGTGAGAAGTGGGACGCGGAACAGGATGCGTAGCCCGGTACTGCTGGATACGCATGCTTGGATCTGGTTCGCCGCGGGTGAGGAGAAGCGTTTCCAGAAGCGAGCTTGGCGCGAGATCAATGCGGCGTGCCAACGCGGCGAATGCCACGTCTCGGTGATCTCGGTTTGGGAGGTGGGCATGCTGGCGGCCAAGGGGCGGCTAGAGCTGACTCTCCCGGTGGGCGAATGGACGCAGCGGGCCTTGGCGGACCTGTCGTTTACGCCTCTTTCACGAGAAGTCGCCGTGGACAGCAGCTTTCTGCCCGGCCCCTTCCACGGCGACCCCGCCGACCGCCTCCTCGTCGCCACCGCCCGCCACCTCCAAGCCCACTTCGCCACCGCCGACGCCAAGATTATCGACTTCGGCCGCCGTCACCATCTGCCACTCGTGGTTTGTTAACCGATTTCGGGAACAATTCCCGGCGCACTTCGTTATACTGCATGAAGCTGGAAAGGAGCTCACGCCAAGGTCATGTCGATCAAGGACTTCCTGAAGAAACAATTCATTGATGTCATTCAGTACACGGAGGCCGAGGATGGCATTCTCGCCTCGCGTTACGCGATGCAGGACATGGAAATCCAGAACGGCGCCAAGCTCACCGTGCGCGAAAGCCAGATGGCTGCGTTCGTGAATGAAGGGCGCGTCGCCGACGTCTTTGGCCCTGGGCTTTACACACTCAACACGCAGAACCTGCCGATTCTCACCAACCTGATGAATTGGGACAAGATGTTTGAGTCGCCCTTCAAGAGCGACGTCTACTTCTTCTCCACCCGCCAGCAAACCAGCCAGCGCTGGGGCACGGCCCAGCCCATCACCGTCCGCGACAAGGACTTCGGCGCCGTCCGCCTGCGCGGCTACGGCATTTATTCCTGGCACATCCTCGATCCGAAGGCCTTCCACACCAAGATCTCCGGCACCCGTGACATCTACCGCGTCGCCGATATTGAGCCGCAGTTGCGCCAGACGATCATCGGGCGCATGACCGACACCTTCGCCGAGAGCAAGATCCCGTTTCTGGACCTCGCGGCGAATCAGGATGAACTCGCGCTGCAGGTGGGCGAGAAGCTCCGGCCGGCGTTGCTCGAATTGGGTATTGCGCTCGATAGCTTTATCGTCGAGAACCTCTCGCTCCCCGAGGAGTTGCAGAAACGTCTCGACGAAAGCATCGGCATGAACATGATCGGCGACATGCGGCGCTACACGCAGTTCCAGGTGGCGCAATCGTTGCCCATCGCCGCGGCGAACGAAGGCGGCGTGGCCGGCATTGGCGCCGGCTTGGGCGCCGGGTTTACCATGGCTCAGCAAATGGCCAGCGCGCTGAATCCGCTGGGCGGCGGACCGGCGGCTCCGCCCCCGCCCGCTGCGCCGGTGCCTCCCGTAGATCCTGGCGCTCCGGCCGCCCCAGTGGCGGGCACTCGTTTCTGCATGGAATGTGGCAAGCCAATTCCGGGGAAAGCCAAGTTCTGCCCGGAATGCGGCGCGGCCCAAAGCTAACACCGCCATGTCGGGCTCTGAATGGGTGGTGGAGGCGGCCGGCTGTGAGCCGGACCGCCTCCGGAACCTCGAAACCCTAGCCGCGCTTTTCGCGCACCTGATCGCCGAACTGGACTTACATCCGGTGCTTCCCGCCGTGTGGCATCAATTCCCGTCACCGGGCGGTATCACCGGCATGGTCCTGCTCGCCGAGTCCCACCTGACGGTGCATACCTTCCCCGAGCACGGCACGTTGTGCCTCAACTTATTCTGCTGCCGTCCCCGCGCGCGCTGGAATTTTGAAGAGGGCCTGCGCACGTTCCTGGCCGCGAGCGCCGTGGAAGTACGTTTTCTCGAGCGGCCCTACGGAGAGACGGAAGGATGAATCCGCTCGCCGGAAGTGACCGTTTTCGCGGCAACTGCCCCAGTTGCGGCGCGCCAGTACAATTCAGCTTCAAACAAGCCGTCCAGAGCGTGTGTAAGTTTTGCCAGTCGATGCTCGTGCGCCAGGGCGTCGACTTACAGTTGGTGGGCAAAGTTGCGGATCCGCTCCTTGACGCCTCGCCGATTCAACTCGGCACCGAAGGCCAATTCGACGGGCACGGCTTCCAGGTAGTCGGCCGTCTGGTGTACGAATACGATGGCGGTCGTTGGAACGAATGGTATTTGACCTTCAGCAACGGGAACTTCGGCTGGCTGTCGGACGCGCAACTGGAATACGCCGTCTCCTTCCTCAAGCCGGCTGCCGTCCCCGTGCAGGTGGAGCGAGGTAACAAAGTTCCCGTAGGCAACGAGCTGTTTTCCGTCACCACGATTACCCGGGCCCGTTACGTCGGCGTGGAGGGAGACCTGCCTTTCACCACCTGGGATAAGTCAGAAAGCCTCTTCGCCGACTTACGCAGCGCCGACCGCCGCTTCGCCACCATTGACTATTCCGAGCAGCCGCCTCTCGTCTACACCGGTAACCTGGTGGACTACGACGAACTGAAACTCAAGAACGTGAAGCTCTTCGAGGGCTGGCAATGAACGTCAAGTCCATTGAGTGTCCCAACTGCGGCGGCAGCGTCGAGTTGCGCGGCTACTCGCATTCGCTGTCGGCGGTGTGCATTCAATGCCTCAGCGTGATCGATACCAGCCATCCGCAACTTACCGTTCTGAAGAAATTTGGCGAAGCTAACCGCGTGCGGCCCCTCTTGCCTTTGGGTTCACGAGGTAAGTTCGGCGGCAAACTCTACGAGATCATCGGCATGCAGGAGCGCCAGATCGTCGTCGATGGCACGAGCTACAGTTGGCAGGAGTACTTACTCTTTAACCCCTATGCGGGCTTCCGGTACTTGAGTGTCTATCGCGGCCATTGGAACTTCATTGAGCCGGCCAAAGGACTACCAGAAGGAAACCCCACCAACGGCATTCCCTCGTTGCGTTACCAGGGGCAAAAGTACCGTCATTTTCAAACTGCAGAAGCTGAAACTACGTTCGCCATGGGCGAGTTTCCCTGGCGTTTGGAAGTGGGCCAACGCGTCCTCACCAAGGACTATATTGCCCCGCCCAAGTTACTTTCGGAAGAGATCACCGCGGACGAAGTTACTTACTCCGTGGGAACCTACCAGACCGGCGCGGAGATCGCGCAAGCCTTCTCGCTCACTTCACCCCTGCCCCCGGCCCAGGGCGTATTCGCCAACCAGCCGGCGCCGCCTATGCAGCTTGGATCGCTTTGGGCCACCTGCTTCTTGTTGCTCTGCGGTCTACTGGTGCTGGCCCTGTTTCTGAAGATTACGGCCCGCAATGAAGTTGCTTTTGACCAGCGCTTTCACTATAGCTCCGCCGACAAAGAATCCGCCAAAGTTACTGACCCTTTCGAACTGAAGGGCCGCACTTCGAATGTCCAAATCGAAAGCGCGACCGATCTTTCGAACGACTGGCTGTATCTCGACATGTCGCTCATCAATGCCGACACCGGCCAAGCCTGGGACTTTGGCCGCGAAGTGAGCTACTACTCCGGCCGCGACAGCGACGGCGCCTGGACGGAAGGCAACTCAACGGACCGCGTCACCATTCCGAGTGTGCCTCCCGGAAAATACTACCTCCGCATCGACCCCGACATGAGCAACGAAGGCCAGCATGCTACTTCGTATACGATCAAAGTGACGCGCGACGTGCCGCAGTTCTGGTTTTTGCTGATCGCTTTTCCCCTGTTGATGCTCCCGGCGATTTGGCGCACCATTGCCCGTGGTAGCTTCGAAACGCAACGTTGGGCGGAGAGCGACTACGTGACCAGTGCAAAATCGAGCAGCGACGATGACTAATCTAATTCTTGGTAATCTCAAATATTGGCTCTACGGACTTACCCTCCTCGGTGGCGTCGGCGTCGCCGAATGGCGCGGGTACTCGTTTACTTCGCTCACCGAGCGCAAGGTAGCTCCTAAGTCTGTACGCGACAACCCAGGGGCCTATCGCTCCTCTTATTCCAACTACACCCGCTACTCCGGAGGCAAATAACCATGACTGGCTTTCACTTCGAGGCGTTCATCAACGCCATCGTCTACGCCATCCTCGGCATCGTGATTTTCGCGATTTCGTTCATCACCATCGACAAATTAACTCCGCACGACCTGTGGAAGGAGATTATCGAGGAGAAGAACATCGCCCTGGCGATTATCGTCGGTTTCATGGCCCTGGCGATGGGCATCATTATTGCCGCCGCCGTGCACTAGATGGCCATCGTCCTCTTTATTTCGGTCTTCCTGATCGCGGCTTGCGGCCTGATCTATGAGCTGATCGCCGGGACGCTCGCCAGCTACCTGCTCGGCGACAGCGTGCTCCAGTTTTCCACCATCATCGGCACTTACTTGTTCGCCATGGGCGTCGGCAGTTGGCTTTCGAAGTTCCTGCGCCGGGGGCTCGTGGCGCGCTTCATCAGTATCGAGATCATGGTCGGCGTGGTGGGGGGCTTTTCCTCGTCGATTCTCTTTCTCGGCTTCGCGCACGGCGAAGGCTTCCGGCCTTTGCTCTATGCCGTGGTCATGGTGGTCGGCGTGCTGGTGGGACTCGAGATACCGTTGCTCATGCGCATCCTGAAAGAGCGCTTTGAATTTTCTGACTTAGTCGCTAACGTACTTACTTTCGACTATCTCGGCGCCCTCGGCGCGTCGTTGCTGTTTCCGTTGCTCCTCGTCCCGAAACTGGGGCTCGTGCGCTCCGCGATCGTCTTCGGACTCTTGAACGTCGGCGTCGCCTTCTGGTCCACGTGGTTCTTTCGCGAGCAACTCGGACGCCCCTGGCGCCTGCGCATCACGGCCGGCCTCGCCTTCGCGGCCCTCGCCGCCGGACTCATCTTCGCCGACGACATCAGCAACGCGGCCGACAATAGTCTTTACGCCGACGATGTGATTCTGTCGCGCCAAACCCGCTATCAACGCATCGTGTTGACGCGTTGGAAAGACGATATCCGCCTTTTTCTGAGCTCTCACTTACAATTCAGTTCGCGTGACGAATATCGCTACCATGAGGCGCTGGTGCATCCCGTGTTGGCGGCTTTGCCTGGCGTGAAGCGCGTCCTGGTTCTGGGCGGCGGCGACGGTTTGGCGGCCCGCGAGATTCTTCGCTATGATTCGGTCGAAAGCATTACGCTAGTCGACCTCGACCCCGAGATGACGGCCCTCTTCCGCAGCCATCCGCTGCTGAAACAACTGAACAGTGACTCGTTGAACTCACCGCGGCTGAAAGTCCACAACGCCGACGCCTTTCCTTGGCTCGAACAGAGCCGCGACGTCTTCGACGCCGTCATTATCGACTTTCCCGACCCTACGAACTTCTCGCTCGGCAAGCTTTACACCACCGCCTTTTACCGTCTGCTCAAGAAACACGTTTCGCCCCACGGCTTGATCGTCGTCCAAAGTACTTCGCCCCTCTTCGCCAGGCAGAGTTACTGGTGTATCGTCGAAACGCTGAGGCTTGCCGGTTGGCGCACCAGCCCGTACCACGCCTATGTCCCGTCCTTCGGCGAGTGGGGCTTCGTGCTGGCTGGGCAGCAGCCGTACGAACCGCCGCTGACGGTGCCCACCGGCCTGCGTTTTCTCACCTCCGCGAACGTGCGCGGGCTTTTCGAGTTTCCCCGCGACATGCAGCCCGTCGCCGCCGAGCCGAATCGCCTCAACGATCAGGTGCTGGTTCGCTACTATGAAGCCGAATGGCGCAGCATTTCCCGATGAAACGCCGGCACTTCATGCCGGCCCTGATTGGCCTCACCGCGAAGGGTGAAAGCAACATTGCGGGCGGCTTCGTTTATGAAGCCCGCAACGAAGGCCATCGCATCCGCGACCGCGCCATCTTCCGGCCGCCCGCCGGCACCCGCCGCGCCCGCATCGTCATCATCGGCGGCGGCATGGCTGGACTCTCCGCCGCCTGGTGGCTCCGCAAGCAAGGGTTCGACGACTTCCTCCTGCTCGAAGGCGAGGACGAGCCCGGTGGCAATGCCCGTTGGGGTCAGAACGACATCTGCGCCTACCCCTGGGCTTCGCACTATGTGCCCGTGCCGAATACCGAGTCCACGCTGGTGCGCGAGCTCTTCGCCGAACTCGGCCTGATGGACGCCGCGGGCAATTTCGACGAACGCTGGCTCTGCCATTCGCCGCAAGAGCGCCTCTTCCTGCACGGGCGCTGGCAATGGGGCCTGGACCCCGAAGCCGGTACCACGGCCACGGACCGCGAACACCGGCGCATCTTCGCCGAACACCTGCGCGCCCTGACGGCCACCAGCCAGTTCAAGCTGCCGATGGCGCTGGGCCGCTCGCCCGATGCCTCGCTGGACCAACTCTCGATGCGCGACTGGCTGGCGCGCGAGAAGCTCACCTCCGCCTATCTCGGCTGGGAAGTGGATTACGGTTGCCGCGACGACTACGGCGGTGCGTCGGGTGACATCTCCGCGTGGGCGGGCTTGCATTACCATGCCGCGCGCCAGCACGACACCAAGGGGCCTTTCACTTGGCCCGAAGGCAATGGCTGGCTCGCGCGCCGGCTCGTCGACCGCGTGAAAGCCCAACTCGTGAACGGCGTCTGGTCCCGCAACATTGAGCGCGTCGGTAACCGCTGGCATCTGCGCACCACCGGCTTCAACGTCGAGGCCGACGCCCTCATCTACGCCGCCCCCTCTTTCCTGTTGCCTTACCTCTTGGAAGGCGCGCCGAAGCCCAACTTCGACTATTCGCCCTGGCTCACCGCGAACCTCACCATCGAGCAGCCGATGGAGACCGCCTGGGACAACGTCCTCTACGATTCGCCCTCGCTCGGTTACGTCAACGCGACGCACCAGATGCTCGCCTCGCGTGTCAATCGCTCCGTCTGGACCTACTATTTGCCCTTCACCGGCGCCACCGCCGCCCAACGCCGCCGTTTGCAATCTCAAGACTACGCGTACTGGAAGGAGTCCATCCTGGCCGATCTCGAACGCGCCCATCCTGGCCTCCGGAAAGTTGTGTCCAGGATCGATATCTTCCGGCAAGGCCACGCTATGCGGCGTCCTCGCCCGGGCTTCCTCGCCGAGAGCGAAGCCTGGAAGAAAGCCGTGGAAAGGCCCACATTTCGCCTGGCAAACTCTGACGTTTCGGGTCTGCCGCTCTTTGAAGAAGCGCAGTATCGCGGCGTGGAGGCTGCGCGCGCTTGCCTGGCCGCCCTCGGCTTCATAAAAAAACTGGATCGGGCCTGACAAAATTTTGTAGGCGCAATTTGGCGCGAAAGACCTTAGACTCGCAAGAAGCAGGAGCCGCTGTATCCGCTGATCTGCCGACACTGTCATGCCCAGCGCACTCGCTCATCGTATCGTCACGGCCCATGAGGAACCCGAACTCGACTTCCTCGTCCGCCGCCTCGCCCGCCGCCTGCGTATGGCGATGCCTGAAATCTGCATTACACCCTTCGCCCGGCCCCGGATCTCGCTGCGTTATCCACTAAAAGCACCCAGTCGGCTCATCGTCTCGGAAGGTGTTTTTCAATTCTGGGAAGGTGACGAGATTGAGTCGCGCTTGGCCCGCGTGATGGCCCAAATGGCCAGGAAACGCGCATTTCGCTTGGTCGCCTAAGTCGATTTGGTGTTAACCTCTCATTAAGAGGACCCCATGTTGCGATCACTGTCTGCGCTTCTCCTCATTGTCGCGCCCGCCTTCGCCGCGGAAGACGGCGCCGAAGCGCGCGCCGTCCTGAATACCTGCATTGGCTGCCATAACTCTAAGACCTCCATGAGTGGCTTAGCGCTCGATTCCCGCGAAGCCATTCTCAAGGGTGGCAAGCACGGGCCCGCTGTCAAGCCGGGCGAAGGCGCTCTGCTCCTTGACGTTGTCCGCCACACGGGCAATATCAAGATGCCGCCGGGCGGCAAGCTGAAGGACAGCCAAGTCGCCATTCTGGAGAAATGGATCGCCGACGGCATGCCGATGACCGCCAAGGCCGTCGCCGCACCCGTTCATTGGAGCTTCAAGCCTCCCAAGAAAGCGGACGTCCCCTCCGGTCGGCACCCCGTTGATTATTTCATTCAGGCCAAGCTCACCGAAGCCGGGCTCGCCATGTCCCCCGCGGCCGACCGCCGCACCCTCCTGCGCCGCGTCAGCTTCGACCTGACGGGCCTGCCGCCCACCCCCGCCGAACTCGCCGCCTTCCTGGCCGATAATCAGCCCGGCGCCTATGAGCGGCAAGTGGATCGTCTGCTCGCCTCGCCCCACTACGGTGAACGCTGGGGCCGCCATTGGCTCGATCAGGCGCGTTACGCCGATTCGAATGGCTACTCCATCGATGCGCCGCGCGAGATTTGGAAATACCGCGACTGGGTGATCAACGCCTTCAACTCGGACATGCCGTTCGATCGGTTCACGCTGGAGCAGTTCGCCGGCGATCAACTGCCGAATCCCACCACTGACCAACTCATCGCCACCGGCTTTCACCGCAACACGCCGATCAACTTCGAGGGCGGCATCGACTTTGAGCAATACCGCGTCGATCATGTCGTGGATCGCGTCTCCACCACCGGTTCCGTCTATCTCGGCCTCACCCTCGGATGCGCCCGCTGCCATGACCATAAGTTCGATCCGCTGCCGCAGAAGGAGTTCTATCAGCTTTTCTCTTTCTTCAACAACGTCGATGAAGCGGTGAAGGAAGAGGACCGCGCCGACGTCCAGAAGCCGGTGCTCGAACTCGGTACACCCGCGGAACTCCGCAAAAAAGACGTCATCAAGGCGCAGATGAAGGCGCTCGAAGGCGAATTGGCTACCTATCGCAAAGTGATCGAGCCGCGCCAGGAAGCCTGGGAAGCGGCGCTCAAGGAAGCCGACATCAAGAAGTTCCGCCCCAGCGTCCAAGCCGCCTTGGGTTTGCACGTCGGCCGCCGTAACGAGGAGCAGGCCGACCTGGTTTTCGAAACCTTCGCCAACACCGACGAAGGCTGGCGTGAGCGGCGCGCCACGATGCGCGCCGTCCAGCGGCTCTCGCCCAAAATTGTCACGTCGCTCATCATGAAGGACCTGCCGCAGCCTCGCCAAGCTTACATTCATCTGGGCGGCGACTTCCTCCGCAAAGGCGAGAACGTCTCGGCCGGTACGCCCGCCATCCTTCCGCCGTTGGGTAATCAAGGCCCGGCCACTCGCGTTGATCTTGCCAAATGGCTCACCTCCCGCGAGAATCCACTCACCGCCCGCGTCACCGTCAATCGCATGTGGATGCGCTACTTCGGCCGCGGCATTGTCGAAACCGAAGACGACTTCGGCCGCCAGGGCTCTCTGCCCACGCACCCTGAACTGCTGGACTGGCTCGCTGTCGAGTTCATGGACCGCGGTTGGAGCCAGAAGGCGATGCACCGCCTGATCGTTACCTCGGCTACCTATCAGCAGGCCTCGGCTGCGAATCACCCGGCCGCCGCCGAAAAGGATCCCCGCAATCTGCTGCTCTCTCGCCAGAACCGGATTCGCCTGGAAGGCGAAATCATTCGCGACGCCGGACTCGTCGCCAGCGGCCTCTTCGCCCCCAAGGTCGGCGGACCCAGCGTCTTTCCGCCGATTCCTCCCGGCGTGATGAACTCTGGCCAGAACGCCCGTGAGTGGACGGTGAGCACCGGCGAGGATCGCTATCGCCGCGGTATGTACACCTTCCTCTGGCGTGCGACGCCGCATCCCACCATGTCGCTCTTCGACGGCCCGGACGCCGCCTCGGCCTGCACCCGCCGCAACCGTTCGAACTCGCCGCTCCAAGCGCTCACCCTCCTCAACGACGCTTCCGTGAAGGAGTTCGCCGATGCGCTCGCCGCCCGCGCGCTCAAATCGAAGGACCCCCTCGGCCAAGCCTTTGAGTACGCCATGGCTCGCCCGCCCAGTTCCCTGGAGCGCGAACGGCTCAGCCGCTTCCTCGCCCTCCAGAAGGACGAAGCTGGCGGCAACGAAGTGGCGGCTTACTCCGGCCTCGCTCGTGTCCTGCTCAACCTTGACGAATTTATGACCCGGGAATAACCATGACGAACCTAGACGAAACCAGACGTCATTTCTTCGAACGCTGCGGCGTCGGCGTCGGTAAGGCTGCGCTCACCACGCTCCTGGCGGGTGATGCCCTGGCCAAGCCCCACTTCACTCCCAAGGCGAAGGCGGTGATCTACCTCTTCATGGCCGGCGGCCCCAGCCAGTTTGAGATGTGGACGCCGAAGCCGGAATTGCAGAAGCTGCACGGACAGTACATCCCGGATTCGTTCCTGGCGGGCAAGCGCTTCGCCTTCATGGACACGTCGTTCAAGGACAAGCCGAAGCTCCTCGCCACGAAGCGCGAATTCAAGCAATACGGCCAGACGGGCACTTGGGGCTCGAACCTGGTGCCGCACACAGCGGCCATCGCTGACGACCTCACTTTTCTTCACACCGTCTCGACGGAAAACTTCAACCACGCTCCCGCCAAGCTCTTTTCCACCACCGGCTACACGCGCTTCGGACGCCCCAGCATGGGCTCCTGGGTCACGTACGGCCTCGGCTCGGAGTCAAAGGACCTGCCCGGCTTCGTCGTCTTGCAAAGCGGCCCCCGCGGACCGCGCGGCGGCGCTCCCCTCTGGGGCTCCGGCTTCTTGCCGACCTCGCATCAGGGTGTCCTCTTCCGCAGCTCCGGCGACCCCATCCTGAATCTCTCCACGCCCCAAGGCGTCACGCCGCGCATGCAGAGCCAGGTGATCGACACCATCCGCGACCTGAACGCCGTCCGCAACGAGAGCATGGTGGACCCCGAAATCGCCACCCGCATCGCCGCCTACGAAATGGCCTACCGCATGCAGACCTCGGGTCCCGAACTGATCGACTTTACCAAGGAAAGCAAAGAGACCCTGGCGCTCTACGGCGTCGAGCCCGGCAAGCCCAGCTTCGCCGCGAACTGTCTGCTGGCCCGCCGCCTCGTCGAACGCGGCGTCCGTTACATCCACCTCTGGCACACCGACTGGGATCACCACGACGACCTCACCAAGCCGCTCGAGGACGTCTGCCGCCAGGTGGACCAGCCCTGCGCCGCGCTCGTCAAAGACTTGAAGCGCCTCGGCCTCCTGGACGACACGCTCGTCGTCTGGGGCGGGGAATTCGGCCGCACCCCGATGGGCGAAATCCGCGACGGCAAAACCGGTCGCAATCATCACATCGACGCTTACACCATGTGGATGGCCGGCGGCGGTGTGAAGCCCGGCGTCCACTTCGGCCGCACCGACGATTTCGGCTTCAACGCCGTCGAGGACCCCATCAGCGTCCACGACATTCAAGCCACCGTCCTGAATCAGTTAGGGCTCGACCATACCAAGCTCACCTATCAATTCCAGGGCCGTAACTTCCGCCTGACCGACGTCGCCGGCAACGTCATCCAGAAGATCCTCGCCTAATGCTCGCCACCAGCCCGCCGCGTAAGCGGCGGGGCACGTTCCGCCACTTTCCCGCGAAAACCCCAGCAACAGCGATATTCTGCGTGCGTGGCCCCATCGCTCACGCGATGGGCTGTCCGGGTTTCGGCAGCCAGCACCTAAGCGGCGGGTTAGCGTGGCCAGTTTCCGGTAGACCCTCAAAGTGTCCCGCCGCTCAGCAGCGGGGCGGTCTAACCAATTTTCATAGGAAACTGGCCACGGAGCCCCGACTCTTACGAGGTGGGGTAACTCGCGAGGACTGTGCCTGTTTGCTGGGCTTGTCGCCGAAAAGCGTTGAACGTAACCCACCGCTCACGCGGTGGGCTGTGTGTGGCCTCTCGCGGGCTACGACGCCGCGCCCGGCTCCGGCAGGAATTCATTGTGGCCGCTGATAATCAGCAGCAGGTTACCCTGTCTGGTTTCGAGCGTCGGATGCACAATCCCCGCCCGGGTCGTGACGAAGTCGCCTTCCAGATACTGCGCCTCGCCCCAGCGCACGTCGCCTTTCAGCACCAGGCACTGCTCGTCGTCA
This sequence comes from Bryobacteraceae bacterium, assembly GCA_019752335.1. GTDB lineage: Bacteria > Acidobacteriota > Terriglobia > Bryobacterales > Bryobacteraceae > JALHNI01. The sequence goes on from JAIEMJ010000045.1 coordinate 153,190, forward strand.
AAATGCTGATGCCGCGGATAGCGGGCCCCCGGTTCCATGCGCACCAACTGCGTAAACATGCCCGTCTTGCGGTCGTGATAGAGCGGCTTAAAGTCGATGCCAGGCAGTCCTGTGGCGCGCCAGCCGCCGTCAAACGTGCGGACTTCACTCGCCGGCTGCAACTCCTGGTAGTCCGCGACCCGACGCATCAGGCGGTCGCGCAACTGCGGCGGCGGCGCCACCGGCGCCACGGGGACGGCGAGCAACGCCGCGGCCTCGCGATATTGGTCAACCACGTGACGCGGCAGGAGCGCCAGTTCGCCGGGGCTCAGAAAGTCGAGCGCCGCCAGGCTCGCTTGCTCGGCCAACTGCTCGTCGGTCAGGGGAATGGCTTTGGGGTCGCTCATGCGAAGGCCGCGCTCTCTCCTAGTAAGGTCTTCAAACGGCGCAGCCCCAGGCGGATGCGCGTCTTGATCGTGCCCAGCGGCTGCCCCAGCCTTTCGGCGAGTTCGGCGTGGCTCAGGCCGCCGAAGAAGGCCAGCAGCAGGGCTTCGCGCTGTTCTTCCGGCAACTCGCGCATGGCCCCCTCCACGCGTGCGCGCCACTGGCGCTGCGCGGTGGATTCTTCGGGCGTCACGCCCGGTGCGCGCGGCTCCGGCAACTCCGGCGCCCCCAGATCCAAGGTGCGCGGCTGCGCGTTGCGGGAGCGAATCCGGTCAATCGCCACCGTCCGGGTCATCATGATCAGCCAGGCGTTCACGCTGCCCCGTTCCACTGAGTAATGCGCCGCGTTGCGCCAAGCTTTCATATAGACGTCCAGCACCACTTCTTCGGCGTCCTGGGGATTCTCCAGCATGCGCAGCGCCATGCCGTGGATCAGTCCGCTGGTGAGGTCGTAAAGCTGGCCCATCGCGGATTGGTCGCCCGCCGCCATGGCGGTAACTAACGGAACCAGGTTTGTCGCGATCACCGGACTCATGGGCTTCAGTCCCCGCGTCGGCGCGGGTAAGCTACTGAGGATACTCGATATTGGCTCGCAAGGGAATACCACGGGCGATGAAGCTTTCGTCATTCCCTACGGCGCTGGCCGGGAATCGGATTCATTCTCCGGGGCGAAATTGGCAACTCTAGGGGACATTTTGTCCGCATTCTCGGACGAGTTGTCGATTTGCCAACCGATGTCTTCCAAGGAATCAACAGCTTAGGAATGGCCTTCCGCCTGCATTAGCCATGGTGCGGCTATCCTCAACTATGCCGCGCCTAAGGCCGGTGGGGGGCTTCTCCGGAGCCTCCCCGCTTGGGTTCCCAACAACAAAAAATAGCCGACCGGGAATTTCTCCCGGCCGGCTTGGTTCGCTTCGAGACGGGTGGCTCGAAAACGTGGATCAAAAGATCGAATCGAATCTGTTTCCTGGACCGAATCGTTTATTTATCTTGTTTCCTATGCTTTGAGAGTAGCTCTCGCCCCGTCAGGCGGACAACAAACCAAAGCACCAACTTGCCAGGAGTTCGTACTGGACCCCGTACTCCACGGAGTACTGGGAACCACGGAACAACTTCGCGAAACCCGGCTCCCGTCACGCTCGTCCCTACCGGAGTTGACGCTCTTCCGACTCTTCACCCTCAGTCTCCTGACGCTCGCCGTCTCACCGGCCCAGCGACTGCGCGACCTTCGTGTCCCCGCGCCCCTGCCCACCGGCGACGTGCTCGTCCTTGGCTTCCTCGGTGGCTTAGAAAGCTGGGACGACGATCACCGCGGCGTCCGCAAGCTGATGCTCCGTCTCCGCGACACCCCTGGCCTTCAGGCCGAAAGCCTGGCCCACCGCCGTTCGCGTGTTGCCGACAAGGTGATTCTGCGCGCCCTCGACCGTGACCGGAACGGCAAGCTCGACGACGCCGAGCGTTCCGCCGCGCGCATCATTCTGGTCGGGCAAAGCCTCGGCGGCAGCGCCACCGTCCATCTGGCGGAGCGCTTACACAAGCGCGGCATTCCCGTGTTGCTTACCGTGCAGGTGGATAGCTTCGGCCTGCATGACCGCGTCATCCCCGCCAACGTTCGCGCCGCCGCCAACTTCTACCAGCACGAGCCCCTCACCATTCAGGGCCAAACCGAAATTCGCGCCGCCGACCCCGCCCACACCCGCGTCCTCGGCAATTTCCAGCTGCACTACCCCCTCCTCGTACCCTTTCCCGTTCCCGAAAGTTGGCCGCGCCGTATTTTCGGCGGCGCGCATGCCAAAATGGAAGCTGACCCCGTGTTGTGGGCCCAAGTGGAGATGCTCGTTCGTCAAGCCGCCTTGGGCGGCGCGTTCACTCCAGAGAAAGTCCGTTTCGAGGTGCCTGGCCAATGAAGTCTCTGCTCGCGTTACTGCTCACCCTCCCTCTGCTCTTGCCCGCCCAGTTCTTCCGTAAGGACGGCCAAGTCGCCAAGCCGGCGGCCAATCCCAATGCCAAGGAAGTCACTCTGGACGGCAGCCAGCAATGGGTGGATACCGGCATTGACCTCGGTGCCGGCGACGTCGTCAAGCTCACCGGCTCCGGCGCCATCAAGCTCGCCAACGCACAACTCGAGAACGGCCCCGAAGGCGGCAAACGAGCCTGGACCGACATGATCCGCACCCTCCCCGTCAACGACGCCAACCGCGGCGCCATCGTCGGCCGCATCGGCGACCGGGACACGGCCCGCGCTTTCCTCGTCGGCGCCCAACGCGAACAACGGGCCGGCCTCGCCGGACGCCTCTTTGTCGGCATCAACATGACGGGTACGGACCGGGCTACCGGCAGCTTCAAGGTGATCATTGAGCGCACCGCCGCCGCAGCCGCCAACACCGCCCCCGTCACGATTACCGACAAGCTCACCCAAGCCCAGCTCGACTCCATCCCGCGCCGCGTCCAAGGCGACGATGGCACGCCGGGCGACCGTACCAATTTCATCGTCATCGGTTCCGAACAGCAGGTGAAGAATGCCCTCGACCACGCCGGCTGGAGCGTGGTGGACCGCTCGAAGCGGGACGCCGTGCTCCGCAGCGCCATGTCCATCCTCACCAAAGGCGCCTATGTCACCCTGCCCATGAGCGAACTGATGCTCTTCGGCCGCGCACAGGACTACGGCTACGCCCAGGGCGATCCGCTCAAAGTGGTCGCCGCCCGCCATCACTTCCGCATCTGGAAGGCGCCCTTTGAAGTCGGTGGCCAGGAAGTCTGGGTCGGCGCCGGTACCCACGACATCGGGTTTGACCGCGATCAGCGCAACGGCAAAGTCACCCATAAGATCGATCCCGATACCGACAAGGAACGCGACTACATCGCGCGCAGCTTTCAGGAAGAGGGCAGCGTCGTGTTGCTCGAATACATGACCGCGACTGACCCCATCAAGGAAGCCAACACCGCCCACGGCGAAGCCTTCCACTCCGATGGCCGCCACGCCGTGCTCTACATGAAGCCCGACAAGCTCGACCGCATCTCGACGTTTAGCGACCTCTTCTGCTCCGTGCTCAAGCAGAACAATCCCGACGGCGGCGACTGGGGCAGTTGCGCCCAGTGGATCGAAGAGCCCGGTAAGGACAACCTGCCTCTGCCCAAAATCCCCGGCGCCGACAAGTACCGTGTCGTGGTGGTTCCTGGCTTCTTCAGTTCCTGCTTTCCGGAAGCGCCCGCCTACGTCGAAGCCTGGGAGTACATGCAGAAGAACTTCGGCTATCAGGTGGACGTCTTCGGCGTGCCCAACGACTCCAGCGAAGACAACGCCGCCAAAATCGCCGCCTATCTCAAGGCCGAAGCCGCCAAGGACTCGCGGCAGTTCATCGTCCTCGGCTATAGCAAAGGCGCGCCGGACTTACAGGTGATGCTCGCCAATTTCCCGGAACTGCGTCCCCGCGTCGCCGCCTTCCTCTCCGTAGCCGGCGCCAGTGGCGGTTCCCGCCTCGCCGACGCCGCACCCGCCATCGCCGAGCGCTATATGAATCAGTTTCAGATCAGCAAGGCTTGCCAGGGCGACGTCTCCCAAGGCTTCCGCAGTCTGCAACGCCGCGTGCGCATGGACTTCCTCGCTCGCAATCCGAATCCCTACGTGCCCACTTACTCGCTGCCCGCCATTGCCGACAAGAGCAATCTCTCAAAGGCGCTGGCCAACGCGGCCCCCGTCATCGCCGCTTTCGACCGTGACCACGACGGCCAGCTGACGCGCGGCGACGCTATCGTCCCCGGCTCTAAGTTACTTGGCGCCGCGCGCAGCGATCACTTCGCCCTCGCCCTGCCCTTTGAGAAGGCCAAGAATAGCCAATTCGGCGCCATGATGGACAAGAACCATTACCCGCGTGCCGCGCTGCTCGAAGCCATGGTCCGGCTGGTGGTCGCCGATCTGAAGTAACTCGGGCTAGACTTTTTCCGGCACCACGTAAGGCGTCCGGTACTTACGCGTCAACATCGCGTTCGCCTCCGCGTCGCCCACGAACTTCATCGCCGAAGCATCGAATTTCAACTTACGCCCCAAACGATAGCTGGTATTCGCCATATGGACTAATGCCGCCGAAGTTGCGCCAATCTCCACTTCCGCCGCCAATTCGCTCAACTTCCGCGACTTACACGCGGCCAGGAAATTCCGCACGTGGACCTCGCCTTCGCGCGTCGCCTTTTCCTCCATCACCTTCTCGCTCTTCTCGCCCTTGTAAACCTGAAAACCCCGGCTATCCATCGCCATCCAGCCGTCCGTGCCGTAGAATAAATTCCCTACGACATTGCCGCCTTCCGGACTAAGTCCGCCTTCGCTTCCCGTCAGATTTCCGCGCACCTCAAAAACTAACTGCGCATCGCCATATTCGTAAGTCGCGGTCTGCGTATTCGGCGTCTCCTGGTCGTCGTCCACGCCGAACTTACCGCCCGTCGATACTACGGACGTCGGCAGTCCGCGGCCCAATCCCCAACGCGCCACATCCATTTCGTGTACGCCCTGATTTCCGATATCGCCATTTCCCGTGTCCCAGAACCAATGCCAGTTATAGCGGAAACGCAATTCGTTATAGGGCCGCAACGGCGCCGGACCCAGAAACTTATCCCAGTCGAGCCCTAGCGGCGTCTTCTCGTCCGGCTTATGGCCAATACTCTTGCGCCGTTTGTAGCAGAGTCCCTTCGCCATATACACCTTGCCGATCACCCCGTCCCGGAGTAACTGCACGGCTTTGATCTTGTGCGACGCGCTTCTGCCTTGCGAGCCAATTTGCACCATGCGGCCGTATTTCCGCGCCGCCTCCACCATCTTGATCCCTTCGAAAATATTGTGCGAGGCCGGCTTCTCCACGTAGACGTCCTTGCCCGCCTGGCAAGCCCAAATCGTCGCCAGCGCATGCCAGTGGTTGGGCAACGGCATCGACACGGCGTCGATGCTCTTATCGGCGAACACCTCTTGCATGTCGCGAAATCCCCGTGGCTTGCCGCCGCCCGCGCGCTCCACCTGCGCGATGCCGCGCTCCAGCGCCGCTTGGTTCACGTCGCACAGCCCGGCAATCTGGCACTCGCTCACCGCCGAATACATCGTCATGTGGTCGCGCCCGCGGCCGCCCAAGCCGATAATGCCCACCTGCACCCGGTCATTGGCGCCCATCACCCGCGCGGCCTGCGCGGCGGTGAGTGCCGAGAGAAAAAACGATCGTCTTGAGCTCATGCTTCGGATCTTATCATTCGCCCTGTAGGGCATGAAACACTAGAAGCAGGTGAACCCCCGCGAAGATCATCCCGCTCTGCCCGGTGTGCGCTCCACGCTTATCGGGATCGCGATCAACGTAGCCCTGGCCTTGGTGAAATTCGCCAGCGGCGTCATCGGCCATTCTTACGCTCTCATCGCCGACGCCATTGAATCTCTTTCGGATGTCGTCACCTCCGCCGTCCTCCTCATCGGCCTTCGCTATGCCATGCGCCCGCCGGACGAAGACCACCCTTATGGCCACGGCAAGGCCGAGCCGCTGGCCGCCACCGTCGTATCCCTCGCCCTCTTCGGCGCCGCCGTCATCATTGCCATCGAGAGCATCCACGAAATCCTTACGCCTCACTCGACGCCGCACGCCTTCACCCTCGTCGTGCTCGCCCTCGTGGTGCTGATCAAAGAAGGCCTTTACCGCTATGTCTTCGATGTCAGCGAAGTCGCCCAAAGCACCGCCCTCAAGTCCGACGCCTGGCACCATCGCGCCGACGCCCTCACTTCCGCTGTCGCCTTCCTCGGCATCTCCATCGCCCTCATCGGCGGACCCGGCTGGCAAGCCGCCGATGACTGGGCCGCGCTCGCCGCCTCCGCCGTCATCATGTTCAACGCCTATCTCCTGCTGCGTCCCGCCGTGCTCGAGCTGACTGACTCCTCCGCCCCCGACGCGCGCCTGCGCCTCCAGGTCCGCGAAATCGCCCAAGGCGTGCCCGGCGTCGAAGCGCTCGACAAGTGTTACGTGCGCAAAATGGGCTTCGATTTCTACGTGGACCTGCACGTCGTGGTGGCGCGAGAAATGCCCGTCTGGCAAGGCCACGAAATCGCCCACCTCGTCAAGGACGCCCTCCGCGCCGCGCAGCCCCGCATCGCCGACGTCCTCGTGCACATTGAGCCCACCAGTGCTATCGTGGATCGCATGTTACTCGAAGTCAACCGCCGGCTCAACGGCGGGGTCACCGTGTTGGACCTCACCGGCCAAGTCCGCGCGGGCGCCGGGGCGGACTCGCTGCGCAATCACATGATGGAAGCCTTCCAGCACTCCAGCCGCTACCTGCTCCTCAACGGCGAGAACCTCTCTTACGCCGACAGCGCCTCCCTCGGGGAAATGGTCTACGCCTACGCCTCCATCGTCCGCGGTGGCGGCATCGTCAAGCTCCTGCGCCCCCACCCCCGCCTGCGTCAACTCCTCACCCTAACTAATCTCGACCGTGTCTTCGAGGTCTTCGAAGACGAGCGCGCTGCCGTAGCCAGCTTCAACTCCGGCAACGCCGCCCGCAGCCAACAAGCCATCGATGCCTTCCTGCGGGACGGTTAATCCACCATGACCTCCTAGGCGATAGCCTGGACGAAACGATCAGGCAATAATGCGCGTTCCTCGCACCACGGGGCGTCCAGACACTTTGCCAGGGACTCGCTCAATCAGTTCGCACGCTGTCCAATCGATATCCGAGACTGTTTCAACATCGATCATGGCTCATCTCCTGTGGTATCCGTTCGCGAGCCCTCAGGGCCCAGAAGGACCGGCGCGGGATCGGCTGCGAACGTTAATCCTTCTGGCCTGCACCCAGGGTGATGGAATGCAGCCGGATGATCTTCGAAGCTGCGCGGACAAATGCCGCGGGGCAGCTCTCAACCGGAACTGGCTAACCATCCGCCAGTGAACCGCCCCATCCTCGCCGATAATGAAGGGAGCGAATGGAGGCAAAGTTGACGTGTACCGCAAAACCCTGATGCTGTTGGCGTCGGCGACCTTGCTTAGTGCCCAGCAAACTCTAACGTTCGCGCCCACCTCACTGAGCTTTACGTCGATCGGCGGTGTCTCTCCGGCGCTGCAGCAAGTGAGCATCGCCTTGCAACCGGGTGCTCCGGTGCAGCAAGTTATTGTGGGTGGCAGCCCGGAGGTATCTGGCCAAACCTGGCTGAATCCGGTGTTTGTCCCCGGCACGCCGGGTCAGTTGGGGCCGGGTGCGCGGATCGATGTGCGGATGAATCCCGCGGGGCTCCCGAATGGGACCTCTCGAGGAACGATTGGCGTCACGCTCATCCTCACCAATGCCAGCCTGACGAGCGGGGTCATTCCGGTCACCTTGATGGTGTCCGGCGTGGCGGGAGGAGGAGGGCCGGGCCCCACGCTGCTGGTGTCCCCGGCGCAACTGAGCTTTGTCTCCCCCGTCAACGGCCTGCCCGCGGAACAACAGTTCGGCATTTCCACCAGCGTCACGGCCCGGCTTCCGTTCACGCTCGCGCCGAGTTCGCCATGGCTGGTGCTTCTGGCCTCGGCCGGCACTACGCCCGACATTGTCCGGGTACGGGTGAACACCAACGGTCTGACTCCGGGCACTTACTCTGGCTCGATCGTGCTGAACGCCAACGGCGCGGCCGTGCCGACGGTGTCGATCCCCGTCTCGCTCACCATTTCCGCGCCGCCACCCACCGTCAGTCCTGCGGCGCTGACCTTTACGATGCTGGAGGGCGGGCCGGTGCCCGCTCCGCAAACGCTTACCATCAACAGTAGCGTGCCGCTGCCTTACGATGTTTCCGCGTTTCAGCCCTGGCTAGAGTTGTCGCCCGTTCGCGGTAACGCGCCGGGTAGCGTTTCGGTGAGAATCATTCCGCTGAACTACTCGGCGGGTACGTACCAGGACAACATTAGAGTTGGCTTCGCCACCACTGCCATCAACATCCCCGTCACCTATCGCGTCGACCGCAATCTGCGCGATCTTCGCTTCAGTTCCCCCGATGCGGTTTTTGAGTACCAGAAGGGCGGTCCGCTGCCCGCGCCCCAGACGATCGCCTTCACCGCGCTTGATGGACAGCCGGTGCCTTATACGATTTCCAGCGACAGTGCCTGGCTCACCGTGACGGCGCCAGCCAACCGCACTACGCCCGGGCCGATCACCTTGGCCCTGGCGCCCGAGGTGGTGGCGGGGCTTCCCGCCCGCACTTACAGTGGCGCCGTGACGGTGAACACGCCGAACGCTAGCCGCCCCCAAAGTGTTTTGCCCGTCGCCGTGCGCATCAGTGACCGTCCGGTGCTGATGTCGTCCGGCGTGCCTTTCCGTTTCTCCGCATCGCCGCTGGGTGGGGATTCTCCTCCCCCACAAACTCGCCAGATCCTCGCCAGTAGCGGCGCCCTCAACCTCACGGCCTCCGTGATGAGCGAGCGCTTTCCTGGTGCGTTTAGCGTCTCGCTCGATCAGTCCGTCACGCCGGCCACCCTCACCGTCCGCGTCACGCCTCCTCCCGGGCTAGGCCCAGGTCTCTACATCGAGACGGTGACGCTCCGTAGCCCGGTGAGTACCTTGGAGATTCCGATTTTCCTCAACGTTTCGCTCGCGCCGCGCCTGGTACCCAGCCTGACGGAAATGAACTTCACGTCCGCGAATCGCTACGCGTCGCAGACTCTGCGCGTGACGAGCACGGCGTCGAACTTCCTCTACACGGCGGCTGCCTTGGCCCAGGGTCCCGTCGCCAATTGGCTTTCTCTTGGGAGCCAGTCGGCGGTGACGCCCGGGTTTCTAAGCGTCGCGGTGAACCCGGGGTCCCTGCCGGAGGGCACCTATTACGGCTCTATCACTCTACTGGCTTTAGGCGCCGACAATCCGGTTACCGCGGTTCCCGTCACGCTCACCATCCCGCCGTCGGACACTGCGCTGCGCGCTGCGCCCACGAACTTATCCTTCACCCAACCCCAAGGCGGCCCGCCTCCGGAAGCGTCGCGGGTGGACATCACGAGCGTGCAGGCCGTACCCTTTCGCGCGACGACGAGTATCTCCAGTCCCGCGGGCGCCGATTGGTTGGTGGTCTCCCCGCAGGGTACGATGACGAATAGCTGGCTGGAAGTCGCGCTCGCGCCTTCGGCAGCCGCACTACCCTTGGGCAACTACCAGGCTCTCATCAACGTCTCGGGGCCCAATTCGCCCAACACTACGCCCATTGAGGTGAGGCTCTCTGTGGTAACGGGCCCACCGCCGGTCCCCACGATTTCTGGCGTCGGCAACGCCGCGACGTTCGCGCCGCCGCCCCTTTCTCCCGGGATGCTGGTCACCATTACCGGCAGGAACCTGGGCCCTACTCCGGGCGTCGAAGGCGCGCTTGCGAATGGCCGCTTCACGACTTCGGTGGCCGGAGTCCAGGTCTTCTTCGATAACCTGCCGGCTCCTATCCTCTTTGCGAGTGGCTCTCAAATCAATGCCATCGTTCCCTACGCGGTGGCCTTCCGTGCTTCCACCCAAATCGTCGTCCAGTCCGGCGCTCTGCGCTCTTCCGCCTTTCTGTCCCCGCTAAGCGATACCGCTCCCGGCATCTTTACGGTAGACGGAAGGCGCGCGGCTGCCCTCAATCAGGACGGCTCCGTGAACAGCCCGCAGAATCCCGCTTCGCCCGGTTCCGTCCTCGTGCTCTTCCTGACGGGCGAGGGACTCACCACGCCCCCTGCCGCGGACGGCGAACTTATCCCCGCCAACAACCTAAGGCAACCCCGCGGCCGGGTCCGCGTCCGGTTGAACGACGCGGAACTGCCGGCCTCAGAAGTCTTCTACGCCGGCTCCGCCCCCGGACTCGTCTCTGGCCTGATGCAGATCAACTTCCGGCTTCCCCCCGGGAGTCCTACCAACGCCGCCACCACCGTCGAAATCTCCGTCGGCGATGTTTACAGCCCCCCCGGTACCACGGTGAGCGTCCGCTAGCGCTTCCCCTTCTTCGGCGGATGCGAGCGCTTTCGGCGGGTCGGCTTTGGGGGCCGTAACGGAGCTAACGTAACGGAGCTACCGTAGCGGAGCTACCGTAACGGAGCTAATAGAATCCGCCGGTCCCACCCCACAGACCTAAACTGGCACTTACACGGTTGCCAGCTTAAGCATCTTCTGGTAAACGCCGAGGATCAGCAATGTTGGTGCCCAATGGCCCACGAAATTCGCTTTCTCCTTTTTCCCCGAGATTTCCAGCGCCAGGGCCAATCCGATCGAACCGAGACCCGCCCATAGGAATAAGTCACAAGGTAGTTTTGCGTTTTGCGCGGTGCCGGCCCCCGCGCCAGGAGTCTCACGATACGGATCTACTTGAATCTCTGATTTGGTTTCCATGCTCGTCAACTAAGCAATCCAAGGGCCACTGCTATTTCTCTTTGGACCGCCGCGTGCAAGTGAAATCGGATGACTACCTCCGAAAACGGAAACACCTCCCGCGAACAAGGGTTACAGATGCTGCAGGACCTCTTGAGAGGCCTGAAGTTCGGTATGTTAACGGCCATGCGAGCTGGCGCTCTCCGCGCTCGCCCGATGACCCTTTTGCAATGCAGCGACAACGGGGATCTGTGGTTCCTTACCAGTAAACTCACGTCTTTGGTGCCGGATGTGGAGCAGGATGATCGCGTCAATGTCTCCTTTAGCAGTGGCGAGGACCTGGCCTTCATCTCCGTGTCGGGCCGGGCACAGGTGGTCATTGACCGCGCAAAGCTAGCGGAACTTTGGCAGCCTTCCTTTGTAAAGTGGTTTCCTCTGGGGCCGGACGATCCGAACGTGTCGCTCTTGCGCGTCCATGCAGAAAGTGCCGAATCGTGGAATTCGATTCACCGGGCATTCACCTTCCTCTTCGGCGTGATCCGGGCCATCACGACTGGCGAACCAGCGCGCCCCACGAGCGATCATATGAAGCTTGAGCTCCAGTAAGTCGGACGCCCACCCGTTGAAGATGTCAGGAGCCAGCAGAAACTCTCCCCTGGCGGAGCGCAACATCCTGGAGGTCTCCGAACTGGAGCGGCTGGCGCTGGAGAACCGGACTCCAGCCGAGAAATTCAGCGACAGCGTGGTGAGCCAAGCTGGCCGTTTGCGGTCAGTAGTGGCGCATGCCTTGTTCTTCGGTTCCTGGATGGCCTGGAACCTCAAGGTGATGCCGTTCTCTGCGAAATTCGATCTCTTTCCTTTCCCGGCTTTGATCACGGTAGTTTCGCTCGAAGCCATTTTTCTCGCGCTCTTTATTCTCATCAGTGAGAATCGATCCAGCCGGCGCGCGGAAGAGCGAGCCCACCTCGATCTGCAGATCAACCTGCTCGCCGAGCGCGAGTCCACCAAGATTCTCGAACTTCTGCAAGCCCTTTGCGCCTTCCATGGGCTGCGCCAAGCGCAAGACCCCGAATTGGTGGAGTTGCTGCAACGCACGGAGCCCTCAATGCTGGCGCGAGAGATTGAGCGGCAATTGCCTTCGGATGAACTGCCGGCTACCGGGCCAGCTTAGCGGGGCTTGCCGGTAGCGGCGGGCGAGCGGCTTACACTGAAAAGAATGCGTCATATCCTGTTGAGCAAAGTCCGGCGGGCGCTCAAGGAGATCGATATTCGGCTGGAGCGGATGGGCAGCGGCGCAACGCCGGTGCCGCATCCGGGCCATGGGCGCGAAGCCGAAATCGAGAAGATGCTGCGATCGTTGAGTTTATCTGGCGGCGCGCGCGCTTACTTGGACTATCACCTGCCGCGCTTGGTCCGCAGCCTCAGTCTGGCGCCACCGGGCGGGAAGCGTGCGCTGGAACTGGGCTGCTACGTGCATTCGTCCGCCGTGCTCGAACGAGTACTGGGCTATGCGGAGGTGCGGGGGGCCTATTACGCGGCCGAGCCGGGCATGGATCACAAGGTGTTGGCCTTGCCGGACGGGCCCGACTTTCGCATGGAGATCGACCTCTTCGACGCCGAGCGCCATGCGTTCCCCTATGCCGCTGGCCACTTCGATTTGGTGCTTTGTTGCGAGTTGGTTGAGCATTTATTGCTGGATCCCATGCACCTGCTCTTCGAGTGTCACCGCGTGCTGGAGGAGGGCGGACTGCTGCTCGTGACGACACCCAACGCCGCGAGCTTGCACAGTGTGGCGTGTGCGCTGCACGGGTGGCACAGTCCGCAGGTGCATGCGGCGTATCCGGCTCCGGGCAGCCACGATATTCCCCACGTGCGGGAGTACACGGCCCGCGAATTGCGGGACGCGGTGCAGGCCGCAGGATTTGAGATTAAGGCCCTATTTACGGAACGCATCGCGGGCTTCGATGAGGGGGCCTGGGTGCGGGACCTACTAACGCGCGAAGGCTTTGATACGGGTCTGCGCGGGGAACCGACCTACTGCCTGGCGCGGCGGCGGTCGGGCTTGCCGCGCGAGCGCTATCCGCGCTGGCTTTACGCGACTTGACCGGTGGCGGGGCGCCATGGCGAATTTTGCCATCTTTACTGGGGTTTTCGGGGGAAAGCGGCCACGGCGCCCCACCTCTAACGAGGCGGGCTCGAAGACTTCACCCAGTCATTCACCACGTTCTCCAAAATCGCTAGCGGAATCGAGCCATTCGACAGCATCACGTTGTGGAACTCCTTCAGCGTGAACTTGGCGCCCAATGCCGTGCGAGCCCTCTCGCGCAGTTCGAGCATTTTCAATTGCCCGATCTTGTAGGAGCAGGCTTGCCCCGGCATGACGACGTACCGGTCGACTTCGCTCTTCGGAATGCCGTAAGCAATGGCTTGTTCGCGGGTCCAGCCTTTGGTGTGCAGGCCGGTGTCAGTGACTAAGCGGCGGGCGCGGAAGAGTTCGGCGTTCAGCCGGCCCAGGTCGCTCACCGGATCGCCCTTGTACCAGCCGAGGTCCGAGGCGAGGCGCTCGGCGTAGAGGCCCCAGCCTTCGGTGAAGGCGGACAGTCCGCCGAAGGGGCTGGCTTGGCGGAAGCGGGGCAGGGCAGAGTTCTCCACCTGCAGGGCGAGCTGGAAGTGATGGCCCGGAATCGCTTCGTGGTAGGCGAGTGTGCGCATGCCGACTTTGGTGAACGTAGGACCCGGCAAGGGCACCCGGAAGATGCCGGGGCGCGAGCCGTCGCGCGGCGGCGTCTGGTAGTTGGCGGCCGAGTTCGCCTCCTGGTACTCCGGAATGCGCTGCACGATGCAGGGCGCCTTGGGCCGCAGATCGAAGTCAGCGGCGGAGCGCTCATTGGCGACGCGGATCATCTCGGTGTAGTCGGCGAGAATCTGATCCCGCACGTTGGGCGAATTGGGGTAGACGTGGTCGGCTTGCAACTTCTTGAAGCGCGCCTCCACGGTACCCTCCTTGTAACCGAGCGGCTTCAACAGGCTCTCCATCTCGGCTTCAATGCGTTGCACTTCGGCGAGTCCCTTCTGGTGGATCTGCTCGGCCGTCATGTTGGTGGTGGTGTAGCGGTGGAGGTAGAAGGCGTAGGCTTCCAGGCCCTTGGGTAAGCGGCGTAGGCCGGCTTCCGGAGTCGCTTTGGCCGAGATCGTCGCGAGATTGTCGAGCGAGCGGCGGTAGGACGGATAGAGGGCTCCGGCCATGATCTTGTTCGCTGACGCTACCAGCGTCTCCGCGCCGGCTACTTGTGCCTTTTTGAGGCGCTGGGCGAACGACGTGACGATGATGTTCTGCTCGGGCGGCGGCTGAATGAAGCGCTGCATCTGCGCGACGGTCTCGGCGAGAATGAACGTCGGCGGGCGAATGCCGCGGCCGGCCCGCTCGCGCATGGTGTCGCTCTCCTGGTCGAGCAAGGGCGGAAAAGCAGCGAAGCGGGCCAGCCAATTGTCCGCGTCGCGGCGATTGCGGATCGGATGCGTGTCCGTCAGGAGTTGCGTGACGGCGGTCTGCGTGCCGCGAAACTGATTCAGCGGAAAGTTGAGATCGAGGAACGGCGCCGCTTCCACAATGTCGGTCAGCAGCCAATGGAAGATGTCGGCCGAAAGTCTCTGGGCGGGCGTCAGCTTGGCGCGGTCGAACTTGGCCAAGCCGGCCAAACCCTGCTTGGCGCGGGCGACACGGGCCGGCCCCTCAATGGCGGAGGCGGGCGAAAGCTTCGCGTCGAGGACGTCCTGCTCCGCGGCGGGAAAGAAGCGGGCAGACGTAGCTTGCTCAGGGTTGGCGCGCATCCAGTCGGCGGTGAAGTTGTCAAAGAATTGGTCAAGGGTGGGCGTCTGGGCGAGCAGGCCAGCAGGAGCCAGGGCCACGAATTCACGGCGGTTCATGGGCGAAGCTTAGCACGAGCGGCGGTCTGACGGCCCTAGCGTCGCTGATCTAAATGATCCGGCGCGGTGTCCGGCGCCTGATCGAGCGCCCACAGAAATTCTTGTTCGTTAGAGCGAGTCGCCCGGCGCGCGATCCAATCGCGAGCCGCCATCTGGTCGGCCAAGGCCGCCGCGACGAAGTCTTCTAAGGGAACCCGGCACTCCCCAGCGAGGCGTGCCACTTTGTCGTACACCTCGTCGGGAACGCTGATTTGCCTGCTCATATCTTCTGATTATCGGTTACGGGCTTCAGCCCGAAATTGTAAGACAGACCCCCTGGTCCGTCTCATAACTCGGTCCAGCCACGCACGTAGTAAGTGGCTCGTTCTCGGCGCCAGTCCAGCCGGGAACGATAGTGACCGGGTGGTTCTCTGCGGTGGTCGTTCTCCCCTAGTTTTCATCGGTTGCCGCCCCGGCGGTGCCCAGTTGACAACATGGATTACGAACCCAGACAACCCTACTGGCTCATGAGTAAGGTTAGCATCTTCGCTATTTCTTCGCAGGCGCCTATGGCTGTTCGACGTACCTGAGCCGCGCACGGCCCGCAAACGCGAGACCGAATGCCAGGCAACTCCAGGCGAACCAGTCGCCATACCGCGCATAGACGGTCAACGACGACTCATACGCAAACGGCAGCACCGTCGCCGACGCTTGGTACGGCGCGGCCGCCGCGGCGATCCGCCCCTTGGGCGAGATCGACATCGTGTAGCCGTCGTTGGTGACGCGCAGCAGCCAGCGGCCGTTCTCAATGGCGCGCATCCGCGCCAACGCGATGTGTTGCTCTCGCGCGGCGGACTTCGCAAAGTAGCCGTCGTTCGTTAGATTCGCCAGCACCTGCGCGCCTTGCACCGTGAATTGCCGCACGAAGTGCGGAAACGCGGACTCATAACAGATAAACGTGCCCCACTGCCCGTGGACCACGACGCGTTCACCGGGCGTGAACGTGCCCGCCTCCGACGAGACCTTATCCACCAAGGCCGCGAAGGGCCAGGGCACGTATTCGCCGAATGGCACCAGGTTTACCTTGTCATAACGCGTGGCGGGGTTGCCTTGCGGGTCAATCAACTGTGCCGAATTCCGGGGCTCGCCGGGCTTGGCGAACGCCACGCTGCCGATAATCAGATTCGCGTGGCTCTCGCGGGCCAGGCGATTGGCGGAGAGGCGAAAGGCGAGGTCAGTATCGTAGTAGATGCCCGCGGGCACCTCGGGCCACAGGATCGCCGCGGCGCGCGGCGCTTGCCGTAGTCCCTGGCCCGAAAGGTCGAAGAGTCGATAGTAGGGGTCGCGCGGAGGGTCGACTTCGTCGAAGTTCGGTTGCACCGCAATGGCCTGCTGATTCGCCACCGACTCGTGTGGCGCGGGCAGCACGAAGGGCACCATCCAGAGCAAGAGCCACGCCGCCGCGCGACGCTCCCGCGTCGCCGCCAGCACCGACGCCGCCGTGAGCGCGAAAAGAAACGAGATACCGTAGACGCCCGTGTACGGCGCCAGCGACGCCAGGCCGGGCAAGTCAATCCCGGCGTTCCCGAGCGTGAGCCAGGCGAAGCCGAAGTCGCCGTGCGTGCGTTCCAGCCCCGTCCACAGGGCCGCCGCCACCGGTGGCGCCCACAGCGGCCTTACGAGCACGGGCTTCACCAACCAAGCGAAGACGGCCAGATGCAGACCCTTGGCGAGGCTGAACAGGATCAGCATCAGCCAGGCCAGCGAAGCGTCCATCCCGCCGTGCCGGGCCAGCGTACCTTGAATCCAGTAGCACATGCCGCCCCAATGCACGATACCGGCCAGCCAGCCGAAGCGGAAGGCGTGGCCGTCCTTCAGCGCCGACAGCAATGGCAACAAGGCGAACGGGGCCAGCCAGCCCTGGTACTGCGCCGCCACCAGCAGCAGGCCGGTGGTTAACGCACTAAGCGCTCGCTTCTGCACTCACCATGTCCGCCATGTAAGAACTGCGCACCAAGGGGCCCGCGAACACCATCTTGAAACCAAGCGACAGGCCGTGGTCGCGGTAAGCGTCGAACGCCGCGGGAGTCACATACTCGCGCACGGCCATATTGCGGCGCGTCGGCTGCAGGTATTGGCCGATGGTCGCGATGTCAGCCTGCCCTTGCTCGCGCAGGTCGCGCAGCAGGGCGTGGACTTCTTCCGCCGTCTCACCCAACCCAACCATCAAGCCGCTCTTGGTGAGCGCCTCCGGACGATGCTGCTTCGCGAAGCGCAATACGTCCAAGGACTGCTGGTAATTCGCCTGCGGCCGCACCCGCCGGTAGAGGCGCGACACCGTCTCCATATTGTGGTTGTAGACGTCCGGCCCCGCGTCCAGCACGCGCGCCACCGCGTCCAGGTCGCCGTTGAAGTCCGGCGTCAACACTTCGACGCGTGCCTCCGGCAACGCGCGTTTCACCGCGCGGACCGTAAGCGCCCAGTGGTGTGACCCGCCGTCCGGCAGTTCATCGCGGTTCACGGAGGTAATCACGACGTAGCGGCAGTTGAGCGCCGCGGCCATGCGCGCGACATTCTCGGGTTCGTCGGGATCAAGGTCGAACTGCACTTTGCGCGGATCGGCCTTCGGTACCGAGCAGAATCCGCAGCCGCGCGTGCACAGGTTGCCGAGGATCATGAAAGTCGCCGCGCCCCGGTTGAAGCACTCATGAATATTCGGGCAGCGCGCGGACTCGCAAACCGTATGCAGCTTCAGCCGCCGCAAATCGGCCTTCAGATTCGTCACGGACTCGAAATGCGTCCTCGAATGGCGTAGCCAGGCGGGCAAGCGAGGTGCGGCGGGCGCAATCTGCACGAGGTCGGACAAACCACCATTGTAAGGCGAACCCATCTATACTAGAAAGAATATTTCACTTTAGGGAGCTTGTTTGATGCGTCTGATTTGCCTTTTCGTTGCCTGCGCCGTGTTTGCGTTGAGCCAAACTTCCACCACCCAGTTTTCGGGTACCGTCACCGACACCAGTGGCTCGATTGTGCCCGGTGCTCAGGTGACCGCGACCAATGAGGCCACCGGGCTCAAGTACACGCTCACCACCACCGAAGCTGGTCTCTACGCGTTTCCGTCGATCCCCGTTGGCTCCTACACGTTGGCCGTCGAAAAGGCCGGTTTCAAACGCTTCCAACTCACGAAGATCGTGTTGCAGATCAACACTCCGGCCACCGTCAACGCCACGCTCGACATCGGCTCCGCCGCGGAAACCGTGCAGGTGGAGGCCACTGCCGAAACGCTCCAGACCAACAACGCCACGCTCGGCAATGTGGTGGAGCGCAAGGCCATTGAAGCGTTGCCGCTCAATGGGCGCAATCCGCTCAACCTCCTGATCTATGAGCCAGGTGTGGTGCAACGCTCCGGCGGCTCCATCAGCGTGAACGGCTCGCGCATCGGCGCGGTCAACGTCACCATCGACGGTATCGAGGCCAACGAAAGCACCAATCCGAATCCCGTGAACAACATTTTCCGCCTCAACCCGGATAACGTCCAGGAATTCAAGGTCACCACGTCGAATCCCTCGGCCGAAGAGGGGCGCAACTCTGGCGCCAACGTCTCCGTCGCCACGCGCAGCGGCACCAACCAGTTCCACGGCACCGCCTTCGAGTTCTTCCGCAACACAGCCCTCAACTCGAATGAGTTCTACTCGAAGGCCCAAGGCCTCGAAAAGCCCATCATCAAGCTCAACCAATACGGTTTCGAACTCGGCGGACCCATCCGCAAAAACAAAACCTTCTTCTTCGGCAGTTGGCAAGGCCAGAAGGTGAACTTCGCCGACCCCGTCGACAAGGCCTTCGGCGAAAGTGTCGACCTGTACACCCAAACCGCCCTCACCGGCGTCTTTCGTTACTTCGTCGTCGATCAGCGCACTCCCTTTACCTTGAACGGCCAGCGCATCACGCAGAACACGCCGCTGTTGGTAAATCGCGCTACCGGCCAACTCGCCGATGGCGTTCGCCCCTGCGCCAGCCCCACTGATGCCAACTGTGTCGCCAGCCTCAACATCTTCCAGAACGATCCGTTGCGCCGCGGCCTCGATCCTTCGGTGAGAGCCACGCTTGGCGGCTATCCGGCCCCTAACCAATACTCTGCTGGCGACGGCCTCAACACCGGCAACTACGTCTGGAACACCCCGTTCCAAATCCGCGGACCGCAGTACCTCGCCCGCATCGACCATGTCATTAACGATAAGCACAATCTTTTTGGGCGTTTCCTCGGCGCCGAGCAAAACACCCTCGGCGGCGACCCGCTCAACGGCCGTCCCCAAGTGCTGCCAGGCTACCCGAGCCGCGGCGAGGTCTTTCGCCCCGCCTACAACCTCGCCATTGGTGTGCGCAGTGTCTTGAGCCCGCGCCTGGTAAACGAGTTGACCCTCGGCTACTCTCGCTTCAACTTCCTCTTTACCCAGGGCGAGGCGAATCCCCTCTTCCCGAACACTCCGCGTTTCACCTTCAACAACTCGGACGTCGACTACACCGCCGGCCCCCGCACCCAACGCGCCGTGAATACCTATCAGATCATCAACAACGTCACCTACGTCACCGGTGCCCACGTGATGAAGTTCGGCGGCAACGTCCGCCTCTATCAACACAATGATCGTCGCGGCGACGTCGGCGGCGTAGCCCTCACGCCGTCGATCTCACTCAACCGCACCATCCGCACCCTCGCCGGCTTCCCGTTCCCCACCGCGGGCAATGCCACCACGCCCGGCATCGCCTCCAATGACCTCAACCGTCTGCAAGGCACGGTGAACGATCTCCTCGGTGTACCCGCCCAGCTATCCCACAACTTCATCGGCGACCTCCGCAGCGACACGTTCCTCCCCTTCACCACCAACGGCGGCAAGAGCGTCACGCTCTGGGCCCAAGGTCAACGCACCAAGCAGTACAACTTCTTCGCCCAGGACGAATGGAAGATCCGCCGCAACATCACGATGAGCTACGGCGTGCGCTGGGAAGTCAATCCCCCACCCAGCGAAGCCGGCGGTCGCGTCTACGTTCCGAACAAGAACGTTGACGGCAGCGAAGGACTCGTCAGCTTCGTCAATGCCGACCGCTGGTATCGCAACTTCAACTGGGGCGCGCTCGCCCCGCGCATGGGCCTCACCTGGGCCCCCGGCGGCTCCTCCAAGATGGTCATCCGCACCGGCTACACCATGGCCTTTGACCCGATCAACACCTTCCAGGTCACCTCCGTCGCCTCCGCCGTCCCCGGCCAGGTCTTCCGCTGTACGTCGGTCGTGGGCGGCGCCACCACCAATGGCTGCGCGCCCGTCCCCGACGTCCGTCTCAGCGCCTTCCCCAATGAACTTCCGCCGCCCACCGCGAAGCCATCCAGCCAACTCACCCCCGGCTTGGCCACCCAGAACACCGCCCTACCCGTCCGCATCTTCGACCCCAACATGAAGCTGCCCACGGTCCACATGTGGAACTTCACCGTGCAGCGCGAGATGGGCCGCGGCTATGTCGCCACGTTGGGTTACGTCGGCCGTCGCGGCACGCGCCTCTACCGCAGTTGGGACGTCAACCAGATCGACGCCACGCCCCTCATCCCCAGTTATCTCGCCATGCAGCGCAACACCCAACTGCCTGGCTGCCGCGCCGATGGCACCCTCACCGTCGGCGGCGCAGCCTGCCCCGGCGCCAACAGCGTGCCGTGGATTCAAAACGGTATCATTACCAGCGCCTTCGCCAATTCGGCGGCCTCCGCCACTGACCTCAGCCCCGCCCAAAACGCTGCCGGTAACCTCGCCCTGCGGCTCGAACAAAATACGCTTGCCGGCAAGCTCCGCCCGAATCAGCAGTTCGCGCAAGTCTTGTTGCTCGATAACGGTGCGGACTCCATTTACCACGGCCTCCAAGCCACCTTCCGCAAGCGCTTCGACTCCGCCGGTCTACTTTTCCAAGGCGGCTATACTCTCTCGAAGTCCATCGACAATCTCTCCACTGACCCCGTGGCCGCCACCTCCGGCGGTGGCCTCACCACCACCGCCGCCCGCACCCCCGCCGACGGCCGCAACTACCGCAACGAACGCGGCCGCAGCGACTTTGACCAACGCCACGTCATCAATATGAGCGGCATCTACGAATTGCCCTTCGGCAAGGGCAAGCTCTTCTTCAAGGACGCCGGCCGCGCCGTCAACGCCGTCTTCGGTGGTTGGAGCCTCAACGGTATCTACACCTTCCAGTCGGGCGAACCCTTCACCGTGCGCTCCGGCTTCCTCACCGCCAACGGCACCGCCCAAAGCCGCGCCGCCTTAGCCCCCGGCGTCACCACGCTGCCTCAGGCCAAGCTGCAGGAGAAGGCCGGCGTTGTCGGTCCCGTCTTCTTCGCTGATGCCAGCCAGTTCGCGGTTCCCGCCCCCGGTCAACTCGGCCTCGGCCGCAACATCTTCCAAGGCCCCACCTACTGGAACATCGACGCCGGCATCTCCAAGGGCTTCCAGTTGACCGAACGCTTCCGGCTCACCTTCCGTACCGAAATGTTCAATGCGCTCAACCACGCCAACTTCCGCAACCCGCGCGACGCCTCTGTCGGCAGCCCGGCGATCAACTCGAACGTCTTCGCGCAGGCCTGCTGCGTCTCGCTCTCCACCGCTAGTTCGTCAACGACCAATCAGAACGGCGAAAGCTGGCGCGTGATTCAGTTGGCGCTCAAGCTCTCTTTCTAAGGAAGAGCGCCAACGCGGCCACCGTCAGGAATCCGGTCGTCGGCTCCGGCACCGCCTGAAACGTTACCTGCGACAACGCGAACGAGCCGCGTGCCGAGGTGGTGTTGTCGCCTACAAAGACGAAGTTCGGCGTGTTATAGATATCCAGCACGCCGAATAGCGCCGGTTCATTGGAATAGTCGCGCAAGGTACCCGTCAACAGCACGCCCGCGCCTGTGGACAGCGTGTAGTTGTTGCCCAGAATCTGAATGCGGTAATCGGTCAACTGCGTCGTGTCGAAGGCGGCGCCTTCCCCGTGCGTGAAGCGCGGCGGCTTGGTGGCGCCTTCGTTTTGCGCCCAGACCTCGTTGTCCCAGAAGGCCAGCTCAATGCCTCGCTTGTCGGACGAAAGCAGGATGATACTCAGTCCGGCCCGGTCATTGTTGGCGTGGGCCTCGCTCAATAGTCTGAGCGTGAACGAGAACTCGAAGCCCATAATCCGGTCGAGCACCTGCGAGGTCAGCGAGTAACCGGCGTAAGTGCCGTTCGCCGCCGAAGTGTCGAGCGTCGTCTCTCCGTTGGCCACCGTCTCGGTCGCGCCGCCGATCGCGCCATAAGTCCAACCTTGTGCCCCCGGACTGGTATTGAGTGACCCTTGGTACAGTACCGTCGCGGGCAGCAAAAGCGGCAAAAACAGGATTACAAGAATTCGCATGTGTCACGAGGAAGATCGGCTGGCGCATACGGTCACTCTAGCCAGGACTTTCCTCAAAAAAGTACCAGAACCGCGAAATTGTGCGTTCTAGTACTGATGTTCCTTGAGGATGCGAGCGCTATAGTGAATCAGTGTTTTCGCGATGGACCGTACCAGTATCTTTCCAGCTCGCTCTGGTTACTGCCCTCGCTCTCCCGACTTACGGACAAACCAGTGCCTGTACCCCACCACTCGCGGGCATGGAAGGCTGGTACGACTTCGTCTCCCCCGCCGGCCCCACGCTCTGCGCTGGGGGCATGGGGCCGGCCGCGAACTGGTTTGGGACTCCAGCGCCGGTAACGGGCGCGAAGATAGCTGCACTGCGCTTCGACGGGTCCAGTTACTTGGACATGGAGTACAGCGCCGCCTTCAACTACGCGACCCAGAACTTTAGCGTCTCGCTCTGGCTGCGGACCACTAACAGCGGGGTGGTGATCGATAAGCGCTGCCAGGGTGCGGCCAATGGCTGTGGAGCGACGCCGCAGGGTTGGGCCATCAGCGTTTCGCCGCAGGGCCATTTGCAGTTACTCCTGGGTTCCTACAGTCCGTACTTCTATGAGGGCTTCGCCGCGCTGAACCTCCAGAAACTTCCCGATGGCGACTGGCACTGGGTAGGTGTCTCCGTCGATCGGGAAGCCGGGCGAGTTACGCTGGCCGTCGATGCGGACTTACAAACGATTTCAATTGAAGGTTACTCCGGTTCGCTCGCTTCCCCGCGCCCCCTGCGCATTGGCGGTGACTTAGTGGGGGGCGGCCGCTTCAACGGCGAACTGGGTGACCTGCGTCTTTATGGTCGCGCACTCACGGAAGATGAGTTAGTACCCACTGGACCTTCTAGCCTGGATGGCCAGTGCCAGGCGGCGGTCTGTTCCGCCCTGTCATCCCGGTCGTCGATGGTGGCGTGGTACGGCTTTGACGAGTCCGCCGGCTTTCTCTGGTCGGATCGCGCCCTGGAGAATAACTACCTAAGTGGCGTGGCCACGCGGGTCGAGGGCCGTACACAAGCGGGCGTACGCTTCGGGCAAGTGCAAGCTGGCGGTGGTCTGCGGACCGCGGACGGCGCCGCGGAACTTGACTTCGGTACGAGTAACTTCAGCCTGGCCGCGTGGATCCGCTATTCACCGGGCGAAGGCGGCGTACGAGCGATCCTCGATAAAACCGGCGCGAACGGTGGAGGGTATTCGCTCGTGCTGGACCAGGGCTATTTGAAGTTATCCATCCTATCCAGCTCTAATCTCGCCGGTTCTTGGCTCGCCAACCGTACGCGGCTGGACGACGGCCAATGGCACCATGTCGCGGCCGTTGTTGACCGGGGCGCGGACGCCGCCGTCCTCTATGTGGATGGAGAACCGGAGACGCTGGCCCGTGGCGCCGGACCGATGCGCAACTTCGACCTCAACAGCCGCAGCCCGCTCTATGTGGGCGCGCTCGCCCAAGCCCCTTCGCCGACGCAAGGCCTCATTGACGAACTGGCCCTCTTCAAAAGCAGTTTGAGCGCGGCGGATATCCAGTCGATTGCGGGCGCTGGCGCCACGAGTTACTGCCGCCGCAATGATCAAGGGTGCGTCGCGCCGCCTTCGGGCTTAGTCAGTTGGTATCGTTTTGAAAATCCCGCCGGCGCCTTCGACGACGCGGGCGCCGCGCCAAACGAAGTGTTACTGAGTAGTGGTTCGTTCGTGCGCACCGCCGGACGATTTGGCGGCGGCGTTCGCTTCATCGCCGCGGGCCAGGGTCTGCGGACTTTCGGGACTACTCCCAAGGCAAATTTCCTCGGTGACTCCGTATCGATGAGTTTCTGGATCTCGCCCACGGCAACGGGAAGCCGCGTCGTCCTCGAAAAGATGACCTACGCCGTAACCCGCCCGCAGCAGGGATACCGGATCCGGCTCGTGAATGGCCGTCTGGAGTTTACCCTCGCCGCGAATGGCATTGTGGGCTCCGTAACCACGAACGAATCCTTGCCCATCGATCAGTGGAGCCTGGCGGTCATCGTGCTCCCGCGCGATGGCGAGGCCGTCATCTCGATCAATGGCATCGCCGTGGGATTAACTTCAACTGGAGTTTTGCCCATCGGCAATTCCGCCAGCAATGCTCCTCTTTTGCTCGGATACTCCGCGGAAGCCTCTTTGAATACGGGCAACGCGGCGTTCAGCTTCGATGAGTTGTCAATTTACTCACGCGCCCTTACCCCGGTGGAGATTCAGGCGCTGTCGTTAGCGGGGCAGTGCTTTGGAAGTCTGGCCGCCGCGGCACGTCCGGTATTTGAAGTGCGCACGAATCCCGAAGGCCTCGGCGCGACCGTCGGTGTGGCGGGAGACGGCACGGCGGTAAACTCCTTCGTGACCGCCGTAACTCCCGCGGCCGTATCCACCGCGCCCGAGTCCATGCGGAGCGGCGATCAGGGGATCGAATACCGGTTTCGCAATTGGAGCCTGAATGGTTCCGTAAATGCTCTGTGGACGAACTTAGTGCAGCCCGTAGTCCCGGGGAATGAGTCCGCCACTTATACGGCCAACTACGACATCCACTACCGGCTGTCCGTATCGGTGCGTGGGAATTGCCGGGTAACTCCCACCAGTGGATTCCACTTAGCCGGCCGAGTGCTCGACCTATCGATCTCCGTACTGCCCGGTGGCACGCTCAATTCCGCTACGTGGACCGTCGGCACGGTCCGGCGGGCGGTGGCGGATGGCGCATCGCTCACTTTGTCAGGCCCTGCGACGCTCGAAGTGGATTGCCAGCGCGCTTCGATTCCGATGTTTGTTTCTACCTTTCCGCAGAACCTTGGCTTGTGGGCGAACGCGGATGGCGATGATTTCATCAATTCCACCAGCTTTCCGTGGATTGCGGGATCGCCCCTGGTGTTGACTGTACCCAGGACCACGCAGGTGCTGAAGTCCGTGCAGTACACTTTCGCGAATTGGCGCAATGCCACCACGGATACGGTGGTGAGCAACGATTCCGGCACTCTCGTGTCGCCGGCGGTGACAACCCAGTACGTCGCGGAATTTGCGCGCACCGGGTTTCAAGTCACCCTACGGCCAGTTCCCGGCTGCGACCTCTCCATTCAACCGCCGAGCAGTAGCGGATTCTATCCGCCCGGTAGCCGCATTGCCATCACGAATTCGCCGAACCCAGGATTTATGGCAGGAAACTTAGTCCTTACCTATTTGCAGAACGGCAGTGTGATTCCGGCCGCGTCCCGCGCGGAAGTGACAGTAGACGGTCCGCTGAGTGTTGGCGCTGCGTGCGGCCCGCTGACTCCGGTGATTGATTTCACCGCCGCTCCTTCGACGTTGCGTCCGTTACTGTCGATCACTTATCTTCCCGCCAGCATCGGATCGCCCAGCACGGCATCAGGGCAAGGCACTGTGTCTATGGCGGCGGGCCCAGGTACACTTACTTTGGTCGCGCCACCCACGGTGAGCGACGGCTTGGCAATTCTCCGTCTTGTCAGCTTGGGGCCCGGTTTCATCTCCTCAGGTATGACTTTTCCCGCGCCTTCCGTAAGTACCAGCTACACCGCGAATTATGAGCCGCATTGTTACTTGCCTTTATTTCAGGCGGGCGAAGGCGGCACTTACTCCTTGGCCTTGATTTCCGGCGCGCGGCCTTTTCCAAATTCGGAGTGCTTCACGGCGGGTTCCGTGGTGGCGGTTACGCCGCGACCCTCGCCGGGCTATCAATTCCGCAGTTGGTCGCTTGATTACAACGGCTCCGAAGTTCCCTTGCGCATCACGATTCCCGCTTCTGTCACCCGGCCGCTATCTTTGGGAATGCAGTTTGTCCGTACGAATTAGTCGTAACGGAGCGCGACCATTGGATCAATGCGCGCGGCGCGGTGCGCCGGCCAGTACCCGGCCGCAGCGGCACAGGCGAACAGGAACACCGCCGCTCCCACGAACACCACGGGATCGCTAGGTTGCAGCCCATAAAGCATAGAACGCATCGCGCGCCCCAGGGCCCAAGCGGCGGGCAAGCCGGTGAGCATCCCGAGGCCAGCGAGCAGCAGGACTTCTCGCATCACCAGCCACCGCACTTCGCGCGGACCCGCGCCCAAGGCCAGCCGCACGCCAATCTCGCGCGTGCGTCGCGTCACCAGGAAGGCCAGCACTCCGTAGAGTCCGATGGCGGCCAACGCGACGGCTAGCAGCGCGAAGGTAAGCGACAGTACGGCCGACAGCCGCTCGTAAATGATCGTCTCATTGATCGTCTCGCGCAACGTGCGCGGGGCCAGCACGGCCAGGTTGGCATCGAACTGGTTCACCACTCGCTGCGCCGCGCCTATCACGGACGCTTCGGGCATCGCTGTGCGGAGGTAGAAGGAAGCGGTGGTCATCTCCGGCGCTTGCAGGATGGGTAGATAGACATAGGGCTTAGCGCTCTCGCGAATCGAGTTTAGCCGGGCGTCCGGCAGCAAGCCAACAATGGTGGCCGCGGTTTGCTTACGGCCGAGGCGAATCATCCGGCCCAGGGCGCGTTCGCCTCCGTAGCAGGCCCTGGCGAAAGCTTGATTCACCATCACCACGCGCGAGGCCTTGGCCGAATCGGTTTCGGCGAAGTTACGCCCGTCGACGCGCAGGCCCAGCGAGGGCGCAAAGCCACGGTCAATCCCGTTGAATTGGACGTTGATCTTGCCGTCCTTGCCGCCTTGCAAGCAGCCATCGGCGCTCACCGATCCGGTCCAGCCGCGGTCAGCCAGGACGGGCAGCAAACCGACGCCTGCGTCGCGCACGCCCGGTATCGCGGCCAAACGTTCGCGTAGACGCAGATAAGTATCCTTCACCGTATCGGGAGCTTGGCCGCTGAGGGTGGCATCCATGTTAAAGGTCACCAGACGCTCCACCTCAAAGCCCGCCTTCTGTTGGCCAAGGTTGGCGAAGCCCTTGGTTAGTAAGCCGCCGGCCACCAGCAGCACCAGCGACAGCGCGAACTGGGCGGCCACCAGGAGGCGCCGGAAGCGCACGCCAGCGGTTTGCGTGGTGGTGGATGCGGCATGGTCCTTCATCACACTGGCCACGTCGCGGCGCGTGGTTTGGAGGGCGGGTAGCAATCCGAAGACGAGCCCCGTAAGGAGCGAGACTCCCAGAGTGATCAGAAGAGTTCGCTGATCGAGCGACGCGGTGACGAAGTCGCGCGCTTCGCTGGGCAACAGGCTTTGCAGGCTCGCCAGGCTCCAACCCGCAACCAGCATGCCCGCCAGCCCTCCGGCCATTGCGAGCACTGTACTCTCGACGAGCAACTGCCGGATCAGCGCTCCCCGCGTCGCACCTACCGAAAGACGAATCGAGATTTCGCGGGCGCGTGAGGCGCCGCGCGCGATCAACAGATTCGCGACATTCGCGCACGCCACCAGCAGTACCAAAGCGGTCATCGCCAACATCAGTTGCAGGGCATCGCCGCTATCGTTGCGGAGCGTTTCGCGCCCCTGCGCCCCGGGCACCAGGTACGCCTTCCGGGTGCGGGCGCGCTGAAACTCGTCCCGGGGTAAATCCGGCTGTAGGGCCAGCGTGGTTTCGACGGAGGGTTGCAGGGCGGCGCAGAGTCCGGCGGTGGCCTGCTCCATGCTGAGGCCTGGCTTCAACCGGGCAATGATGTGCATCCAGCGATTGGTGCGATCCGCGAGATTGTCATCACCCGGCGTCGCGCGTCCCTTCATCATCATCGGCACAAATAGGTGCGCTACACGCCCGGGCTGCGTACCGGTGAAGCCCGGCGCGGCGACGCCCACGATGGTCATCGGGAAGGAGTTGATCCGGATGGTGGAGTTGACGACGTTCGCGCGCCCGGCCAATTGGCGTTGCCAAAAGCCATGGCTCAATACGACCAAGGGATGCCCGCCGGGACGCAGATCGTCGTTCGCGGTGAAGAGCCTTCCCGCCGCGGGCCGCACGCCGAGTGTCTCAAAGTAATTGCCCGAGACGATCTCCGCATCAAACACCTGCGCGGCTTGGTCATCAATGCCTGTGTTCAGTGTGACGTTGCCTCGCGCGGCGACGCCGCTGAAGACCTGATTGCTGTCGCGGAGTTCGCGATAGACAGGATAAGAGAAAGAGGAGTGGCCATTGTCGTCCGCCCAGGCGGTGCCGTTGCCGTAGGGCCCCGGGTCCTTCACCAGGACGAGCTGCTCCGGCGCGGCGACGGGCAAAGGTCGAAAGTAGACATGGTCGAACAACGAGAAGATCGCGGTGTTGGTGCCGATCCCCAATGCGAGAGACAGAATCGTCACCAGCGTGAAGAGGGGCGAGCGGGCCAGCGTGCGAAGGGTGTAGCGGAGGTCCTGGATCATGCGACAGAGCCTTATTGCATCTTGGGTGCCATCGGGACGGTGCTTGTGGAATCCGTCACTTACGCTGGGCGGAATCTGGACGACCGTCTCGATCTGAGACCGAGCCGTCCCACCAGCGGACACTCTATATATGATGTAGTCATGCTGATGAGATGGATTTCTCCTGCGCTCGTCGTGGCGGTGGCCCTGGCGCAGGACTCGCCGCTCGAACACTTCGAGAAGAAGATTCGTCCTGTGCTCGCCGCGCGTTGTTACGCTTGCCACAGCGCGCAAGCGCCCACGCCGCAGGGCGGCTTGCTGCTGGACTCGGCGAAGAGCATCCGCGAAGGCGGCAACTCCGGCCCCCTCTCCGGCACTCTGCTGCGTGCCCTCAGCCACAAAGACTCCGCTCTCAAGATGCCCCCCGGCAAGCCGCTGCCTGCCGAGACCGTGGCCGAGTTCGAGGTCTGGATGCGCAACGGCGCGCCGGTAACCGAACTGACTTCGGCGCGCGCCAAGACCGAACGGCTGTGGTCCTTAATGCCGCCCACCGCGCAACCGGCCCCAGCGACTCGCGACTCGCGCTGGGCGCGCACCGACATTGATCGCTTCATACTCGCAAAGCTCGAAGCCAAGGGACTTGCGCCCCAGCCCGAGGCGGAACGAGCTACCCTCATTCGCCGCCTGTACTTCGATCTCACCGGGTTGCCGCCCACGAAGGCGGCCGTCGATGCCTTCGTGGCTGACCGGTCGCCGCGCGCCTATGAGCAGTTAGTGGACCAGTTACTCGCTTCGCCGCGCTACGGCGAGCGCTGGGCGCGCCACTGGCTCGATGTCGCCCGTTACGCGGACTCGAATAACGACGCGGTCAATTCCGGCATCAAGTTTCCCTGGTCCTACACTTATCGCGATTGGGTGATCGAAGCCCTAAACGAAGACCTACCCTACGACAAGTTTCTGCAGTATCAACTTGCCGCGGATCGCGTGCCCGGGTTGTCTCCCCGGCATTTGGCGGCCCTGGGCTACCTCAGCCTGGGTCGCGAATTTCCGAAGAGTATTCCGGAAACAGTGGATGACCGCATTGACGCCGTTACGCGGGGCATGCTCGGCTTCACGGTCGCTTGCGCTCGTTGCCACGATCATAAGTTCGATCCGATTCCCACGAAGGACTATTACTCGCTTTATTCAATATTCTCGAATATTCAGCCACCGGCGGAACTTCCGTTGCTCGCCTCCCCGCCGGCCGCGAATGCGAAAGATCGTGAGTATGAGAAACTCCTGGCCCGGAGTAAGTCCGACTTCACTGCCTACCGGCAGCGTCGCCACGCCGAGATGGTGGCCTTCTTCCGTTCTCAAGAGGCGGAGTATCAGAAGGCGGCTCGCGACACCGAAGGGTTAACGGCGCTGGAAGTAGAAGAGATGGTGCGGGAGCGGCAACTGAATTCTCATGTGCTGGCGCGTTGGCGCAAGAAGGTGGAAGACCCTTCGGCGGTCCCTTTGGATGAGTTCGAGCAGATATATACAGAGGGCGACAGCAATAATTCGCGGGCGCACCGGAATCGCTACACCTTTCTGCTCTCGCAATACGCCTACGACGGTGCCGCGCCCCGGGCGATGGCGATGGAAGATGTACCGCAGCCAGTGGCGGCGCGCGTCTTTGTACGGGGCAATCCCGCGAACCCCGGGGCGCTGACCCCGCCACGGTTCTTGTCCGCCATCGCGGGCGCGGATAGCTCTGAATTTCGTAATGGCAGCGGCCGCGCTGAGCTAGCCGCGGCCATCATCGATCCGCGCAATCCGCTCACGGCACGGGTGATGGTAAATCGGGTCTGGATGCATCACTTTGGCGCCGGTTTGGTAAGAACGCCGAGTGACTTCGGCCTTCGTGGCGAGTTACCTTCGCATCAAGATTTACTTGATTGGCTGGCGGTGAAGTTTGTCGAGTCTGGCTGGTCACTCAAGAAACTACACCGCATGATTCTACTCTCCAGCGTTTACCGGCAGGGCAGCGGAGACAACGAACTGGCGCGTAAGTCAGATCCGGAGAACCTACTGCTCTGGAAAATGAACCGGCGGCGTTTGGAAATCGAGAGTCTGCGGGACGCGATGTTGTCGGCGTCGGGCCAACTGGATCTGAAGTTAGGCGGAGTTCCCTTTGCGCTGAACTCGCTGCCAACGGTGCCTCGCCGCACCGTCTATGCGTTTATCGAACGAGGGCGGGTGCCGGGTACGCTGGCCGCCTTTGACTTTGCCTCGCCCGACCAGCACGCGCCCATGCGCTACAACACGACGGTACCCCAGCAGGCGTTGTTCTTCTTGAATAGTCCCCTGGTGGTGGAGATGGCGGCGGCGACTGCGGCTCGGGCCACGGGCTCCACGGTGGAAGCGCGCATTCAGGCGCTCTACAGTCAGATTTTCTCGCGCGTCGCCACTCCCGACGAAGTGGCCGCGGGGAAGAAGTATATGGCGCAGGACGAAGCACCGCCTCCGGAGGTAGCCGCCTCTGTCTGGCGTTACGGTACTCTTTCGTCGAGCGGCTTTGCTCCATTCGCGGTGTTTGCGAACGAGACTTGGCAAGGCGGCGCGAGCTTGCCCGCCAAAGACACGGGCAAGGCATTCTTGCGGCCTGCGGGCGGCGAGCCCGGTGAAGGCGCGGCGCAAGCGGTGGTGCGCCGGTTTACGAGTCCGGTGAGCGGCAAGCTGAATATCGAAGGGCAGTTGCGCCATGGGCAAGGCGCCGTCGTTTATGGCGACGGCGTGCGGGGTCGGATTGTCTCGAGCCGCCTGGGCGAGTTGGCCTCGTGGTCGGTGAACGGCTCGTCAGCGGAGACGAAGCTCAACGGTCTGAAGGTGGAGGCGGGAGATACCTTCGACTTCATTGTTGATGGGAGGCAGGATCCGGAAAACGACGCCTTCAACTGGGCCCCGACGGTGAAGGTGGGTAACCAGTCCTGGAGCGCGAAGGATGAATTCGCGGGGCCGGCCCCGAAACGCTTGGACGCTTGGGGCCGCTACGCTCAGGTATTACTGCAGACCAATGAATTTGCCTTTGTCGACTAAGTGAGGGAACGATGAGACATCTATTCAAGACTAGGCGCGAGTTACTGCGGCAGTGTGGCATGGGCATGGGCAGTGTCGCGTTGACCTCAATGCTGCATGCCGCGCCCACGTTAAATCCGCTGGCGCCGAAGTCCGCTCCGTTGCCGTTCAAGGCAAAGCGCGTGTTGCACCTCTTCATGAACGGCGGCTGCTCGCACGTGGATACGTTTGATCCAAAGCCGGCCTTGCAGAAGTACGCCGGCAAGCCGATTCCGATTACCCTCAAGACCGAGCGGCGCACCGGAGCGGCGTTCCCGTCGCCGTTCGCCTTTAAGCCATATGGGCAGAGCGGCATCGAAGTGAGTGACGCCTTTCCGCTGGTGGGCGGCTGCGTGGATGACCTGTGCGTGGTGCGCTCCATGCATACGGATATTCCCAATCATGAGCCGTCGTTGATGATGATGAATTGCGGCGACACGCGGCAAGTCCGGCCGAGCTTTGGCTCCTGGCTCACTTACGGTCTAGGTTCCGAGAATGAGAACCTGCCGGGGTTTATCGTGCTGTGCCCGGATGGTTTGCCGACCCAGGGAAATCAGAACTGGCGCTCCGCCTTTCTTCCCGGCGCTTATCAGGCGACGCATATCGATACCCGCGAAACGCAGATCGAGAAGCTGATTGAGAATATTCGCAACCACGCCACTTCGCGACCTGGGCAGCGCCGGCAATTGGACTTACTCAATGAATTGAACCGAAGCTACCAGGAGCGGCGCCAGAATGACTCTTTACTCGAAGCGCGCGTGCAATCCTTCGAACTGGCCTACCGCATGCAGATGGAGGCCGACGACGCCTTTGACCTGACCAAGGAGCCGGAGAGCGTCAAGACGATGTACGGCGACGGCTTGCAAGGCCGGCAAATGATGATCGCCCGCCGGTTGCTCGAACGCGGCGTGCGTTTCGTGCAGGTGTGGCACGGCGCGGGCCAGCCTTGGGATAGCCACGACGACATCAAGACCAACCACGGCCGCCTGGCGCGCGAGTGCGACCAGCCGATCGCGGCTTTACTCAAGGACCTGAAGCAGCGCGACATGCTGAAGGACACGCTGGTGATTTGGGGCGGGGAATTCGGCCGTACCCCGACCGTGGAGCTGCCCGATTTAGGCGCCAATAGCGGCATGAGCAATGGCCGCGACCATAATCCGTATGGCTTCACGATGTGGCTTGCCGGCGCCGGCTTGAAGCGCGGCTACGTCCACGGAGCCACCGACGAATTCGGCTTTGCCGCGGCGGAGAATAAGGTCCACGTGCATGACTTACACGCGACCTTACTGCACTTACTTGGCTTCGACCATGAGCAATTCACTTACCGCTACGCCGGCCGCGACTTCCGCCTCACGGATGTGCATGGCCACGTCGTGCGCGAGTTACTCGCTTAGCCGGTTTCCCGGAAGCGAACGGTGGGGTTTTCTTCGATCAAGCGCTGCATGCTCCAGGTAGAGCTGAATAAGAGCACGATGCGATCCAGCGGATCCCGGGCGAGCAGAATTCCCGTGCCGTAGGCGCGCAGGTTGCGAACTTCTTCGAGCGTCGCTTCCGGCCAGCGGGCCGCAACGTAAGGCAGCGGCGAACTGCGCGTGCGAACGTTGTACTCCTGCAGGAAACGAGCTTCCACCACGTCGAATTGCAATTGGCCCACGGCGGCCAGAATCGGATCGCGGCGGACCGCGTCAATCGAGTAATAAACCTGCACGACGCCCTCTTCAGCCAATTGCTCGATGCCCTTGCGGAATTGCTTGTTGCGCGAGACATCGTCGTTGAAGAGCGTGCAGAAGTGCTCCGGCGGAAAGCTGGGCAGGCGGGCGTATTCAATCGTATCGTCCACGCTGAGTGTGTCGCCGATGGTGAAGAGGCCAGGGTTTACCACGCCGACGACGTCGCCAGGGAAGGCTTCGTCAATGGTTTCGCGGTCCCGCGCAAAGAGGCGGTGCAGGCGCGTCATGCGAATCTTACGCCCCAGGCGCGGATGGTTGACGAGCATGTCGCGCTCAAAGCGGCCGCTGCACACGCGCAGAATGGCCATGCTGTCGCGGTGGTTGGGATCCATATTGCCTTGGATCTTGAAGACGAAGGCCGAGAAGGGCGCCCCTTGCGGCGAAACTTCCTGGCCGTGGCTGAGCCGCGGCGCGGGCGATGGCGCTAGCTGCACCAGGGCGTTCAGAAAGGCCTCGACGCCAAAGTTATTCAGCGCGCTGCCGAAGAAGACCGGCGTCTGTTCGCCGCGGCGGAAGCGGGGCTCGTCGAAGCCGGAGACCACGGCGTGCAGCAAGGCGAGGGTCTCATGCAACTCGCCGGCCTGCTCGGTGCCGATCATCTCTTCAAGAGCGTTGTCGTCGAGCGAACTCGTCCAACTCTCGACGCGCTGGTCGCGCGAGCCGGGATCGAACTGCAGCAGGCGGCGGGTGTCGAGCTCGATGATACCGCGGAAGCGGCGGCCGGTGCCGACCGGCCAGTTGATGGGGCAAGCGGCGATGCCGAGCACCTTCTCCAGTTCGTCGATGAGTTCCAGCGGGTCCAGCCCTTCGTGGTCCATCTTGTTGATGAAGGTAAGGATCGGGATCTGGCGCAGGCGGCAGGCTTCGAAGAGCTTGCGGGTTTGCGGTTCGATGCCCTTGCCGCTGTCGATCACCATGACGGCGCTGTCGACGGCGGTGAGGGTGCGGTAGGTGTCTTCGCTGAAGTCCTGGTGGCCGGGCGTGTCGAGCAGGTTGAAGAGGCAGCCTTCATACTCGAACTGCAGCACGGTGGAGGTGATGCTGATGCCGCGGGCCTGCTCGATGGCCATCCAGTCCGAAGTGGCGTGGCCGCGATTGCGCTTGGGCCGGACGGAGCCGGCGGCGTGGACGGCGCCGGCGTAGAGCAAGAGCTTCTCGGTCAAGGTCGTCTTGCCGGCGTCGGGGTGCGAGATGATGGCGAACGTGCGCCGGCGTGCGATCTCGTGCGCGAAGGCCGGGTCGTTTAAGGGAAGGGCCAAGGTTTAAACTTCGCCCTTGCGGATCTGCTCGGCGAGATAGTCCGTGGCGCGCCAGGTGAGGGCCAGGATGGTGAGCGTGGGATTCTTTTCGCTGGCGGTGGTGAAGGCCGCGCCGTCGACGACGAAGACGTTCTTCACGTCGTGCATCTGGCAATAACCATTCAGCGCGCTGCGTTTGGGGTCGCGGCCCATGCGGACGGTGCCGTGTTCGTGAATGGCGCTGCCGGCGACGTCGATGGCGCCACGTTCGAAGGGCAGGATCTCGGCCTTCGCGGCACGGAGCACCTGCTCGGCGGTATCGTACATGTCGTTGAGCATCTTGCGTTCGTTCTCGCGGATCTTGTATTCGATCTTGGCGATGGGCAGGCCGTAACGGTCCACCTTCTTGGGGTCCACCACGACGCGGTTGTCCTTATAGGGGAGCACTTCGCCGTAGGGATGCATGGCGAGCAGGGCGGGGAAACGTTGCTTGATGTCCTGCTTCAGGGTGGCGCCATAGCCGGGGCGCTGCCTGGCCCAACTGGCGAGGCCGGGTTGGGCGCCGATGTTCCAGAACTGCGAGCCGTAGCCGCGTAGGTAGTCGCGCTTGGGTCCGCGATGGTTGAAGCGCGGCATGTAGATGTGCTCGCCGCCGATGCCGTCGTCGTTCTGCGTCTTCGCGCCCAGCAGTTCGGGGGCGAAGCCGTACATGTGGAAGCGGACTTGCTCGCAGAGATAACGGCCGATGACGTCGGAAGAGTTGCCGATGCCGTTCGGGTACTTCTCGCTCTTGGAGTTGAGGAGGATGCGGGTGGAATCGACGCACGCGGCGCCGACGATGACGCGCTTGGCGAGCACTTCGTGCTCCTGGCCGGTCTTGCGGTCGAAGTACTGCACGCCTTTGGCGAGCCCATCGGGGCCGACGAGCACGCGGCCGACGACGGCGTTGTCGACAAGTTGCAGGTTGCCCGTTTTGAAGGCGGGTTCCAGCAGATAGTCGCTGGAATTGAAGAAGGCGCCGACGTCGCAGCCCTTGCCGCAGGCGCCGCAGTAGTGGCAGGGCCCGTGGCCGTTGTGTTCCTTGGTGACGACGGCCTTGCGTTGTGCCACGACGCTGATGCCGACGGACTTGGCGGCGCGTTGCAGCAGGCGCTCGCCGCAGCGGGGCGCGGGCGGCGGCAGATGAAACTTACTACCGGGTAGTGAGTCTTGGTCGTCGTCACCGCCGCAGACGCCGATGAGTTGCTCCACCTGGTCATAGTAAGGGGCGACGTCTTTGTAGCGGATGGGCCAATCGATCTCCCAGCCGTCTTTGGCGCCGGCGGCGAAGTCGAGGTCGGCGTAGCGAAGGGCGACGCGTCCCCAGACGTTGGTGCGGCCGCCGCGGCCCCAGACGCGGACGAGATAGAAGTACGGGTCAGAGTGGTAGGGCTGTTCGTTGTTGTCGACGTAGAACTGCGGCGGCTTCTGGCCGGCATCGAGCTTCTTCTGCGTCTCCCAAGGCTTCACGTGGCTCCAGAAGCCGCCGCGATTGAACTTCTCGCCAGCGTCGAGCATCATCACCTTGATGCCTTTGCGGGTAAGGTTCCAGGCGGCCATGCCGCCGGCGGCGCCGCTGCCGATGATGAGAACGTCGTGGACTTCGGGGCTTTTGCGGACCTGCGACATTGTTAGCTGTGCTCCGGATGGGTGCAGCCCTGAAAGACGGCGACGTAGGTGTTGGCGTTCCAGCCCAGCTCAGTCTGCAGGCCTTCGCGGGTGGTGTAGTACTGCTCGATGGTGGTGTCCTTCAGGCGCTTGAAGTGCTTGGCGCCCGCGGTCTTCTGTTCGGTGCTGATGCGGGCGAGCAAAGCGTCGCGGTTAGTGGAGTGCTTGCGCAGCCAGCCCAAGGTTTCTCGCCAAGCCTTGGCGGCGGCCGGCGTGCGATGACAGAGACCGTCGATCAGGTAGTGGACATTGGCGTCGCGCGCGCCGGGCGTCGTGGTGCGCGGGATGATGAGATCCACCCATTCGCCTAGCTCTTTCACTTCGGCTTCGGAAAAGAACTTCGCTTTCGGCGCAGAATTGTCCTGGGGCGTGGCGTCGCTGTGTTGGTGCGCCTGTTGCGCCAGGACAGGCAAAACGGTAAGGCTGGCCAGGCCTTTCAGGGCATCGCGTCGATCAGACATATCCATACCAGTCTATAGTGTCAGGTTGGCTCTACAATGGGGGAGCTATGTATTGGTTGGGTATTGACGTGGGGACGGGGGGCAGCCGGGCCCTTCTGATTGACAGCGCGGGACAGGTACGGCACGCCGCGACGGCGCCGCATCGCGAGATGACGATGGAGCGTCCGCTGTGGGCAGAGCAGCACCCGGACGATTGGTGGGCGGCCAGCCAATTGGCGATCCGCACCGTCTTGAAGGAGGCCAAGGTGACGGCCGCCGAAGTGAAGGGCGTGGGGCTTTCGGGGCAGATGCACGGCTCGGTGTTGCTCGATGTGTCGGGCCACGTCATCCGGCCAGCGTTGATCTGGTGCGATCAGCGTAGCCAGAGCCAGGTGGATGCGATTAACGCCAAGGTGGGCCGCAAGAAGATTCTCACTTACACGGCGAATCCCGTGCTGACGGGATTTACGCTGCCGAAGCTGCTGTGGGTACGCGATCAGGAGCCGAAGCACTACGAGCGGGTGAAGCACTTACTGTTGCCGAAGGATTATTTGCGCTACAAACTTACGGGCGAGTTTGCGACGGAAGTATCGGACGCTTCGGGCACGGCCTTGTTCGATGTAGTGAAGCGGACTTGGTCTGGCGAGATGGCGTCGGCGGTGGGGATCGACGCGGGAATCTTGCCGAAGGTTTATGAGTCCGCCGAGGTGACCGGCAAGATTTCGAAAGAGGCCGCCAAGGCGACGGGCTTGAAGGCCGGCACGCCGGTGGTGGGCGGCGGCGGTGACCAGGCGGCCAGCGCCGTCGGCAATGGAATTGTGAGTGCCGGGTTAGTTTCCTGCACCATCGGCACGTCGGGCGTGGTGTTTGCGCATGCGGATACTCCGAATTTCGATCCGGCGGGGCGGGTGCATACTTTCTGCCATGCGGTGCCGGGTAAGTGGCACGTGATGGGCGTGACGCAGGGCGCGGGCCTGAGTCTGCAATGGTTCCGGAATCAGATGGCGCCGGGACTCAGTTACGACGACCTAATGAAGGAAGCGGCGACTGCCACGGCGGGATGCCAGGGACTCTTCTGGTTACCTTACCTGATGGGCGAGCGGACGCCGCACTTGGACGCGCTGGCGCGCGGTGGCTGGGTGGGACTTACGGCGGGGCATCGGCGGGCGGACTTAGTGCGGTCAGTCGTGGAAGGAGTGAGTTACTCACTCAAGGATTGCCTGGGGATTCTGCATGACTTAGGCGTGGATCCGACGTCCGTCCGTTTATCGGGCGGAGGGGCGAAGAATATCTTTTGGCGCCAGTTACTCGCGAATATTTTCGGCACGCGAACGACGATCTTGGCGAGCCAGGAAGGGTCAGCTTACGGAGCGGCCCTACTGGCGGCGGTGGGCACGGGCGCCTATGCTAGTGTGCCGGAGGCGTGCGCGGCGACGATTCGCGAAGTGGAAGTGCTGGAGCCGAAGGCGCATGAGTCGCGGGCGTATCAGCGGGGTTACGAGGTGTATAAGACGTTGTACCCGACGCTGAAGCCGTTATTCGGACAGATGAGTCACCTCTAGCCGTGGAGAGTCACGAAGGTAAATTCTATGATGCGCTGGCGGCCCTTTACAACCAGGACTGGGGCACGGTTTACTTAGAGACGGCGCGCGAACAATTCAGCGAATGGTTGCGGCCGCACTTAGCGGCGGGCGCCGCCGTGTTGGACGTTTGTTGCGGCACGGGCCAGATGGCGGCCGCCTTAACTTCTGAAGGCTATCGGGTAACGGGGGTTGACGGCTCAGCCGGGATGATAGCGCATGCGCGGAAGAACGCTCCAGCGGCGACTTTCGTGGTGGGCGAAATGTCGGAGTTCGCGCTCGCTGAGCGGTTCGCCGCAGCAATTTGTTCCTTCAATAGCCTGAATCACGCGCGGGGGGCGCGGCACTTGACGCGGACGCTCGAAAATATCCAGCGCCACTTAGTACCTGGTGGATATTTTCTGGGCGATTTCGTGTTGGCTCAAGGTTATTCGAGTAGTTGGAACCGGACGGCGACGGTGGATGTAGCCGGTGGCGAGTGCCAATTCGTTTTTCGGTATGAACCGCGGCGACAGCGGGCGTTTTGCGATGCCACTTTACGGGTGGAGGGCGAGGCGCAGTTACAAGTGAGGATGCGGCAGCATATATTTTCCCTGCACGAGATTCACGCGGCTTGCGGGTCGGCCGGTTTGCGCGTGCTGGGACTGACTCCGGTGCCAGGCGATCCGCCGGCGGGGCGGGTGCTGCTGGTGGCGCAGAGGGTGATCTAGGGGACTTAGGTGGAACTTAGGGTGGCCGCACGCATCCAATCGGCCACGGCGGTGGAGGCTTTTTCGGGTGCTGACAAAACAAAGCCAATTCGTTTGAGCAGGGAGAGGTCGGCGAGGGGAAGGAGGCCTGGTTTCTTGGGGTTGGCGAGGCGCTCTTGGATTTCACGGGCCGTTTGGAGAGCCTTCAACTCTTTCAAGGCGCGGTAGAAGCTGCGTTCGTGTTGGCCTCGGTAGCGGGTGAGGCGGTCGAGTTGGGGGAAGTCGGCGTTGGCGAGCGCCTCGGACTGGAGCGCTTCGATGCGCTGCAGGTTCCAGCCGGCGGCGATGAATTGTTCGAAGACGGTGAGTTCCAGGGCGCCGGCGGGCGCGATCTGGGCGCGGTGGTTTTGCTCGAATTCCTGGAAGGCTGCTTCTTCGGCGGCGCTGATGCGGGCCGTCCCGTCAGGTTGTGACGATTGGCGTTCTGGCTGACCTTGGCTTTACCTTCTTCGGTGCGAGGACCAGTAGAGTGAAGGCTGTTTTGCTGGTTGGCGATTTGTTGCGCGGCAGATGACATACAGAATTTCCTCTCTAATTCCATTGTACGGAAGGGCCGGGTAATTTCCGGCCGGTCGCATGGGTGTAACTGATTTGGGATGAGTGAGTTAGAGTAGGTTGGAATCGCCGTGAATGGTTTATGGCGGCCATAGCAGGGGGTGAGCTCCTGAGGCGGACCAGGGGTCCGCCCTACCGGACGGACCAGGGGGTCCGTCTTACATGATCCAAATTCGCGTTTTGATGCATCCAAGAGGATCAATGCCCAATCGCCTTGCTTACGAAGCCAGCCCTTATCTGCTGCAACACGCTAACAATCCCGTTGACTGGTATCCGTGGGGCGAGGAGGCCTTTGAGAAGGCGCGTGCCGAAGATAAGCCGATCTTCCTTTCCATCGGCTACTCCACTTGCCATTGGTGTCACGTGATGGAGCACGAGAGCTTCGAGAACGACACGATTGCCGGCCTGTTGAACGAGCATTTCGTGCCGGTGAAGGTGGATCGCGAGGAGCGGCCCGACGTCGACCGCATCTACATGATGTTCTTGCAGGCGACCACCGGGAGCGGCGGTTGGCCGATGTCGATCTTTCTGACGCCCGAGTTGAAGCCCTTCTTTGGCGGCACTTACTACGCGCCGGAGAGCCGTCCGGGGCGACCCGGCTTTGGCCTGATGCTGCAGAAACTAGCTGAAGCGTGGGCGGGAGACCGGGCGCACATTCTCGATTCCGGCGAGGCAGTGCTGGCCGAGCTGCGGAAGTACTCCGTGGTCCGCGGCGACGGGTCCGCGTTGGACCAAGCGGCCCTGAGCGCGAAGCTCGGTGAGCAACTGAGCGGCATTTTTGATAGCAAATTGGGTGGCTTTGGCGCGCAACCGAAGTTTCCTCGGCCGGTGATCTACAACTTTCTGCTGCGGCATCACCACTTGACCGGCAATGACGAGGCGTTGGAGATGGTAACCAAGACGCTCGACGAGATGGCGCGCGGTGGCATCCATGACCAACTTGGCGGAGGTTTTCACCGGTACTCGGTGGATGCGCAGTGGTTTGTGCCGCATTTCGAGAAGATGCTCTACGATCAGGCGCAACTCGCCGTGAGTTACCTGGAGGCTTATCAGATCACGCGCGAAACGCGCTATGCGAACGTAGCCCGGGGCATTCTCGACTATGTCCTGCGCGAGATGACCAGCCCGGAGGGCGGCTTCTACTCCGCCGAGGACGCCGACAGCGAGGATCCGGCGAAGCCGGGACAGCAGCGCGAAGGCGCGTTCTTCGTCTGGACCTACGACGAGATCGCCAACGTGATTGGCGAACGCGCGATGACCTGGTTCGCCTACCGCTATGGCTGTGTGCCGAATGGCAACGTCCACCATGACCCGCAGCAGGAGTTCGCGCGCCAAAACATTTTGTATGAGTCGCGTACGGTGCAGGAGACAGCGCAGCGTTTCGGCTTGCCGGTGAGCGAAATGAACGCCGCGCTCGAAGAGGCCAAAGTGAAGCTGATGGCCTCGCGCGGCGCGCGGACGCGGCCGGGGCTCGATGACAAGGTGCTGACCTCGTGGAACGGGATGATGATTTCTGCTTTTGCCAAAGGGGCCATGGTGCTGGACGAAGCACGCTATCTGACGGCGGCGCAGCGCGGGATCGCTTTCCTGCGGCAGCATTTGATCACGCACGACGGCGTGCTGCTGCGCCGCTTCCGGCAGGGCGAGGCGGCGATTCCAGGGTTTCTGGATGACTATGTCTTCTTCGCGCAGGCCTTGCTCGACGTCCACCAGGCCGACTTCGATCCGCGGCACCTGGCGCTGGCGCGCACGTTGGTGGAGGACTTTGTCGATCTCTTCGATGACGAGTTCCACGGCGGCTTCTACACCACGACGGGCGCGGATCCGGATCTGATCCTGCGGGTGAAGGACGACTACGACGCCTCCGAGCCGAGCGGCAATTCGGCCGCGGCCGGCGTCCTGGTGCAGATGCACGCGATCACCGGCGAGGCTCCGTATCTGGCCACGGCCGAGAGGCTTTTCGGCGCCTTCGCGCCCCGGCTCACCGAAGCGCCGCACACCTTGCCGCAGATGATGGTGGCGTTGCTGGCGGCGCGCACGCCGCATCGGCAGGTGGTGTTCGCCGGGCCCTACGACGCGGAACTCGTCCGGCTGGCGCGGCGCGACTTTGCGCCGTTTCAGACCGTCTTGCGCGCGGAATGGACCCAAGTCGCGATGCCGCCGCTGGACGGGAAGCCCACGGCCTACGTCTGCCAGAACTTTGCCTGCCAACTGCCCGTCACCGATGCGGAGGGTTTGGCGACGCAACTCCAGGCTGGCTTTAAGGCGTCCTGATCTTCTTGCTAGACTGAGGGCGAAGGAGATCTAGATAAACAGCTATGGAACGTCCTGGTGGTACTACGTTTAAGGGCAGCCCGCTCACGTTGGTGGGTCCGGAATTGAAAGCGGGCGACACCGCCCCGGATTTTGAATTGGTGAGCGGCTCCATGCAGCCGGTGACTTTGGCCGGCACAGGCGCTGGTGTCCGCGTGTTCAGCGTGGTGCCGAGCCTGGATACGCCGGTGTGCGACGCGCAGACCAAGCGCTTCAACGACGAAGCCGGCAAGCTGCCGGGCGTCGAGATGTACACCATTAGCATGGACCTGCCGTTCGCCCAGAATCGCTGGTGCAACGCGATGGGCGTCGACAAGGTGAAGATGCTATCGGACCACAAGGCGGGCAGTTTTGGCGCTAGCTACGGCACGCTGATTAAGGAATGGCGGATGGAGTCGCGCGCGATTTTCGTGGTGGGCAAGGACAACACGATCAAGCACGTGGAGTATGTGAAGGAAGTGGCCGACCATCCGAATTACGAGACGGCTTTGGCGGCGGCCACCGCAGCGCTCTAAGAGTTCGGCAAGTGATTGAAAGACCAAGATCCTCCGGGGTCTTGGTCTTTTTATTTGGTAACGTTAATTGGCGTGGCATTGATTTTCAGTAGCCATTAACGCATCCGTTCGCTAAGCTGAAATTCGGAAGTTTCAGCGAGCGTCCATGTTCGATTCAGCATTACTAAATTTATTCATCTTGACCACAATTGGAGTCGCGCAGGCCCAGGTGGCGTTGACGGGGCGAATTGCGGATGCGCAAGGGGGCGGGATTCCTGGGGCTACGGTGAATTCCTTCTCGAATGGCAGCCAGACGCCGGTCCCGGCGGTGAGCGATGGCCATGGGGTGTTCCGTTTCCCGTCCCTACCGGCCGGTAAGGTGTTGCTGCACGTGGAGGCGATGGGCTTCCGGGGAGTGTCGCGCAGCTTACAGATCGACGGGCCGCGCGAGGAGAACTTCCGGCTGGAACTCGCCGGGCTGGCGAGCACCGTGGTGGTGACGGACTCGGGTGCGCCGCAGAATATTGACCAGGCGACGAAGGCGATCACGGTGATCACGGCCGAGGAAATCGCCGCACGGGATGAGTTCTCGCTGACGGAGATTTTGCGCACTACGCCGGGCGTGCAGATTCGCAACTCCGGGGGGCTGGGCCAACTGACGCAGATTCGGGTGCGCGGGTTGCGGCCGGACGCGACGGCGATCCTGATTGACGGTTTCCGCTTTCGCGATCCTTCGACGACGCAAGGCGATGCGACGTCGTTCGCGTCGAACCTGAACTTTAT
The DNA here is from genome assembly GCA_019752335.1 of Bryobacteraceae bacterium. GTDB lineage: Bacteria > Acidobacteriota > Terriglobia > Bryobacterales > Bryobacteraceae > JALHNI01. Next base: position 196,217 of record JAIEMJ010000045.1, read on the forward strand.
CAACGCGAGCCGGGTGGAGGTGCTGCGCGGGTCGGGATCGTCGTTGTACGGGAGCAACGCCGTGGGCGGCGCGGTGAATATGGTGACGGATCCGGGCGGCGCGCCGTTGAAGGGCCAGTTGCAGGCGGAGGGCGGAGGGCTGGGCTTTCTGCGGGGCCGGGCGACGCTGGCGGGCGGGTGGCTGAAGAACCGGCTGACTTACAGCGGCGGCTTTTCGCATGTGAATGTGCTGTCGGGGGTGGACACGAATGACCGGATGCGGTCGACGGGCGGACAGGCTTTCTTGCGGTACGACCTGACGTCGAGCTTGCGGCTGACGGGGCGCTTCTATGGGTCAGATGACTTTGTGCAGAACAACGTGGGTCCCACGGCGACGGGCGTGCCGGCGGCTAATTTCCCGCTGGCGGGGATCATTCGGGGGATACCGTTGGCGCCGGAGCAGGTGCTGAACCTGAATGAGCGGCGACCGGTGACTTACGGCAATGCGACCTACCTTCCGGGGCGGGACGATCCCGATAACCGGCGGACGTCGCGCTTTGGCACGTCCGCGTTCCGCGCGGAGCAGGTGTGGCGCCGCGTGACGCTGCAGGCGAGCTATCAGCATGTGACGACGAACCGGGTTTTCGCTACGGGTCCCGCAGGCGGTGGCTCTCAGCCGGTGGCGACCAGCATTACGAACCCGGGCGGAATGAGCGACGTCGCTGACGCGCGGGTCACGGTGCGTCCGCTGCGGCAGTATCAATTGACGGCGGGGTATGAGTTTGAGCGCGAGCAGTTTATTGACCGGCAGAATAATGGGCTGCCCGCGCCGCGCACGATTCTCACGCGCGGCGATATTCGCCAACGGTCGCACGCGGCGTTTATGCAGCATCAGTTTACGTTGCTGGGGGATCGTTTGCAGATTTTGGTTTCGGGCCGGGTGCAGGCCTTTCAGTTATCGCGTCCCGTATTTCAACTTACTGGTACCGCGAATAACTATGACCGTTTGCGGCTGACGGCGCCGCCGCGGGCGCTGACGGGCGATATTTCGGCGGGCTACTTACTGCCCGTGACCGGCACGAAGGTGCGGGCCCATTACGGCAATAGTTACCGCGCACCGGCGCTCTATGAGCGCTTCGGCGGAGGATTTTCGAATAACCCGGTTACGGGGATTGTGACGTTCTCCCCGTTTGGCGATCCCCGGCTGGCGCCGGACCGTTATAATGGCGTCGATTTCGGTTTTGACCAGTACTTACTGCGGGAGCGTCTGCGATTTTCGGCGACTTACTTTTATACGCGAATTCAGCAAGTAAGTGTCTTCGACTCCAGCGGCGTGATTCGCCCCGCTACTGATCCTTTTGGCCGTAGCTCCGGCTATATCAATGGTGCGGGTGGAATTTCGCGCGGGGTGGAACTGAGCGCGCAGGCGCGGCCTTGGCGCTCGCTTACGTTGAATGGCTCTTACACCTATACGAACGCCGTGAATGACCGGGATATTCAGGTGGCGGGCTTTTGGCGGGCTTTGTCGGTGCCGCGCCATACGGCGACCTTGGTGCTGACCCAACGGATCGGCAAGCGGGCCGATGTGACGTTCGATCTTTACCGCGCCTCGGTACACTACGTATCGTTTTTTGCGGTGAATCGTGCGCGGCCGTTTGAACTGCCAGGCTACACGAAGGGGGACTTAGTGGGCGGTTATCAGGTCTGGCGGAGGGAGCGGCAGGAGTTACGCGGATATGTAAAGGTGGAGAATATTCTGAACCGGGCTTACTATGAGAACGGTTGGCGGTCGGCGAAGGCGTGGGCGATTGCGGGGTTGAGTTACAGCTTCCGGTAGCCGTCAGCGGCGGGGCAGGTTTACGACGATTCGTGAATGTGCCCCGCCGCTGACGCGGCGAGCTAGTGAGCGTGGAAGCCGCGGGGGCCGCGCATGGGCGAGTCGCCGCCGGCGGGGGCGGTGAGTAAGCCGGACATCCGGGCTTCGCGGACCGCGTCCTGCAAGGAGGCGGCGTCTTCCAAGGCCTTCAACTTCGCCTTCTGCGCTTCACTAAGTACAGCTAGGGACTTCTCGCGAAGCTGGCCTTGGTTCGACTCGCGCTGCGCGCGGCTCTGCTTCATCTCGGTCATCAAACGGCCGACGGTGTTCGGGTCAGGATTGGCTTTGCTCATTTCCGCGCGCAATTCGCGAGCCTTTTCACTGTTGGCCTTCATTTCGGGCTTGGCTTGGGCAAAGGCGTCGGTACGCGCCTGGCGCAGGCTGGCTAACTGCGTGTCGGTGAGGCCGAGGTAGTTCTTGAGGGCTTCGAACTGGCCGGCGCCGCCGCGTTTGCCATGGTCGGGCCGGGGCCCTTGCGCGAAACAAATCAGCGTGCTGGCCAGGGCGGCGAGCCAAAATTTCTTAGTCATGAAGTCAATCTCCTTACTGCGGGTGGAGGCTTTCCAGCCTCTTTCATTTAGTTAAATGCGGTGGCTTACGAAAAGTTGTTTTAAGAAGTGTGAATGGAACTTGACGCATTAGTCCGGGTTAAAATTAGAGTAGCCATGACAGCCCAGCGTCTTCTACTCTGCTCTGCCCTCTGTACTCTCCTGCTTCGTGCTTCGAATCCTGAACCATCGCCGACCGTGAATTGGCGTGGTGTGCTGCTCCAATCGGGGCTTTTTCTGGGGATCGAGCACGGTTTTCGCTTCGCTACGGAAGCCGATACGCGACAGCAACTGCGCGGACCTTTTGTGCGTGATTATTTCCGGTCGCTGAAGGGCAGCGGCCATCATTGGGGCGACACCGATCCGTTTTTGGTGAATTACGTGGGACATCCGTTGCAAGGTTCAGTAACGGGGTTCATCTGGACGCAGAATCATCCGACGGAGAGCCGGATCGAGTTCTCCAATACGCCTGCGTACTGGCGCAGCCGCTTGAAGGCGATGGGTTGGAGCGCGGTGTACAGCACGCAGTTCGAGTTGGGGCCAGTGAGCGAGGCGTCCTTGGGGAACCTGGGTTCGCCGATGGTGCCGCGGACGGCGGGACTGGTGGACCTGGTGGTGACGCCGCTGGGCGGCTTTGGCTTTCAGGTGGCGGAAGACGTCCTGGATCGGTTTGCGGTGCGCTGGGTGGAGAAGCGTCTGCCGAATCGAGGTGCGATCATCGTGGCGCGGGGGGTGCTGAATCCGGCGCGTACCTTTGCCAATTGTCTGCGCTTTCGCGTGCCCTGGCACCGGGACTCGCGGCCGGGGGTGAACGCGATCACGGAGCGGCAGTAAATGTTGCAACCGCTGACCGGAAAATCCCGTAAACTGTAACTGTATGAAGAGAATCGCCTTCTTTCTGCTGTTGCCCCTGCTTGCCGCTGCCCAGAAGCGGAACGATCTGGCGGAAGTGCAGCGCGACGTCGCCATGATGACGGACGAGATTCGCAATATCCAGAAGACGGTGGACCGTTTGAACGGCACCGCGGAGCAGACGCTGGCCAATGCCGCCAAGAACGGCGCGGCGCTGGCCAATGTGCAAGACGCGTTGAACCAGCGGATTGCCGCGCAGGAGAAGAATTTCGCCGCGTCGCTTTCGGCGACCAGCGCCAAGGTGGAGCAGGTGAGCAACGACGTCGGCGCGTTGCGCGACACGATGACGGACGTCACCGCGCGCGTGAACAAGCTGCAGACGGCCCTGGCCGACATCAGCGCCAAGCTCGATATTCTGATCACGAAGCCCGAAGCGCCGAAGCCCGAGGCGGGCTATACGACGTCGGCGACGCCCCCGCCGGGCATGACCGCGGAAAAGCTTTACGAGAACGCCACCAAGGACAAGCGTGCCGGCCAGAATGACCTGGCGCAGCAGCAATTTACTGATTTTCTGAAGTGGTACGGCAACACGGATCTGGCACCCAACGCGCAATTCCAGATCGGGAGCATTTTGTTCAACACCGAGAAGCTCGACGATGCCTTGAAGGCGTTTGACTTGGTGCTGACACAGTATCCGGAGAACCAGAAGACGCCCGAAGCGATTTACATGAAGGGCATGACGTATCTGAAGCAGGGCGATAAGCCGAAGGCGTTGGTGGAGTTTCGCGCGGTGAGCAAGCGCTTCCCGCGGAGCGACGCGGGCCGGCTGGCCACCGAGCAACTGGCTGAACTCGGCTCCAAGCCGACGAGCGCGCTGCCGCCACGCAAGCGCGCGCCGCGTTGACCTACGTTGCTTTCCTGCGCGCCATCAATGTCGGCGGGCGCGTGGTGAAGATGGAGGCCTTGCGCGGGTACTTCATCGGCCTGGGCTTGGCCAATGTGCGGTCCTTCATTAGCAGCGGCAACATCGTCTTCGATTCGGCGGCGAGGCCGGCGACGCTGGAGGCAAAGATCGAGAAACATCTGCATGCCGCATTAGGCTATGAGGTGGAGACGTTTCTGCGGACGGCGAGCGAGTTACGCGCCGTGGAGCGCGACGTCTCAATGCGTCTGGCGAGGGAACTCACCGCCGGGGCGAAGGTCTATGTGGGATTCCTTCGCGAGCTACCGCCAGCGGCGAACCAACGGCAGGTAACGGCGCTGAATAACGCGGTGGATGTTTTCAGCTTCGGCGCGCGGGAGCTGTATTGGCTTTGCTACAAGAGCATGGCCGAGACCACGGTGAGCGGACCCAAGTTGGCGAAGGCGTTGGGCAGCGCGACGACGGCCCGCAGCATCGTTTCGTTGCGCAAACTGCTGGCAACTTTTGACGACGTAAAGTAGGGGAACCGGCCCCCGGGGGCGGCCACTCTGAGGCGGCTCGCGCATCCCCGGGTCCTCCGCCGGTTCCACCTTCAGCAACGGTTTCGGCGAAGGTTTTTTCGCTGATTCCGTCAAAATAACCGGCACGGGGAGCGGACAAGAGCTGTTTGGGTGAACGCTCCCCGTGTCCTCCTCCGGTCTTGCCTTTATAACGGAAACGTAGCTTCAGTTTTTCGGCTTGGTGCGTTCTTTTCCTTCGTGGACGCGTTGGCGGAATTCGCCTTGCAGGCCGGCGGCGAGGGAGACGGTGGAGTCGCCGAAGCGTCCGCGGAGCTTGTCGACGGCGGAGAGGGCGCGTTGCCATTTTTCGTCGTGGCCGCTCGACAGTAGGTTCATTTGCCCGCCGGATTCGGTGAGCGACGAGACCTGTACGCCGAGCAAACGAATCTTGCGGCCGGGCTTCCAGTTGGCGCGGAAGAGGGCGCGGGATTCGCGGACAAGGTCGGCGTCGAGTTGGGTGGGCTGGGGGAGGGTGTGGGCGCGGGTGATGGTGGAGAAGTCCTGGTGGCGGAGCTTCAGTTGGACGGTGCGGGCGTAGAGCGCGTGGTCGCGGAGGCGGCGGGCGACCATTTCGCTGAGCTTGGCGAGGGTGCTTTCGAGCAGCGTGGCGTCGGCGGTGTCCTCGGTGTAGGTGTGCTCGTGGGAGATAGACTTGGGGCCGCCGTCCTCGCCAATTGGCGAGTCGAACCAGCCGCCAGCGTCTTCGCCTTTGGCTTTGCCGGCCAGGGCGAGGCCGAGGCGTCCGAAGCGCTGGCGCAGGAGGCTTTCGTCGAGCGCGGCGAGGTCGCGGATTTTGCGGATGCCGAGGCCGTTCAGGTGGCGGCCGGTGACGTCGCCGACGCCGGGGATACGGTGGATGTCGAGCGGGCCGAGAAACGCCGCTTCCTGGCCGGGCAGCACGTGGAGAATGCCATGGCGCTTGGCCTGGTCCGAGGCGATTTTGGCGACCAGCCGGGACGCAGCGATGCCGATGGAGCAATTGAGTCCGGTGCGCTCGCTGACGGCGGCGTGCAGGCGGTGGGCGGCGCGCAGGGGGGGGCCGTGCAGGCGCTCGGTGCCGGTCATGTCGAGGTAGGCCTCGTCGATGGAGGCCATTTCGACTAAGGGCGAGAAGGTCTGGAGGACGGATTCCACGGCGCGCGAAGACTCGGCGTAGCGCTCGCGGTGGCCAGCGAGGAAGATGGCGTGCGGACAGAGTTTGGCTGCCTGGCGGAGCGGCATCGCCGAGTGGACGCCGAATTTGCGGGCTTCGTAGGAGGCTGCGGAGACGACGCCGCGCTCGTGGGCTTGTCCGCCCACGACGACGGCTTTGCCCTTGAGCGAAGGGTCAAACAGTTCTTCCACGGACACGAAGAAAGCGTCCATGTCTACGTGGAAGATGATGGGCATCACTGCACGTCGTAACTGAGGCGGACGTCGATTGTTTTCGGCGGGAAGCAAGTGGTGGCGTTGCAGCCCTGGTAGCGCAACTTGCCGGTGACGAAGCCAGCGCCGACGGGGGTGGCGGGGGGAACGGTGAATTTGCTGGTGATCTCAAAAGCGCCATCGAAGACGGCGATGGGTTTCGGGCTGAAGTCGGATTTTTCCTGCTTGGCGGCGGGGAAGTCCGTGCTTTTGAGTTCAAGCGGAGCGGCTTGCCAGGTGAGGCGCAGCGGAATCAGGTACTCGTCGAGTGGGGCGTTTGAGTTCACGTGGAAGCCCGGGGCGATCTTCACGGCGAGCTTCGAGGTGATGGTTTCGCCACGCTTGACGGCAGCGCGCGTGGGTGGCGTCACCGTCAGAATCGTCGTGGATTGAGCGCAGGCGCTAGCGGCCAGCGAGCTCAAAAGGAGAAGCACTTGCGCGTTTTTGTTTAAGTAATTCTTGAATGTCATTTTCATACTCACTTCGGCTCACCAGGCCCACATGGGTGCGGGCGATGCGGCCATCACGGTCCAGGATAAAGGTGGTGGGTAAACTCTCGACGCCGCCGTAGAGGTTGGCCAGGGAATCGTCGCCCATGGCGACGCGGTAGTTTACTTTCTTCGAGAGGATGTAGGGCTTGACGACTTCCCAGCCGTCGTCGTCCATGGCGACGCCGATGACGGCGAAGCCCTTGTCCTTCAGGCGCGTTTCGAAGTCGATAAACCAGGGGATCTCGACCTTGCAGGGGCCGCACCAGGTGGCCCAGAAGTTCAGCAGGACCACTTTGCCCTTAAAGTCAGAGAGCTTGACGGGCTGGCCGTTCGAGTCCTTGAGGGTGAACTCCGGCGCCTTCTTGCGCTGCGACTCGGGCTTCACGGGCGAGACAGCCTTCGTCGTACTGACGCAAGCCACCAGGCTGGCGAAGGCGGGGATCAGCAGTAGCGCGCGAGAGCGGGGAAGCATAGTACCAGTATAGCGGGCCATTACAAGGGCAATTTCCTTTCGGCGAGCAGGCGGGTGAACCACTGGCGGCGAAGCCGCCGGAGTTTAGCGGGCAAGGTGTATTCGGGGTGTTTGGCGGCGCCGGAGAAGTACCAGGCGGCGGAGTCACAGAAGCTTTCGCAGAGGTACTCGCGCCAGCGGCGGGTGCGCTTGCGGGAGTCGGCGGGGGTGAGCGCTGCCTTGCGCCACTCGGCGGACCAGCCGAGTTCTCCGGGCGAGCCGAGTTCGGCGCGGACGAGGGCGTCCCAACGGAGGCGCGTGCCGTTGTCGAGCTTGCGCCAGACGAAGTGAAAGAGCTCATGGGTGAGGATGCGCAGCAGTTCTGGCGCATGGTTCAGTAGGTCGCTATCGAGCACCATGCGGCGCTCGCGCAGGAAGGATCCGGCATGGACCGCCGTACCGGCGCCATGGCCCGAAAGCAGCTTTCCCCGGCTGGCGCGCAACTGAGGCTCGAAGTGAATGCGCACGGGGAGCTACTTGAGGGAGGGTTTGAAGTAGTCTTCGTAGAGGAATTCCACCTTGCTCTTCTTGGTTTCGCTAGTGAACCACTCGCGGAACTTGGCGGCGCGGACATCGGCGGAGATGGCGTCGCGGACGTCGGCCATGGCTTGCACGACATGGTCGTCGCAGAGGAAGAGATAGTAGCCGTTGTCGTGGCGCACGGGCGCGCTGAACTCGCCCTTTTTCAGGGAAAACATGACGTTCTTGATGGCGTCGGGAATGGCGTCGGCCTTGGTGAGCGTACCCAGGCTCCCGTCCTGCTCCTTCAATTGCTCGGAGTGTCGCTGCACCAGTTTGATGAAGTCAGAGCCGGCTTTCAGTTCCGCGTAGAGTTCCTGCGCCTTGGCCTTGGCGGCCTCCTCGGTGGTGCCCTGGGCAGGCGGTAGTGCGAAGGAGATGTAGATCATGCGGATCTTGGCGGTGGTGTACTTGTCGTTGTTCTTCTTGTAGGCCTCTTCGATCTCCTGGTCAGAGGCTTGCATGGAGTTCTGCACCTTCTGTTGAACGAAGTCGCCCATCATGCGGGCGCGTTCGAAGCGATAGCGGTACTTGTACTTGCCGACGTCGAGGACCTTTTCCTTCTCGGCAACTTCCGCCATGTGTTCGAGAATGCCGAGTTGGCGAAGGAATTCCTGGGGGTTGCTTTGGTAGATGGTCTGCCGGTCGACGGGCAGGGAGTCGATTAGCTCTTCAAGGTCGGAGCGGGTCCAGGCCTGGCCGTTGATGGTGGCGACGACGTCAGTCAGCTTTGGGGGAGCGGACGGCTTCGCTGGCGGGGGTGCCTGGGCCAGCAGGCTCACGCTCAGAGCGAGCGGTAGAACAAGATGCTTCATGGGGATAACTCCAGTGTAACGGCTCAAATGGTATGGACGGGCGGCGGGGAGTTTGGTTGCTTCGAAGTCACGTTGCGGTAGTGCGCGTAATGCGAGGGCGACTTGGGCAGGGGGGCGGGCAAGGTTTCCAGGCTGGGCGGCGCGACTTGGACGCTCGCTTGCAGAATCGGCCTCCCCAACAAGTGGCGCGAAATCATGTTTTCGAGCTCCAAGTAGAGCAAAGGAGAGAGCAGGCTGAAGTCGGCGTTGGTGTAAAGGCGGGTGAGGCTCTGATGCATCGACAATCCGATGCGTTCCCGGCTCGTGAGGTCGGCCTGGCTATCAGCCAGATTCATAAAAGCAACGATGAGCTGATGCTCGTGCGAAAGGAGGCGCCACAGATGCTGCGGTATGAAGTCACGCTGCTGGATCACCTCCTGCAGCCGAAAGTAGCCCATTTCGCGCCGCGCGCCGGGCTGATGCTGGAGAATTTCCTGCAGGCGGGGGCCCCAACTCTTTAGCGTGGGCAGCGCCGAATGCAGGATGGTGGGTAGCGTATCGGGGCGCATGAGGTCAAAGGTAAAGGTCTGGCGGGAGACCGGCTTGAAGGAGCGCGAAGCGCCATAGATCAGCATCGGCCACATCAGTTCGCGCAAGTCCCAATTGGGCAGGTGAGAAAAGTAGAGGTAGGGGATCCAGCAACGGAGCGTTTCTTGTACGGTGATCGACACGAAGCGCAAAAGCTCCCGCCGTTGGTGGCCGAGGGGCAGGGAGGTGGCACGATCCCAGAGCAAGGCGCTGCCCGGCGGCAGAACCACTTTCAGATTCACCAGCGCGGATCCCGTGGGAGGGGCTGGCTGGAGTTTCAGGCCGTAACGGCGGAGCAGCTTGGTGACGAGCGGATGAGCGTGCGGATGTTCGATCAGACGCGAGTCTGAGAATTGGCTGGAGTTCATTGGAGAAGGTCCTTGGGTAGCTTCAGTTTACTGCGGACCTGAGAAATTTCTTGCGATGCATGGGCGAGAAGTTGGGGAATAAGTCGTTCAGAGTCAGTGAAGTATGGGTGTATTTCTCAAGTTGAAAATTGTTGTGAAGGATGACGGCGTGTGCCAAAAACGAGCCGCACTCAAACAGAGGGGAGCTTTTTGGCCAGCAGTTGCTCGATGGCGGCGAGCCGGGCGAGGATTTCGTCGGTGCGGTCGGCGGGCTTGGGCTTGGCGTGGACGCTGAAGGTGCCGGCGGGCTCGAGAGCAATCTGGTCGAGGTCGGCCAGGTCGTTGAAGCCGAGGCGGTGAACAGCGAGCCGGAGTTCCTTGGCCGTCAGGACCTCTTGCCGCATCGCCTCCGGACGCAATTTGCCGTGCTCCATCAGGATGGTGGGGCAGCCCTCCAGACGTTCCTGTAGCTTAGGGCGGCGGTAGAGAAAACGGAGGGTGACGTAGTTGATGGAGAGCAGGGCGAACGCGCCGAGGACGCCGCCGGTGACCGAGGTATCGTCGCCGATGATGGCGTTCTGGAGGGTGTTCGAGAGGCAGAGCAGCACGATCAGGTCGAAGGGATTGAGCTGTGCAAGCTCCCGCTTGCCGAAGAGGCGGAGTAGGAGGAGCAACAGGAGGTAGACCACAATGGGCCGGGCCAATTTCTCGAACCACGGCAATCCCAGGACGAACATATGATGCAAGGCTTCCATACGGGCAATGCTATCGTCATTGGGTAAGCCATGGTGAATCTCGACGACATTCGGGCCGCGCGCGGGCGCATTCAGGACGCTATCTTTGTTTCCCCTTGCGCCTACTCGGAGAACTTTTCGCGCACGGCGCGTAACGCGGTTTTTTTCAAGCTAGAGAACCTGCAGATGACGGGGTCCTTCAAGGAACGGGGCGCCTTGAACAAACTGCTGCAGTTGACGGCGGAGGAGCGGAAGCGCGGCGTGGTATGCGCTTCGGCAGGGAACCACGCGCAGGGCGTCGCGTATCATGCGACGCGTTTGGGGATCGCGGTGACGGTGGTGATGCCGCTGACCGCGCCACTCACCAAGGTGACGGCGACGCGGCGCTATGGCGCGGAGGTGCGGTTGCACGGGGCCAACTACGACGAGGCGTTCGCGGAGGCGACGCGACTGGCGGCGGCGCATGAGCTCACCTACATTCACGCCTTCAATGACGACGCGATTATCGCGGGACAGGGCACGATTGGGCTGGAGTTGATGGAGCAGGTGCCGGACCTGGAGGCCGTGGTGGTGCCGGTGGGTGGCGGCGGATTGATGGGCGGGATCGCAATCGCGGTGAAGGCGCTGAATCCGCAGGTGCGCATGGTGGGCGTGCAGACGGCGCGGGTGGCGTCGATGCGGGCGGCGCTGGAGGCGCATCAGCCGGTGACGGTGCCGCCGGCCACGACGATTGCCGACGGTATCGGCGTGCGCCGCGTGGGCGAGCGCAATCTGGAGATCGCCGAGAAGCTGATGGACGAGTACGTGACGGTGGAAGAGGAAGAGATCGCGAGCGCGATTCTGATGCTGCTGGAGCGCGAGAAGACGGTAGCCGAAGGCGCGGGCGCGGCGGGCGTGGCAGCACTGCTGGAGCAGAAGACCAGCCTAGTGGGCCGGCGGGTGGCTTGCCTGATCTGCGGCGGCAACATCGACCCGATCTTTCTGACGCGGATTGTGGAGCGCGGACTGGTGAAGGACGGACGGCTGGTCCGGGTGCGGCTGCAAGCGGCGGACTACCCGGGCGTGCTGCATGCGGTGACCGGCATCTTCACGAAGCTGCGCGTGAATGTGATGCACATTGAGCACGAGCGGGCCTACTTCGGCGTCCGGCTGGGCAATACCGTAATGGATTTCACGCTCGAAACCCGGGGCGCGGAACATGTTGCCGAGTTGCTGGCCAGCCTGACCGAAGCCGGGTATCAGTTCGAGCGGATTACGTAGCGGAATTCACACTTTTGACGCGGCGAACGCGCTAGAATCACGTTGAGCCTGAACACCGCCCCCGTTTTGAAGGAGATTGAATTTTTATGGATCGTTTGGAAGCCCTGAAGGCCAAGTATGCGGCCGTGACCGAGTTCGCGAAAGCGAACAACGTCCGCATTGACCACTTGCATTTGCAAGACGACAAGCTCTTCCTGCAAGGCGCCGCGCCCAGCGAGAAGTACAAGAATCGCGTTTGGGATGTGATCAAGGAAGTGGACCCCATGTACGGCGACCTCACCGTCGACCTTGGGATTGACTCGAGCATTCCCGAGCCCATCCAGACGTACACCGTCAAGGCCGGCGACTCGCTATGGAAGATCGCCCAGGACCACTTGGGCAATGGCGCGCACTATCCGAAGATCATCGCCGCCAACTCGTCGAAGCTGAAAGACGAGCACTCCGTGATTCACCCTGGTGACGTACTGGTGATCCCCGAGGCGTAAAGCCTTCCTGCTAGCCGTGGGACGCAATGTGCCCGTTGCGTCCCTGGTACCTTCAGGGCTTCTCTTAGCCCTGGAAGAGATGGTATTCTCACCTGCTTGCCGACCCTGAGCGCATTCTTTCCCGCCTACAACGACGCACCCTCTCTACCGGAGCTGATGGGGCGGACGTTTGCTGTCTTGCCGGGTCTTTTTGACGATTTCGAAGTGATCGTGGTGAACGACGGCAGCCAGGACGCGACGGGCGAAGTGCTGTCCTCGCTCGCCCAGGAGTATGGTCCGCGGCTGCGGATTGTGACTCACCCGGAGAACCGCGGGTATGGCGGCGCGCTGAAGACGGGCTTTGAGTCGGCGACGAAGGAGTATGTCTTTTACACCGACGGCGATGGCCAATACGATGTGCGCGAAATCGCGAAGCTGTGGGCGCTGATGCAGCCGGGAATTGGCTTGGTGAATGGCTACAAGCTAGAGCGGAATGACCCGTGGCACCGCATTTTCATTGGCAAGGCCTACAACAACTTCGCCCGCTTGCTGTTCGGCATCCGCATCCGGGACATTGACTGCGACTTCCGGCTGATGCGGCGTGACCTGGTGCAGCAGATTCAGTTGCGGTCCACCAGCGGCACCATCTGCGTGGAATTGGTGAAGAAGCTGGAACTGACGGGTTGCGGCGTCGCCGAGGTGGGGGTGCACCACTATCCGCGATTGCATGGGAAGAGCCAGTTCTTTCGTTTGAAGAGCCTGGCGACGACGTTGCTCCAATTGATCCGGCTGTGGTTTCGTACGGTGGTGCGAGGACGCTGATGCACCTGCCGGTGGTGAATTTACGTCCTTCGATTGAGGCAACGCGGCCGGAGTGGCAAGCGCGGCTGGACGCTATGTTTGCGCGAGGCCAGTTCATTCTGGGCGAGGGGCTGGCGGAGTTCGAGCGTGATTATGCGGCATCGCTCCAGGCCAAATTCGCGGTGGGAGTGGCGAATGGTACTGATGCGATCGCTCTATGCTTGCGCGCCGCGCGGGTGACCGGAGAGACTATTACCACGGCGCTGTCGGCGCCGTTCACGGGCATCGCGATCACGAGCGCGGGGGCCAAGATCCGGTTCGCCGATGTCGATCCGGAGACGCTTTCCGTGGATCCGGACGACCTGGGGAATCGCATTACGAAGCGCACGGCGGCGCTGGTTCCCGTACACCTGTATGGCCAGCCTTGCCGGATTGACCGGATTGCGAAGCTGGGTCCAGTGGTGATTCAGGACGCTTGCCAGGCGCACGGAGCGCGGTTTCAGGGTCAGCCGCTGACGAAGTTCTCGCCCTACGTCGCTTACAGCTTTTATCCGACGAAGAACCTGGGGGCGCTGGGCGATGGCGGCGCGGTGGTGACGGACCGGGCGGACGTGGCGCGGCGCTTGCGTCTGCTGCGCGATGGGGGTCGTAAGGGCGGACAGGTGAGCTATGAAACGGGGATCAACTCGCGGTTGGACGAGATGCAGTGCTGCTATCTGAGCGCTTTTCTGCCCCGGCTGGCGGAGTGGAACGCGCAGCGGCGGCATCTTGCAAAGCTCTACGACGAATCGTTGACGGGGTGCCCGGGCATACAGTTGCTGAAGCGCCATGCCTGTTCGGTGAGCCACCTTTACGTCGTTCGGGCGAAGCAGCGGGGTCGTTTGCGGGAGTATCTGGCCCAGCATGGCATCGGCACGGGGATTCATTATCCAGTGCCGTTGCATCTGCATCCGGCGTTTGCGAGCGCGGGGCAGAAGCGCGGGAGCCTGCCGCACGCGGAGAAGGCCTGCCGGGAGATCGTTTCGCTGCCACTGTGGCCTTATTTGCCGGACTCAGGTGCTTTTGAAGTTGCGGAACGCATCCGCGCGTTTTACGCTGGCGGAGGGGGGTAAACCACAGATGCCGTATCAGGGAAAGAGTGTCATCGTGACGGGCGGCTCCGGCTTTATTGGGAGCAATCTGACGTTGCGGCTGGTGCGCGAGGGCGCGCACGTCACCGTAGTGGACCCTTGCGTCCCCGGCTGCGGCGGCGACCCGCGCAATCTGCGCGACGTGCTGGATCGGGTGCGCATTCTTGGGGTCGATATCGCGCAGCCGGCGGTGTTTGAGGACGCGATTCGCCAGGCGGATGTCGTCTTTAACTTGGCCGGCGAGATCAGCCACATTCACAGCATGATGAATCCGGAGCGCGACCTGCAGTTGAACACGACGTCGCAACTGCGGTTCTTGCAGGCTTGCGCGAACTGGAATCCGGGCGTGCGGGTGGTGTTCGCGGGGACGCGTCAGGTGTACGGCGTGCCGGAGTATCTGCCGGTGGATGAGGACCATCCGATTAATCCAGTGGACTTCAACGGCATCCACAAGTACGCGGCCACGATGTATCACCTGATGCTGAGCCGCACGGGTTTGCTGGACGCTTGCGTCTTGCGGCTCACCAATGTCTACGGTCCGCGCATGTCGCTGACGGTGCCCGGCCAGGGCTTCTTGAGCGCGTATCTGCGGAAGCTGGAATTGGGCGAACCGCTGCAGGTATTCGGCGACGGCCAGCAGTTGCGGGATCCGCTGCACGTGGACGACGCGGTGGAGGCTTTTCTGATGGTGGGCGCGGCGCGGCCGTTGCCGTCGCGGAGCTACAACATCGGAGGACCGGAGGCGTTGAGCTTGCTCGAGATTACGCGCATCGCTTGCGCGACCGCGGGGCTTCCCGAGCCGACGCTGCGTCCGTTTCCGGCTGAACGCGCGTCGATCGATATCGGCAGCTACCGGACGGACTCTTCGCGCATCCGCGCCGAACTTGGTTGGGCACCGCAGGTCCGCTTTGAGGACGGCTTCGCGCAAGCCTTGGGATTCTACCGGCGCCAAGCGGCGGCGCATGGCCGCTAGCCCTTCCCCAGAAATGCCCTCGCCCGAGATGAACGACGCGGAGTTCGCGAATATCACCGCCCTGGAGGAAGGGATGTGGTGGTTTCGCGGGCAGCGGCAGATTCTGAATCGGCTGCTGGATCCGCTGGCCGGCGGTTATTCCCAGGTGCTCGAAGCTGGTTGCGGCACGGGCTATCAGGCGCGCGAGTTCACGCGCCGCTACGGCTGGCGCGTGACGGCGCTCGACCTGAGTGCGGAGGGTCTGCGGCAGGGTCAGCGGCTGGGCGTCGAGCGGTTGGTGCAGGGTGACTTGCAGTCGCTGCCATTTGGGGCGGAGAGCTTCGACGCGGTGCTGTCGCTCGATGTCATCGTCCACTTTCCGCCCGGCGAAGAGCCGCGGGCATTTGCGGAACTCGCTCGCGTGCTAAGGCCCGGCGGGCTGTTTGTGGTTCGCGTGTCGGCGCTGAATGTGCTGCACAGCCGGCACAGCGTCTTTACGCATGAGAAGCAGCGCTTCACGGCGGGCCACCTGCGCCGCTGCGCGAGCGACGCCGGGATCGACGCGCTCCGCGTGACCTACGCCAACTCGTTGCTGTTGCCGGTGGCGCTCTTCAAGTTCCGCGTCTGGGAGCCGCTGACGCAGGCTCCGCCAGCAAGCGGCGTGGCGCCAATGCCGGGGTGGCTCGACGGCTTATTGGGGAGCGCGCTGAGTCTGGAAGCTTCTTTGATTGGCACGGGATTGAATCTGCCGTTGGGGCAAAGCGTGCTGTTGCTGGGGCGCAAAGGTGAATGAGGTAGCGCTATAATTTTGATCTGGAGGACGTAAAGAGATGGGTGCAGGAGCCGCCGCGGCAGCAGCCGCGATTGCGCAGGCGACGAAAGCCTCGGGAGTGATTGTGAATCTTCAGCCGGCGGAGTTTCTCAAAGTCCTCAGCCGAGTGGCCGAGCCCCTGGTGGTGACCGCGCACGGGGGCCTTTTTACGGAGAATTTTCAATATCTGGTGAGCTATAAGGGGCTGGCGTTCTTCACGAAGTCGAATGAAGTGCTGGAACTACCCGCTGGTGTGGAGACGGTTTTGGCGGAGAAGATTTGGATCCCTGGGTAGCCTGGAGGGTCACTTTCTGGGTGACAGGCTCCGAATCATTTCCAGTCTCTCTACACAGTTATCTCTACACTGCGGGACTCATCTGGTTTCCAGTGGGCGCGCAATACTCACACAACGTTGATTCGTTCGGGAGCGCTCGAGTGTTGCTAGAAAAGCAATGGAATCGCAATGATTCCG
This sequence comes from Bryobacteraceae bacterium, assembly GCA_019752335.1. GTDB lineage: Bacteria > Acidobacteriota > Terriglobia > Bryobacterales > Bryobacteraceae > JALHNI01. The sequence continues at coordinate 212,232 of JAIEMJ010000045.1, forward strand.
ATAACCGCCGAGAACGGAAACGGTATCGTGAACCGTCCAACCTGAACTGTATTGGCTCGGCTGAAAAACCGGTCATCCTGTTGGCCCTCGTTACCTGACCCCGAATCGCATTGCCCCCGAGTTGAGTGGTCCACTCCCCCTAGCCTACCGGAAGACTCTTGCAGAACGGCGAAGTGAACCGCGATCATCGACAGGGGACGCGCTTGGTATCCTAGTCTCCGGTGGAATTGAGCTGGCGCGAACGCATTACCGTCGCCCCCCAAGTCCTCGTTGGCAAACCAGTCATCAAAGGCACTCGGCTCGCGGTGGGGTTCAGCGTCTACCTTCTTGCCGCCGGGCGGAACCACGAGCTAGTCCTGGACAACTATCCGCATATCCGTCAGGAAGACATCCAAGCCTGCTTGGCCTATGCCGGCGAGCTCCTGCATACTGAGCACGTCGTCCCCCGCCAACCTGCATGAAGTTCCTCGCTGACGAGAACTTCCCCTTGCTCGTGGTGTACACTTGTACACGTGACCGTGTTTGAATGGGATCCGCGAAAGGCGGCGGGCAATGCCCGCAAACATGGAGTCCAGTTTGCGGATGCGGTTCTCGCTCTTGATGACGAGCGTGGCATTACCATGCAGGACGGTGCACATGGCGAAGAACGCTGGATCACGGTGGGGATCGACGCATTGGCAAGGATTCTGACCATTGTCTATACGTGGCGCGAGGATACGATTCGCATCATTTCCGCGCGTCCTGCTACCCCGAACGAACGCCGGCACTATCTGGAGAACTCATGAAACAGGAATACGATTTCAGCAAGGGCAAGCGTGGAGCTGTGTTGCCCGTTCCGCAGGGCAAGACCCGAGTAACCATTCGGCTGGACGACGACCTTCTGGATTGGTTCCGGAGTGAAGTCGACAAGGCCGGCGGAGGCAACTATCAGACGCTGATCAATCTAGCTCTACGAGACTTTGTCAACCGAAAAAGGGAACCCCTGGAGAGCACCTTGAGGCGGATTGTGCGGGAAGAGCTCAAGCGCGCTGGATAGTCAAACCGCGATAGGACACGTTCAATCGGCGTAGCGTAGAGCCGAATCTCGGCTAAGGCTTCCGACTTTGCGAAACTGCATGGCGCTGAGCACCGGCACGAGTCAACGGAACTTCGCCGGCTCGCTGGTGTTTCAATAGAACTAGATGCGGCTGCTTCTTCTGTTCTGCCTGGCCTGGACCAGCCTGGGCCAAACGCTTTCCGGCCCGGCGGCGGTGACCGTGGGTGACCCGGTCTTTTTGCGCCTGGCGGACGGACTGAAGCCCTTTCCCGGCGTGGTGGTGCGCGTGACGGGGCCGGGGACAGAAACCGGGACGGTGACGGCGGCGACGCTGAATTTGCGCGAGTCGCCGGGCGGAACGGTGCGTGGCGTGTTGTACCGGGGCGACCGGGTGCTGGTGAAGGGCCAAACCGGCGATAACTGGTGCGACGTGACGGTGTCGCACGGCGGCGGTGGCTTCGTTTCGTGCGACTTCTTGGATCGCTTGCCCTACGGCCAGCCGGTGGGCAAGACGGATGCCGATGGCCGGGTGGTGTCGGCGTCGTTGGCGGTGGTGCCGGGGGAGATTACGCTGGCGGCGGGCGAGGCGACGTTCACCTTGCGGGTGGTGGCTCTCGAGTACGACAACGTCAGCAGTCTCGCGCCAGGGGTGACGTATCGTGAGCGGCGCTGGATTGCGGACGGCGATGGGCCTTTCCAGATGCAGATCGTCGAAATTGATCCGCGCGAGCCGAACGTGCTGCTGCTGCCGGTGCGCGCGAAGGACCGGGCGATCGGCAAGGAGACCACCAGCGCGCTCGCCAAACGTTACGGCGCGACGGCGGCGATCAATGGCGGCTACTTCGTGGTGACTCCGACGGCGACCGGTTTTGCCGGGCAATCGTCGGGGGCTTACATGTGGAATGAAGAGGTGGTGGCGGGCAACAGTCTGCTGCGCAGTGCGCTGATTCGTTGCGCCGAGGGGCAGGTGGCGATGGACCAGGTGCGCTACAGCGGGCAAGTGGCAACGGGCGAGGCGACGGCGTCGCTGACGGGGCTGAACCGGGCGCGGTCGAGCCAGGATCTGTTGTGGCTGCGGCCGATTTTCGGGGAGAAGTCGCGCACGGACGCGGCTGGGGTGGACGCGATTCTGGATTCCACGGGCCGGGTGTCGCGGGTGGTGGATGGCGAAGGCAACGTCGATATTCCGGCCAACGGCTCCGTGCTGTCGGGCTCCGGCGCCGGTGCGACGTTTCTGCGGACGCGTGCGACGCCGGGCGCGCTGCTGAGCGTGCGGCCGTCGCTGGCGTTGACGACGGTGAGTGGGTGCCGGCCGGTGGATGTGATCGGTGGGGGGCCGATGATCGTCACCAATGGCCAAGTGGACGTCGGCGCGGAGAACTTCGGTCACGAGACGACGCGCAATCCGCGGACGGCCTTTGCGGTGACGGCGCAGGGAACCTGGCTGCTCATCACTCTCGATGGCCGCCAGCCTGCGAGCCAAGGGATGCGGCTGGATGAACTGGCGGCGGAACTGGTGAACCTGGGCGCGGTGCGCGCGGTGAATCTGGACGGCGGCGGGTCAACGACGATGGTGACCCAGGACGCGGTCCGCAATCTGCCCTCGGACGTGGCGGAGCGCGAAGTGAGCGACGCGGTGTTGCTCTTCAGCGTGCATGACCTGCCCAGCCTGCGGCAGATCATGGACCGGGTCGCGCTCGACCCCGGGCAGATCGACGCGGCGTCGATCGAGCCGCTCTATCAGCGGCTGGACCGAGCCCTGATGGCCTTCGAGGACGAAGAGCTGGATCAGGTGCGGCTGGAGATCGAGTCACTGCGGGCGGAGATCCGGCAGCGGTCAGGCAGCGGCCTGACGGTCGCCGCGGCCCGGGTGCTGGGTGAAGCCACCAGCGCCTACTTGAAGCTGTTGCCACAGATCCAGCAAGCCCTGCGCCGGCGTCCGCCGGTGAATTAATCGCAGCGGCGGGGTAAGACTTTCGCTCCTTGGCACCTCTCTACATTGCGGCAGGAAATCAGCCGCAAAGGAAAGAACCAAGGATCGATATGTTCAAAAACAAATTCTCATTTATGAATGCGGCCGTGGCGATGGCCGTCGTGGCGCTTAGCCATCAAGTGGTCCGCGCCGCGGACGGCCCGACGGACCCGCAGATTGTCGGCATCGTGCTGGCGGCCGATCAGATCGACGTTGAATACGGGAAGATTGCCATCGCCAAGTCGAAGAATAAGGCCGTCCGCGAGTTCGCCCAGCGGATGGTGACTGACCATTCGGCGGTGCAGGAGAGCGTGATCGGGCTGGCGGCGAAGCTCGGAGTGACGGCGGCCGACAGTCCCACGAGCGAGGGCTTGAAGAGCGGCGCGCGGGAGATCACGGCCAAGTTGAATGCGCTGAAGGGCAAGGAATTCGACAAGTTCTACATCGAAAACGAAGTGAGCTACCATCACACGGTGAATGGCGCCGTGGCGTCGGTGTTGATTCCCAACGCGCAGAACGCCGAGTTGAAGGCGGCTCTCGAAGGCGCGCAGCCGCTGTTCCTGAAGCACGAAGAGCACGCCCGGATGGTGCAGGCCGGCCACGCCAAGATGGCGCATCAGTAGCCATGAAGAGCTTACTGATCGTCGTGTTGGCGGCCCTGGCTTCGGTAGGGACCGCGGCTCCCGAAGAAGCGCGCAAGACGCACACCGTGCTGATTACGGGCTTCAAGTTCGTGCCGGAAACGCTGGAAGTGAGCGTGGGCGACACGGTGATCTGGAAGAACCAGGACATCGTGCCGCACACGGCCACCGGCAAGAAATTCGAGTCCTCTCGCCTGAGCAAAGACCAAGCCTGGTCCTACGTGGCGAAAGCCAAAGGCTCATTTCCGTATATCTGCCGCTTTCATCCAACCATGAAGGCTTTACTAACCGTTCGCTAACCAGGAGATTTATCATGCAAGACCTAAACAAGCTCGAGACTGAATTGAACGCCATGATCGCCAAGGGCGAGATGGTGCAGGCCGTGGACAAGTTCTACGCCGACGACTGCGTCGAACAGGAGGGGAATCAGGCGCCGCGCACCGGTGGCAAGGAAGCGCAGAAGGCTTATCTGACGGGCTTCTTTCAGACGGTACAGAAAGTGAATGAGATCAAGCTGCACAGCCAGACGATCGGCGACGGCGTTACGATGAGCGAGTGGACGTTCAATCTGACGACCACCGGCGGCCCGATCCTGTGGAACGAAGTGCTGCGCCGCCGCTGGGAGAATGGCAAAGTGGTATCCGAGCGGTTCTACACCGCGGCGTGAAGGGAAGCGTGAATCACATGAAACGAATCCTGATCCTCGGTTTCCTCGCCGCCGGCGCCGCTTTCGTGGCGCTGCGCTGGGCGCCGTCTCCGGTGGCCGCGGCCGGCGGGCCGTCGTACACGGCCGACGGGAAGCTAAAGCTGCCAACGGGCTACCGGAAGTGGGTGTTTATCGGGGCGCCTTTGACGCCGAACGGCTTGAACGGGGGCAAGGCCGGCTTCCCGGAGTTCCATAATGTCTACGTGGAAGATAAGAACCTTACGGCCTACCAGAAGAACGGGGAGTTTCCCGAGGGTACGGTGATCGTGAAGGAACTGGTGCTGCTGCGTAAGGGCGCCTACCCGGACGGGTCCGCCGACTCGCCGTCGGGCCGGGGTTTTGCCGAGGGAGAGTTCAATGGCCTGGATGTGACCGTGAAAGACAGCCAGCGCTATGCGAAGACCAACAAGTGGGGCTTTTACAACTTCGGCCATCATGCTTTGCCGTATGAGTCCGCGGCGAAGGAAGGGTCCGCCCAGGAATGCGCGGGTTGCCACATGGCGGGGGCGTCGAAGACCGATATGACCTGGGTAGACTTCTATCCGGTGCTGCGCGGGAAGAATTAGGTAAGCATGTTCACCGTACTGTCCGCCGCTCGGGCGTGTACGCTTTGCGAGCCGCACCTGCCGCTAGGAGCCAAGCCAATTCTGGCGGCGGATCCGGCGTCGCGGATTCTGATCATTGGCCAGGCCCCCGGCCGGGCTACTCACCGGGCCGGTATCCCGTGGGCCGACCGGAGCGGCGTCCGGTTGCGCGAATGGCTTGGCCTTTCGGAGGCGGAGTTCTACGATCCGCGGAGAGTGGCTTTGTTGCCGATGGGCTTCTGCTTCCCGGGCTCGGGTAAGGCGGGGGACCTGGCCCCGCGGACGGAGTGCGCACCGCTCTGGCATCCGCAGATTCTGCCGTTGCTTCCGGAGGTGCGGCTGACGATTTACCTGGGCCGGTTCGCCGTGGCGTGGTACTTTGGGTCCCGGTTTGCGGACATCTCTGCGGCGGTGGAGTCGTTTGAGTCGCTGTTGCCGAAGCAGATCGTGCTGCCGCATCCGTCGCCGCGCAATGGCCCCTGGATTCAGCAGCGGCCTTGATTCGGCGAGACCCTGCTGCCGCGGTTGCGGCAGAGAGTGGCCGAGGCGGGGCTATGAAACGGGAGCAGAACCGGAGCAACGAGGAGTGGGTGAGCGACCTCTCGGGAGACGGCGACCGCCGCGAAGCCGCGCTCGGGGACCTGCGACGGTTGCTCATGAACGGCCTTCGTCGCAGCGTGGGAGGCTCGGCGTTAGAGGATTATGTGCAAGCCGCCTTGATTCGCATCACCGGTGGGCTTGGCTCCTTTCGCGGAGACAGCCGGTTTGAGACGTGGGCGCTGTCGATAGGCGTGCGGGTGGCAGTGAGCGAAATGCGGCGGGCGCGTTGGCGAGAGGTTTCGCTGGATGAGATGGTGGAGGCGGGCCGCCTGTTTCCGGCGGAGCAGGCGGTGAACCATGAGTCGAACCAGTTGATGCAGGTGGTCCACGAAGCGATCCAAGCGGGATTGACGGCGAAGCAACGGGAGGCGATTCTGGCGGAATTGGGCGGGGCGCCGCCGGACGAAGTCGCGCGCCGCTTGGGGACGAATCGGAATGCGCTCTATAAGTTGGTTTACGACGCGCGTGCGAGGATCCGGCAGGCGATCCTGCAGGCGGGCTGGACGGAAGAGCAAGTACTCGGCGTATTGGGAGGGAGATAAGGAATGGCGGAGTTAGATCCAAAACTGAGAGCGATCGTCGCGATGGCCGCGTCGGTGCTGCCGCGCGAAATCGGGTGCGACGACTGCTTCGATTACTTTGCCGCTTACGCCGAACACCTCCTGGCGGGCGGTCCGCTTCCCGAGCCGTTGCAGATGGTGGGAGAGCATTTGGAGCGGTGTTCGTGCTGCATGGAGGAACTGAATCTGCTGCTGGCGGCGATGAAGGCCTCAACGCTCGATGAAGCTCCCTGAGCATGTCGTGGGGAGAAATAAGGCCTTGGCCACGCATCCCAATGGGAGGAAGCATCACTGGCCTAGTGCTGGCCAATCACATCAAAAACTCGACTGGCAAGTTCGCCAGGCAGCGTTTGAGCCTAAGGCTCCCGCCGTGGTGGTAGCCGAGGTCCGTGAGCGCTTGAGGCCGCTCTTGGGAGGGCTAGACGCCCAGAAGGACCTTCGGGTGGCTTGTGCCTTAGTTTTGTCGCCCCGCGCGTTGCAGCCCCTCATGCAGGATCATCTTTAACAGCGTCTGGTAGCCAATCCCCTTCCGCTCCGCAATCTCGCGAGCTTTGGCCAGATCCGGCGATGGTAATCGCAAAGCGATCTGCACACTATTGGCGCGGGCCAGTTTTGCGACTAATGGTGAGCCGCCTGAGGGCTGGTTGCTCTTCCGCGCCGGTTGCTTTTTCACAAACTCGCGTCCCTTTGGGCTAGCCCACCATTTTGCCTTTTCCTGCTCGTTAGCGAACTTTACCCGGCTGACTTGCATGCCGTTGCCCTTGGCGAGTAACGCCGAGAATCGGGAGCATGCGCTTTAAAGCGATTCTCTACGGAGTTCCACGCGGCGCGGCGCGTTCATGTTGAGCAGACGCACGGTCGCGCGCCCTCTGGATGTCAGACCCAGGACCTCACCGGCCCGGATTACAAAGTGATCGCTCCATGAGTCAGTACGCGGATGAAACAATGCCACGAGGGTAAACGTTTCTGGATCGATGCTGGTGAGGTTCGGCCCCTTAAACGCGTTGCAGCGGTCGCATGCTAGGGCAAGCCCAGCGGGATCGTCGGAACCGCCATGCTGCCTCGGAACTATATGCTCGACATGGAAAGCGATGAGCGGCGTAGCCTCCTGTGGCATGCGGCAATACTCACAAACACTCTTGGCGCGTCTTCGAACCAACTCACGCAGAACTTGATCCATGCTAAGCGCATTGCTTGGCCAGGAAACGGCGCGCCTTTGCCTGCATGACGGAGATCAGATCGACCGCCTCCACGAAATCCTTGTATTCCGCATCCTCCGCCGGCGTGAGGGTTCCCTCGTTTGCCTTCCCGCGCAAATAGCCGATGTGAGCTTCCAGTTCAGAGTCAACCCGGAGTTCAAGCAGGGCTGACGCCATTTTCGGCGTAAATGCCTCGGTTAGCGGGTCCAGCAGGCGATCCAGACAACTCGTGGTGGCCATGGTTGAATTATAACCACTCCAGGCTGTTTTCGTGACTTCGCTCCAGCACAGTCGCGCGGCCCGGCGTCCTGACCCTACATCTTGCGCTTATTCGCCCGGACGGGCGCGCCTTCGCGGACGTCGCCGGACGGGTTCACCACCAGGACTTCGTCGCCCGTCAGACCGCCGGTGATCTCCACCTCCAGGCCGTAGTCGCGCCCGACCTCGGCTTTGGCGAACTTCACCCGGCTGCCGATCACGCGCGAAGACTCCCATGACTTCGGTTCGATTTCGCTGTGATAATAGAAACATGACCAACGTTCGAAGCGGAGCGCTGCAGCAAAGCCGTATTGCGGATGGCGTTGAGAGCGCCGCGGCGGCGCTTTCGTCGGATGTGGTGCGCATCCGATATAACTTAGGAGAAGATTGGAGCGGCGAGAGCGCCGTCTTTTTTCGCGTGCTGCTGAAGGATGCGTCCACCAAGCGGCCTAACCTTCGAGTGGTGGCCCGCCGGGTTTCCGATACGATTTTTCGTGAAGTTGGACCCCAAGAACTAGGCCTGCAAGCCTACTTCAATTTTCGCAGCGAATCCGAACAGGCCACCCTTAAGGAAGAGGCGTGGGCTTGAGCGAAGATGGCCTATCCCGAGGATCTGCTGGAACAAGCCCAGCACTTAGCGAAGCGAGAGCGTAAGCGCCCGAGGCAGGCCAGCCTGCGCCGTGCGGTGTCCAGTTCTTACTACGCACTATTTCACTTGTTGATATCGGAGACTGTAAGGAACTGGAGGCGCCCGCAGGAGCGGTTTACTCTGGCACGAATGTTTGAGCACGGCGGAATGAGCAAGGTCTGCGCGAAAAAGCGCGATGACTTGCGAGCCTACTTTGGTGCGAGCGTGCCGCCAGCCCCCGGCCCGGAATTCGACCGGAATCGCCACTTGCTCAACGTTGCGGAGACTTTCGTTGAAATGCTGCAACATCGCCAAACTGCTGACTATGATGGGGCGAAAGTGTGGAGCCGAGTTGAAGTGCAAGAGCGGCTTGACGCCGTCAAGGAGGCTTTTGAAAGCTGGAAGTCTGTCCGGGATCATGCGGACGCCCAGAACTTTTTGGTGACCTTACTCTTGCGGGAACGACGCCCTTAATCGTCGCGATCGATCTTCTGGTCCTCTTCCTGCCGCGCGGGTGAAGCTATGGATGGCTGATTTGCAAGACGCTTCGAGTAGCGATTCGAGAGACTGAGCTAATTCAGGTAAAGTCGGTCAATCAAGTCTTCTATCTGCCGCCCCTCTTCGCTGACGCTGTAGTCAATGTCGAAACCGACATTGGCTAAATGGATAGTGAGAGCTTCCCTCAGGCGGTCGACACATAGGCGATCAAGGAAAAGTGTCCCAGTGGCCAGGTCGACCACTGCGGACTCAAGATACCTCTTGAGTGGCTTGTCGATGAAGGGAGTTTGCTGCAAATATCTGAGCTCGCTGGCGGATACCTTGAACTCTTTTTCGTCTTTCATCTCTCACATCTTGCGCTTATTCGCCCGGACGGGCGCGCCTTCGCGGACGTCGTCGGACGGGTTCACCACCAGGACTTCGTCGCCCGTCAGACCGCCTGTGATCTCCACCTCCAGGCCGTAGTCGCGGCCGACCTCTACCTTCACGAACTTCACGCGGCTGCCCTTGCCGACTGTCGCCACTTGCGGACCGCCGGCGGGCGTCAGCAGCGTGTCGCCGGGAATCAGCAGCATGCGCTTCAGCCGGTGGCCCTCGAGTTGGGCGCGGGCGTACATGCCGGGCAGGAGCGTGCGGCCCTGGTTGGTTACTTGGACCTCGGTGAGCAAGGTGCGGGTGGCAAGGTCGAGGGCGTTGGCGGTGCGGGTGACCTTGCCCGCGAACAGTGCCTTGGGCAAGTCCTGCAGGGTGATGACGGCCTTCTGGCCCACGATGACGTCATCGACGTTCTGCTGCGGGACGTTGACGAAGACGCGCAGGACGCTGATGTCGGAGAGCCGGAAGAGTTCGCGGCCGGCCTGTAAGGAGGCCGTCGTGATCAGGTTGCCGACGGCGCAGTTGCGCACGGTGATGAGTCCGTCAAAGGGCGCGGTGACTTTCTGAAACGCGGTGAGCTCGGTGATGCGCTGCACTTCGGCCTCTTGCGCCTTGATATTCTCGCGGGCCGCGTTGACGTTGGCTTCGGCGGCGAGCTTGTCCGCTTGCCGCGCCGCTAGCACCGCGGCGGACTCGTCGCCCATCTGCTTCGAGAAGACGCCTTCGCGCACCAGTTCCTGCTGGCGTTTGGCGGTGATCTCGGCCAAATGCAGATTCGCTTCCACCACCTGCACCTGGGCCTGCACCTGGCCGAGCGACGCCTTCAGTTGATCGAGCCGGCTGCGGGCCTGGCGCAGTTGCTGATCCTGCTCCGGCGAATCGATCTGCACCAGCACCTGCCCCTTCTTGACGTAATCGCCGATGTCCACGTAGCGCTTGACGATGTAACCTTCGGCGCGGGCGTAGACGGGCGTTTCGCCGATGGCGGTGACGGTGGCGGGCAGCAGCAGATCGGCCGGCTTTTCGGTGACCTTCACTCCGGAAACGGTGACGACGGGAATTTCCTTGCTGTCCGCTTTGGCTTCGGCGGTGACGAGGTCGATTTGACGCTGGCGGGGGGCCCAGCCGGCGTAGAAGAGTCCGGCCAGGCCGAGGACCACGGCGAGCAAGAACAGAATGCGTTTCATTTCCACTCCAACTTTTTGGGTGCGCGCTGGCGCAAGAGGCGGTAAGTAACCGGGACCAGGAACAGCGTGGCGACGGTGGCCAGCACCAGGCCGCCGATGACGGCGCGGCCCAGCGGCGCGTTCTGCTCGCCGCCTTCGCCCACTCCAAGCGACATGGGCAGCATGCCGATCACCATGGCGAAGGCCGTCATCAACACGGGGCGCAAACGGACCGTGCCTGCCTCGAGCGCGGCGGAGCGCGCGTCGAAGCCCATATGGCGCTGGTCATTCGCGAAGGTGATCATCAGGATCGAATTCGCCGTGGCGACGCCGATGGACATAATCGCGCCCATCAGGCTGGGCACGCTGAAGCTGGTCTGGCTGAGGAAGAGCATCCAGATGATGCCGGAGAGGGCGCCGGGCAGGGCCATCAGAATGATGAAGGGGTCGAGCCAGGATTGGAAGTTCACCACCATCAGCAGGTAGACGAGAAGAATAGCGAAAATCAGGCCGGCGCCCAGCCTGATGAACGACGAATTCATCGTCTCCACCTGTCCGCGGACGTCGATGAGCGTGCCGCGCGGCAGTTTCTTCTTGAAGCTATCGACGATCTTCTGCACGTCGCCGGCGACGCCGCCGAGGTCACGCCCTTCGACGCCCGCATAGATATTCAACACCGGCTGCACGTTCCAATGATTCACCACGGCCCAGGATTGGCCGCGCTCCATCACCGAAAGATTTCGCAGCAACTGCGGCACGCCGCCGCCGGCGCCCGAGATGGGCGTGTTGGCGATATCGTCGAAGCTTTCGAGGCGAATCGGCGGGGCCTGGACGGCGATGCTGTAGTTGACGCCATTGGCCGGGTCAATCCAGTAATTCGGCGACACCTGGCCCGAGGAACTCAGCGTTACCAGCAAGGCGTTGGCGACGTCGCGTTGCGTCAGGCCGACCATTTCGGCCTTTGTCCGGTCAACGTTCACCTTGAGGTCCGGCGCGTCGGTGACTTGGTGCAGGTGGACGTCCACCGCGCCCGGGATGGCGGCGACACGCCGCTCGATTTCGCGCGCCAGCGGCAGAGTCGCACGCGGATTGCGCGAGGTGATCTGGATGTCGATGGGCGCGGGCAAACCGAAGTTCAGAATCTGCCCGACCATGTCAGCGGGCTGAAAGAAGAACTCGCAGTCCGGGAATTCGTCTTTCAGCTTGCGGCGCATGTCGCGCACGTAGACTTCCGTGGGTCCGTGCCCCGGCTTCAGGGAGATCAGAATCTCGCCGTCGGAGCGGCCGATGGTGTTGCTGTCGGAATAGGCCAGATTCAAGCCGATGATCGGCAAGCCGATGTTGTCCAGGATGGTGTCGATCTCGCGCGCCGGAATCTGCCGGCGGATTGACGCTTCCACCCGGCTGAAGTACTCCTCGGTCTCTTCGATGCGCAGCCCGGAAGGCGCGCGCAGGTGCATACGGATCAGGCCCGCGTCGACCTGGGGGAAGAAGTCGCGGCCGATGAGCTGCGAGAGTCCCGCCGCGGTGCAGGCGAGCAAGACGAAGCTCGCCACCACGGTGCCTGGATGATCCAGGCTCCAATTCAGCATCCGCCGGTAAAGCCGCTGCAGCGACAGAAAGCCATGGTTGAAAGCGCCGTGCAACGCCCAGATCGGGCCCTGGCCCACCGGATGCTCCTGCTGGTAGACGTGCGCTTCGTTCTTGAGCAGAAAGCGCACCAGCGTCGGAATTACGGTGCGCGAGAGGAGGTAGCTGGCCAGCATCGCGAAGACCACGGCGTAGGCCAGCGGCGTAAACAAGAAGCGCGCCGCGCCGGTGAGGAAGATGACCGGCAGGAAGACGATGCAGATGCACAATGTCGATACGAAAGTAGGAACGGCAATCTGCTGCGCGCCGTCGAGAATGGCTTCTAACAGGGGCTTGCGCTCATGCAGATTGCGATGGATGTTCTCGATCTCGACGGTGGCATCGTCCACCAGGATGCCGACGGCGAGGGCGAGTCCGCCGAGGGTCATCACGTTGATGGTGTGGCCGATCACGTTCAGGAGGAAGAGCGAACTGAGGATGGAGAGCGGAATCGAGATGCAGACGATGAGCGTGCTGCGCCAACTGCCGAGGAAGAGCAAAATCATCAGGCCGGTGAGGCCGCCGGCGAGCAGGCCTTCGTGGACCACGTTGTCGATGGCGGCGCGTACGAAGATCGATTGGTCAAACATGCGCTTCACCTCCATCTCCTTGGGGAGCAGGGTCTGAATGCGGTCGAGCGCTTTTTGCACGCGGTCAATGATGGTGAGCGTCGAGGTGCTGCCGTTTTTGAGAATCGTGAGCAGCGCGCCGCGGGTGCCGTTCTGCCGGACGACATTGCTCTGAACGGCGAAGCCGTCGTGCACTTGCGCGACGTCGCGGACATAGACCGTGGCGCCGTTGGCGGACTTCACCGGCAGGTTATTCAGTTGCTCGACGAGTTCCGGGCTGGCATTGAGCTTGACGTTGTACTCGCGTGTGCCGATCTTGGCGGTGCCGGCGGGCAGAATCAGATTCTGGGCGTTGATGGCGGCCGAGACGTCCACGGCGGAGAGGCGGCGGCTCTGCATGGCGGCGGGGTCCAGGTCCACCATGATTTGGCGGAACTTGCCGCCGTAGGGCAGGGGAACGCTGGCGCCCTGGACGGTGGCGAGGCCAATGCGCAACTGGGTATTGGCGAGGTCAGCCACTTGCTGCTCGTTCAGCGTCTTGCTGCTCAGGGCCAGTTGCAGAATGGGCACGGTGGCCGCGTTGTAGCGCAGGACGAAGGGCGGGAAGATGCCTGGCGGCAGCACGCGCGTGATCGACGCCGTAATCGCCGTCAACTGCGCGATGGCCATGTCGATCTTCACTGTCGGATGAAAGTAGACGCGAATCACCCCGTAGCCCGGCACGGACTGGGATTCGATATGCTCCACGTCATTCACCGTCGTGGTGATGGCGCGCTCCGTGCTGGTGACGATGCGCTTCTCCACGTCTTCGGGGGACATGCCGCCGTAGGCCCAAATTACGCTGGCGACGGGCAGGTCGATGTCCGGGAAGATGTCGGTGGGCATCGAATAAATGGAGAGACCGCCCAATATCGAAATGAGCAAGGCCATCACCACGAAGGTGTAAGGGCGGTTGAGTGCGAGTTTAACGATCCACATGTAGGCTTGGCCGGCAAGGTCCTCAAGACGGGGAGGGAAATACTGAGTTTAGCGCGCTTTTCGATATACTCAGGCCGTGAAGATCTCCCGCCGAAGTCTGCTGGCGTTATCCGCTACCGCCGTCGCAAAAACGCGACGCCCGAACATCATCGTCTTTATGACGGACGACCATGGCGCCTGGGCCAGCAGCGTCTATGGCTGCGCGGAGATGCATACGCCGAATCTGCAGCGTCTGGCCGATACCGGCACCAAGTTCTCGCGCGCCTACGCGACTACGCCGGTCTGCTCGCCCAGTCGCATGACGTATCTGACGGGGACCCTGCCCTCCAAGCACCACGTGCAGGACTACCTCATGCCGGAGGACTCCTCCGGCACCACCGCGCGCCGCTGGGTGGAGGGACTCGTCTCCTATTCGAGCCTCCTCGCCAAAAGCGGCTACCACTGCGGCCTCACCGGCAAATGGCACCTCGGCCGCGACGCCGAGGCTCAGGAAGGTTTTCGCTATTGGGCCACCGTGCCCGGTGGCGGCGGTACGTTTCGCGACGCCGAGTTCGTCCGCAACGGGGAGCGCATTCGCAAGCCCGGCTTTAAGGAAGACGCCATTGGCGACTTCGCGCTCGAGTTTCTGGCGCAGCCGCGGCAGGAGCCCTTCTTCCTGCTGGTGCCCTTCTACGCGCCGCACACGCCCTATGACTATCAGCCCGACGCGGATCGCGCCCCGTACGCGAAGAGCGACTTCGGCTGTTTCCCGCGCCTGCCCGCGCATCCGTGGGCGAACCGGGGTCTGCGCCGCCACATGAATGACCGGGCCAGCATGGAGAGCTACTCGGCGCTGGTGACGGGCATGGATCGCAACGTGGGCCGGATTGTTGACTATCTGGATCGCGCCGGGTTGCGCGACAACGCGACGATCATCTTCACGGCCGACCAGGGCTACAACACCGGCCACCACGGCTTCTGGGGCAAGGGCAACGGGACGTGGCCGTTCAATCTTTATGAAGAGTCAGTCCGTGTGCCGCTGATCTGGAATCACCCCGGCCGCATCGCCGCCGGCCAGACGTTGGACCCGATGCTCTCCGCCTATGACTTCTTTCCGACGCTGCTCGATTGGGCCGGCGTGAAGCCCCCGCCCGCGGTGCCGGAGCGCGTGGGCCGCAGCTACGCGGGCTTCCTGCGCGGCAGGGCTCCCACGCGCTGGCCGGATCGTGTTTTCTTTGAGTACGCCATGGTGCGCGGGGTCCGGACGGCGAATCTGAAGCTGGTGATGCGGACGTCCGAGTGGCCGAGCGAATTCTTCGATCTCGAATCCGACCCCGGTGAGACGCGCAATCTCTGGGACTCTCCCGCGCACACGTCACAGCGCGACGGGCTTATCCGGCAGGTGGAAGCCTTCTTCACAAAGTCGGGAGCCGGGCCGCACGCGGACTGGAAGAAGTCAGTGACGCAGCGGTTGAACGTTTACGAGCGTTAGTTCAGTGGCCTTGTGTTTGTACCTTTTTAGTGGGACTCATCCAGAAGAAATGTCGGCTGCGGTTCGGACGACCCGCCACGTTAGGCGGCGAAAACCCCAGCAAAACAGACATATTCAGCGTGCGCGGCCCGCCACTTTCAGAATTATTTGGCGTAGTTCCGTCAACATTACTTGGCATACCAGGGTCGCCGTCCGGTGCTGCGGAAAGCTGTCGCCATGCCAGTGCTTAGCGCAATACAGTTTCGCAGCGCCGAAAGCCCCGCCGTTGGAAGCCTTCGTTGCCGTTGCGAAACAGTCCGTTTTGGCAAGACCCCAATCCGGGCCGGGAGGGCTGGCAGGTACACTCTACACTATGCCGTTTTGCAGGATCTGTCTCGCAAGATCGTGCCAGAATCCTTGGAGACATGTACGTACGCGAACATCTCCAATTCGGCGTTCGAAGGTAAACTATTGCCATGATGAACGCCAGCCCTGCTTCCCTGTCATTGGCCCAGCAAGCCGTCGAAGACTTGAATATCGCCCGCCAGCGATTCAATCGTTCCACCAGCAACTTGACGGAGCCAATGTCTGGGTTCTCACCGGCTGATGGGATGATGACCACTGCGCAGCACGTAGCGCATGCCGCGCGCGTCATCGATTGGTTTGTGGAAGGCGCATTTCGTCCCGAAGGTTTCGATATGAACTTCGAGGAACAAATCAAGGCTGTCCTCGCCGTTAAGTCCTTAACGGCAGCGCGGGATTGGTTCGAGCAATCCACGGCTGGCGTGATCGAACTGCTCGCGTCCAAGAGCGACCCGGAATTGACCGCGCTTCTGCCTCTGGGGCCGGTGCTGGGCGGGATGCCCCGTATCGGCATCATCAGGGAGATCGTGGATCACACGGCACATCATCGTGGGGCGCTCACCACTTATGCGCGACTGAACAACATTGTCCCGGCGGACCCCTACGGGATGTAAAGTTCAAGTGGGTTCGCTAATCTTCGCCAAGTCGATCCGCAGGGCGGATCCTCGTTCATAGGACACTAGGCCCTGGTCGCGAAACTCCGTCATGAGAAGGCTGAGATGCGGTCGGCTCAGTGCACCGAAGGAGGCAAGTTCGGCGTGCGTGATTCTGACACTGACTTGGGAGCCGCCATTTTTGGAAGGCGCTCCGCGAATAGCGGCAATATAAGCCAACAACTTTCGAAGCCTTTGTCGCGCATCGTGCTCGGCGAGAATTTGTACCCTTTGATCGGCCTCGGCGAGCCGGACACAGAATAATCGGAGGACCGACGTCATCATGTCCGAGTCCGAGAGTAGTTGTCCGCGAAAGTGCTCGTATCCGGCCTCCAGGATCTCCGAAGGGCTAACAGCAACTGCCGAGGTACCGTGAGGCGCATCGGCGTGGTCGCAAAGGCAGATCTCACCGAAGATTTCGCCTGGATTGACGACGCGAATCAGGATTTCATTTCCGCGAGTGTCTGAGGTGACGATGTTCACCCGACCGGACCGAAGCTGAAACAAGCGGTCTGGTTTTGAAGCCGAATTCCAAACCAGTCCTCCGGCCCGGAAGCCGCGAAGTCTGGCCCGTGCTCCGTCACCCAGCATAACGCCGGCAATCCCGCTGCGCAGGGCTTCGCACTGTGCATGCAGTTGGAATGTCAACTTGCTAGTGTTGTGCATTGTCCTTATTGATTCTAGAGGAGCACAAGGTGCACAGGATGTTCGTCAGCGTACAACCATGCTTTGGCGCTTCGAGCTAAAGTTGCATCATGAGTCAGACTCTATTGAGAACTGCGGTAGTTCGATGAAACTCAATCTTCGCAAGGGCGAGCCCGATGATCTGGAGGTGCTGCTCGCCATGATGTGCGAGTTGTATGCCAACGATGGCGTACCGTTTCATGCGGAACGGTCGCGCCAAGCGACACGGCAGTTGATGCAGGAGCCCCGAGCAGGCGCTATTTGGTTGTTGGAGATCGGGGAAGCCACAATCGGCTACGTCGTGATGACCATAGGCTTCAGCTTGGAGGTCGGGGGGTGGCACGGATTCATCGACGAACTCTTCGTGGACGCGCCTCACCGTGGGAGCGGCATAGGAACGGCGGCGGTGCGCCACTTGGAATCTGAATGTGCGCGACTGGGAATGACCGCGCTTCTGCTGGAGGCTGACCTCGCGAACGAGCAGGCAACACGTTTATACCACCGTCTCGGTTTTCGCGAGCACTCAAGGCGTTTGATGACGCTCCCGGTTGGAGCCACCAGCGTTCAGGCTGCGCGATAGGACCCGCCCGCCTTCAAGTCGCGCAGGGTAGAAGAGACTGGTATTCGGTCCGTGCCAGTTCAATCGCACGGCGCCGGGAACGTAAGCCGAATAATGTTCTACGCAAAAAAAAATCTGAAAGTGACAGCGGCCCCATCGCTCAGAAGCTCAGAAAAATGGTTCCCCTGCGGTTTATACGAACCCCGACCGTAAGGGAGGGGATTGCTTCGCCGGTACCCAGCGGTCCAGTGTTCTGCCGGAAAAGCCCTGCAGCGTTGGCGTTCTTCGACAATTCACTGCCGCTCGGTGAAGCCTTTGTAGGCTTGCGAAGCGATCCCCTCCCTTACGGTCGGGGTTCGTTAGAAGGCGTCTAGACCATTTTTCTGCGCGTCTCACTCTTACACTTACGCGGCGGGCTTTCCAGTTTTCGCTTGCGTTGAGTGAGGAACATCCGCGCTTCTTGCTCATCCGCTGTGAGGGTAGCGAAAAAACAACCAATCCTGCGGTCGCAGCGCTAGAACCGCAGCAGACGCTCGCCTCGCGGACGACGTCGTCGACTTGCGGCAGAATGGCGTCCTCCAGTGTTGCGTGGTAGGCGACCCAGGTATCCTGCGCGGCCACGCGGCCCACCCGATGCTCTCGGCCTACGACTTCTTTCCGACGTGACATGAGCGTCGAACAGAAAGTAGTGCGTCAGAGTGTCAGCTTGCCCGTCAAGGTGGCGATTCAAGTTCGCGCGATGGCCAAAACCCGAAGGCTGAGCATCACCCGGATGCTCGTGGAGTTGATCGAAAACGGAATCGAAACCGAGAAACGAAAGCAGCAGGATTTCTTTGAGTTAGCCGAGAGATTCCGTGAGGCGAAAGACCCTGATTCTGTCAAGCGCCTGGGCGATGAATTGGGACGCATGGTCTTTGGCGGCTGATGCCAAAAATTTGACCGCTGGGAGAACTTCCCTGCCGACGTACGCCAGCACTTGATCGAGAGAATGCACGAGCGGGCCATCAGCCTTGGCGATTTGAACCAACTCAGACTCTGGATGGATACACAGCCAGAAGTCCCGTAGGAAGACTGGTATAAAGACTTCGGGACGTTCAAACTTTGTGGCCAGGGCTCGCTGGCCAAGACATTCTTGCTCCGCGGACAGATTGCCAAGGGCAAGATGCTGCCGTAAACAATCCCAACGACTGAACGCCTAAAACCGCAGCAGACGCTCGCCCTCGCGGACGACGTCGTCGACTTGCGGCAAGATGGCGTCTTCGAGAGTCGGGTGGTAGGCGACCCAGGTATCCTGGGCGGCTACGCGGCCGACGGGGGCGTCGAGGTCGCAGAAGAGTTCGTCGGCGATGCGGGCTGCGATCTCGGCGCCGAAGCCCCAGCTTTTGGTGTCTTCGTGGGCTACCATGACGCGGCTCGTCTTGCGGACGCTCTCGGCGATGGCGGGCCAATCGTAGGGCGACAGTGACCGCAGGTCGATCACCTCGACGGTGCGGCCGGGGTGCGACTCTTCGAGCCGCGCGGCGGCCAGCAGGCACTTCTGCACCAGCGCGCCATAAGTGACCATGGTGAGCGACTCGCCGGCCTTCATGATGCGGGCCTTGCCGAAAGGAATCGTGTAATCCGGCCCCGGATGGGGTGACCGGTTGTAGGGCTCGCGGTACAGCTTCTTGTGCTCCAGGAACAGCACCGGATCGTCCGCGCGGATCGCGGTGCGCAGGAGGCCGCAGGCGTCGAGCGCATTCGATGGCATCACGACGCGCAGGCCGGGGATGTGGGTAAAGACACTCTCGCCGTTCTGGCTGTGGTAGACGGCGCCGCCCGTGAGGTAGCCGCCGGTCGCGACGCGGATCACCACCGGGCAACTGAAGCCGCCGTGCGAGCGCCAACGAATGATCGCCAGTTCATCGCGAATCTGCATCATCGCCGGCCAGATGTAGTCAAAAAACTGAATCTCGGTGATGGGCTTGAAGCCCCGCGTGGCGAGGCCAATCGCCCGGCCCATGATGCCGGCCTCGGCCAGCGTCGTGTTGAAGCAGCGGTCACTGCCGAAGACGCGTTGCAGGCCCAGGGTCGCTTTGAAGACGCCGCCCTTGCCCTTCAGCGCGGGGAGGTTCTCTTCGCGGCTGCAATCGGCGACGTCCTCGCCGAACATCAACACGCGCTCATCGCGGCGCATCTCCTCGTGCAGAGTGAGGTTGATCTCGTCCACCATGGTGCGCGGCTCGCCGGTGAACACCGGAGTGGCCTCGAAGCGGGGGCCCGTGGGGTCCACTGTTTCCGAGTAGAGATGACGGAGCACGGAATCGGTGGCGGGCGGCGGTTCGTCCTGCACGGCCTGGCTGACGGCGTCGATCTGCGCGAACAACTCCTGGCTGAGACGATCCAACTCTTCGCGCGTTGCCACGCCCTTTTCCACCAGATAATCGGCCATGCGCGGCAGGGGATCGCGCGCGGACTCTTCGTCACGCTCTTCGACGCTCTTGTACAAACGGTCGTCGTCGGAGAGCGAGTGCGAATAGGGCCGCGTCACCGAGGCATGCACCACTGCGGGGCCATTGCCTTGCCGGACCCAGGCTGCCGCTGTTTGCATGGCCTCATACGAAGCTACAAAGTCGCAACCGTCCACTTCCAGGCGCAATAGATTCGGGAACGCTTCCAAAAGCTTGCTGATGCTGCCGCCCGGTGTCTGCCTCTCCACGGGCACAGAGATCGCCCAGCCGTTGTCTTCAATCAGGTAGAGCAGCGGCAGCTTGTCGAGCGTGGCAATGTTGATCGACTCCCAGAACTCGCCTTCGCTCGTCGCGCCGTCGCCGGTACAGACGAGCGTGACTTCTTTGGTCTGGCGCAGCTTCGAGGCATGGGCGCAGCCGATGGCCTGCAAAAACTGGGTTCCGGTGGGCGAACTGCCGGTGACGATGTGCTTCGCGGGATCGCTCCAGTGGGAGGGCATTTGCCGTCCACCGGAAGCCGTATCGCGCGCGGCGCCCACGCCTTGGAGAAACATCTCTTCCGCGGTGACGCCGAGGGCGAGGCAGAGCGCACGGTCGCGGTAGTACGGATAGAACCAGTCGTGTCCGGCTTGGAGCGCCATGCCCGCCGCGGTCTGCGCGGCTTCATGGCCGGCGGCGCTGACTTGGAAATAGATGCGGTTCTGCCGCTTCATCAGGATTTCGCGGTCGTCAATCAGCCGCGAACTGAGCATGTGGCGATACGCCTGGCGGAGTTGCGCCGGGCTGAGAGTACCGGGCCGGAGGTCGCCCTCCGAAGCCGCGTCAACCGTCTGGGAAGGACTCAGCGCGGGGCGGGCGGCGATCGAGGATGATTGCATGGCGACGGACTCTCTGCCTTATCTTAGCCCACGCCCGGCAAAGTCACCAAAAACGTCCGCGAAAATTTCACTTCTTTGTGAGGTCCGCCCCCTCATCTGTTAAAGTCTGAATTAGGTACAAGAATGGCTACTGTGTCCGGCGCGGGTTTAGAAGGCATTATTGCCGCAGATTCTGAGATTTGTTACATCGATGGCGACGCGGGCGTCCTAGCCTACTTCGGCTACTCCATCGATACCCTGGCCGAGAACGCCAGTTTTGAGGAGGTCATCTTCCTGCTGTGGAATGGCCGCCTGCCGCAAGCCGCGGAACTGGCGAGCCTGAAAGAGCTCCTGGTTTCGCATCGCGAACTGCCCGATGGCGTCACCGCTTTTCTGGCCAGCGTTCCGCAGGGCAAGCCGATGCACGTCCTCCGCACCGCTGTTTCGATGTTGGCCATTTCCGACGCGCAAGCCGAGGACATGTCGCCTGAAGCGAACCACACCAAGGCCGCCAAGCTGATGGCCAAGACGGCCACTATTGTTACCAGCTTCAACCGGCTGCGGAGCGGCGAAGCCGTGGTCCCGGGTGACCCGTCGCTAAGCTTTGCCGCCAACTTCCTTTACACGCTCACCGGCAAGCGCCCGGATGCCGTGATGGAGCGCGCCTTCGACGTCGCTCTCACCCTCCATGCGGACCACGAACTGAACGCCAGCACCTTCGCCGCTCGCGTCACCGCCGCCACGCTTTCGGACATTTATTCGGCGGCCACCGCCGGCATCTGCGCCCTGAAAGGTCCGCTGCACGGCGGCGCCAATGAGGACGTCATTAAGTTCCTGCTCGCCGCGGGCTCCAAGGAGAAAGCGCTGGCCATCGTCGCCGAACGCCTCGCCAACAAGCAGAAGATCGCCGGCTTCGGCCACCGCGTCTACAAGACGATTGACCCGCGCGCGATCCATCTGGCGCGGCTTTCGAAAGAGATCGGCGAGCGCACCGGCCACGTCGACCTGTATGAGACTTCGACGGCGATGGCCGAGTTCATCAAGAGCTCGAAGAATCTGAACGCCAACGTGGATTTCTTCTCGGCCTCCACCTACTATTCGCTCGGCATTCCGGTGGATCTCTTCACGCCGATCTTCGCCGTCAGCCGCATGTCCGGCTGGACGGCCCACACGCTGGAGCAGTACCGCAACAACCGCCTGATTCGGCCCCGCGCCGACTATAAGGGCAAGCCCGTCGGCCAGCCGTGGGTTCCGATGGACCAGCGGTAACGGCGTTTTTCGCCAGTGACGTCATACGGTTGCGCCGTCCCGTTACGCAGCGCTTGTTATTGTGGAATCGGGTGGAATGAGACTCTTGCTCTCGTCCCTCTCGCGTGTCGGTCCAGCCGGGAACCGCTACGCCGGGCCTTGGGTCGGTATTGCCAAGTCATTTATGCCTTTAGCCTTTGTCCCGCCGTGACGGCCCCTTGCGCCCCTCGGTTATCCTAGAAGTTCATGCACGACCTCGGCTATTTCCGCTCTCACTTCGACGCCGTCCTGGACCGCCTGGCCACCCGCGGCTTCCAAATGGACCGCTCGCTCTTCCTCGATCTCGACACGCGCCGCCGTGCCGTCGTTACCGAAACCGAGACCTTAAAGGCCAAAGTGAACTCCGACAGCCAGGAGATCGGCAAGCTCAAGAAAGCCGGCGGCGACACCACGGCGCAACAGGAAGCGGTGCGCGAAGCCAAGGAGCGCATCGCGGCGCTCGATGAGCAGGTGAAGTCGCTCGACGAGGAGTTCAAGGGCATTCTGCAAGGCATTCCCAACCTGCCGCATGAAAGCGTCCCGGTGGGGAAGAATGAGCACGACAACGTCGAGGTGCGGCGCGAAGGCACCCCGCCGGCTTTCAGCTTTACGCCGCAGCCGCACTGGGACCTGGGCCAGGAACTCGGCATCCTGGACCTGGAGCGCGCCGCCAAGGTAACGGGCGCGCGCTTTGCCGTCTATTGGGGACTCGGGGCGCGCCTCGAACGCGCGCTCGTGAGCTTCATGCTCGACACGCATACGCGCGAGCATGGCTACACCGAGGTGCTGCCGCCGTTCATGATCAACTCGGCCAGCCTGTTTGGCACCGGCCAACTCCCGAAGTTTGCCGAGGACCTCTTCAAGTGCGAGCACCACGACCTGTGGCTCGCGCCGACCGCCGAGGTGCCGGTGACGAACCTCTATCGCGATGAGACGCTCGACGGTGACTTGCTGCCGGTGAAGCTCTGCGCCTATACGCCCTGCTTCCGGTCAGAAGCCGGGAGCTACGGGCGGGACGTCCGCGGCATCATTCGCCAGCACCAGTTTCAGAAGGTGGAACTGGTGAAGTTCGCCCGTCCGGACCAGAGCCAGGCCGAGTTGGACGCGCTTACCCATGACGCGGAGAACATCCTGCGCAAGCTGGGCTTGCCTTTCCGCACGGTGGTGCTTTGCACGGGCGACATGGGCTTCTCCTCGGCCAAGACGTACGACATCGAAGTCTGGCTGCCGGGCCAGAACGGCTACAAGGAGATCTCGTCGTGTTCCAGCTTTGAAGCGTTCCAGGCGCGGCGGGCGGGGATCCGGATGAAGTCCGGCAAGAAGAACGAGTTCTTGCACACGCTGAACGGCAGCGGCTTGGCGGTGGGACGCACTTGGGTGGCGATCATCGAGAACTATCAACAGGCTGATGGGTCAGTGCTAGTGCCGGAGGTCTTGCGGCCGTATCTCCAAGCTGAAGTGATCACCAAACGCGGCGAATTGGCATAACCCGAGCATTGAGCCCGCCGCGTCAGCGGCGGGGCAACGTTCACGAATTATTCAGTTTTACTAGGCTCTACCGGAAATTGGCCGCGCTGCCCCGCCGCTGACGCGGCGGGCTATCCCGGTCTTCACCCGAATTTTCCGCGCACCTATTCGGTATCGTCTCCGCAGCACGGGCGAGTTGATTTGGCAGCGCGCTTTCTGCCCACTGGAGGTCCTCAGGGGAAGGTGCACCGTGTTGCGCCGCTAGATCCCGGAGCAGCGCACGCAGCGAATCGCGTTTTTTCGCTTTCGTCATACTCGCATGGTACCGCCCGCGCGACTGGTTAGAAACGCATGCCGCCGCTCACCACCAGCACTTCGCCCGAGACGTAGTCCGAGAGCGGCGAGCAGAAAAAGAAGACCGGGGCAGCGGCTTCTTCCACCGTCCCTAAGCGGCCCAGCGGCACCATCTGCTTCATACTTTCGAGCATCTTGGGCTGCACGCCCACGGCGATTTCGCGGCCGGCGATGTCGATGGAGGCGCCCTGGTCGCCCAGGGGCTGGGTGAGCCGGGTTTCGATGAAGCCAAAGGCCACCGAGTTCACGTTGACGTTATACCGTCCCCACTCCTTGGCCATCACGTGGGTGACGCCGTTGATGCCCATCTTGCCCGCGCCGTAGCCGATTTGGCCGGCGTTGCCGTAGACGCCGGAGACGCTTGAAATGTTCACCACTTTGCGCATCACGCGCTTGCCTTCGCCCGCCTCCCGCTTCGCGGCGGCGCGTAGGTGTTCGGCGGCGGCCCGCAGGATGCGGAAAGGCGCGACCAGATGAATGTCGAGCATCGCCTGGAACTGCTCGTCGGTGGTCTTCTGGATGACGTTGTCCCAGGTGTAGCCCGCGTTGTTGACGATGATGTCGAGCCCGCCGTAGGCTTCGATGGTGGCGTTCACCAGTTGCGCGGGAAACGCGGCGTCGGTGACGTTGCCGGCGACATACTCCATGCCGAGTTCGCCAGCGGTCTCGCGGGCCACGGCGGCGTCGAGGTCGTTGATCATCACCGACGCGCCGGCGTCGGCCAGCATTCGCGCGATGCCCTTGCCGATCCCGCGTCCGGATCCCGTTACCAATGCCGTCTTGCCAGTGAGCTGAAACATGCTTCCAGCATATAAGCGACACTAGGAGGAGCGCCATGTATCGCATTCGTTTTTCCCGCAACCTCCAACTCCCTTCCTCCACGCCGGACGCGGCGGGCGGCGTTGAATACGTCGACCTGCCGACCCCCGAGATTCCCACCGACGTCAAGCTGTTGCCGCCGGTGTCGCCCTCGAAGATCGTCTGCGTGGGACGCAACTACGCCGCGCATGCCAAGGAATTGGGCAATGACATCCCGACGGAGCCGCTGATCTTTATGAAGCCGCCCTCTTCGCTGATCGCCGCCGGGGACGCCATCGTGCATCCGGCCATCAGCCAGCGCGTCGACTTTGAGGGCGAAATCGGCGTCGTCATCGGACGCCGGGCGCGGAACGTGAAGGGCGGGGAAGCCTTCGACTATGTGCGCGGCTACACCATCGTGAACGACGTCACCGCGCGTGATTTGCAGAAGAAGGACGGCCAATGGACGCGCGGCAAGGGTTTCGATACCTTCTGCCCGGTGGGTCCGTATGAGATTCCCGCCCGCGACATCGACTTCAGTAAGCTCGCCCTCGAAACCTTGCTGAATGGCGAGCGCCGCCAGCACGGCAACGTCTCGCAGTTGATTTTCAGCCTGGGTGATATACTGGAGTTTGTGACCCGGTTCATGACGCTTGAGCCGGGAGATCTGATTGCCACCGGGACCCCCGAAGGCGTCGGACCGATGCAACCGGGCGACTCGGTCACCGTGAGAATCGATGGCCTGGGCACGCTCACCAACCCTGTCATTCGCGAGTAACTTACCCAACCAACCATGAGAATCTTTCTAGATACCGCTAACCTTGACGAACTCCGCAAAGGCGCTGCCTATGGCATCGTCGACGGCGTTACCACCAATCCTTCCCTGATCGCAAAGGAAGGCGTGCCGATTGAAGAGCAAGTGAAGCGCATTTGCGAGATCGTCGACGGCGACGTCAGCGCCGAGGTGGTGGCCGTGGAAGCCAAGGCCATGATCTCCGAAGGCCTGAAGCTGGCCAAGATCCACAAGAATATCGTGGTGAAGCTGCCGCTGATTCGGGACGGCATTGTGGCCTGCTCCGCGCTGGCGAAGGAAGGCATCCGCACGAACGTCACTTTGTGCTTCTCGCCCGCGCAGGCGTTGCTGGCGGCTAAGGCCGGCGCGTACCTGATCAGCCCGTTCGTCGGCCGTCTGGACGACATCGGCTACCAGGGCATGGACCTGATTACGAGCATCTGCAAGATCTACAAGAACTACGGCTTTAAGACGCAGGTGCTGGCCGCGTCATTGCGTTCGCCCTTGCACGTCGTGCAGGCCGCCGAGGCCGGCGCGCATGTGGGGACCTTGCCGTACAAGGTGCTCGATATGCTCTTCAATCATCCGCTCACCGATAAGGGCTTGGAGCAGTTCCTCAAGGACCACGCCAAGGCCTTCGAAACCAAGTAAGCACGCGTGGCCCTCGCTTTCGATGTGCTGCTGGCCAGCGCCGGCGTTACGTTGGCGCTGGTGATTCTGGTTTGGACGCTGTGGCGCAGCCGGCTGACGCCGCAGCAGCGCGAACTGCGCCGCGAATTTCGCCGCCGCCGCGCCATCGCGCGCGATGGCCGGATCATCGAAGCGACGGTAAACGACATTCAAGACGACGCCATTTATTACTCGTACGAGTTACAGGGCGTCGTCTATCACACTTCCCAGGACGTGTCGGTTTTTCGCGACGCACTCCCGGTAGCCCGCGAGCGGTTAGTTGGCCCCGCCGCTTGCAAGTATCTGGTCACCAATCCGGCGAACTCACTCGTGATCTGCGAGGAGTGGTCGGGACTGAAAAGAGTAACAGAAGGAAATCTATGAAGAAAATGATTCTCGCAGCCGTCCTGGCGTTCAGCCTGTCGGCCGTTGAAATGCCCAAGTCCGTCATTCACGTCATCAACGTGAAGTTCAAAGCCGACGCCTCAAAGGCCACCGTGGACGAAGCTATCGCTTCCATCGGCGAGATGGCCAAGAAGTTCCCGAAGGCGGGAATCACGCGCGTTTGGCTGCGTCCGGTGCTGGTGCAGGGCGGCCCCGCCAACTTCACCCACGTGCTGGCCATGGAGTTCAAGGACGAAGCCGCACTGAAGGCTTACAAGGACTCCGAGGCGCAGAAGTGGTGGTACACGAAGTGGCTCCCGATCCGCGAACAGTCCGCGACGTCCGACGTTTCGAACTAAGCGAAACGTTTGAAGCTCCGGCCACACCCGCAAGCCCCGAGCAAAGCGAGTGGGTCCCGAGGAAACAAAAAGGCGCATCAGCGAAAGCCGATGCGCCTTTTTGCTTGAAGCTCGAGGTACGGCCTAAAGGCCGTAACCACGGGTTAGAAGTCGTAACGCAGGGAGAACTGCATCACGCGCGAGGGTTGGAGGGTGCTCAGGTAGCGGCCGAAGTTGGTCCGCGAGCCCAGGCTGAGATTGGTGTCGCGGGCGTCGAAGCGAACGGAGTTGGTGACGTTGAAGACTTCCCAACGGATCTGCACCTTGTGGTCCTCGCTCCAGGGCATGGTGATGTTTTTCGACAGGCTGGCGTCGATATTGAACAGGCCATCGCCGCGAACGTTGTTGCGATTGCCAATTTCGCCGGGCAGGGTAAAGCCAAACGAATCCAAGGCCGCGCGGGGATTTTGGAAGACGTTCGGGCCGGAAAGGCGGGCTTCGGCGGCCGCGTTCGAATTCGCTACGGGCGCCTGAGAGTTCTTGTTCGTGCCGTCCGCGAAGGGGCTGACGGTAGTGGCCCAGCCGGTGATGTTGTAATTGGTGGGCCACGTACGGTTATGGCCGACGCTGGTGTTTAAGCCGGTGGTCCAGCGGTAGAGGCCAGCCAATTGCCAGCCGCCAAACAGCATGTTACCCACGCTACCAGTACCGCCCAGGAAGCGCTGGCCTTTGCCGATCGGCAGATTGTAGACGTAATTGGCATTGATGTTGTGGCGTTGGTCAAAGTCCGAGGAGGCGCGCATCTGGCCCCGGTTGTAGGGGTTGATGATGACACCGCGGGAGGCGTCGGCGTTGTTTTCGGTCGTGGAGCCGAGGTCGAAAGAGTGGGACCAAGTCCAGTTGAAGTCGAACTGGTCGCGGTTCTTGAAGATCTTGCGGGTGCTCAGCTGCATGGAGTTATAGCTGGAGAAACCGACCGAACGGATGGCGCGCAGATAAGAGAACTGCGGGCTGTAGAAGGCGAAGCGGCCCAACCTGCTGGCGGAGGGGTCAGCGAAGCGATCAAGATTTTCGAGGACGCCCGTCGAATCCGGGAAGAAGTCGACGAATTGTCCGTAAGCGACTTGCGTGGCGGTGCGGCCGCCGCTAGCGAGTCCGGGGAACATGTTTTCAAAGAAAGGAACCGGGCGAACACGGGCGAAATCGGCGTCGGTGAGGCGGGATGGACCGCTGTATTCGCGGCGAATGTTCTGCGGCATCTGGGCGATGACGGCCTTGGCGCCGTCATACCAGGTCTGACCGGATTGGGGATCCCGAATGTTGAGGGGGGTGGCGAGGTCTTCGCTGGTAAGCGTGCGGCGGCCCTGGCTACCGACGTAGCCAAGCGTAACGGTCCAACCGCTACCGAATTCACGGGTGGCGGAGAGGTTAAAACGCATGACATAGGGAGCCCTCAACTTGTCGTCCAAGGAGTTGGTGATCTGGAAAACGTTGGGCTGGAGCACCGGGAAGGAGGCGGGAGGCGCCGGAGTAACCAGCGACTGGGGGATATCAAACAGGCCGGTAAAGCGGGGAGCATCCGCCAAGCCCAAGCGGCCGGAAGAGTTCTGGATGTTGGTGGCGAGTCCGAGGGCGGAAGCATCGAAAGCGCGCGCGAGTCCAGCGCCAAAGACGTCGTAGTACATGCCCCAGCCCGCGCGGATGACACTCTTGCCGTTGCCACCGAAGATGAATTTTCCGAGGCCGGAGCGGCCTTCCGGCGACCAGGCGAGAGCGAGGCGCGGCGACCAGTTGTGCAGGTTGTCGTAAAGCGGGCGGCCGCCCTGGGCGCTGGCCAGGTTAAAGGAGATGGGCGAGAGGCCCGTGCCGCCTGCGAGCCCGGCGTTGGCATTGTTCACACGGGTGGAGAACCAATCGCTCAACGGGATGCTGGGGCTGGTTTGTACACCGTTTGCCTCATAGATGGCGGGCCAGTACATGTATCGGATGCCGGCCGTCATGGTGAGTTGGCGGGTGAGCTTCCAGGAGTCCTGGAAGTAGATTTCCGACTCCTGGCCCTTAAAGTTGCGAGGGTTCGGAGCACCCTGGGCGAGGGCATTCACCTTGCCGTCCTGGGGCAGGTAGTTGTACCGGGAGTTAACTTGAGTCACCAAGCCCAACACGGAGGCGACGGCGTCGTTGAACTGCGTCCGTCCACCGGCGTTGATGCCGACCGCGGCGTTGTTCGTATCTACGAAGGGGTTGCTCAAAATGGCGCCGCTGCCGGAGAGCCACGATGAGTTACTGGTGACGCCGAAATAGGAGTTGGCATAGCTCAGCCGGTCGTTATTGAACATACGCAGGCTGCCACCGAACTGGAGGGTGTGAGCACCCTTGGTGTAGGAGAAGTCCTGGGTGAGGTTGTAGGTGGGGCTAATGCGGCGGAAGGAGCGATCGAGGCCCACCGGATCCGCGAAGGGACGAAAGGTGACAGCGGCGTATTGGCCGATGCCCACGTCTTCCAGCGATTGCCGCGTGATGCCCCAACGGGTGGTGGAAAACAGGTTGCTGCGGAGAGAGGCGTTCCAGCCCACAGCCAAGCCCTTGCTATTCGTCAGCGAGCGAAGATTGGGGTCCCGGCCCGGAAATTGCGGTTCACCATTCTGAACATCGTCCTGCAGTTGGCCACGGATGAAGACGCTATGCTTGTCGTTGATCACATAGTCGAACTTGGTGATGAACGTATCGTACTTATCCTTGAGCGGAGCATTGAAACGGAAACCCTGCGTATTGATCCCATCACCAGCTGAGTTGTCATTGGGAGCGGGGTAGGTTCTGAAGAGCGCGAGTGCCGCCTGGTTGACGCCAGGGGCGTAATTCAGGCGACTGGCCAATTCCTGGGGACTCACCTGCACCGTGGCGCCGGAACGGCTGATGTAGGAAGTGATGCCCTGCCTGAGGCTGAGACTGGGGACGACGCGCAGGACGCTCTTTTCGTAGGCATCGCGACGGCCTTCGTAGTTGCCGAAGAAGAAGAGCTTCTTCTTGGTGTTGGGCACGACGCCGCCCAGGCTGCCGCCGAAAATGTTGCGGTTCAGCTTGGGAGTGGCGATACCATTCAGGTTGTTAAAGAAGGTATTGGCGTTGGTCGCCTTGTTGCGCAAGTAGTGGTAAAGCGAGCCGTGCAGTTGATTGGTGCCGGACTTGGTGACGAGTGACACCTGGGCGCCCGAGCCGCGCGATGAGTCAGCGTTGGCGTTACTGGTGGTGACGCGGAACTCCTGCACGGAATCGAGGGTGACGCGGAGAACGCTGGTAAAGGCCGAGCGCGTCTGCTGGTCATTCACGTCGACGCCGTCCAGGGTGACGTTGCTTTGATCGCTACGGCCGCCGTTGACCACGCCGCCACGGTCGGTAGCCACGCTGACGCCGCCATTGACGGAGTCCGTATCGCCCACAAAGGAGACGCCGGCTTGGAGCGCCAGCACCTTGGCGACGTTGCGTCCTTCAAAGGGCAATTGCATGATGGGCTTGGTGCCGAAGGCGTTGCCGATGGTCGCATCGACGGTGTTCAGTTGGACGCTTTCGGCGGAAATTTCGACTGTGGTAGCCACCGAGCCGACTTTTTCGAAAGAGATATTGACGGTGGAAGCGGTATTCACGGTAAGACGGATTCCCTGCACGGAGACGTCAGAGAAGCCGGCTTTGGTCGCCTTTAGCTGGTAGGTGCCCGGGTTGATGGCCGGAAAATTGTAACGGCCGGCGGAGTCCGAGACGGTTTCGCGGCGGGAGTCGTTGTCCGTGCTCACCAGCGTGAGCGTCGCGCCGGGAATGGCAGCGCCGGTTGGGTCAGTGACGAGCCCGTTCAGCGTGGCGACGGTTTGTGCCGCGGCGGAAAGGACCGAAAGAAAGGCGAGACAGAGTAGGCAATTGAGTTTGCGCATCGAGACTTGTTTTCCCCAATGAAAAATAGGCGGTGTGGTGAACCGCCAAGGTGCCTCCTAGTACATCAGAAATTGAGGGGCGGCGCAAATAAGCTCGACAACCAGATAGTAATAGAAAAGATTTATGACTGTAATGCGGCGAGCACGCGGCGCATCTCGGCGGCAGGATCCTGGGCGCGGGTGATTTGGCGGCCGATTACCAAGTAGTTAGCGCCATTTCGCATGGCTTCTTCGGGGGTGGCGACTCGCTTCTGGTCTCCCACGTCGGCCCCGGCGGAGCGCACCCCGGGCGTCACCAGGATCGCGCCGGGCCCGGCCATCTCGCGCACCCGGGCGACCTCCAGGGGCGAGCAGATGAGGCCGTCCACCCCACAAGTGTGGGCGTTCGCCACACGGCGCTCCACCAACTCGGCAACCGTGCCGCTGTGGCCGTCGATGGCCAGGTCAGCGCCGGTCCAACTGGTGAGCACGGTGACGGCCAGGATCTTGAGCGGCGAGTTCCCTCGGCCCTCGACGGCCGCGCGCATGACGGAGGGATGCCCGTGGACGGTGAGGAAGCGGATGCCTTCTACGGCGGCGATTTGCGCCGCGGCGCGCTTGACGGTTTCGCCGATATCGTACAGTTTCAAGTCGAGGAAGACCTGCTTGCCTTGGGCGAGCAGTTCGCGGACGAACTCCATGCCGGCGGCGGCGTAGAGCTCCAGGCCAACCTTGTAGAACGTGCCTGCTGGGCCCAAGCGGGCGACCATTTCGCGGGCTTCGGACGCCGAGGCGACGTCCAGGGCGACGATGACGGGATTTACTTCACCCAAATTGCTTTCTCTCCTTTTGGCACTACGCGGCCAATGCGGCGGCCCACTGGCGAGGTGCCTGCGACCAGCAGGCCGCCGCTGGTCTGCGGGTCATAGAGTAGGTGGGCGATCTCGGGCGGTACGTCATCGGCCACGGCGACGTCGCAGCCGGCAAAGTCGCGGTTATTCTTGAGCCCGCCCGGGATGGCGCCGGCGCGGGAGTAGTCGAGGGCGCCGGGGAGGAACTCAACGGCGCGCCAGTCGATTTCAAGCGAGACGCCGCTGGCGAGGGCCATTTCGCGGGCGTGCCCGAGCAGGCCGAAGCCGGTGACGTCGGTGACGCCGTGGGCCTCTGGCAACGGGCCCTGATTCAGGGTGAGCATGCTGGCGATGGCCGCGGCGACGTCGGTTTCGTTGGCCAGGCCGCGCTTGTGGGCGGTGGCGATGATGCCCGTGCCGAGGGGCTTGGTGAGATAGAGTTCGTCGCCCAAGCGGGCGCCGGCGTTGGTGAGTACCTGATCCGGATGGACGGTGCCGGTGACGGCGTAGCCAAACTTGATCTCTTCGTCTTTTACGCTGTGGCCACCGAGCAAAACGCAGCCGGCTTCGCGTAATTTATCGCCGCCACCGCGGAGGATGGCTTCGAGATCGTCCAAGTCGCCTCCGTCAGGGTAGGCGAGGATCGAGAGGGCGGAGAGCGGACGGCCGCCCATGGCGTAGACGTCACTAAGGGCGTTGGCCGCCGCGATGGCGCCGAAGGTGTAGGGGTCGTCGACGATGGGGGTGAAGAAGTCCACGGTCTGCACGAGGGCGAGCTCGGGCGCTAGCTTGTACACGCCGGCGTCGTCCGACGTGTCAAACCCGACCAGGACATTCGCATTGGTGAGGCGCGGGATGCGGCTCAGCACGTGGTCCAAAACCTTTGGACTCAGCTTGCTCGCTCAACCCGCGGCTTTGACATGCGCCGTCAATTTACGTGTGTTCGACACTAGAGGTTAGTGTACGATGGCCCGGTATGCTCTCCCGCCGTAAGTTGCTGCAAAGTACGCCTGCCGCCGCGCTGGCGCAGACGAGTCCGCCGCCGAATATCGTCTTTCTCATCTCGGACGACCATAGCGTGGGCGATCTGGGCTGCTATGGCAACCGCGTGGTGACGTCGCCGCACCTGGACCGGATGGCCCGCGAAGGCATGCGCTTCACGCACGGCTTTGTCTCGTCGTCGCAATGTAGCCCGAATCGTGCGAGTATCTTCACGGGTTGTACGCCGCACACGGTAGGGATGTCGCGGCTGCATGCGCCGCTGCCGGACTGGGAGCCGACAGTGCTCGACCAACTGAAGGAGCGCGGCTACTTCACGGGCATTTTTCGCAAACATCACCAGGGCGCGGGCTTCCAGCAGCGGCTCGACTTTTACGGCAACGCGCAAGCGCCTTTCAGCCAGTTCTTTGACGCCTTGCCCAAGAACCGGCCTTTCTTCCTGCAACTCGGCTTTTCGGATCCGCATCGCCCTTACCAGGACGGCGCCTTCTCGCCGCCGCATGACCCCGCCGCGGTGACCGTGCCGCCTTTCCTGCCCGATACGCGCGAAGTGCGTAAGGATCTGGCGCACTATCACGACTTCATCGCGCGCATGGACGCCGAGTGTGGCCAACTCTTCGCGCTGCTGCGCGAGCGCGGGCTCGCTGGCAACACGGTGGTCTTCATGACGGGCGACAACGGCATGCCGTTTCCCCGCGCCAAAGGGACCTGCTACGACATCGGGCTGCGGACGCCGCTGCTGGCCTGGTGGCCGGGCCGGATCGCGCCGGGGACGGTGAACAGCGACCTGATCGCGCACGTCGACTTCGCGCCCACGTGGCTCGAAATTGCCGGCTTGAAACCGGCGGCGAAGATGCAGGGCAAGAGCTTTTTGCCGGCTCTGCTCGGGAAGCCTTACGTGCCGCGCGAGGCGGTGTTTAGCGAACGCAACTGGCATGACAACTTCGACCCCATCCGCAGCGTTCGCACGCGGACGCACAAGCTGATCCTGAACGCGGCGCCCCACTTCCCCTACCGGCCGCCGAGTGACTTGGCGGCGTCGCCGAGTTGGGAGCAGATGACCAAGCTGGTGAAGAGTGGCGGTCTGAGTGAGGAGCAGCGGCTGGTGTTCACCCCCACGCGCGCGGCGATCGAGCTCTATGATCTGGAGCGCGATCCGCACGAATTCCAGAACGTCGCCGATGATCCGGCGCGGCGGGCGGTGAAGGCGGCTCTGATGGACCGGCTGGCGGATTGGATGCAGGCGACGGCGGACTACCTGCCGCCGGCGTCGGCGAAGTTCGACTCGTTTAAGGGACGAGCATGGCCGGTGTCGTTGTAGGGGACTCGACGCGCAACGAGAGGCCGGCTTGTTTGCCGTCCTCGTAGAACATGCGGACGGTTTCGAGCGAGTACTCGTCGAGGTCCTTGTCGACCAGGTTCAGCTTCTTGAGTAATTCTGGCGTGACGGTGATGATGTGGCAGCCGAGGTCGTCCGCCTGCCGGATGTTGAGCAGTTCGCGGGGACTCGCCCAGATCAATTCGAGTTGCGGATAGGGCCGCATGATCTCGAGCGCGGCTTGCATGACGGGCAGCGGGTCGCGCCAGGTGTCGGCGATGCGGCCGGCGAAGACCGAGATGCAGGCGGCCTTGCTGTGGCGCAGCGCTTCGGTGCAGGCGGCTACTTGCGGCAGCGTCAAGAGCGCCGTGACGTTCACCTGGACGCCCTGGCTGGCCAGCGAACGCAACACCGGCGCGGTGCTGACGCCGCGGGTGTTGGTGACCGGAATCTTGACGTAGACATTCGGCCCCCAGGCGGCGATGGTGAGGGCTTGGCGCTCCATTTCGTCGAGGGTGTCGGCGAAGACCTCGAAGGAGACGGGCCGTCCGGAGACGCAATCGAGGACGTCGCGCGCGAAGTCGGCGTAGTGGGTGACGCCGGCCTGCCGCATCAGGGTGGGGTTGGTGGTGAAGCCCTGGATGAGGCGCTCGCGGGCCAGGCGTCGCATGGAGGCGAGGTCGGCGCCATCGGCGTAAATTTTCACTCGGCGTTCCGTGCTCATGGTTGTTTCACTATCCAATCGGCGGCCTGGCGCAAACTCTGTACGGTGCAATCGGGGTCGCGGGCAGGCGGTTCGGCGTAGCCGTAGTCGATCCAGACGGTGCGGACGCCGGCGGCGCGGCCGGCGTCGATGTCGCGCCAACGGTCGCCGACGAGGAAGCTGTGGGCCAGGTCGATGCCGAGATCGGCGGCGGCGGCGGTGAGCAGGCCCGGTTTCGGCTTGCGGCAGGCGCAGGCATCCTGGTCGTCGTGGGGACAAACGTAGACGGCATCCAAGGCCAAGGCTTGATGCAGGTGGGCGTTCATTTCGTCCACCCTGGCGCGAGTCTGCGTTCCACGGCCGATGTCGGGCTGGTTGGTGACCATGACGAGCCGGCAACCGGCGTCGCGCAGAAGGTGGCATGCTTCGACGACTCCGGGCAGGAGGGTCAATTCGGCCAAATTGGCCGGCGGGTGCGGCCTCCCATCGCGCAAGATCGTCTGGTTGAGCACGCCGTCGCGATCCAGAAAGACGGCGCGGTTCACAGCCGGGCCAGTTGCGCGTCGGCGAGGAGGGCCAGCATGGAGTCCCGCAGGGCGTCGGCGGTTCCTCGGGAGCACCGCCAGCCGAGTGACTGAATCCGGTCCGTATTGAGGCGGACAATCGGCACGTCGCCCTTCCAGCCGCGGTCGCCGCCGGAGTAGACGAAGCGCGTGCTGCCGGGCGCAAGTTCCAGGACTTCGGTGGCGATCCGGCCGATTTCGGTGACGGTGATGTAGTCGCCTGTGGCGACGTTGTAGACATCGAAAGCGCCTTGGCCCTGTTCGTGCGCGCAGAGCACGGCGTTCACCACGTCGGTGACGTGAATATAGGACTTACTCTGCGTGCCGTCGCCGAGGATGCGCAGTTCGCGGGGGTTGATGAGCAACTGGCGGACGAAGTCGAAGCCGACGCCGTGCGTCTGGCGGGGGCCGACGACATTGCCGAAGCGGAAGGCGCGGGCGGTGAGACCGAACATCGCGCAGTAGGAGCCGATGAGGGCTTCGCCCGCCAGTTTGCTCGCGCCGTAGGTGGAGATGGGCCGCAGCGGACCGTGGTCCTCGGAGGCTTCGGCGAGCCCGAGTTCGCCGTAGACGCCGCTGCCCGAAGCGTAGAGCAGGCGGGGAACGGCGGCGACGCGCATCGCTTCCAGCACCTGATGGGTCAGCATCGTACCTTCGCGAAAGTCGATGGCCGGGTCCGTCGCGGCGCGCGCGATGTCCGGATTCGACGCCAGGTGGATGACGGCGTCGTGGCCTTCGATCACGCGCAGCAGCTTCTCCGTCTCGCTCAAGTCGCCGCAGATCACGCGCAGCCGCGGGTCACGGGCGTGTTGCTCGTAGTGCCATTCCCGGCCCGACGAGAAGTTGTCATAGAGCGTGACCAGGGTGGTGGCGGGGTCGCCGAGCAGGCGATCCGTGAAGTGGCTGCCGATGAAGCCGGCGCCTCCGGCGATAAACCAGCGGCTCATTAGAGGCTCTCCCATTTCGTGGCCGTCATCTGCAACGCAGGGTGGCTGACGAGTAGATGCCACAGCAAAGCGCACATGCCTTCCGTGTGCGGCGTGACGCGGGCGGGGTTCACCGTCGGCACGACGACGCAAGCGCGGGCTACCTGCCGGGTGAAGCCCCCGTCCCGGCCGACGATGCCGTAGATGGCGGCGCCGCGGTCGCGCGCCAGTTCGAGCGAGCGAACCAGGTTGACGGAGACGTTCTTTTCGCGATCGCCGCCGCCGACCGAGAAGACGAGTAAGGCGTCGCGCGCGTTGAGCCGGGAACCGGCCAGCCAGTTAGAGAAACAGGTATCCCAGCCTTCGTCGTTGATGCGGGCGGTGAGTTCGCTGGCGTTGTCGGTCGGTGAGTAGGCCTCAAAGCCGCAGAGCTTGCGAAAGTCGTTGACGGCGTGGCTGGCGTGGCCGGCTGAGCCACCGACGCCGAGGATGAAGAGGCGGCCACCGCCGTGGCGGGCTTCGGCGAGTCCGGCGGCCAGGCGTTCGACTTCGTCGAGGTCAATCGCGTCGAGGATGGCCCGGCTTTCGTCCAGAAAGGTCCGGCTGAAGGTGGTTTGGAGGCCGGTGGCCTCGGCGAGCGTGATCAGGTTGGTCATGGTACTCTTTCTTCCTTGCGTTTGCGGGCCTGTGAAATCGTAGAGGGAGCGGGACGGAACGGGGTGAGCCGCGGGGGCACCAGGTCTGGTTCCACCACCCAGACCTGGCGGTCACGAAAATAGGAGATGAGTTGTTGCTGAGCGGCCGTACCTAGGTCGCGCGCCCACGCTACGCGGGCACGATCAATGTCCGCCCGGTTGCGAGTCCAGTCATTCTGCCAGTCGTGGTCGTTCTGATAGCGGACCAACAGCAAATGTTTGCCGGGAGGAAGCCGGCGCTCCACGGACGGCTGGTCCACCCGGCCGGCGCGGGAGCAGCACCACGAGGTGTATCCGGTCAAGCTCGACTCGGCGCCGCCAAAGGGCTTAGCCGCCAGCCGCAGGCCCAGAGTGGCGAGCAAAATGACGGGAATCGCGCGGGAGAGGCGCAGGCCGAGGCGCGGCTCCCCGCCCAGGCCCAGGCGCAGGTGGCGGTAACCCTGTAGCGTCAGCGCGACGATGGGCAATAGAGCAGGCGCCAGGTAGTGCGGAAAATGGGACTCGGCGAAGGCCGCGAGAAGCACGACCGCGCCGGTCAGAAAGAGAAACCGCAGCCGCCGAACGCGGTAGACCCGGGCCAGGAAGAACAAAGGAATGGTGAGCGCCGGGCCAACGAAAAAGCGCCAGTCGTTTTGCAGCTTCAGCATCACCATGCCGGCGAACTTTGTCCAGGAAGTAAAGTTGAGCCGCTCTTCCAGTTCGTAGATGTAGTAGTCAGTGAACTCGCGCCGGTCGTGCTCGACGTAACGGACCTCGGTCCAGGGCAGGGTGGTGGGCCAGCCGTATTGCTCCTGGTTCGCCTGGTAGGGCAACTTGGAGGGATCGCCGGTGACGGCTCGGAAGTAGATGGCCATCCCCGCGCCAATGGCGGCCAGGCCAATGGCCATGGGGATGACGCAACACGCGAGCTTGGTGGCGGATCGTTTTTGGATGAGCCATCCGGCGAGCCGTACCCCCACCGGAAGGCAGAGGGCGAGCCCTTCGTACGGGCGGGAGTTGGCGATCATGCCGATGCCCAGGGCCATCGAGACGGACCAGAGCAGCGTCCAGCGGTCCGTCGAGGTCTGCTTTTGCAGCCGCCCGAACGCGCCCAGCAAGAGCGTGCTCCCCAATGCAGCAAACGTGCCACCCCAATAGCTGTTCATCCAGTAGCTGGAGAGGCCGATATGCAAGGCGGTGAGCGCGCCTCCCAGCAAAGCCCAGCGGGGCGGAAACCAGCACTGCAAAGCCCAGCAGGTGAGGCCACAGAGGATACCGGTGCCGAACAAGAGTCCGAACCAGGGCACGCCAGTGAGTACTTGGCCTACGTACAACAGGAGCGCGGGTCCG
The DNA here is from genome assembly GCA_019752335.1 of Bryobacteraceae bacterium. Classification (GTDB taxonomy): domain Bacteria; phylum Acidobacteriota; class Terriglobia; order Bryobacterales; family Bryobacteraceae; genus JALHNI01. The sequence goes on from JAIEMJ010000045.1 coordinate 250,023, forward strand.
GGCAGGTACATCGAGCTGTAGGTCGGCCGGGCGAGGGTGTGGATCGCTTCAAAATGCGGCGATAGCGCATGCGTGGGATTCGCCAGCCGGCCTTGGGCCAGGGTGTCGGCGAGCAGCAGGTGGCTGAATTCGTCCACCACGACGGGATGCGGAATCGGGTCAAGCGGCAGGGCCGCGGCGCGCACCAGGATCACGGCGGCGGCGAGCGCCACGGGCGCCGCGACGCGGCGCTGGGCGAAGCGGCTGGCCACCGTTTCGATACGCGTAAAGAACGCTTCGCCAAAGCTCTGACGGCGGCGCGCCAACCACCAGGCACCCGCTACCAGGAGGAGTTCCACGCCAAACAGGTCGCCAAAGCCCGCCATCGCCAGCGAGGCGATGGCGCTGGCCACTAAGTGTGCGAGGGCGACGCTAATCTGCTCCACGGTGACTCCCTACCAAGATCTAGGCGCCCGGCGCGGCCGCGACGCCGGCCGGCGGACCCTGCCAGCGAATCCAGAACAGGCGGAAGATACGGCGGAACGTCCACAACGTTGACTCCCAGCGCCCCAGAGTCGTGACACCAATGCGGTCGCGATAGGGAATGAAGACTTCGGCCAGGCGGTAGCCAGCAAGCGCGGGCTTCAGCATCAACTCCACCGGCAACGCCGGGCCGCTGGGGTCGAAGGTGACTTTGTCGAGCATGCTGCGCCGGTAGGCCCGCATGCCGGAGTGGACGTCGGTGGTTTTGATGCCCAGCAGAATCCAGGAGACGAGGGCGAAGAGCCAGTTCGCCAGGTAATTCGCCAAAGGCATGGAGGCCGGTTTGCCTTCCAGGCGCGAGGCGTTCACCAGGTCGTATTGGCCGGAGAGCACCATTCCGGCCAACTCCGGAATCCGGTCCGCTGGATAGGTATCGTCGCAGTCGAGCGTGACGACGACTTCGCCGCGGCCTTCGGAGAGGGCGCGCGCCATCGCGCGGCCGTAGCCTTGCGGCGGAAACTGCCGGACGACGCGGGCTCCGGCCGCGGCGGCGATCTCCGGCGTCCGGTCCTTGCTGCTATCGACGACCAGGATTTCGACGTCGTGGCCGGCGGTGGCCGCCTGGATTTCGGCGATCACCTTACCGACGGCTTCCTGCTCGTTTAGCGTGATCATCGCTACGGTAATGGCTGGCATAATCTACACCCCTACGCATTCTGGTTGGTTCAAACGTGCCGCCACTTTGATTCCCCGCTCAATGCACTGGTCCATGTTGATGTACTCGAATTCCGCGTTGCGCCCGCAAAGCGCAATGCCCTGGCTCTCAAAGTAGCCCTTGGCCAACTCCAGATGCTTCCGGTAATTGAAGTCCTGCACGACGTAGCCATACTGCGTGCGGATCACCTTGGTGTAACAAATCTCGCTGGGATGGATGAGGTCCATGGCTTCGAGTCCGGCGACGACCTTGGCCAATACCTGCTCGTCGCTCAATTCCCAAATGCCGTCGCCGGCGTTGGCGGTGATCTCGGCTTGCACGAGCGACTGGCCACGCGGCACGTTGTGCGGGCTGAACATGCCGGGGAACGAGAGCCGGTGGAAGATCAGCTCCGGATCCGGGACGTAGATCGCGGTGTACTCGGGCAGCCGGTTGCTGGAGAGCCCGATGGTGACGGTGAAGAGCGAGTTGTGCCGCAAGGCGGCCACCGCCGACTTCACTTCGCCGGGCACGCCCTCGAAGATGTTAGCCATCTCGACGATGGGCAGCGTGGAGACGATGCGCTCATAGACGCGCTCCGAAGCGCCGTCGCTGACGAGCCATCCGTCGCGGGTGTGGCGGACATGCCGTACGGCGAATTCGGGGGTGACATTTTGGACTCGCTGAGCCATTCCCAGCGGCAGGCTTTCGACACCGCCGCGCGCCGGGTAATTGAAGTAGAGCTGATGCGTGTAGCCTTCGCTCTCCACGCCAACGGCAGCCTTGATGACGTCGGCAACGGGCGGCTTCGGGACGCGGCCCTCCACCCAATCGAGGCTCATCTGTTCGGCGGGGACGTTCCAGATCTTCTCGTTGTAGGGCAGCAGATACTTCTCGGCGAGCCCCGTGCCGAAGGTCCGGTAGATCCATTCCTTGAAGTTCGTGGGGGCTGGATGATCGTTATGCAAATAGTGATACAGACATTCGTAACGATCTTGTGGTTCAAGATCATACAAGCCATTTTCAAACGGATACTTTACGTAACGGCCCTTGAAGAAGATCTTGTTCGCGCGGCGCGCCTGGTTCACGTTGCCGTCCAGCAGAGAGACCATGTAGTCGAGCGTTTGCTGGTTGCGCGAGAAGAGAATGTGCGGGCCGCCGGCGTCGTAGGTGAAGCCTTCCTCGACGACGCTCTGGCAATGGCCACCGGGGCGCGAACCGCCTTCAAGCACTTCGGAGGCGCCGTCCAGATGCGCGGCCACGGTGAGCCCGGCGAGGCCCCCACCGAGCACGCCGACCCGATTCGTCACCCGTTGGGTTATGACGGCCGCCGAACGGGGCTTCAGGATGGCGGCCAATTCCTGGAGCCCTTCCGGCGAGCCGATTTCGTAGAAGCGCTCGGTGGCTTCGAACCCGGCCAGTCGCCCTTCGCGGCTTAAGTAATGGAAGAAGGGAGCGAGATCGGCCGGCTCGCCCGCCATCAGGCGCTTTTCGATCAGGCTACGCTTGAGCAGCGAGATGCCGTAGTCGATCCAGCGCATGCCCGCGGGCCGGGGCGTCGCCTGCTTGTCGTAGAGGGTCACCTGGCCATCCTCGAACACGGCGTTGCTGGTGTCCCAGCGGCCTTCGTTGCGCAGAACACTCATCAGCGCGGGTTGGCCACTCTCCTCAAAGCGTTGCCACATGGCCGCCACGGGGACTTGCAACAGGGAGTCGCCGTAGGTGAGCGCGAAGACGGGATCGAGCAGACCTTGGTCAAACGCCAGGCGCAGTGCGCCGCCCGTCCCTAACCGGCGATCTCCTTCGTCCGAGTACGTTACCCGCAGCTTCCAGCGGCTGCCGTCACCCACGTAGGTTTGAATCCGGCCACCGAGGTGGCCGATCAGGTAGAGCACGTCGGTGAAGCCTTCTGATGCCAGCCAGGTCAACTGCCGGTCCGCGAAGGGACTACCGGCCACGTCGAGCAGGGCTTTGGGCTGCTCGACGGCGAGTTCGCCCAGCCGGGTGGCCAATCCGCCCGCCAAAATGACACATTGCCGTCGCACGTTAATTTAGTCCCTCACCAGGACGGTGGATCCGTCGTGATCAAAGCGGAAGCGCAGTTCCTGCAGGCCTTCGGCGGCCATCGCACGGCGCACTCGCATCGGATCCTCGGCATAGAAGAGCAGGTAGCCGCCACCGCCCGCGCCCACCAATTTGCCGCCTAACGCGCCGTTGTTCATGCCGGCCTCATACCAATGGTTGATTTGTTCATTACTCATTCCCTGGGAGCGTACGCGTTTGTGCCGCCAGTGCTCATTCATCAGTTCGGCGTACCGCGCCGTTTGGCCGTCTTCGAGCGCCGCCTTGCTCAACAGACCCAGCTGCTTGGTGAAGTGCAGGTTCTCGATCATCTCGCGGTCGCCGCGCGTGGAGCGTTCGTGCTGATCCGTCAGGACGCTGATGGAACTGCGCGAGTGTCCGGTGAAGAACATGAGCAGGTTGTGCTCCAGGTCCAGCAGGGTGTCGTCCGAGATGCGGAGCGGCTTCACGTCTACTTTGCCATCGGGCTGAAAGTCGAAACAGGTGAGGCCGCCGAAGGCCGCGATGTACTGGTCCTGCTTGCCCACGGCGCGGTTGAGGAGCTTGATCTCGATCTCGCAAGCCTCTTCGGCCAGATCCTGATCCGTCGCTGACTCGCGCTTGAAAGCGTAGAGCGCCTTCAGCAGTCCGACGGTGAACGTGCCGGAGGAGCCCAGGCCCGTGCCCGACGGGACGTCGGCGAGACTGGCAATCTCGATGTGGCCGCCGCCGTTGTGGCGGCGCAGGGCTTCTCGCAGGATCGGATGCTCGATCTGGTCGACGTGTTTGGGGTTCTCGAGGGCAGAGTACTTCAAGAGGTACCCTTCGCTGAACATACGGTTTACGCTGACGAAGATGTACTGAGAGATCGCCGCTGAAATCACGCAGCCGCCGAATTGTTCGTAGTAGGAAGGCAAGTCCGTGCCGCCCCCGCCAATCGAGATTCGGAGTGGAGTTCGAGTGATGACCATAAGTGACGGCGCGAGATTCGCCAAGGGGAAGATCGCCACTTCTGGCTTTTCTCTATAGACCTCCCATCTTGGGGCTCTCGTTACCCCTATAGGTAGGGATCTCCAATGACTTTTCTGCCCCCGTTTGCGCCGAAGTTACTTAGTTCTTCATAGGGTTCTTTTCTTAAAAAAATAAATGGGTTAGGGTGGAAATTAGTCATTCGTGATGGGGACAAAAAAACACACAGAATTGCGCTATCCCGTGGCCATCATTGGCGGGGGACCGGCTGGACTTACCGCCGCCTATGAGCTGGCCCGCCGTGGATCCAGCAGCATCGTTTTCGAGAGCTTGCCGCAGGTGGGTGGACTTGCCCGCACGGAGCGGTATCGCGGTTATCACTTCGACATTGGGGGGCATCGCTTCTACACCAAGGTGCCGGCCGTGGAACAAATGTGGAACGAGGTGCTCGGCGACGACTTCCTGGACCGCGACCGTCTCTCTCGCATCTACCTGGACGGAAAGTTCTACCAATACCCGATCGACGCGGTAGAGGTGGTGACGAAGATGGGGCTCATCGAGTCCCTGCGGTGCGGAGTGTCATACTTCTGGGCTAAACTCCGCCCACGGCGGCACGTGCGGACGGTGGAGGACTGGCTGATCAACCACTTCGGCGAACGCCTCTACGCGCGCTTCTTCAAGACTTACACCGAAAAGGTGTGGGGCATCGCCTGCAACCGGATCTCGGCGGAATGGGCCGCGCAGCGGATCCAGGGCCTCTCGGTACTTGCCGTCCTCAAGAATGCGTTGGGCTGGGACCGTCGCGGACCAGCCAAGTCGTTGATTCGCAGCTTCCAGTATCCGCGCTTGGGTCCGGGGATGATGTGGGAGCAGACGGCGGCGTCTGTGGAGGAGTCCGGGTCAGTCGTGCAACTGGGCGCGACCGTCAATGAAGTGCATTGGGAGCCGGGAGGCGTCACGCATTTGATGGTAAACGGCGAGCGCGTGGCGGCGGACCAGTTTATCTCGTCGATGCCGGTGCGCGAGTGGATCGGCGCCTTGCGTCCGCGCGTGCCGGAACTCGACGCCGTGGCGAATTGCTTTCAGTACCGCGACTTTCTTACCGTCGCGTTGATGATCCGCCAGCCCAATGCTTTTCCCGACAACTGGATCTATGTACATGATCCCGGGGTGCAGGTGGGCCGCATTCAGAACTTCAACAACTGGAGCCCGGAGATGAGCGCGGACCCGGACGTGACTTGTTTGGGCCTGGAGTATTTCTGCCAGGAAGGCGACGGCCTGTGGAGCCGGACGGACGACGAACTGAAGCAGTTGGCGCAGCGGGAGATTGGCCTTTTGGGCTTGGCTGATCCTTCCCTGGTGGAGGACGCGGCCGTCGTACGCGCGCCGAAGGCGTATCCCGTCTACAACGGCGAGCATGAGCACGGCCTGCGCGTGGTGCGCGAGTTTCTGGCGCGCATTCCCAACTTCCAGTTGGTGGGCCGCAACGGCACGCATCGCTACAACAACCAGGATCACTCGATGGTGACGGCGATGCTGGCGGTCGACAACCTTTACGGCGCGCATCACAATCTGTGGGCGGTGAATGTCGACGAGGAGTACCTCGAAAGCGGCTCGCGTATCACGCGGGAGCATCTGCGGGAGATGGCGGGCCAACAGCCACGCCTGCCGCGGCCGACGGTCGCCTTGGACAACCTGCCGGCGTGAAGGGGCTCACCGTGGTGATTCCGGTGCGTGGCGCGCCGGATCAACTCGCGGGCTGCCTGGCGGCGTTGGCCCGGTCCGTAAATCCGCCGTCCGAAGTGGTGGTGGTGGACGATGGCTCGGCCCAGGCGGACGCCCGGCGCATCAACGCGGTGACGCAGGCGGCCGGCGCCCGTCTTTTGCGGCAGCGTCCCTCCGGTCCGGCGGCGGCGCGCAATCTTGGGGCACAGGCGGCGCGAGGTGAAGTCCTGCTCTTTGTCGACGCGGACGTCGAAGTGCACGCGGAGACAGTCGCACAAGTCAGAGAGGCGTTTGCGCAAGATCCGGCGCTGGCCGGGCTATTTGGCGCCTACGACCATCGCCCCGCGGCCGGCACTTTGGTGAGCGACTATCGTAACCTGCTGCATCACTATACGCATCTGCACTCGCAGCGCGCAGCCAGCACCTTCTGGGCCGGCTGCGGCGCCTTGCGGCGCGACGTCTTCCTGGCCGCGGGCGGCTTTGACCCGTCGTACAGCCGGCCCAGCATTGAGGATGTCGAACTAGGCCTGCGTCTGACGGGCGAAGGCCATCGCATCGAATTGCGCCCGGAGATTCAAGGCACCCACACCAAGCAGTGGACGATCACGTCCTTTCTGCGGACTGACCTCTTTGCGCGCGCCATCCCCTGGACGGAGATGCTCTTCGCGTGCCAGCGCGCTCTGCCGGGCGACCTCAACTTCGGTTGGGCCCGGCGCCTGTCAGTACCGCTCGCGCTGCTGCTGCTGGCAAGTCTACCCTTGGTGCTGCGCCTTTTTTGGCTGGGCGCGCTGCTGGCGGCGGTCTCCACCGTTGGCCTGGCGCTGTTAAACGCGCCGTTCCTCCTCTTTCTGGCGCGGCGACGCTCCGCCGCGTTCGCGCTCGGTGCGTTCCCGCTGCACGCTTTGCACTACGCCGCCAGCGGACTCGGACTGGTGGGCGGAACCTGGCGAGTGTGGCGGCGCCGCGACCCCTACGGACTAGCCGCGGTGGTCGCGCTTGCGGTCATCATCGGGGCGGGCCAAGCGATCAGCGGCACTTACGCGGCCGATTTCGCCGTGCACCCGGATGAGCCCAGCCACTTTGTCAACGGCACCTTGGTCGAGCAGTACTTGCGCCATCCCACGCTCGCTCCGATGCGCTTCGCCGAGCAGTACTACCTGCATTTCCCGCGTGTGGCGATTGGCCATTGGCCGCCGTTCTTCTATGCGGTGGAGGGGCTCTGGTTTATCATCTTCGGCGTCAGCCGGACCTCGGCCCTGCTCCTGCAGGCGCTTCTCGGCTGGGCACTCGCCACCGCCGTCTACGCGCTCGCGCGCCGTCACGCGGCCTCGCTCGCGTCGTTTGCCGCGGCGTCGTTACTGGTGTTAACCCGGCCTTTTCAAGAGGCGGTAGAAGGTGTGATGGCGGATGCGCCGACGGCGCTCTTGACGCTGGGGGCGGTGCTCGTTTTCAGCCGCTACCTCCGGTCAACGTCGGCTGGGGCCAGCCTGGCGTTTGGCGGCCTGTCCTCACTGGCGCTGCTGGTGAAGGGTAGCGCTTGTCCGCTGGCCTTCGTGCCCCTGATCGCGATTCTGGTGTCGCGCCGTTGGGAACTGCTGCGCCGGCCAGACCTTTGGCTAAGTGCTTTGCCCGTACTGCTGACGGCGATGCCCTGGTATCTTTGGGCGGCGCAGTTCTCGTCGCCCGGACACCGCGCTATCGGCCTCTACGCTGGCCACTGGACGCCCTGGCTCGGCTTTGGCCTGCCGTTGTTGCTGCTCGCCCTGGCGGGCGCGTGGCTTCTGCCGAAGAGCGACCCGGGTGTCCTGGCTCTGGTGCTTGGCTACGGGCTCGCCTTATTTTTTGTCAGCTCGTTTCGCGAAAGCCGCCACTTGCTGCCCGCCGCGGCGGCGGCGGCCGTCTTGAGTGCTGGAGTGTGGGCGCGGCTGCCGCGCTGGGGGGTGCTCGCCGCGCTTGCGGCCCTGGTGTATTGCACTTCCTTTGTTACTTATCCGCTCGCGTTGTTTCGCGGTCATTTGCCCGCGATGGCTGCGCACGGCAACCTGCTGGTGACCGGACCCGGCGAGGGCGCCATCGTGGCCGCGCTGGCCGAACGCGACCCGGCCCCGCGCCTGGCTACGTTCCGCGCCTCGCGTGTCCTCGCTAGCAGCACCTTCACCGGCCAGCAATACCGGCTGCTGGTCCAAAACGAAGCCGAAACGAGTGACCGCCTGGCCAGCCTCGGCATCGGCTGGATCCTCTCGGGCGCGACCCCCTCAGCGAAGCACGACGGCCTGCTCGACGCGGCCACCGCTGACTGGTACCGGGAGAAGTTTGCCGGCTTTACGCTGGCCCGGAATCCCCATCCGCGGAAGGGAAGCGAGCCAGCCATCCGGCAAGAACACCTTGGCCGCCGGATTCAGCTTGGACGCTAAGCGAGAGTCCCGTCAGGCGACGCGGCAAGCAGGTTGGGTGGTGGCGCAACGGCTGGTCTTCGTCCCCATCGGCTTTCTCTTTGTCGCGTTGATTCCGCGGCTGATGGGCCCGGACAAGTATGGGCAATTCTCGCTGTGGCAATCGATCGCGCTGTGGTTCACCGTGCTGGGTGCGCTCGGCACGGTGTCGACGATGACGCGGTTTGTGCCGGAGTTCGCGGCGCGCGGCGACGGCGAGGGACTGCAGAGGTTGGTGAACGGCTTACTCGTCATGCGTTGCGCCGCGGGAGCCGTCGCCGGAGGCGGCTTTCTTGCGCTCGTGGCTTACTGGCTTGAGTGGGACCCGCTGCCGTTTACCCTGCTGGCCCTGTCGGTGGCCGCGCGCAACATCTCGGCCTTGCCGTTTACCCTCTTGCTGGGGCTGAATCAGGCGGGCCGTTGGGAGTTTGGCGAGGGCCTGCGGCGCGTGGTAGGTCTGCTTGCCGTCTATACCGGCTTCCTCGCTGGCGGACTCGCTGGCGCCTGCGGTGGATTGCTCGCCGCTGAACTCTGCGTGCTCGTCTGCGGCCTGTGGTGGACGCGCGGCTACTTTGCCGCCAAGCTCTTCCGCTACGATCGCGACTTCCTGCGCCCCTACCTGCGCTTCGGGGCCAGTTTCTTCGTGGGGAACTTCCTGATCATGCTCTTTCAGCAGAGCGGTCCCGCGTTGGTGAAGTATTTCTCCAGTAGCTACGCCGAGACGGGTTATTACCACCTGGCCTTTCACCTCTATCTGACGGTGACCCAAGCCGGCTGGGGCGTGCTGAGCTCCTTCGGTCCACTCTTCTCCTCGCTGCATACAGAAGGCAAGACCGCCGCGCTGCGCGCCTGGGCCGAGCGTCTGGTGGCGGTGCTGGGCATGGCCAGCGTCCTGGGCTGCGCGATGGCCTATACGCATGGCGACCTCGTCGTGCGGTGGGTGGTGGGTGACCGCTATCTCGCGGTGGCGCCGCTTTTGCCGTGGATCGCGGCGGCGACTTTGCCTTTCGCCCCCGGCGGACTGGCGCGCGTACTCGCCGTTACCTACGGCCTTCCGCAAAGCTCCACCTGGAGCGCGCTGCTGCAATTGCTGACCTTGGCGGGCGCGTGCGCGTGGTGGGTCCCCAAGTACGGCAGCCTCGGGGCCAGCTACGGCGTGATCCTGTCCAGCAGCGTTTTCGCGGCGTTTGGCACTTGGCGACTGCGCGAGTGGTTGCCGTACTCGCTGTGGCCGTGGGCCGGAAGCTTGCTGCTGGGCGCGTTGGCGTCGCCGGTCGTTTGGGCCTGGAACGGTGATCCTACGCTGAGGCTCGCGGGCTTCCTGGCCGTCTACGCCGTAGCTCTGTGGGCTACCGGGCTGTTGCGGTTCGTTTTAACCAACGCTCACACGGAAACGTAATCGGCTATTCACCCGCAATTATCATGGCATTGCTACGCTCTTCGGCATGCGCACCCTCTTCTGGTTCTTGACGTGCTTCCTCGCTCCCGTTGTCCATTCCCAAGCACCGCTGAGTATCAGCGGTATCGTTACTGACCAAACCAACTCTGTCATCCCCGGCGCGCAGGTAAATGTGCGGCAACTGGCCACGAATGGTTCGGTATCGGCTGTGACAGGTCCGGAGGGGGAATTCCGGATCCTCAGCGTTTCGCCAGGCCGCGTCGAACTCACCGTTTCTCACCCCGGCTTCGCGCGCGCGAAGCAGAGCTTCGAGGTGACTTCCGCCGGGGTAAGTGGCCTACGGATTACACTGATGGCGGACGCCATGGTCGAACAGGTCGGTGTGAGTGCGACTGCGGAGTTACTCCAAGTCAATCGCGCCACGCAATCCGCATCGATTACTTCGAAAGAGTTACAGTCGCTGCCCACATCGTCGCGAAACTACACGCATTTGATCGCGGGCGAAGCGGGTGTGGCGGCGGCTTTGCCGGATCGCACGGGACGCGGCATTAATATTGCGACGTCGCCCGGCGCGCAAAGCGATGACGGCAACCAGTCACTGAATCCCAGTGTGAATGGTGCGCGGCCCACCAGCAACGCCGTGGCCGTGAACGGCGTGGATACGACGAATATGATGAACGGCGGCGGCAGCCTGGGCAATAACATCACCGTGCCGCTCGACTCGCTCGAAGCGGTGGAAGTGCAGACCGCGCTCTACACCGCCAACGGCGGGCGCAACGGTGGCGCCAATATTCAGATGATGACGCGCGGCGGAAGCAACGACTTCCATGGGTCAGTCGCTCACTTTCTCCAGAACGAGGCATTTAACGCCAATGACTTCTTCCTGAATCGAGTGGGTACACCCCGTCCAAGATTGCGGCGGCAGGAGAGCTACGCCGGCTTCGGCGGGCGCCTAATTCGCGATAAGACCTTCTTCCATGTCTCCGTGCAGCGGCAGGACTTTCAAACCGGCTATGCGACGCGCGCCACCGCGCAAACAGGAATTCCGGAGTTACTGGGTGAAGTGCGGACGCGGGAAACGATGGCCGTGGCGGCGAATCAGTATTTGCGCAGCGGGCAGCAGGACAATCCGGCCTTCGCGGCAAACTTTCTTACCGCGTTACGGAGATTTCCCGCGGATCAGATTCCCGGCTTGGAGCGTAAGTTCTACACGGATGTCAGCAATCCGGCCGCGCCCGTGTTTCGTAGTTTGACGGCGGCCGATATTCATCCCGTGGCGGTGAATATTCTCAATCAGCGCCGGGCTGGGCAATTGCTGATTCCCCCGGTGAACGACTCCATGCCGGTGGCGCCCGGCAATGGAACGTTTGGGCGCGAACGGATTCAGACGTTGAACTTCCCGACCTATTTCAATAGTTGGTCCGGCTCAGCGAACGTGGAGCACAATTTCACGGGCAGCAACCGCTTACGGCTGAGCCTGGTGAAGTCGGTGCAGTTTGTGGAAGAGGCCTTCCCCTGGGCGAATTCCTCGGCGTCGCCGACCTTTGGCCAAACGCCGGGCTATGTCGCGTCGCTCTCCCATATCAAGAGCTTTGGGTCGCAGTGGATCAATGAACTGAGGGGCGGCTTTTTTGAGTTGTACAACACGCGAATCTCCAAGTTTCGTGACATTCTGAACTCCACTCTGGGCATCAATAATCCGTTGGAGAAAGCAGTGGGTGGATTGGCTTCGCTAATGCCGACCATCGATATCAATACGCAACGGGGCGCCAGCGGCATTGGCAATGCGTGGGATTTCTTTAACCGGCAACGCGTCATCCACGTGGCGGACAATGTGACGCACATTATGGGCCGGCATTCGTTGCAGTTTGGCGGCGAGTTCCGCCGCCCGACGATCGCCGGGGAGTATATGGCCCGGACAAACGGCGACCTGGACTACGACAACTGGGCGCTTTTCCTGACGGGCCACGGCGCTTCGGGTGGCGGCAGTGACTTGGACCAGGGGGATACGCGCCGCCACTTCAAGATGCGCGACTATACCTTGTTTGTGCAGGACGACTGGCGGGTGCGCAAGGGGCTCAACGTCAATGTGGGCTTGCGCTGGGAGTCCTTCGCGTGGCCGACGGATACCCAGGGGCGCATTGGAACTTACTATACGGCCGACATGGCCAGGCAAGCCGGCGTGGCGGAGGGTTTCCACATTCCGGCGGAGAGTAAGGTCTTTCAGCCTGGCTTTGACCCGATTCAGATTGGGTTAGTGCTCCGTCCGGGCACACCTTGGAACCTGAACCAGGTACATCGCGCGGCCAACCGTTCGACGATTAATCCGGACCGGAATAACTTTTCGCCGCGGATTGGGTTTGCCTGGCAGCCGGGGCGCCTCTCGAAACTCGTTTTCCGCGGCGGCTATGGAATCTTCTATGACCGTCCGGCGGGATCGTTCATCGGGAACTTACAGGTCTCCGCGCCGTTCTTCATTTACCAGAATGTACCGGCGCCGGTGGATATGGCGGATCCTTATCCCAGCTTGAATATCAGCCCCTTCCAGATTCCCCTGAGCGTACAGGTGGCGCGGGACGCCAATGGCGTGCCATCGTGGCGCCGGTTCGATGGGACGGCGTTTCCGGCCACGGAGCCGTTTGCGGCGAAGAATTTTACGTTTATTAGCCCGTTTACCCGCATTCCCTATGTGCAGCAGTGGACGTTCAATATCCAATTGGAGCCGTCGCGGGGTAACCTGATCGACGTGCGCTACGTAGGTACGAAGGGCTCAAAGTTGATGGCCCGGCTGAATATGGCGCAGCCCTACGATCCGCGCACGACGCCCGTGAATGGCTTTACCGACATTCGCAGCCGCACGGGGGCCTTACTTAACCCGGACTTCTTCGTGCCGCCGGAGTATCTCGGGTTGGGAAGGGCGAGTGGCTTTTTGCTACGGAGTAATTGGGGCAGTTCCAACTATCATGCTTTGCAGGCGAATTACCGCCGGCGGCTGGTGAAGGGCCTCTTAGTCAATGCGGCTTACACGTGGTCCAAGACGATCGATACGATTTCCAATGACAATGCCGTCGTGGAACACGATGCACGGAATATTTCCAACAATCGGGGCGTGGCCGATTTCGACCGGACGCATCGGATGACCGTGCAGTACATCTTTGAGCTGCCGAATCCCTGGCGGGCGGCGAAGGCGGTATTGGGCGGCTGGTCCTTGAATGGAGGAGTGACGTTACAGAGCGGGGCTCCGTTTACGATTACCGGGGCGAATACGGCCAATGCCTTCTTCGCCCAAGTGAGCCGGGTGCGGCCCGATATGGCGCCGGGAAAGACGCTAGCGGACGCCATCCGGCCGGGCCGCGTGCAGGACCGGATCGACCGTTACTTCGAGCCGTCTGCCTTTCAGAGCTCAGAGGACCGGTGGGGCAACGTGGGGCGGAATACGATGCGGGGACCGGTGCAGCGTCAAGTGGATTTGGCTTTGGCGAAGAACCTCCGGGTAAGTGAGCGCTGGAGCAGCGAATTTCGCTGGGAGATGTTCAACCTCCTCAATCAGGCGACCTTCGCCAATCCGAATGCGGCGTTGCCGGCGGCCGGATTTGGCACGATGGGTCTGATCACGCAGACCGTGGGCCCACGGACGATGCAGGCGGCCGTCCGCGTGCGGTTCTGAACCGGGGGTAGCTTTACAACTCACGCAGCATGGCGCAGAGTTGCTCCGAACCAAAGTCACGCGGTTTGCGCACCTGAAGGTAGAAGGCACGCGGCGGGCCAAAGTCGGCGTGACGTGGTTACAATGGTCTGCGGGAGGCTTCGGGTCGCGCAAAGTTTCAAATTGGAGAATACCTCGTTCCAAAGTGAACCAACATTCCGTTCCGGTCCCCCCGACCCGGTGCCAGGTACTTTCCATGTTCCATGCCCTGTGGTTTGGGCCCTCTTCCTAGATGACCGCTAGAAAGTGACTGGCACCGGGTTCCGTTTTACCACTGAGTTTCGCTCCCTTGGCTATCTCGTTGATTTTACGAAGACGACGGAGTCGCTTGGTGGGTGACTTTCGAGAGTGACCCACTTAGCGCCAACCTGACCCCCACGGCGCCAATTCGCTTACACCACACTAGCGACATCGCCGAGAGTGTACTATTGCCGTGACGGTAGAAAAGCGTTAGGATCGGAGTAGCTTGCTGAAGCTTTATCATTTTGTCGCGCTAGCGTTGATCGTCGCCGTTGTCGGTGGCGGCCAATGCGCGGACTTTTGCGCGTTCCTGGCGGTCGACCGCTCAGCGGAGACTGCGGGCCTGCCGCCCTGTCACCAGAAGCAGCAGCAAACGCCCGATCCGGCTTGTGCCCATCACGACATCGTCGCCGAGCAGCAGCTAGGCGCTCAGGCGCTGGATTCAGCCCCCGCACTCGCCCTGATGGCGACTGTCGCCGACGCCTTCGCACCCGCCATCGCCGAAACCACGATGTCTGTTGACGTCGCGTACCATCCCCCTCCGCACCGCCCATTTACCCGCACCACTCTGCGGATCTGATATTACCCTTCCCGCAACCCCTTCCCGGCGCGGTCCACCGCGCTTTATTTATCGTCCCTACAAACAAATAATAAGGATCTTCTTCTCATGAACGAACGAAGGACGTTTTTCGCGCGCCTGGCTTCGGCCACGGCAGCGTTCTGGGCCAGCGGTCAAGCCGTCGCCCAGCAGCATGACCATCACGCAGCGGCGGCCCCGGCGGCGCTCGCTCCCGTTAAGCCGGTGGCGAAGGGCAAGACCCTCGCCGCCAAGGTGGACCCGCACGCCGCACACCGGCTACCGGCCGAGAACTTGCCCGTCCAAATGCCAGACCTCCCCAAGCTCCCCTTCAAAATGGTCGACGGCGTGAAGGAGTTCCGGCTGATCGCCGAGGTGGTGGAGACCGAGCTCATGCCAGGCCGACCCATGACGGCCTGGGGCTTCAACGGCAGCATCCCCGGCCCCACCATCGAAGTGAACCAAGGCGACCGCGTCCGCGTGATCGTCGAAAACCGGCTTCCCGAGATGACCGCCATGCACTGGCACGGCTTCGAAGTGCCCATGGAGATGGACGGCAGCGTCGGTCTGGGCCAGGATCCCATTCCCCCCGGCGGCAGCTTCACGTACGAATGGGAGCTCAATCAGCACGGTACGTTCTTCTACCATTCACACTTCGCCATGCAGGAGATGATGGGGATGATCGGCATGTTCATCATGCACCCCAAGGTGCCTTATGAGCCCCGCGTCGACCGCGACTTCGGCCTGGTTTTACAGGAGTGGGCACTGCTGCCCAACAACAACGTGCCGAATACGCTCTCGATGGAGTTCAACTGGCTCTCCCTAAACGGTAAAGCCGGCCCGGACTGCACGCCGATGATCGTCAAGCAGGGCGAGCGGGTCCGCATCCGTATGTTCAACATCGGCATGGACCACCATCCGATCCATTTGCACGGCACCCAGTTCGTGATGACCGGCACCGAAGGCGGGCGCGTTCCGCAGCATCAGTGGCACGACATCAACACCATCATCGTGGGCGTGGCGCAGGCGCGGAACATCGAGTTCGAGGCGAAGTACCTGGGCGACTGGATGCTGCACTGTCACCTGCCGCACCACATGATGAACCAAATGGCCTCCATGGTGGGCCCGATCAGCCACGGCGGCCATGGGATGCACACGGGCGGCAGCATGACGGACGGTATGGGCATGCTGAAGAAAGGCGATGCGCTCTCCGAAGAGTTCGGGCCCGTGCTGGGCCGCGGTCTCGGACTGAGCGCCGATCGCGATCGTGCCACCTCGAACCTCGTGTCCAACGACGCCGCGCAGCACCAGGGTCATGAGGGGCACTCGATGGTGAAGCCCGGAGACCCGATGGAGATGTACCCTAAGGACGATCCGGAAAAGAAGAAGGTCGCCGGCTATCCGCAGGACATGTGGATGGTGATGGATGAGATCATTCCGCCGAAGCCCGAGAACCTGGGCCTGCGCAAGGGCTGGACCGGCTCGATGATGGGCATGATGACGCTGGTGCGGGTGGTAACGCCCGAGATGTACGACCAGATCATGGAGCTCAAAAAGACGCAACCGGCTAAGTCGGCCAAGCCAGCCGCCGCTCCGGCACATCAACACGAGCATGGGAAATAGAGCGGGATGATGATGAAACCTCTGCTGATCCTCGCCCTGAGTCTGCCGTCCCCAGCCTTGCCGCAGACGCCGGTAGCCTCGCCGCAGGCGCCGGGGGACCATGTCCACACCGCGCCGGCCAAGCCCGGCGACGTCCTTAGTTGCCCTATGCATCCGGAAGTCCGCTCCGCCCAAGCCGGTAAATGCCCCAAATGTGGCATGGCCCTGGTCGCCCCCAAACCGGAAACCGCCCCCCCGGCCATCACCGGGCCCAAGCTCACCCTGGCTGACCTGGAGCGGATGGCTCTGGGCCAGAACCCCATCGTCGGCCAGGCGCAAGCCCTGGTGGACGCCGCGTCGGGCCGCACGCAACAAGCCGGACTGTGGCCCAACCCCAGCTTCGGCGCCAACGGCGAACACGTCTCCAAAGTCACCGGAGGCGGTGCTATCGGCGGGTTCGTCGAGCAGCGTTTCATCACCTCGGGTAAGCTCGGGCTCGACCGGAAGATTGCCCAGCAGGACCAGGCGCAGTCGGTGCAAATGCAGTCCGCCCAGCGCCAGCGCCTCCTCAACGCCGTCCGGACCCTCTATTACCAGGCCCTCGGCGACCAGCGCCTGTTGGACGTCAGGCGGGAACTGGTAGTCCTGGCCACCCGTGCCGTCGCCGTCTCACGCGAACTGGCCAACGTCGGTCAAGCCGATCGCCCCGATCTGCTCGCCGCGGAAACCGAGGCCGAACGCATCGAGCTCGAATTGGTGAGCGCGCAGAACGCCCAACAGCGCACCTGGCGCCAAATGGCGGCACTGGTGAATCAACCCCAATTGAAGCCCGCCCCGCTCGAAGGCGACCTGGAATCCGTGCCGCAGCTCGACGCCGAACAGGCCCTCGATACCATCTACCGGGACAGCCCCGAACTGCGCGCCGCTGAAGTGGCCGTGCGTCGTTCCGAGTTTTCCGTTCGCCGCGCCGAGGTCGACAGGGTACCCGACATTTTCGTACGCGGCGGCCTCCGCAACAATCGCGAATTCGGCGAAGTGGGCCCCTTCGGCCCGACCCGACGCCGAGGTCTCGAGGGCATCTTCGACGTCAGCGTCCAGATCCCGATCTTCAATCGCAACCAGGGCGGCGTGAAAGCCGCCAAGGCCGAAGCCACCCATGCCCGCCTCGCGGTGGATCACGCTAGGCTTTCGCTGCAGGCCCGGCTCGCGGCTGAGTATAAAGACTACCAGGACTCCCGAATCGCCGTCGAGCGCTACAAAACCCGCATCTTGCCAAAGGCCCGTCAAGCCTACGATCTCTATCTGAGCAATTTCCGAGCCATGGCCGGTGCGTATCCCCAAGCGCTGATCGCCCAGCGCAACTTGTTCCAACTGCAAGATAGTTACATCGCCGCCCTGGTGAATACCTGGCATCGCGCCGTCCAGATCGAGGGCCTGCTTTTGGGAAGTGGCCTCGAAATGAGCACCTCCCCGGCTGCCACCTCCCCTAGTCGTGACGAACCCTAAAAGAAAGAAGCCTTCTCTATGAATCTGATTACACTTACCCTGCTTACGCTCTCTCAGCATGATCACGAAGCGCCGGCTTCCGTTGGAGTGTTGACGGCCTTGGTCGTCGACACTGGCTGCTATGTTTCGCACAACAGCAAAGGCGAAAAACATCGTACTTGCGCCACCAATTGCGCCAAGTCCGGTGTTCCGTTGGCCCTCCTCGACGAAGCTACCGGCACGCTTTACTTGCCGATTGCGAGCGATCACCAGAACCCCAACACCAAGCTGATGCCCTTCATTGAGAAAAAGGTCCGGGTTACCGGCACGCCGATGGAGAAAGGAGGTTTGAAGGGCTTCGCCATCAAGACCGTTGAAGCTGCCAGCCAGTAGTTCCCGCCGGATCATCGCCGATCCGGCCCAACCCACTCAAAACCCCAGTCTTCTCTGGGCAGTTCTAAGGAGAAAACAATGCTAAACCGAATGAATCGTCGAAGTGCCTTCGCGGCCGCGCTAGTGGCGGCACCCCTGATGCTGGCCTCCCGCGCCACAGCTCAGGCCAAGACTCTTACCCATAAACAATTGGCGGATCTGATCGCAACCGCCAAGACTGCGGATGACCACCGGAAACTGGCCGACCACTACCGGGCCATAGCCGCGAAACACGAGATGGAGGCCAAGCAGCATCAGGACTTGGCCAAGATGTACAAAGCGAATCCTACTTCCAGCGAGGTGAAGCGGCCGGGCTCACCCGACACCGCCGCGCACTGCCTCACTTACGCCGAACATTGCCGCAAAGCAGCCAAGACGATGACCGACATGGCCGTGATGCACGACGAAATGGCCAAAAACGCGAAGTAGCGAGCGGCCTGGATTCACCGAGCTTGGGCCAGCTACCGGTGGCCCAAGCTTAGGCTTCCATTTCGATTACGCCCATCATGCCGAGGTCTTCGTGATCGAGGATGTGGCAGTGATAGACGGCCCGTCCGGAAAAATCGGCGAATCGGACGCGGAAACGACGCCTCTGGCTAGCTGGCACCAGCAGTCCGTCCCGCCAAGCCAGTTCCGGCGCTCCGGCGGAGTCCAACACCTGAAAAGCGTTGGTGTGCAAGTGAAATGGGTGGTCCATGCGGCCCAGGTTGACGATTTCCCAGTCTTCCACGGTTCCCAGCCGAACCCGCGTATCCACCCGGTCATGGGCGAACTCCCGGCCATTAATAAGGAAGCGCATCCCGAGCCTCCCGACGCCGCCTTCGCTGAGAATAAATCGTCGTATCTCTGCTTTCGGCGCGGGAAGCGCTTCGACTGTGACGAGCCGTTCTGGCAGTCTCTGTCGTTCGACTGCGCCTTCGTAGGAAATCGTGGCGATCGTCTCCGGTTGTCCTAAACGTCCGCGGCTCATCATCATGCCTGCGCCGCGATCGTAGGGCAGGTTGAACAGATGGTAGCTGCCGCCATTCCGTTCGCCCTGGATCAGCACATCCGCTCGTTCGCCGGGGCTCAATAGCAACTCGTCGACCGAACGGACAGCCGGTAAAGCACCGCCATCTGTGCCAATCAGGTGCAAAGGATGGTCCTCGAGCTTTAAGCGGTAAATGCGGGACGGCGAGGCATTGAGGAGGCGCAGCCGCAAGAGGCCGCCGTTTGGCAGGGTGAGACGAGGATTGACGCGGCCACCCACCGTGACCAGCGGTCCTTCTCGCCCACTGATGCGCTCCATCATGGACGGTTCCGGTATCTCCCCCAGCCGGTCGATGGCCCAGTCTTTCAAGAGCAGAAAGTGTTCCGTGGCTTGGGCCACTTCCGGGATCTGGTCTACCTCTCCCCTGACGATGAAGCAGCCGGCGAGCCCCCGAAATAGCTGGCGCGCGGTGTTGCCGTGCACGTGTGGGTGATACCAGAACAAGCCGGCGGGATGATCGGCCGGGAGGGTAAACTCGTAGTCAAATTCGTCACCTGCCGGTACCGAAAGAAAGACGTTGTCTCCCGGACTGGACGGCGTGACGTGGAGTCCGTGAAAATGCAGATTCGTGGCTTCTGCCAGCAGATTTCGGAGCCGGAGCCGGAGCGTTTCTCCCGGCTGCAACTCGATCGGCGGGCCGGGAAACTGGCCATTAAAAACGAAGCTATGGACTGACGTTTCGCCAAGGCGAATCCAGCGTTGGGAGACTTCGAGTGAGGCGCTCAACAGCCCATCTTCAGCGCGCCATGGTTCTTTTTCGTCGGCTCCGTTGGCGAGCCCGGCAGCAATCGCTCCACCCGACTGGCCAATTGCCGCCAAACCGCAGATCAGTTGCCGTCGGGTCAGCCCACACGTGTTGTCCATACCTGTAGAGACGCAGTGGTCCTAGGTTGGGTGACGAATTTCATGGCCTGACTGGGAATTTCATGGCCTGACGGAAATGGCCTGACTGCCGAAATGGCCTGACGAAATGGCCTGACTGCCACCCCGAAAAGCTCTAGGTCCGGGTGCCGGTCGTTTGATGGAAAAGTGACCGTACCGCGAAAAGGGGAAAGCGAACGCGCAAGCGGGGGTATTCGGCCGGACGGCCGTGGGTAGGGCGACAAGTTTTCTGGGTGACTTAGTAGAGCTTGAGCGGTAGGCGACGGAGCAAGAGCGGGTAAGGGCGAACCCTCACCAGTTACCCACAAACTACCCCGCCCGACTCCCCGCCGACTGGGCTACCTCCGGCCGCCGCCACCCCCGCGGCCGGTTGTACGATCCCGTCCAAGCCGCCGTAACAGCGGCGTTCCGAATCGACTCCTCAATCGGCCCATCCACGAACGCCGTCCAGTCCTCGGCGATGAATCCAGGCCGGGCAAACAGATGCTGCCAACGCTCCAGGCACAATAAGCCCCCATCGTCATGACCCGCACAATGCTCCGCCGCGCTGGACCACTGGTACTGCCGCGCCTTCGACACCAACCGAGCCCGCACGGGATTATTCTCCAAGTACCGCAAGAACAGCTTAAAGCCAGCACCCTCAAGCAGTTCCGCGTCAAAGCGCGGACACCAATTCACCGGCCCGGCCCGGAAGTAGGCCATCATTCCCGGGTCGGCCTCACGCCCAAAAGGCACAAACAGCACCCAAGGCCGATCCCGGTATTTCTGATTGAGATAGCGCGAGTAGTTCCCCTGCATATCCCGCATCAGATTCGAAATCGAATCCTCCGTCGAAGCCTCAAAGATCCAGTGCCCATGGTTATGCATTAGGCAATACCCATGAATGCGCACCTCATACCTCCGCGCATAGCGGCGCATCAACTCCAAGGCCTTCCGGAAATCATCATCGTCCCGGTAAACCCACTTCCCTTGATTCCCACGCTGGGTCACCCCATACAGGTGCTCCCGCTGGAAATCGCGTTGATCTCTCATGCTAATAAGTGGGTTTTGCGAGCCAAAGTTCTCACATATTTTTTCACCCGCCCCCCCAAACTGGAATCACAGCAAATTGAAAACGCGTAACTTGTTTTCGGCTGAAATAGTTAGCCGCTTCCCGCACCCTGCAAACTTCCAGCCGGCTGCTACTCTCATCGTCAGAGGAAACCATGACCGACTACACAGACTTCGACTACGACGCGCTCCCGCCCGTCGATCTCGACCTCGACCTGCACTGGATCCAACTCCCCGTCGCCGTATGGGAGGCGAAACAAGCAGCCAGGCGCGAAGCCCTCCAGGCCGCCCAGCCCGAGCACAGAATCGTCCTCGCCTGCCTCGAACCCCACTCCGAAATCAGGCGCGCCGTCAGCGACGCCGTCTACTCCGCGCTTCACCACTCACCGCGGCTGGCGCAACCCACACCCAGCCTAGAAAAATAAAATATCGGAAAACAAACCCGGCGATCTTACTGAAAACAATCATTGGTAGGTCGGGCCCCCTGGCCCGACAAAAACCAGCAAACGAAAGGCATAAACATGTCATCCGAAAAACGAATCGAAGCCAACCGCCGCAACGCGCAGCGCTCGACGGTCCCAAGACCCCCGAAGGCAAAGCCCGCTCCGCACAAAACTCCACCACCCACGGACTCTCCAGCCTCAACCGCAACCCGCTCGCCGCAGCGTGTTTCCTCCAAAT
>JAIEMJ010000038.1 GCA_019752335.1 Bryobacteraceae bacterium
CGTAGCCCTTCCCCAAACATTTTTACATCACAATGTTCGATTTCACCCTATTTTTTCACAGTCCCGTAAGGGAGGGGATGCTCGTAGCATCCCCTCCCTTACGGTCGGGGTTCGTTGTTGGGCTGGAAACCGGACATGTTCTATTTTCTGAGCTTCTGAGCTCAGCGGCGGTTTTACTGGCGTTTCCGTAAACGCCGCCCCAGTTCTAACCAGCTAAAGGTTCACCCTTGGCCGTACTCGTCACCGAAGCAATCTTTCTGCGCTGCTGGGCGACGGGCATAAAGTTGCCGAGGAAGGAGGTTCAGACTACAACCCGATCAAAGCGCCTAGTACACGGCGAAGGAGAAGACCTGATTCGAGCCCTCCGGCGACAGCGTGTACTCGCCGTTCGCCAAGGTCTCCGCGAGTTCCACGCGATACAGCCCATCGGCCACTCGGGTCACGTTCATGCGCAACGGCTTGGGTGCGTTCTTCCCCGCCTTCATCGGCAGCACTAGCTGGCGGCTGCTCCCTTTCGTCTCCATGCGATAACAGGAGAGTTTCTCCGCCGAAAGCTTATCGACGGCTATCAGAAAGATCGGTTCCGCCAGCGGCGTGCGCGCCTTGGCGGCCGCGCCCGGCACCGTATAGACCGTATCGTTTTTGTTCTTGCTTTCCTGGGCTTCGGAGGAGTCGGTCTCCACCAGTTGATTGGCGTGGAGTAGGTACGGAATGTCACTCTTCGGGGGCCTGGGACCCTTATAGCGATCCTGCGCGAGCAACGTGCCGGCGATGGCGAGGGACAAGAGTAGCTTGGTCATCATCAGCATTGACGCTATCACGCCTGCGTAAGTTTCACTTCAGGGGCCCGAAGCTCACCGGCTTGTCGTAGCCGGTCATCTCGAGGTAGCCCACGCCCGTCGCGTCGCCCGTAATGGCGACCGCGCCCTCCCAGTAGGTGGGCGATTGCGGACGCTTGCTCAGCAACTCCTGCGCGTCCAATCGGCTCTTGACGATCAGCTTCAAGCCCGCGGCTTCCACGGTCCACTCCACCGGATAATTCTTCCAGCGCCGCCCGGGGGTCATCTTGATGCGGCTCAGGTGGCGCGTCTGCCCGTCGCGCTCCACCAGGGTGCCGCTCGAATAAGGGTCAATCGTGCCGTCGCGGCGCCGGAGTTGGAACATCATCAACTCGCGGCCGTCGTTCAGTTGCAGGCTCATCCAATCCCAGCCTGTCTGCTCGGCGTCCAACTGATGCGTGAAGAACTCGTGGTCCATCCAGGCTTGGCCGCTCACTTGCCTCGTCTCCTCGCCGATCTTCACTTCGCCGCTCACCGCCAGCCGGCTTAGGGAGACATAGTGCGACGCCCGGCCCGCTCCCTGCGCCTTCTGGCTCACGCCATTTTCCCCATGAATCACCGGCGCCTTGCGGCTCTGTAGCGTCAGTTTTAGAGAAAAACGCGGATCAATGGCCTGTAAGTCGATTTCACTTTCCGTTCGCCAGGTTACTTGCCAATTCCCATTCCAGACGCGACGGGTGGCGGCATCCGCGCCTGCCAGTCCGGGGCCCGGACGATTGAGCCTTTCGGCGTGATAGAAGCGCTGGCCCGTAATATCGGTGAAGGCCAGGTGCGCCAGATAGACGTCGCGCACGGCCCAGATACCCGGCTTGGCTTGCGCATCGACCCCCTGCCGGAAGAAAGTAAGCTCGAAGCCGAGTTCGCGGCCTTGCGTGTCGCGCAGGTTGCCGGTATAGTACCACCACTCGGTTTGAAAGTCGGGATGACTAAAATGGTCCGCGGGGAATTGGTAAACGTAGCCCGGCAACGCCACGCGATACTGCGCCGATAGGAGACTCGCCCAGCCAAGTAAAAGTAAGATCTTCATTCTTCGTGAATCACTTCAATCGGATTAAGTGCCAATGCGACACGCGCCGGATAGAGCCCGGCTAGGAGAGTCGCGGTAAAAATAATCGTCAACGCGCCGAGTAAAATCGCAATCGGAGCATGAAACTGGATTGACCAGCCGAAGCTCTGTTTATTGATCACGTAAACCAGCACCAACGACAAGATGCCGCCGAGTAACATCCCGCCCGCAACCGACAGCAAACCAATCAACCCGGCCTCGCACAGAATCAACTTACGAATTTGCGTCCGCGCCGCGCCAAGAAAGCGCAACAGACTCAATTCCCGGCGACGGTCAATCACCAAGGCCAACAGCGCGCCCGCCACGCCCGTCACCGCGACAAACACGGCGACCAATTCCAAGGCGTAAGTGATGGCGAACGTCCGGTCAAAAATCAGAATCGCCTCGCGGCGCAGCGTCTGGTTCGGGAGCACCAGCACGCGGGCGTCGCTCAGCGCGGCTTCGATGGCCCGCTGCGCGGCGATCACCTGCGTGCCGGGCTTCAAATAAATGGCCAAGTTGGAGGGCGCCGGATCCGGCAGATAGCGCAATAGCCGCTCCCGGTGCATGATGATGTAACCGCGCTCATTCGAATAGTCCGTATAGACGCCCACCACGCGAATCGGCCGCACTTGGTCACCCAGCGGCAACTGAATCGTATCGCCCATATGGACCCCATGTTTGTTGACGAAAGGCTCACTCACGATCGCGGCATCCGACGTCAGCATCTGCGGATAAGCCTCATCCGGATCGCCTTCCAGTAGATGAAACGCACCGCGCCGTTTCACGACGTTGGCGTCACCCGAACCCAAGGTCACCGGCAGGCCGCGAAAATGAATGGGGTACGCGCGAAACTGGTCTACCATGGCGACCATCGGCAAGGCGGCCACGCGCCCGGCGATATCCGGACTCAGCGTCGGAAAACGGTCTCCGCCGGCCGGCACGGCTGGCTGCAGAAAGATATCGGCGCGTAGCTGCGAGTCAATCCACTGAATCACTGTCTCGCGAAAGCTGCCTACCATAATTCCGACACTCACTAACATCGCCACCGCCGTAATCAACGCGGCAATCAGGACGGCGGTGCGGCGCAAAGCGGCATCCAGGCTTTGGCTCGCTAGCAGACCCTCCACGCCGAGTAACTTGCGTAGTAAGTCGCGCGTCGCGCGTGTGACGAAATGCACGAAGGCCGGCGTCGCCAACGACGCAGCGAGCACCAACAAGGCAGCCGCCAGATATCCAAAAAGCGGACGCCGTCCAATCGGCGGCGCGAACGACGCGCCGAAGGCCGCCAGCGCGCACGCCGCGGCGATCGCCAAGTGGCGGTACTGCTGCTGGCCCACTTCGTAGTCCTTCCGGCCCCGCGCCATCGCTTCCACTGGCGCGACGGCCGCGGCCTCGCGCGCCGGGGCCCAGGCCGCGGCGAGCGTCACCGTCAGCCCCGCAATCACCGCCTTCAGCGTCGCCAGGAAGCTCAAGGCGATCACGCCGGGCTGGCTCGAAACGTACAAATTCTGCACCGTCGCGCCAATCGCCCCCACGGCGGCTTCCGCCATCAGCCGACCCAGCGGCACACCAATGGCAATCCCCGCCAAGCCGAAAAGCAAAGCCTCCGCCAGAAACATCGCCAGCACCGTCGTACTCGTCATCCCAATCGCACGCAAAATCCCAATCTCCGCCCGTCGCCGGACCACGGAAACCGAAATCGTGTTGTAAATCAAAAACGCGCCGACTACCAAAGCGATGTAACTCAGAATGACTAAGTTCGAACGAAAACCCGCCAGCATTTTTCGATTCTCTTCGGTGCGCGCCCCGAACGGAGCCAGTGTCGCTCCAGCGGGAAGTGCTTCTTTTAACCGTGACTCGAACGACTCTGGCGCGTCGATCAGCAAACGGTCAATCTTCCCCGGCCGCTTGAGTAACTCCTGCGCGACGCCGATATCCACGAGGGCGAAAGCTGTGTCCGAAGCAACAATCGCGCGCACCGTGAGTAAGTGGTCATGATCGTTCACGCGTAACGTCACCTGCTCGCCCACCTTACGCCCCGTCGCCGACGCCAGGATGAGTCCAGGTTCAAACGAAGTAGTCTCAAAGCGCGCATCGAGCGCATGGGCGACTAAGTCCAAGCCAATCAGCGGCAGGGTCTGCTTACTCTCGACGAGCAGCGCGTGGTCCTCCATGCGCGGCCGGACGTTGACCGCCAGGGGCAGCGTCGCCAGCTTCGCGTAAAGCCGTTCGTCCAACCCGCCCACGGCGGTCACCTCATAGTCGGCCTCGCCGGCCACGGTCTCTAGCGACGAGCGGAAAGAGCCCGTGGCCGCGTCGCTGGCCAATTCAATGGCCAACACCACGGCGATGCCCAAAGCTACGGAAAGAACCGTCAGCAGCGTCCGCACGGGTTCCGCGCGTAGCGGGCGTAAAATCAGGCGGGCGAAGAGACCAATCATGCGGCGGAGAGAATCCGTCCGTCGCGCATTTCAATCACCCGGTCCGCCACCGCGGTTGACTCCGCCGAATGTGTCGCCATCACGATCGTGGCCTTCTCCTCGTCCACAATGCGGCGCAGCAACGCCAGGATCGTCGTGCCCGTCGCAGAGTCCAGATTGCCGATCGGTTCGTCGGCCAGCAGCAGACTCGGCCGGTGTACCAGAGCCCGCGCAATCGCCACGCGCTGCATCTGCCCGCCGGAGAGTTGGTGCGGATAGCGATGCCCCAGCCCCGCCAGTTCTACGCGCGCCAGGCGATCCAACGCCTGCGCCCGCGCCCGCGGCTGTCCGCTCAGCAGCAACGGCAGTTCGACGTTCTCCGCCGCCGTCAGATTCGGAAGCAGTTGGAAGGACTGGAAGATAAAGCCGATCTTCTCCCGCCGCAGCTTCGTCAGCGCGGCATCGTTCAAGCCCCTGGTAGCCTGGCCGTCGATCTGTACGGTGCCGGATGTCGGAAAGTCCATCGCCCCGGCCAGGTTCAGCAGCGTCGACTTCCCACAGCCGCTGCGGCCCACCAACGCCAGCAATTGGCCCGCCGGCACGCTAAGCGACACGCCGTCAACCGCGGCGGTGCCGGGGTAATTCCGGCGGACATCGATGAATTCGAGGACGGGCACGTTCTCTTAGATTGTCGCGCGACCCCAGGGAGCACATTTTCTCGTTACCCTGGAGGCATGCGCTTCGTCCTGCTACCGCTCCTGGCCACCACTCTGCTGGCCGACGAGTGGACGGTCTTTCGCATCGGCCCCTTCGAAGCCATCACCCAGAACGAGCAGAAGAGCGCCCGCGCCGTCCTCAACCACGTCGAGCAACTGCGGCATACGCTCGGGCAAGCGCTCGGCCAGCCGGAACTGAAGTCCCGCTGGCCGATTCGCCTCACCGTGGGCGGCAAAGTCACCACGGACCTCGTCATTGACCGTGACGCCTACACCGCCACCATCGCCAAGAACACGCCCGTCCCGGACCAGTGGAATCGCGCCCTGGCCGGCATCTTCCTCAATGACTCGGTCGCCCGCATGCCGGAGAAGTTCGAGCGCGGCCTGATCGAGTTCTTCAGCACGCTGAACGTCGAAGGCGTCCGCGTCATCGGCGGAGCCGCGCCCCCCCGGCCCAGCCTCGATTGGGCCCGCGTCGATCTGCTCATGGTGAGCGACAAGTACCGCGGCCGCTTGCGCACGCTGCTATTTAATCTGCAAAAAGGCAACGCGCCGGAGCCCTCCTATAAGAACGCCTTCGAACGCACCGAAGCCGAGATCGAGACCGAAGCGAAAGCCTGGCTGGCCGCCGGTAATTTCCCCACCACCTCCCTCAACGCCAAGCCCATCGCCCCCGACCGCGACTTCCTCGCCCGGCCCTGGAATCCCTTGAAGAAGACGGAATCCGCCATGGACGCCTTTGACCGCGGCGACTACGCCGCCGCCGTCCGCATCAAGCCGGACTGGCCCGCCGCCAAAGTGAAGCTAGCCGAATCCGCGTCCGAAGCCGACAAAATCCGCCTCCTGCGCGAGGCCGCCACCGAGGCGCAGCGCAATCCCGACTACTGGCGCCTGCTCGCCGAAACCCTGGCCGCCTCGCGCGAGTATGGCGAATCCTACAAAGCCTGGGGCGCCGCCGAACGCGCCGCCCGCGACGACGCGGAACGAGCCAAAATGCGCACCGCACGCTTAGCCCTCGAAAATGCCAAGCTCGACTTCGAGGACGCCGAACGTCAGCGCAAGAAGGACGAAGCCGCCCGCGACCTGGAGCGCGTCAAGAACGACTCGCTGCGCAGCATCCGTATGGCGGAGGCCAAGGCCAATGAGTCGCTCGCCGGTGGTGACAGTGGTGGTGAGTCCGTCAAGCCGGTCCCCTGGTGGGACGACCCTAAGAATGAGCGGACCGCCACCGGCGATCTGGAACGCGTCGAATGCGCCCAAGGCCGCATGACTCTGGTCCTGCGCGACACCGCCAAAAAGCTCTCCCGCATCACCCTTCCCTCGGACTCCTCTCGACTGAAACTCCGCGGCCAAGAGGGCACCACCCTCGTCTGCGGTCCACTCCCCAAACCCCTCCCGCTCAAAGTGGTGTACGCCGTCCCCCCGAAACCGTCAGCGGGCGTCCTGGGAGAAGCGTCCTCCATTGAGTTTGTACAAAAATAGAATGAAAAACCGCTGGCTGGTCCTGAGCCTCTTCTACCTCTCCTCCGTCCTCAATTACCTGGATCGCTCGGTGATGGCCGCCCTCTCCCCCCTCCTAAGACAGGAACTCGGCTTTGACCTCACCCAATACGGTTGGCTACAGGGCATCTTTTCCGCCTTCTACGCCTTCTCCGCCCCCATCGCCGGCCTCCTCGTCGACCGCTACGGCCTCACCGTCGCCACCGTCAGTGCGGTCGGCTTCTGGAGCGTCGCCGGCATGGCCCGCGGACTCGTCAGCAGCTTCCTGGGCCTGGTCGGCACCCACACGCTGATGGGCATCGGCGAGTCCGCGGGTATCCCTTCCACCGCCAAGGCCTCGCACCGCTACCTGCGGCCCGAGGAGCGCGCCTACGGTCCCGCGATGAGCCAGGTAGGCCTCTGCATCGGCGCTATCGCCGCGCCGACGGCGTTCACCTGGATCGCTGTCACCTTCGGCTGGCGCTGGGCCTTCCTCGTCCCCGGCGCCCTCGGGCTCCTCTGGATCCCCCTCTGGCTCTGGACCGACAAGAATTCCTACGTCCCCCAAGGCGACCCCGCCCACGTCGACTCGCCCCTCGCCCCCCGCGCCATGCTGCGTGACCCCTTCCTCTGGGGACTCGCCGTCGGCAACTTCTTCTCCATGGCCACCTTCTCCCTTTGGACCGTCTGGACCACCGAATACTTCGTCCGCACTTTCGACCTGAAGCTCACCAGCGCCAATTACAACTACGCCTGGGTGCCGCAAGTGATCGCCGGCTTCGGCGCGCTGTCCGGCGCCTGGTTCTCCAAGCGGCTCGCCTCGCGCGGCCTGGCCCCTTTTGAAGCCCGTCGGCGCACCTGCTTCTTCGCGGCCTTCTTTATGCTCACCACCGGGCTGGTCCCCTTCGCCACCACGCCGCTGATGGCCATGGTGCTGATCTCCGTGAGCTTCTTCGCCGCCAGCGTCTGGGGCGTGAATTATTACACGCTCCCCGTCGACGTCTACGGGCAGGGCCGCACCGGCTTCGCCGTCTCCTTCCTCACGGCTTCGTTTGGCGTCTTCGTCCTGGTCGTCTCGCCGCTGATCGGCGCCATTGCCCAACGCCAGGGCTTCGCCGTGGTCTGCTATGCGTTTGCCTTTTTCCCGCTGATCGGCTTCGGCGCGATGGAGGTAGGAAGGCGTTGGCGTGCGCGGCTGGCTTAAGCAAGCCCTATTCGCCCTTCTCGGTAAGGACCCCGAGGGCGTCGTCGTGGTCTGCGACCCCCGCCTGACGGACGAGATGCGCCGCCTGGTGCCGGATCGCCGCATCCTCCCTTGGCCCGGCCGCTCGCTCCGCCGCTACCGGGTCGCGCAAGTCGCCGTGATGTTCGACGGCCGCTGGCCCGGCCTCCGCGTCTTCTTCCTCGGCCCGATTCTCGCCTTCCACCCCAACCTCGAGCGCCACCAACTCAGTTGGCGCTGCCCGATCGCTTCGTTGCTATTCGTTCTCGGCACACCGCTGGATCGCATCTACCTGCGCCCGTGGTGGCTGGGTGGCGGCGAGAAGACCATCCGGCCGCAGGAAGTGACCGTCATCCCCGGACGCCCGCCCGCGCCCGGCCGGAAACGCATCGGCATCCTGACGCCCTATCTGCCCTACCCCCTGGCCCACGGCGGCGCCGTCCGCATCTTCAACCTGCTCCGCGAAGGCGCCCGCGACTTCGACCTCACGCTCTTCGCCTTTGTCGAGGAGCCCGGACCCGTCGCGGCTGGCCCGCTCCCTGATTGGTGCGAGAAGATCATCCTCGTCCCCAAGCCGCGCTACCGCGAACCCCGCTGGTCCAGTTGGGCACCGCCGGAGGTGGAAGAATACGAGTCCCCCGCCATGCGCCGCGCCCTCGCCGCCCATCCGCTGGACCTGCTCCAAGTCGAGTACACCCAACTCGCCCGCTATCCCGGCCACGTCCTCGTCGAGCACGACGTCACGTTCGACCTGCAAAAACAGGTGGAAGCCCAGTCTCCCACCGTGAGCCATCGCTGGAATCGCTGGCGCTGGGAACGTTTCGAGCGCGCTGCCGTCTCGCGCTTCCCCGCCACGGTCGTCATGTCCGACAAGGACCGCGCGCTCCTCGGCCAAGGCACGGTGATTGCCAACGGCGTCGACCTCGAACGCTATCAGCCGTCGCCTGAGCCACCGGGACGCCGCCTGCTCTTCATCGGCTCCTTCCGCCACTTCCCGAACGTCACCGGCCTGCGCTGGTTCCTCGACGAAGTCTGGCCCCTCCTCGCCGATGTCGACCTCGATATCGTTGCGGGACCCCAGCCGGATCTCTACTGGGCGATGCCCTCGCTCCCCCGCATCCAGCAGCACAGCTTTGTCGAGGACGTCCGGCCACTGTACTACCGCGCGAACGTCGTCATCGTCCCCACCCTGGTCTCGGCCGGCACCAACGTCAAGGTCCTCGAGGCGATGGCCATGGAACGCGCGGTCGTCTCCACGCCCTCCGGCGCCGGCGGCTTAGGACTGGTGGACGGCGAATCCATCGTCCTCGGAGCGACGCCCCAGGAGTTCGCCTTGGGCATTCTGCGACTCCTCGAAAACGACGCCGAGCGCCATGCGATCGCGCGCGCAGGCCGCCGGATCGCCCAGGAATCCTTCGGCTGGCAGGCCCTGGGAGAAAGGCAGGCCGCCCTATGGAAGAGCTGCTAATCCGCCCAGGCACCGCCGCCGACTTGCCCGCCATCGCCGCCCTGCAGGCCTCCGTCCCCGAAGCGGCGGACTGGCCCGTCGAGGACTACCTGACCTACCACCTGGACTTGGCCGTACGGGGTGGAGTACTCGCTGGATTCCTCGTCACCCGCCGTCTCACTGACGACGAAGCCGAGATCCTGAATCTGGCCGTGGCGCCCTCGGCGCGCCGCCAAGGCGTGGCCAGCCAATTACTTGCCGCCGCCTTCGCCCGCTGGCCCGGCGACTGGTTCTTGGAGGTGCGTGAGTTCAACGCCCGAGCGCAGGCTTGTTACGAGAAAGTGGGGTTCTTCATCGCCGGCCGGCGCCCAAATTATTACTCCGTCACAAATGCAAATTCCCGCGAAGGGGGGATTGTCATGGTCAGACGGAAGTGCTAATCTGTGATTCCTGATGGCCGTTCGGTGACCGTCAGGGCGTAAGATGATCGCGAATACTTTCCCACCGAGCCCGTCTTCTTTCCGCGTTCCGCGGCAAAACTCCAACTCTGTTCGGCCGCTCTCGCGCGGAATTGTCCTAAGACGACCCGGCGTGGATTCCTCAGGCAAGGAGAACCACCCTATATGACAATACCTTCACAGGAAGATTTGAAGGCACAATTGATGGCAACGGATGCGGAGTTCGCCAAACTAGCGGCTCAGCATGCGAACTACAAGCAGCAAGTGGCCGAGTTAGAGGCCAAGGCGGAATTGTCCTCCGCCGAAGAACTTCAGGAGCACGAGCTCAAGAAGTTGAAGCTGCGTTTGAAGGATGAAATGACGGCCATTCTGAACCGTCATGCGGTGCCCGCTTAGCCCATCCGTTGCCAGATCGCTTTGGTAAAAAAAGCCCGGCCTGTTCAGGCCGGGCTTTTCCCTTTCGCTGGGGCCGAAAATCGGATATAGTATCGACATCATGCTTCAGACTGTTCGTCTCTTCCTTCTTGTCTCGCTCGTCGCCACCACGAGCCTGTGGTCGCAAGCCGTCAACGGTACAATCGTCGGCACCATCGCCGACGCCACGGGCGCCTTGGTAGCCAACGCCAAGGTCACCGCCCTCGAAACCAACACGAATTTCACCCGCTCGCTACAGTCCACGGAGTCGGGAACCTACACCTTCTCCAACATGCCTCCCGGCTTGTACACCATCTCCGTTGAACTCGCCGGCTTCCGCAAGTCAGTGCGGGAAAAGGTGGAGGTCACCATTAACTCCACCAACCGCGTGGACTTCCAACTCCAACCCGGACAGATCTCCGAGCAGATCGAGGTCACCGCCGAGCTTCCCATTCTCCAGACGGACCGCACCGACACCGGCCGTTCCATGGATCAACGCCAGGTATCCGAATTGCCCTTAACCCAGAACCGCAATTTTCAGGGCCTCGTCAATCTGGTGCCCGGAGCGGCGCGCGCGCAGCGCAATCACTCCGAATTCTTCAACTCGAATGACTCCATGCAGTCCCGCGTCAACGGACAGTCCCGCCTGGCCAATAACATTCAGTTCGAAGGCGTCGACAATAACCATCGCACCGGTTTGTTAACCGCTTACATTCCGCCCGCCGAAGCCATTCAGACGGTCGACATCACCACCTCGAATTACGACGCCGAAATGGGCCGCGCGGGCGGCGCCGTGATGAATGTCACCATCAAGTCCGGCACTAATGATTTCCATGGCAGCCTCTACGAATTCAATCGCGTCAGCCGTCTGGCCGCTCGCCGCACGGACTTACTCGTCAAGCCGCCCATCACTTACAACTACTTCGGCGGCACTTTCGGCGGCGCCATCGTCAAGAACAAAACGTTCTTCTTCGGCGACTACCTCGGTATCCGGGACCGTCTGGGCAAAGGCCATCGCGTCAACATTCCCACCACCGCTTTCCGCGCCGGCGACCTCTCACAATCGCCCACTACGATTTACGATCCGCGCACCGGCAACCCCGATGGCACGAACCGCCTGCCGTTCGCGGGCAACATCATTCCTACCGCGCAGATCTCTTCCATCGCCGCCCGCCTCAACGCCCTCATTCCCGCGCCCACCTCGGCCAACGTCACCGGCGTCAACTTCGAAGGCTCCACCGTCCGCGCCAAGGACACCAACGGCTTCGATGCTAAGGTCGACCACAACTTCAACGAGAATACCCGCGTCAGCGTGCGTTACTCCTTCCAGCGCCCTCGCCTCACCGATCCGCCGTTGTACGGCGCCCCGGGCGGCCCGGCCAACGGCGGCTTTGGCGGCACCGGCATCACCAAGACTCACACCGCCGGACTCAACGCCACCCGCGTCCTGTCGCCGACGTTGATTACCGAATTTCGCGTCGGTCTGATGCGCTACCGCAACGACGCCTACGCCACGGACTACGGCACCGCCGCCTCCGACGCCGTCGGCATTCGTGGCGTGAACATCTCTGATCTCACCTCTGGCCTCACCAATATCGACATCCAAGGCTATTCGAGTCCCGCCGTCGGCTATTCGCTTTCCTTGCCTTGGATCCGCTTCGAAACCAACTGGAACTTCATCAACAACTGGACGAAGAATCAGGGCAAGCACACCATCAAGTTCGGCGCCGACTACCGCTTCAACCGTGACGGACTTCTGCAAACGCAAGTCTATTCGCTGCGCGGCCAGTATCGCTTCCGCTCCGGCCAGACCGGCCGCAACGGCGACCCGAACCAGGGCTTCGCCAACGCCTACGCCGCCTTCCTGCTCGACCAACCCAACGACTATGGCCGCGACCTGCTTTCGGCCTTTCCCGAATATGTCCAGCGCCCGCTCTTTACCTATGTGCAGGATAAATGGCAGGTCTCGAAGAAACTCACCATCGACATGGGCGTTCGTCACGAACTCTATCCGCCGGCCACGCCGCGCTTGAAAGGCGGCTTCTCCAACTATGACCTCGATACGAACTCCCTCATCGTTGCCGGTGTCGGTAATAATCCCCGCAACCTCGGCCGTAAGAATTACCTCACCAACTTCGCTCCGCGTTTCGGCATCAGTTACCGTTTGAACGAAAAGACGGTCATTCGCTCGGGTTACGGCTTGAGCTTCATTCCCTTCGCGAATAACTCCTACGCTTACAATTTCCCCGTCCGGCAGAACAACGCGTTTAACTCGGCGAATTCATTCGTCGCCGCCGGCCGCATGGCCGACGGACTCCCCGCGCCCCTTCCTTTCAACGTTCCCGCGGACGGCATCATCCGCAACGCGCCCAATCAGAATTACGATGTGATTCCGCTCAACTACCGCGAGGGCTACATCCAGAGCTACAACCTGGCCATCCAGCGTGCGCTCCCCGCGAAGTTCACCTTGGACGTGGCCTTCGTCGGCAATAAAGGCACCCGCATTCCCACGGTCTTTAACGCCAACCCAGGTCTGGTCCTCGGCGCTGGCCGCGCCGGCCGTCCGTTGTGGTCGAAGTTCAACCGCGACACGGACACCAACCTGAGCTTCGTCGGCACCTCGAACCGCTACAACTCGATGCAGGTCAAGTTCGACCGCCGCTTCTCCGGCGGCTTCTCGATGACCACCGCTTACACCTGGTCCAAGGCCATCGACATCTCGAACGACAACGGCGGTTTCGCTTACTACATCAATCCGGAGCGCTCGCGCGCCGTCGCCGACTTTGACCGCCGCCACATGTTCAACCAGAGCTACATCTGGGAACTGCCCTTCGGCAAGGGGAAACCCTTCGCCACCTCCGGCATGGCCAGCCAGATCCTCGGCGGCTGGCAGATCACCAGCTTGCTGACCTTGATGAGTGGCCAGGCGATGAACATTTCTGCCCCCGGCGCCACCCTCAACGCTCCCGGCAATAACAACAACCCCAACTACATCGGACCCGGCGGCTTGCCCACCCCCGGCGCCATCAACTTCCGCGCCACTGGCCGGAACCAGCCCACCTGGTTCGATCCTTCCGTCTTCGCTGCCCCGGCGCCCAACGCCTTCGGCAACGTCGGCCGCAACGCCTTCTACGGCCCCGGCTTCGGCAACGTGGACCTCTCGCTCTTCCGCCGCTTCCAGATCAAGGAGCGCTTCAAGCTCGAGTTCCGCGCCGAGAGCTTCAACTTCTCGAATACGCCCCAGTATCCGAATCCCGACGGCGGCTTCGGCAACGCCACCTTCGGCCAAATCACCAACGCAGGCATCGGCAACTCCGCCGACGGTGGCAGCCGCCAGATCCAGTTCGGCCTCCGCCTGATGTTCTAGAAACCCGTCGCCCTAAATTGTGGGACGGCCCCCCAGGTCCGTCCCCGCCTTTACTCTCTCCAGAAACCACCCCGTAAACCACTGATTCTTATAGGTGGAAAAATTCCTTAAACGAGCCGCGTCCTTCGTGCGCGGCTGGGAGACGGCGCTTGGTCACGGCGGCTTGCCGCCAATCACGCCTTACTTCCCAGCCCCGAACGGAGTGAGGGGGTCATTAAGAATCAATGGTTTACGGGATGGTTTCTGGAGAGGTCTGTGGCTCGTTTTCAGCGGCGGCCACTTTACGCCAGTGATCTAGCCTAGTTTCATCCTCCGCTGCCGCCCCCGGCGGTGCCGAGTTCACAGCGATTTTGAGAAATCGCAAGACACTCTAAACCAATCACTTACCCTCGACTGCCTCCCCCCACCGCACCCGTCCTCCCCGCGACGCGTGACACACTGAAGTCAAGAGTCATTCTGCACGCCCCGCCAACCGGTCGTCGTCAGAGAGGCGTCCGAAGCCGGGCCCGGCCATCCCAGAAAATGCTTTAGAATCAATTACTCGCCGGTCCGTTTCGTACATGGAACCCAGACCGCCTGGCGCAGGAACCGCCTGGCGCTAAGGCCGGGGCCCATCCCGGCCGATAGACATCCAATATGCTTCCCAAGCAGTTCTTCGCGAAGGCCGCCATCACGCTCGCTGCAGCGGCGGCGTTCTTTCTCATCCGCCCCGACACGCTCCTGTTCGCGCGTGCCGAGCACCAGCGTCTCCTGGGCTCCAGCCAATTGATTGCGGAATACCTGCGCACCACCCAGGTCAAGAAGCTTCAAATCGGCGCGGGAAAGCACAACATGGACGGTTGGCTGAACACCGATATCGACATGCGCACGGAGGAGGCCAGCAAGCAAGCCTACCTCGACGCCACCGAGAAATTCCCCCTGCCGGACCGCTCCTTCCGTTACATTTACGGCGAACACGTCTTCGAACATCTGCCCTTTCCCCAAGGCATCTTCATGCTGAAGGAGAGCTACCGGATCCTCGAGCCGGGAGGCCGCATTCGTCTCGCCACCCCCAACCTCAATAAGTTCCTGGCCCTCTTCCGTGAGGACCAGACGCCCGAAATGAAGGAGTACATCAAGGAAAAGCTGCAATGGCACGAATGGCCGGAGTTGCCCGACAACGAGTGCTTCATCCTCAACATGCAACTACGCGAGTGGGGACACCAATTCGTCTACACGCCGAAGATGCTGCGCGCGGTGCTCGAGAACGTGGGCTTCCGCGAAGTAAAGGAATACCCGGTCAGCCAAAGTGACGACCCCGCCCTACGCGGCCTCGAAGTCCGCGCCAGTTGGAAAGCCGCCAAGGCCAACGTCTACGAAACCATGATCTTCGAAGCCGTCAAACCTCAATAACGTGGCCTACTTCTGCCCCTGAATCCAGCGCCGGATCTCCGCTTCCAAAACGGCCAGGGGAATCGAACCATGCGCCAGCACCGCATGATGAGAGGCGCGAAGGTCAAAGCGCTCACCGAGTTCCCGCTCGGCTAGCCGCCGCATCTCTTTGATTTTCAGTTCGCCCATCTTATAGGCCAAGGCGTGGCCGGGTTCGTCCATCCGCCAAGTAACTCGCCTTGCTCCTCGGCGAAGATCTTCTGTAACTTCTCTCTCCGTCTGGGCCAACAGGAGTAACGGCAGAATCAAGTAAGTCATGTGATTTCTAACGGTAAAAAGGCTTCCAGGTAATCCAACGCGGGCCATAATGCGGCTCCGGCTGATTCACTTCGAGCGCCCCTAAGTCCGGCCCCTTACCAGTGAAGGTATCGTTGATCGTGGGGAGTAACACGCCCGCATCTACCGCCTTCGAGTTCGGCTTCAAACGGAAGTTCAAATCCATCGCGTGATGCACCTGATAGCGCCGCGCCGGATCCGGCGGCGCCAGTTTCTCGAAGACGTCATAGTCGATCTCGACCCCGTGCATCTCCTGCCCCGTCCCGGCGCGGAACTCGGCTAGCGTCGAGAAGTCCTTCCACTCCGTCTTGCCCGGCACCAGCCAGGCATACTGCGCCGCCACGTCGCGATTTGGCCGGTAACCGTTGTAGTCGCTGCTGTAGTTACCGGTCGCATTCGCCCAGGTCATCACGCCCCGCTTCGGCACGTCGCGACCGAGGAATAAGTTATTGCGGAAATGCACGTTCGAGTAGGGCTCACGCGCCGTCTGTTCGCCGATCAGCGTATTGTGATAAACCAGCATGCCCGCCGGAGAGGCGCTAAACTTAAACGCGCCCCCCGCGGGGACATGATAAAGCAGATTGCGGAAGAAATAGATCGGCCCGCCAAAAACTGGCTGCGAACTATAGCCATTGTGGGCGGCGTTCACCCCGCGATTCTCAAAGACCCGGACATTGTGCGCCCCGCCGTCGGTCTCAATAAAGTCGTCGTTCGAGAGGTGTATGTCGTTGCGGTAAATGTCAATCGAAGAAGCACGGCGCTCCGGATCCGGATCCGGTGGGCCGTAAGTCGAAATACAAATCCCGTCATGGAAATAGGCGACCGCGTTGTGCGCGACAACATGCCCCGGCCCGTAGACCTTCACCGCGAAAAAGCTGCGTAGTTGGTGCGAGGGATAAATACCCGCCGCGCGCTGTCCCGCCTGATTCCAGCCAATCAAACGCATCTGATCCTCCCGGCCAAGGAATAAATTGTCGGTAATCAGAAAGTCACGCGACCCCGCGTTTTCCGTCCATACGCCCGCGCCGATATCCTCGAAGCGGCAGTTCCGCACCGTCAGCGCCACGGCGCCTAGCACCTCTTTCTCGCCGGCGAAGAAAACCACCTCGGTGTTCCGGAAAGTAAGTCCCTCAAAGATATGGTGCTCGGAGGCCATCACCTCAAACAGACGCGCATTGCCCGCGCCGTCAAAAATCGCCTCGCCGTCACCGGCGCCTTTGATGGTAATCGGCTTTTCCGCCGTGCCCTTCAAGGACAGGCTCCAGGTGCCGCTGAAGGGCGCGCTGAGCGGGTCCACGTAGTTCAAGCGCTCGGGACGGTAAAGGCCGGCGTGAATCAGCAGCGTATCGCCCGGCTGCGCCTTGTTCATGCGGACGGCGGTCCAGTCGCCGCGGCCTTCGCCATAGTAAGCGGCTTTCAAACCGATAAAGCTAGGCTCTTGCTTCGGCCCCTCATGGTCCGCCGGATAGACATGCAACACGCGGCCGCCGGCGTAGGGCTGCGGCGCGGTCCGCGTGGCGACGGTCACCTTTTGCTGCGCCGTCCCTGTGACGCCATCCGGATCGGTCATCGTAAACTCGCACTCATACTTCGTGCCCGGCTCCAAGTTCAGAATGCTACCCGCGAAGCCGTGCGGCACGGTGTAAGTCATGTTCTCACGCGTGCGGTAAACGTGCTCCCCGCCGATGCGCAGCAAGGGCATCGCGGGCCGCCAAGCGGACGTCCCCACGGCACGGTAGCGCACTTCCACCGTGGCATTGCGATTCTCATCGCCCTCAATGCTCCACTCGAAGCCAAGGTTCAACAAAGTCGGATGCTCGACGTAAAAACGCCCCGGTCGAGTGGCATTTTGGGCCGCTAAGGTGGAGGCAAACAAGGCAAGGACAGCAAATCGCATGCGACGATTATAGTCCTAAC
The DNA here is from genome assembly GCA_019752335.1 of Bryobacteraceae bacterium. Classification (GTDB taxonomy): domain Bacteria; phylum Acidobacteriota; class Terriglobia; order Bryobacterales; family Bryobacteraceae; genus JALHNI01. The sequence continues at coordinate 17,035 of JAIEMJ010000038.1, forward strand.
CGCGAAACGCCTCCCGCAGAATCTTATAGCTCACCGGCACCGCCGTGGACGGATCCTCCTTGCCCTCCATCTCGAGCGAAACCCAACCGCCATAGCCCGCGCCACGCAGGATGCCGGCGATGCGTTTGTAGTCGAGGTCCAAGGTGTAATACTCGCCGCCGCCCTGGTAGGTCTTCGCCTGCACCATGATCGCGTGCGGCGCGAGTTTCGCGATGCCATCGTAAGGCGAGACGGCCTGCGGGAAGTTCCCCGTATCCACGTTAAGCCCCAACCACGGGCTGTTCACCTGGCGAAAGATCCGCAGCAGATCATCGGGCTGCGTGGTGAGTCCCCAGTGATTTTCGAGCGCTAGCAAGACGCCTTCTTTCTCCGCCGTCGCGAGGCAGGCGTTGATGCCTTCGACGCACCACTGAATGGCATCGTCGTTGACGAAGCCCGCCACCGGCGGCTCCAAACCGCCGGCCTTCATCAGGTCGTTGAAGTTGGGAATCGTCTTCCAACGTCCGGAGTTCAGCCGGACGCACGGGATGCCCAACTGCGCGGCCAGGCGCAGACAATGCTCCGTATGGCGGATCGCCTCCTGGCGCAGATCAATGAACGGAGAGACGAAGTCCTGATGGATGGAGAACAACGGCAGCGCGACGCCAGCGCGAAAGGCATGCCGCTTCAACTTCTTCAGATAAGCGGGCGTCTCGGCCTCCATGCCGCGATGCAAAATCTCGACTCCCTCAAAGCCAATCCGCGCCGCGTCGTCGATCACCTGTTCGACGGGGACGCGCTTCGACTTGAAGTGCCAATAAGAATACGTAGAGACGGCCAGGCGGATCGGGCGGCTTTGGCCCAGCAAGGGCGAGGCGGCGAGTGCGAGAAGAGTTCGACGGCGCATGTACAATTCTAGGCTGGCTTTTGTCATACTACCGGCATGCGTTTTCTGCCGCTCTTATTTTGCCTCGCCGTTGCTCACGCCCAAGTGGGCGTCGTGGCCCAGAAGAATCAGGTGGACGTCACCATCGACGGCCAACCCTATACGACCCTTTACTTCGGCCCGGATACCACGAAGCCGTATCTGCATCCGCTGCGCGCCGCCTCCGGCAAGCTCGTTTCCCGCCGCTTTCCGATGGACAACGTCGATGGTGAATCGAAGGATCATCCCCATCATCGTGGCCTCTGGTTCTCGCATGGCGATGTGAACGGCTGGGATTTTTGGGCTAATGAGAAGTCGCAGAAGGGCGTCGGGAAGGGCTCCGGCGTGATCGCCCTTGACAAGCTGGTGTCCGCCAAAGGCGGCAAGAAGGCCGGCGAGATCAAAGCCAACTTCACCTGGAAGGACGGTACCGGCAAGTCGCTTCTCGCCGAGCAGAAGACCATCCGCATCGAGCCCATGGGCAAGTCCCGCGTGATCGACCTCGACATCCAACTCACCGCGCTCGACACCGTCAAATTCGGCGACACCAAGGAAGGCGTCTTCGCCATTCGCCTGGCCAAGGCGCTCGAAGAGACGCAAACCGGCACCATGCGCTCCGCTTCCGGCGCCATGAAGGAGAAGGCCGTCTGGGGCACGGCGTCGCCCTGGGTGGACTACACGGGCACGATCGAAGGCGAGTCTCTCGGCATCGCCATCTTCGACCATCCGAAGAATCCCCGCCACCCCACCTACTGGCACTCCCGCGCCTACGGCCTCTTCGCCGCCAACATCTTCGGCGTCCGCGACTTCACCCGCGACAAAACCAAGAACGGAGACCTCGAGCTGAAGACGGGCGAAAAGCTACACTTCCGCTACCGCGTCCTCATCCACCCCGACGGCACCGAAGCGGCCGGCATCAGCAAACTCTATGAGTCCTGGGCCAAGTAGGGGATCTACTTTGTGCCTGCGCCGCTGAGGAAGCTGCCAAGCGATCCCGGAGAAATACGCCGCTTGGCCAGCGCGCTAAACACTACGGAACCGGCACGACGGCCGGCGCGCCTTGGTCCTTGACGAAGAACGCGAGGAATACCGCCGGCTTCGTCTTGCTGGCATTGCGGCCAACGACGTGGATGTCTTGCGGGTTCTCCGTGAACGTCTGCCCCGGCCCCAGGGTGACTTCCTTGCCGCCCTTCACCTGCATCACGATGGAACCCTCCACCACGTAAACGAAGACATGCGCGTTGTGCCGATGGACTGACCCGGTAGCGCCCGGCGCGTACTCCACCCGCAGCAGCGCCCCCTCCTTGCCCGGAATGCCGTCGAGCGGCTTGCTAATCAGCGGCGTGACCTTAGTGTCTTGCGCGGCCAGCAGGCCGGCGGCAAAGAAGAGTAGCTTCAGCATCCGGACAGTATACCGCCCTCCATCGGGATACTAGAGACAACGCAGTTCTGGATAAGCGAGCAAGCGCTCATCAACCGTAAGCAGGGGGATCTTCATTTCAATGGCCGTCGCGGCGATGAATCGGTCGGCCGGATCCGGGTGCGGCAAAGCGACCGTCCGCGAACGAACGGCGATCGCAAAAGTAATGCCCGCTTCCCGCACTTGAACGGAACGAAGGGCCTGGCTGACCCAGACGGAGGGAACAGCGGTCACCGGGAGCCGCTCCTTCTCGATCAGCATGTGGGCCTCCCAAACGCTGATAGCACTGAGCAGGAGCTCGTTGCCCTCGTCCTCCATCAGGGTTCGATGAGTCCGGCTCAAACGTGGATCCCCGAGAAGAAACCAGATCCAGATGTGGGTATCGAGCAGCAGCCTCATTTACGAATCGCGCATGGCCTCCCACTCCACATCTTCCAGCGGCTGAACGATGTCCCCCGCCGGCTTGAGCAGAGTAGACTTCATCACGCCAAAGGCGCCTTTACGGCTACGCGGACGTGCCGGGTGGACCACCACCAAAGGCTCACCGTTCTTGAGAACCTCAATCGGCTCACCGGTTTGGCGCACTTCCTCCAGCAATCGCAGGCATACCGCCTTGAACTCGGACACGTTGATCTGCTCCATAGCTTGACTATAGTCACTAAATGTGACTATAGTCAAGCTATTCGCCAGACGCCGCCAGTGGTTACGGGCTTCAGCCCGCAACCCGCAAGATGGACCCCCTAGTCCGTCACCCTGATTTACGCGTTCCTCGCCAGCGACTCGCTATTCCAACCCTCCACCATCTGGATGCAGGCGCGGATATAGCCGAAGGAGAAGGCGAAGGCTTGCTGGCTGCGCGGGTCGCCGGGGATATGGGGGACGTGGTCCGGCATCACCATGCCGTCGAAGCCCACTTCCTTGTACGTCTTGATGCACTCCAGGAAATTCACATCGCCATCGTCGGGCAGCACCTCCTGGAAGTTGAGAAACTTGCCCTTGATATTCCGGAAATGCACATTGAAGATCTTCTTGCGCGTGCCGAAGTAACGAATGATCTCGTGGATCTCCTTATTCGGATTCTCCAGGTCCTCGCTGATCGTACCCTGGCAGAAATTCAAGCCGTGGTAGGGATTCTCCTTGATGCTCACGAAGCGCTTTAGTCCTTCGAAGCTACCCAGCACCGTTTCCACGCCGCGCCAGCCCTTGCCCTTGGGCATTCCAGGATCGTGCGGATGACAAGCGATCTTCACCTTGTATTCGGCGGCGACGGGCACCACGCGTTCCAGGAAGTAAGTGATGCGCTCCCAGTAAACGTCGGCCGGCACCGGGCCAGCTTCCGTCAGCGGCGGATCCTGCTTACCCTTCGCATAGTTAAACGTACTCAAAGTCGCGCCGCCGCGGCCGATGGTGGGCTCCGTGCGGACTACGCCCAAGATACTCATGTTGTATTTCGCCGACGGAATTCCCGCGCGGGAAATATTCCGGATGATGTTACAGACATCTTCAATATCGCGATCCCGCTGCGGACTGTTGCCCTTCATGATGTCCGGATATTCGTGCTTCGTGATGTAAGCCGAACTGAGCGGCAAAGGCACCATATCCAGATTGATCTTGTGCTTCTCGACGCGCTCCTTCAACGCTTTCAGGTTGTCGACGCTCCATTTCTCGTCGTACTTGCGCGAGGGCAGCGTGCTGCAGATGCTGGTGAGTCCGAAGGCGGCGAACAGGCCCAGGCTCACCTCGTCGTCGGCGTTCTGCGTGCCGAGCTTCATCACGCCGGGCTTGCCGGAAAGCGAAGGGTGGAAGGACTTAGCGGTGGCTGCGGCCGCCGCGGGCGACGCCAAGGCGGCCGCTGCTGTGGAGGCTTCGAGAAAATTACGTCGTTTCATCGTGCGGACATAATATCACTTCAATTTCCCGGCTCTCATCCGGCCGCCGCCGCAGGCGCACCTCAATGCGCTCGCGCGGCCACAACTCCGGGAAGCGTTCGCCCCATTCGATGAGCGTGAGCGCCGGCCGGTCCAGCAACTCGTCGAGGCCCAAGGCCTCCACCTCCCGCGACTCGTCCAACCGGTACAGGTCAATGTGGAAGACCCGCGCGGGCACGCCGTATTCGTGAATCAAGGTGAACGTGGGGCTGGTGACGGAGTCCGCCAAGCCGCGCCCCTCGACGATGCCCTTCGTCAACGTGGTTTTACCGGCGCCCAAATCGCCGATCAGCAGGACCAACGCCTGCGCCGGCCACGCGGCGGCCAGTTTCCGGCCGAGGGCGATGGTCTCGTCTTCGCTATGCGTCGAGTAGGTCACGATAAGCCTCGGGCAAGTAAGTGAGCAAGTCTGTCGCGATAACGCAATGCTCGGTCAAGTGCCTCTCCGCGCACCCGCCCGCCTTGCCATGCAGCCAGACGGCGGCCAGGATGGCCTCCTTCGCCTGAGCCGGATGCTGCGCCAGCAGGCTCGCAATCAGCCCAGTGAGAATGTCGCCGGAGCCCGCCTTGGCCATGGCGGGCGTCCCCGTCGGATTGACGTAGACGTGGCCATCCGGAAAGGCGATCAGAGTCCGCTGACCCTTCAATACGAGCACCACTTGATGCAAGACAGCAAAGCTACGTGCATTCACAACCCGGTCGCCCGTGGAGTCCGGCTGCAAACGGCGCATCTCGCCAGGATGCGGCGTGAGGACGCGCAACGCCGGGGCAAGCGGTATCGCCACCGTCGCCAACAAGTTCAGCGCATCTGCATCCATCACCATCGGCTGCGGTGCACTCGCGTACCACTCGAGCGCGCGCCGGTCCATGCCCAGCCCCGGCCCGACGGCAAGCACGGTGTACTTCGACAGGTCCGCAAGATCAGCGGCGGTCATCAACTCGGGCGGCAGACTCGCCGCTTCGCTATGCACCGACACCCAACCGGCGCCGCCCCGCAACGCGGCCATCCCAGCCATCTCGGCCGCGCCCGTCTTGCCCTTCGCCCCGCCCACCACCAGCACGTGCCCGAAATTGCCTTTATGCGCGTCACGAGGACGGCGCGGCAGCACGGGGGGGCCACTCAAATGCAGCGAACTCGCCAACAGACTTGCCGGTGACCCGATCTGACAAACGTGAGACTCGCCCAGCCGGTCACAATTTGGCGGCAGCACGTGCGCGGGCTTGGGCGCGGTGAAGGTCACCGTCAAGTCCGCCCGCACGATGGCCCCCACCTGATCCGGCGCGTCGCTATTCATGCCGGAAGGCAGATCGACGGCCACCACCGGGACGGCGAGCGAATTGATTTCGGCAATCAATTCGGCCACGCGGCCGCGCGCGGCTCCGGTGATTCCCGTGCCCAGCAGGGCGTCCACCACCAACGTTGGCTGCCCGGTAAAGCCAAGCTGAGCGCCCGTCGCCGCCAACATGCGCCATTGTTGCTCCAAGGGTTCAGCCGCCAGGACAACGTCCACCTGAGCCTGGTCCACCACGGCCAACAGCCGCGCGATCGCCAGTCCGTCGCCGCCGTTGTTGCCCTTGCCCACGTAGACGCGCACCCGATGCGCGGACAGTCGCCCAAAGCGTTGCCGCATGCACTCCACCACGCGATGAGCGGCGTTCTCCATCAGGATGTCGCCTGGAATGCCCGTGCGCTCGTCCACCAAGCGCATCTCCGCGGCCGTCAGTACTTGCACCGGCTTACCCCTTCGGCCACTCGAACTTCAGGTTCGCCTTGCTGATCTGGTCCAGCGGCACGCCCAACGTCTCCCGCTCCATGGTCAACTGCACGACGCCGTCCGCAAAGCCGGCCAGCCGGCCCACCAGCGTCTTCTGTTTGCCAATCGGCTCCCGTAGCACGAGCTTGGCGAGTTGCCCGGTGAAGCGCGTATAGTCGCGCGCCGTCACCAGCGCGCGCTCAATGCCTGGCGAGCCCACTTCCAACTGGTAGCCGTCTTCGCCGGGAATCAGATCCTCGGCGTCCAGCACGGCGGACACCTGATGCGACACCTTCTCGCATTCGTCCAGCGACACGCCGCCCTCCACGTCTTTATCGAGGGTGATGCGCAGCAGCCGGTGCTTGCCGCCGCCCACCATCTCCACCTGCATCACCTCCAGGCCCAGGCTGGTGGCGGCCTGTTCCACGATTTCCTTCAAACGGCCGAGTATAGCTTCGCGCAAAACGCCTCCCAGTGTCACCCTAGCAAACCCTGTAACCAAAATGCTGCTTGGGCGATCCCCCCAATTCGTTAAACTGAAGGGGACCCGGGCCGCGCGCGCCCATCCAGTTTGCGAGGACGAGAAAAACATTGAGCCTGAAAATGAACGAAGCACCGGCCACGTTTGAGCCGAACGAGCGCTGGTCAGCGGTGGATGCGAACGAACTGTACGACGTCAGCCGTTGGGGCAAGGGTTACTTCTCGGTGGGCCAGAACGGCCACCTCTGGGTCCATCCGTCGAAAGAGCCCGGGCGGCAGATTGACCTCAAAAATCTGATCGACACCCTGCGCCTGCGCGGCATTCAGACGCCGATTCTCATCCGCTTCGGCGAGGTGCTGCGCCATCAGTTGAGCGAAATCAACGATGCGTTTCAGGTGGCGATTAAAGAGAACGGCTACCAGGGCAAGTACTGCTGCGTCTACCCGATCAAGGTGAATCAACAGCGCCACGTGGTGGAAGAGGTGCTCGCCTACGGCAAGCAATACGGCTTCGGCCTGGAAGCGGGATCGAAGCCAGAGTTGATGGCCGTGCTCGGCATCACTGACGGCTCCACGCCGATCGTTTGCAACGGCTTCAAGGATGACGAGTACATCGAGATGGTGATGCTCGCCAAGAAAATCGGCCGCAACATCACGCCGATCATCGAAAAATATACGGAGCTCGACTTAATTCTCAAGTACTCCGAGAAGGTGGGCGTGCGTCCGACGATCGGCTTGCGCGTCAAGCTGGCGGCGCGCGGCTCCGGCCGTTGGAAGAGCTCCGGCGGTTACCGCTCCAAATTCGGGCTTACAGTAAGTGAAGCGCTGAAGGTACTCGCGGAACTGAAGGCGCGCGGCATGGAAGATTGCCTCGAGTTACTCCATTTTCACCTCGGCAGCCAGATTACGAATATCCGGCAGATCAAGGGCGCGGTGACGGAACTGGCGCGGATTTATGCGGACCTGAAGAAGCAGGGCGCGGGCTTGAAGTTACTCGACGTGGGCGGCGGCTTGGGGATCGATTACGACGGCTCCCAGACGGACTTCGAGTCGAGCGTGAATTACTCCTTGCAGGAGTACGCCAACGACGTGGTCCACCACATTCAGCATGTGTGCGATGAAGAGTCCGTCGCGCATCCCACGATTGTCACGGAGAGCGGCCGCGCCATCGCGGCCTATCACAGCGTCCTGGTCTTCAACGTCGTGGGCGTGTCGGGCTTCGGTGACGAAGAGCTGAAGGAGGTCTCTTCCGAGGCCGAGCAGCCGCTGATTGACCTACAGGAGACCCATCGTAGTTTGACGATGAAGAACCTGCTCGAAAGCTTCCACGACGCGCAGCAGGCCCTCGATTCGGCGCTGAACCTCTTCTCGCTGGGCTATATGTCGCTCGAACAGCGCAGCATGGCGGAGAACTATTATTGGACCATTTGCCGCCGCGTGCTCAACATGGCTAGGACCATGGACGTTTTTCCCGAGGAACTCGAAGGCCTGGATAGCTTGCTGGCGGACACTTACTTCTGTAACTTCAGCCTCTTTCAATCGATGCCCGATAGCTGGGCGATCAAGCAGCTTTTCCCAGTGATGCCGATTCACCGTTTGAATGAGCGCCCCGGCCGCAAGGGCGTCCTTGGCGACGTCTCCTGCGATTCGGATGGCAAGATCGATCAGTTTATTGACCGGCGCGACGTGAAGAAAACATTGCCGCTGCATCCCTTCGGCGAAGACGAGTATTACCTGGGAGCTTTCCTCGTGGGCGCCTATCAGGAAATTCTGGGCGACTTACACAACTTATTCGGCGACACGAATGCCGTCCACATTAAGTTGAGCGACACCGGCTCCTACGAGCTCGAGCACTACGTGCCCGGCGATACCGTGCGCGAGGTGCTGGACTACGTGCAGTTCTCCTCCAAGGCGTTGCTGGAGCAGTTCCGGCGCGATGTGGAGGTCGCGTTGCGCGAGGGCCGCATCGGTTACGAAGAGAGCGGCCGGTTGCTGCGCTTTTACGAAGATGGCCTGCAAGGCTACACCTACTTGGAAGACGCTCACGTTAAGTAAGGTCCATGTCGTATTAGTGACGCCGCGCAACCCGCTGAATATCGGCGCGGTGGCACGGGCCATTAGTAACTTCGGCTTCGAAAGCCTACGCTTGGTGGACCCTTACCGCGTCGCGATGGACGAGGCTCGCAGCGCCCCCGGCGCCGGCGCGATTCTGGTCTCGGCCCGCGAGTACGCCACGGTGCGCGAAGCCATCGCCGATTGTGAGTTGGCCGTCGGCACGGCGTCCATGGACTTGCGGGAGTCGCGTCTGCCGCTGGATCGCTTAGAAGACGCCGCGCCGCTGGTGCGGGGCACTCCCGGCAACGTGGCCTTGCTCTTTGGCTCCGAAAAATACGGCCTCTCGAACGACGACCTCAGCTTCTGCCACCGGCTGGTACGCATTCCCACGCGGCCTGAACATGGCTCAATGAATCTCGGCCAAGCGGTCGCCGTCTGCCTCTATGAGCTAATCCGCGAACCAGGCACTTACCCGCCAGCGGTGCGGCGGCAAGCCCCATCTGGGCAACTCGACCGCCTCGCCGACGGGCTCCAGCAAGTGCTCACCCAAGTGGAGTACGCGCAAGTGCCCACCACGCTGCACAAGCTGCGCCGCCAACTGCGGCGGCTGCATCTATCGCCCAAGGATGCGCAAGCCGTGCAAGGCATGCTCCGGCAAATCCTCTGGAAACTCGGAAGCAAGTTATCCTAGAGACATATGACGAAATGCGAACGCACTTATGAGCTGGCGCGGCCGCTCGACGAAGCCCTCTTGGAGCAGGTGAACTCGCTGCTGGGCATCCACGGCATTCAGAAACTGCGCGTCGCTCCACAACTGGACGCCATCACCGTAGGCTGGGACGCGGCGCGGCTTTCGATTCCGCAGATGGAGAGCTTGCTCGCGCAGCGCGGCTTCGCGCTGAAGCCGTTCGTGCCGCCCGCCCCGCCGCCCAAGCCTGAGCCGGTCAGCGCATGATTGTTGCCCTAGCCCAATTCAATCCCACGGTGGGCGCCCTCGCGGCCAACGCGGACCGCATGGCCGCGATGGCCCGCGACGCGGCCGCGCGCGGCGCCGATATCGTGGCTTTTCCCGAGTTAGCCATCTGCGGTTACCCCCCGCGCGACTTACTCGAAAAAGCCAGCTTCGTGGATGGCTGCGCGCGCGAAGTGGCCCGCTTGGCCGAGATCACGCGGGACCTGCCGCTGGCCATCATCGTCGGTACGGTCGCCCGCAATCCCCGCGCCCTCGGTAAGCAACTCGCCAACGCCGCGCAGGTGTTGTCCGCCGGAGAGATCGTTTTCGAGCAGCGGAAAATGCTGCTGCCCACTTACGACGTTTTCGACGAAAGCCGTTACTTCGTCCCCGGCGACAAACAAACCATCTGGGAATACCGCGGACGCAAAATCGCGTTAACCATCTGCGAAGATGCCTGGAACGACAAACAATATTGGGACCGTCCGCTCTACACGCGCGATCCCGTAGCTGAGTTAGCCGCCGCCGGCGCCGAGTTACTCATCTCCATCAATGGCTCTCCGTATCACTACGGCAAGCGGGCGCAACGCCGCGAAATGTTCGCCGCCTTGGCCGCGCATCACCGCATGCCGGTTTACTACGTGAATCAATCCGGCGGGAACGATCAGTTAGTCTTCGATGGCTCCAGCTTCGCGCTGGAGGCCGACGGCCGCGAAATTGCGGCCGCCGTCTCGTTCGCGGAAGACCTGGTGCTGCCCGGCGATCATCGAGCCAATCTCGCCAACGAAACCGAAGCGGTTTACGACGCCCTGGTGTTGGGCACCCGCGACTACATCGGCAAGTGCGGCTTCAAGAAAGTGCTCATCGGCCTCTCCGGCGGGATTGACTCGTCGATCACCGCGGCCATCGCCGTCGATGCCGTCGGCGCCGCGAACGTCATCGGCGTTTCGATGCCGGGACCCTACTCGTCTGACCATTCGCTCACCGACGCCCGTGAGATGGCCCAGCGCCTCGGCATACGGTATGAGGTATCGCCCATCACGGAAGTCTGTGCGACTTTTGAGAAAGTCTTGGAGCCCTTGTTTGCGGGCTATGCGCGCGACGTGACCGAGGAGAACCTCCAGGCACGTTTGCGCGGAGTGACCCTCATGGCGCTCTCGAATAAGTTCGGCGCCATGGTACTCACCACCGGCAACAAGAGCGAACTCGCCGTCGGCTACTGCACCCTGTACGGCGATATGTGCGGCGGACTGGCCGTCATCAGCGACGTACCAAAAACGCTCGTCTACCAGATCTCCCGCGTCGCCAATCAACGCCATCCGGGCGCGATTCCCGAAAACGTCTTTATCAAGCCCCCTTCCGCCGAGCTGCGCCCGGACCAAAAAGACTCGGACTCCTTGCCCGAGTACGATACGCTCGATGCGATTCTGAAGGGCTATGTGGAAGAAAGCCAGAGCCCGGCCACGATTGCCTCCGCGCTCAACTTACCGCTCGCCCTGGTCCGCGACATCGCCAATAAGGTGGATCGCAATGAGTATAAGCGGCAGCAGGCGGCGCCGGGTTTGAAGGTTACCACGAAGGCCTTCGGCATCGGCCGCCGTTTCCCGATCGCGCAGAGATTCTCGGAGTGAGTAAGTTACTCCGCGCGATTGCGGAAAGCCTGCGCGGTGGCCATCATGACTACACCACCGGCTCGTTGACTCGCGCCATTTTCCTGCTTTCCCTGCCGATGGTGCTGGAAATGGCGATGGAGAGTTTATTCGTTGTCGTCGACATTTTCTGGGTGGCGCACCTCGGCGAAAATGCGATCTCCACTGTGGGACTTACCGAAGCGATGTTCTCCATCGTCTTCGCCGCCGCCATGGGACTCAGTGCCGCCGCCACGGCCACCGTGGCTCGCCGCATTGGTGAGAAGAATCCCTCGGCCGCCAGCCACGCGGGTGCGCAGTCGATCCTGCTCGGCATTGCCGTCTCGCTTTGCTTCGCCGTCCCCGGAGCCATCTGGGGCGGGGAGTTACTCGCCTGGATGTCCGGCTCAGCCTCGCTGGCAGCTTACGGCGGCAGCTTCACCAAGATCATGCTGGCCGGTACGCCCGGCGTGGTGCTGCTATTCCTGAACAACGCGATCTTCCGGGGCGCGGGCAACGCTACCATCGCCATGCACGCGCTGTGGCTGGCCAATGCCTGCAACATGATTCTCGATCCTCTCTTCATCTTCGGCTGGGGACCCGTCCCCGCCATGGGCGTCACCGGCGCGGCGATCGCCACCACCACCGGCCGTTCCATCGGCGCGCTGTATGGCTTCTGGCGGCTCTACGAAGGCCGCGGCGAGCTAAAGCTCCGCGGCGAACACTTCCATTGGGACGGACCGCTGATGCGCCAATTGGCCGGCATTGCCGCGCCGGCCGGCTTTCAGTATCTGGTGCCCACCGCGAGTTGGCTCGGACTGATGCGCATCGTCGCCGTCTTTGGCGGCGCGGCCACCGCGGGCTACACCATCGCCATTCGCATCATCGTCTTCGTCCTGCTGCCCGCTTGGGGACTCTCGAACGCCGCCGCGACGCTGGTGGGCCAGAATCTCGGCGCGAAGCAACCGGAGCGCGCGGAGAAAAGCGTCATCGCGTGCGGCCTCTACAATATGGCTTTTCTGGTAACGGTGTCCCTGGGCTTGATTTTCTTCGCCGAGCCGTTAGTGCGGTTGTTTACGCAAGAAGACGCCGTGGTACGTGTCGCCGTCGAGTGCCTGCGCATTCTCAGCTATGGTTACGGCTTCTACGCGTGGGGCATGGTGTTGATCCAGGCCTTCAACGGCGCGGGCGACACGCGGATTCCCACGCTGGTAAACTTTGGTTGTTACTGGCTGTTTCAATTGCCGCTCGCTTATGCTTGGGCCAATTGGTGGGGCGGCGGTCCGTCGGGAGTCTTCTGGGCCGTGCCCATGGCGGAGTTACTGCTGGCGTTGGTCGCCTACGTGCTTTTCCGGCGCGGCGGCTGGAAACTGACGGTAGTGTAAGATGCGCGTCCTTCTCGTCAACACCTATGACCTCGGCCATCAGCCCTTCGGCTTGGCGTCGCCAGCGGCTTGGCTGGCACGCGCGGGCCACACGGTAGTCTGCGCGGACTTGGCCGTCGAGCCGATGCCCAACGCCCGCTTCGACCGCGTCGCCTTCCATCTGCCGATGCACACCGCCACGCGCCTGGCGGCCCCGTTGATCGAGCAACTGCGCGGCCAAGCCCGCATCGCTTGCTATGGCCTCTACGCCCCGCTCAACGCCGAGTATCTGCGCTCCTTGGGCGCCGAAGCCATCATCGGCGGCGAGTTTGAAGCCGCCTTAGTCGATTGGGTAAACGGCCACGTCGTGGCCGAGAAACACCTGGACCGCCTGGAGTTTATCGCGCCACAACGCCAGTTACTGCCCGTGCTCGATCGCTACGCCAAGTTACAAGTCAACGGCGAGTCGCGCACGGTCGGCTACACCGAAGCCAGCCGGGGCTGCAAACATCTTTGCCGCCATTGTCCCGTGGTGCCCGTCTATGAGGGCCGCTTTCGTGTCGTACCGGTCGAAGTCGTATTGCAGGATATCCGCCAACAAGTGGCGGCCGGCGCCCGCCACATCACCTTCGGCGACCCTGACTTCTGGAACGGCCCCACGCACGCCCGGCGCATCGTGCAGTACTTGCACGCCGAGTTTCCGGCTCTGACTTACGATGTCACCATCAAGGTCGAGCACTTACTCGCCCATCGCGACTTACTCGCAGAATTGAAAGCCACCGGCTGCCTGATGGTCACCAGCGCCGTCGAGTCGCTCGACGACGCGGTCTTACAGCGCCTCGAAAAAGGGCACACCCGCGCCGATTTCGAACTCGCCGTCGACTTACTCCGCGCCGCCGGACTCACCCTGGCCCCCACCTTTATCGCCTTCACGCCCTGGACGACGCGCGCCAGCTACCTCGACTTACTCCGCACGCTGGCTGGGCTCGACTTAGTCGAAAACGTCGCCCCCGTGCAACTAGCCTTGCGGCTCCTCATCCCCTCTGGATCACGCCTGCTGGAATTGTCCGAAGTGCGGGAGTTGCTTACCGGCTACGATCAGCAAGCGCTCCTGCATCGCTGGCAACACCCCGATCCCGCCATCGACGAACTCGCGGCGGCGGCGATTCGCCTGGCCGGAAAGAAGCGTTCGCGCCAGGAGGGATTCGCCGCACTCTGGCAACTAGCCGGAGGAGGCGAGTACACCACGCCGGCCTTACCGGCCCGCGCCTCCATCCCCTATCTCGACGAGCCCTGGTACTGTTGAGCGGAGCCGACCGACGGCCAGTTGGCTGTCTTATAGAGCTGTCTTATAACGTGCGCAACAGACGATGCATGAATTCGAGGCCTTCGTAGAAGGCCTCGACGCCGATGCGTTCGTCCTGCCCGTGGGCGCGAATCGGGTCAATGTTAAAGAAGACGGCCGGGGCGCCGTAAGTGGGGATGCCGGCGCGGCGGAGTTCGGCGCTGTCGGAGGCCCAGGGATCCATCACGGGAACGACGGCGAGGCCAGGGTACATCTCGCCGACGAGTTTCTCCACCATGCCGAACACCGTAGGGTTCAGCGGCGAGGCCGGGCTGCCCTCCATCGTACCCAGGGGCGTAATGCCCACGAGCGGATCCGCCACCACGCGGGTAAGCGTCTCCACGACGCGCTCGCGCGAAACGCCCGGCAGTACGCGGCAATTCACGTTGGCGACGGCCGATTGGGGCAGCGCATTGCGGGCGTGGCCCGCCTCCACGGTGGTCGCGACGCACGTGGTCCGCAGAATGCTGTTCAGCATCGTCGAGCCCTGCGCCAGCCGTTCCGCGGCGGCAAGATCCGGCTGAGAGCCGCTCACGGCCTTCATGTCGGCGCGGACCGCGGGACTCGCTTCGCGGGTGGACATGCGCTCGAAGAAAGAGCGCGTCGTTTCGTTGATCTCGATGGGGAAATCGAACTTCGCCAGCCGGGCCAAGCCTTCGGCGAGCCGGTAAATCGCGTTTTCCTTCACCGGCTGCGAACTGTGCCCGCCGGGATTCTTGACGGTGAGCAGGAAGTTGGCGCTGGCTTTCTCGCTGGTCTGGAAGGTGTAGCGCAGCCGCTGGCCGCGCTCGATCAGGCCGCCGCCGGCGTCCGTATTGATGCACCACTCGGCCTCGATCCAGTCGCGGTGCTGCTTCAGCAGCCAGGCGACTCCGTTGTCGGGGCCGCCCTCTTCGTCCGCCGTCAGCGCAAGAATCAGGTCTCGCCGGGGAACGTATCCTTCGCGTCGCAAGCGGATGAAGTTGGCCACGAGGATGGCCGCTTCGTCCTTCACGTCGGTGGTGCCGCGGCCGTAAAAGTAGCCGTCGCGCTCGGTGAAGATGAACGGGTCCAGACCGGACGACCAGTCCGCTGGGCGGGCTTCGACGACGTCGAGGTGCGCGATGAAGAGGACCGGCTTGGCATTGGTGGAGCCCTTCAGGCGCGCCACGATGTTCATTTTTTCGGGTCGGGGCCCAGCGAGTTCGACAGGTAGGCCAGCCGCCTTCAAGCGATTGGCCATGGCCAAGGCAGCCTTAGTACTACCGTTGCGTTGGGTAGTGTCGATTTCCACGAGTTCGCGGAAGATCTCACGCGCCAGGTCGCGAGGGCCTTGAGCGGCGCACAAGCTGGCCGTCAGCAGCAGGAGAAAGACTTGGGACACCCAATAGGATAGAGACAATTTGTCCGCTTTGGTTAAAGAAGTACGGCATATTGTCTGGTCAGCCCGCATTTCCGGCAACGAATGGATTTAGAATCAATGCTTTGCAGTATGGCCCACGGCGTGCCTATCTCTGGGCATGAAGCTCACTCTCTTCCTGTCGCTCGTGGGTGCCACCTTGGCCGCCGGGCAGACCATTTCACCGCACGTCACGTCACCCAGAGCCGGAAAAACGGCCAGCGTCATCGTCCAGTATCGCCCGTCCGATCCGGAAACGTTCCAGGCGAAGGTCCGCTCGTTAGGCCGTTCGGCCAAGCAGGTCCACGGCGAACTCGGTTTGGTGAGCGTCGAGGCGACGGCGCAGGACCTGGAGGCACTCGCCGCCGACCCGAACGTCGAATACGTCTCGCCGGACCATGCGGTGCAGAGCACGCAGGCCGTGAGCGCAACGCTGGCCAATCAGAGCAGCATTGAATTTGCCCGCCGGGCCGCCGGCACGCAGCAGTTACTCACCAGCGGCTTTACGGGCCAGAGCATTGGCGTCGCGGTGATCGACAGCGGCGTGAACGATCAGCCGGACCTGCGCGACGGCGGCATCCGGGTCGTTTTTTCGCAGACCTTCGTCGGCGGCGCCGCGACGGACGCCTATGGCCACGGCACACATGTGGCCGGCATCATCGCCGGCAACGGCGCCATGTCCACGGGCACCGGTAACACCTCCACCATCGCCGGTATCGCGCCGAGGGTGAATATCGTCAACTTGAAGGTATTGAACGACACGGGCATCGGCTCGGACACGTCGGTGATCGCCGGCATCAACCGCGCGATCGAGTTGCGGACGCGGTTCAACATTCGCATCATCAACCTCTCCCTGGGGCGTCCGGTGTTTGAGAGCTTCCGGCGCGATCCATTGTGCCGGGCCGTGGAAGCGGCTTGGCGCGCGGGCATCGTGGTGGTGGTGGCCGCGGGCAACAACGGCCGCGACAATACGTTCGGCACGAATGGCTATGGCACGATTGGCGTGCCGGGTAACAGCCCGTTTGTGATCACGGTGGGCGCGATGAAGACGCAGGGTACGATTTCGCGCGGCGACGATGAAATTGCCACCTACAGTTCGAAGGGTCCCTCGCTGATTGACCGCATCGTGAAGCCGGACCTAGTCGCACCGGGCAATCAGATCGTCTCCGTCATGGCGGCGAACAACTTTCTCGCCACCAACTTTCCCAGCACGCGGGTGATGCGCTCCAGCTATCAAGGCAACCTGAAGGCCGATAGTCTCTCGGCGGACTACTTTACGTTGAGCGGCACCAGCATGGCGACGCCGATGGTGAGCGCGGCGGCCGCGATGCTGTTGCAGCGCGACAGCACGCTGACGCCGGACCAAGTGAAGAGCCGTTTGATGCGGACTGCATCGAAGACTTTCCGCACCAACACCTCCTTCATGGACATGGCCACTTGCCAGACCTTTACCGCACAGTATGACCTCTTCACGGTAGGCGCCGGTTACCTGGACGTGAACGCCGCGATGGCGAACAACCATAAGTCGACGCGCATGGCGATCTCGCCCTACGTGGTTTACGATGCCGCGACGCGGCGGGTGAT
Source organism: Bryobacteraceae bacterium (assembly GCA_019752335.1). Classification (GTDB taxonomy): domain Bacteria; phylum Acidobacteriota; class Terriglobia; order Bryobacterales; family Bryobacteraceae; genus JALHNI01. The sequence continues at coordinate 33,827 of JAIEMJ010000038.1, forward strand.
TCTGAAGTACGACACGATTGCCGGCACCAACGTGGTGTGGGGCGAGAATGTCGTTTGGGGCACGAACATCGTGTGGGGCGAAAATGTCGTGTGGGGCGAGAATATTGTCTGGGGTGAGAACGTCGTTTGGGGAGAAAGCACGACCACGGGCTTCAACGTGGTGTGGGGTGAATCCTCGCCGAACAGCACGTCAGTCGCCGGTGCGCGTAATATTTCGCCGGTGAGCATCCTTACGTCGGGCGAACCAAACTCGACGATGGGCAGCTCTGATTTACCCGGGATGAGCCGAGCCTGCTCCGGACCGAGCCTTCAGCAGTAACTCCAAGCCTTACAACGCAGACGAAAGCAGCCCGCGGCTTACGAGCCGTGGGCTGTTTTGCTTCTCCTCCGTCGCGGCTCCCTGGCCGGCGTGACAGCGTAACTGAGGGTTGGAGGTAGTTACTGTCGCGCAAACGGGCAAAGGGAGCCGGGCTAAGGCCGTAGTGCGGCGGCGCCCATCAGCAGGCCCAGCCAATACGCCACCGCGATCAGCAGCAGCCCGGAGATGAGCAGATTGCTGGACTGGCTGCGGTGACGGGCCGCGCTCGACGCCGAGTACCGGCGGAACGCGCTGCGGTCGCGCACTTGGAATTTTGCTGGCTGCCGCTTGACCCGCGACACGCTGCCCATGCGGGCTTGCGTAAACGGTGTGTGATCAGCAGTAGCCATGCACTAATGATGCCGTTTAGAAGAATTCTTGACGATAGGTAGTTCGGGTGATACGGCCTAGAACCCTCGCATCCTCCAGTACTAAACCTTCCGAAAGGCCCGCCGCAGGAACTTCCCGCTCGCCGTCTTAGGAATTTCGTCGACCACTTCAACCACGCGAGGATACTTGTACGCCGCCAGACGCTCCTGGCAAAAGGCGATCAGTTCGGCGGCCGTCGCGGGAGACTTCAGCGCCACGATGGCCTTCACCGTCTCGCCGCGATAGTCGTCCGCCAGACCGACCACGGCCGCTTCGCGCACGGCGGGATGCTGGTACAGGACGTCCTCCACTTCGCGCGGCCACACCTTGAAGCCGGAGGCGACGATCATGTCTTTCTTGCGGTCCACCACATAGAACCAGCCGGCGGCGTCCATGATGCCGATGTCGCCCGTGAGGAAGAAACCGTCGTGGAAGGCCTGGGCGGAAGCGGCGGGCTGATTCCAGTAGCCGGCGAAGAGCATGGGGCCTTGCAAGGCAATCTCGCCCACTTCGCCCGGCGGCAGGTCGCGTGCGGGATTCTCGGGGTCCACGATTTTGGCGATCGAATTCGGAATCGGTACGCCGATGGCGAGCGCTCCCGAGGCCGGATCGACGGGCCCGGTAAGGCCGATCGGCGTCAGATGGCTGGGCGAGTTTACTTCGGTAAGTCCGTAGGTATTGTGGATGCGCACGCCGAAACGCGCAAAGAACTGCTCCACGATGGCGGGTGGCACGGGGGCGCCGCCGGTGCCGCACTTGGTCCACGACGAAAGATCATGCTCACCGCCCTCGCGCAGTAGGGCGATGTAGGCCGTAATCGACGCCAGCGAGATCGTAGCGCGGTGTTTGGCGAGCAGGCGCAGCATTTCAGCGGCCTGAAAGCGATGCGCCAGAATCAGCGGTGCACCGGAGACAGCGGCGACGCCGATCTGCGCCACCAGTCCGGTGATGTGGAACAAGGGGGCGATGCCGGCGATGACATCCTGGTCCGTCGCGCTGAACCAGGCGCGCATCACGTGCGCGTTGAAAGCAATGTGCCGGTGCAGGCTGATGGAGCCCTTGGGCGTACCGGTGGTGCCGGAGGTGTAAACCAGGTAGGCAATGTCGTCGAGGCCGGGCCGCACTTTCGATTCAACCGCCGCAGGCAGCGCCGCGATTTGGCTCTCCAGGAGGACCTGCTCCACGGCCGTGCCCGGCACGGCGAACTGGCCTTGCCCGGCGAAGATTTCGTCGCGGCAGATGTAGACTTTCGCCCCGGAGTCCGCTAAATGGAAGGCGATTTCTCGTTGTTTGAGCAGGGCGCTGAGCGGTACCAGGATGGCGCCGCGCAACCAGACACCGTATTGGGCGATGAGAAAGCTGGGATCGTTTTGCAAGGAGACCGCGACGCGGTCGCCGGGAGCAACACCCCACGCCGCCAGCCGTGCCGCCAGGCGATGCGCGCCGTCGCTGATTTCGCCATAGGAAATCGCCGTGTCGAAATGAAACACGGCGATGCGCTCTGGAGCCTGGGCCAGAAACGAATCGAGGAGGGTTTGCGTGGGTAGCGCGATCTCGGGCGGAACGTGGGGCGAATAGTGAGCCAGCCAAGGATACACGCCCGGAGGGTATCACAGACTAAGGTGTTCGCCCCATGCTTGGAGGCAGGCCGCCGGACGAAAGAAAGAATAGCCCTTAGAGGGAGCGCCCGTAGTGTATGCACGGGGCCTGAAGTCAGCATGAGTTCAATCGCTAGACTCTACATTGCCGCTGTTTCCGTGGCCGGCTACGGCTGGCTTTTGCTCGCGTGCGCGCAGGCGCAGGACTTGGCGTGGCTGCCGCTGCTGGCTTGCCTGGTGATGGTGGTGCTGGCGTCGCCGCTGAAGGTGGCGCTGCCGGGCGTCGCGGGTACGCTGTCCATCAATTATATGGTGAGCCTGTTGGCGATGGGCTATCTGTCGGAACCGGGGGTCCTGCTGGTGGCCGCGGCCGGCAGCCTGACCCAATGCCTGTGGAAGACGAGGCAGCGTCCGCAATGGGTGCAGACGCTCTTCAGCATTGCCGGCACGATCGTTTCGGCGGGCGCGGCCTATCAGGCCTTTCACCATGGCACCGTACGCACCTATAGCGACAACAGTGCACTCTTATACTTCGTCGCCAGCCTGACTTACTTCCTGGTGAACACGGCGTTGATCTCGCTGGTGATCAGCCTCACGGCGGGCCATCCGATTTTGCGGCACTGGTACGAAAACTTCCTCTTCACGGCGCCCCAGTATCTGATTTGCGCGGTGCTCGCGTGGGCGTTCTCCATCGTTTACGAGAGCCTGGGCTGGGAAGTGGCGATCCTGCTTTTGCCGACGGCGTATCTGATCGAGCGCTCCTACAGCATCTATCTGCGCCGCCTGGGCGAACAGGAGCAGCACACGAAGCGCATGGCCGAGTTGCATTTGCGCACGATTAAGGCGTTGGCGCTGGCCATCGACGCCAAGGATGAAACCACGCATGACCATCTGCGCCGCATGCAAGTCTACTCCACCGAAATCGCCCGCGAACTTGGCTTGAACGACGATCAGATTCAAGCCCTGAACGCCGCCGCCTTATTGCACGATATCGGCAAACTGGCGGTGCCTGAGTACATCATTTCGAAGCCCGGCAAGCTCACCGCCGAGGAGTTTGAAAAGATGAAGGTGCATCCGGCGGTGGGAGCGGAGATCCTGGAGGCCGTCGATTTCCCCTATCCCGTTGTGCCGATCGTGCGTTCGCATCACGAGCGCTGGGATGGGTCGGGCTATCCGGACGGTTTGCGCGGGGAGGCGATCCCGATTGGCGCGCGGATTCTCGCGGTGGTGGACAGCCTGGACGCCTTGGCGTCGGACCGGCAGTATCGCGCGGGGCTGCCCCTCGAAGAGGCGATCGCCGTCATCGCCCAGGAAGGCGGGCGCACGTTTGACCCGCGCGTAGTCGACATCGTCACGCGCCGCTATGCGGACTTCGAGCAAAAGACGAAGGCCGCCCTGCCCACCGTGACGCGGGTCCGCTCCTTCCGCGGCGCCACGCACGTCGAAACGATCAACACCTCGGGCGGCGGGCCTAACACGTCTGACCTCACGCAGATGAACTTCACGCTTTCCATCGCGGCGGCGCGGCAGGAGATTCAGACGTTGCTCGAAGTGACGCGCGACATTGGCACGTCCCTCAGCATCGACGATACCTTCTCCTTGTTGGCCGGGCGCCTCAAGAACATCGTGCCGCATGACAGCCTGGCCATCTACATCCACGAAGCGCAAGTGCTGCGGCCGGAGTACGTCACCGGCCTCGAAGCGAAGCTCTTTGGCTCGCTCGAGATTCCCGTCGGGCAAGGCCTCTCCGGTTGGGTGTTTGAGAAGCAGCAGCCGATCATCAACGGCAGTCCGTCGGTGGAGCCGGGTTACTTGAATGACCCCTCCAAGTTCTCGACGCTGCGCTCGGCGCTGGCCGTCCCGCTCGAAGGCGTGGACGGCGCGATCGGCGCCTTGGCGCTCTATTCGGCGGAAGCCGAGGCCTTTACGCAAGATCACCTGCGCCTGCTGCTGGCGATCAGTTCGAAGTCTGGTACGGCGATTGAGAATGCGCTGCGCTTCAAGCAGGCGCAGCGTTCCGCGGCGACGGATGAACTTACGGGCCTACCCAATGCGCGCAGCCTGTTCCTGCACTTGGATAGCGAAGTGAAGGCCGCCACGGCCGGGGGCACGACGCTCTCGGTCTTAGTGACCGACCTGGACGGCTTTAAAGCCGTCAACGACCACTTCGGACATTTGGAAGGCAACCGTCTGTTGCAGCTCACGGCGCAGGGTCTACGCCAGTTGTGCCGCGGCGCGGACTATGTGGCGCGCATGGGCGGGGACGAGTTCGTCGTCATCCTGCGCGGGGCGACGCCGGACGCTGTCGCGCGGCGGATCACGCAGATGCGCGAGATGGTGCAGGCGCAGGGACTGGCGGTGACGGGCCGCGAGTGCGTCAGCCTGAGCGTGGGCCAGTCAAGTTTTCCGGAGGATGCCGCTTCGGCCGAGCTACTCTTGGATATCGCCGACAAACGGATGTTTGCCTTGAAGCAGGAACTCTACCGGAGCGGCAAGAAGAAACGCGGCGAAATGTTTACGCCGGTGGCCTAGCTCTTCATCAGTTGACGGCCCCGGTCAAACAGACCTGCGGCTTCGTCGGCGATTTCGCGGCCCCGGTCATAGAGGTCACGGCCTTTTTCCATCATCTCGCGCCCTTGCGACTCGAGCTTCTCGCGGCCGCTCCGGGCCGTATGAGCAATCTTGCGCCGGGTGTGCGCGCCCGAGGCAGGAGCATAGAGCAGTGCGATCGTACTGCCGATGGCTACGCCCGCGATAAACCACAGGGCGCCCGAAGTGTTGTCTCGTTCTTGCATTGGAGAAATAAAGTCCTTCCGGCTTCCAGTGTATCCGAGCTAACGGGCCGCTTCACGGAGCCGCACCGCGACCGCCACCAATTGGTTCGCTACCTTCTTCGCTTCCACGGTAACGACGGCGCCAGGGACAAACTTTGCCGCGGCCACGGCCTGCTTGCCCTCGAAGAAAAGCGTCTTCCTGGTGACTTCGATGGTAACCGTTTGGTCCTCGCCAAGTTCCACCAGCACACGCTTCTTGTCGAGCGACCGTAGCGTGCCATCGAAGGTGGCGACGGCGGTCTGGAGAATATCGAGGTCCGAGCCAGGCGCGCCGTTCGAGCGGCTCCGCGGAGGATAGCCGCCCCGCTGCGCGAGCGAGGCGGGCGCGAGTAGGATAGCGAGCAGGAGCAGGAAGAGCATCAAAGGAAGTCCTCGATTACTAGCATACCGCTAGCCACCTTCAATTCGCGGCAGGGCGTCATGCTCGAAAAAACCGCTGCAATCAGTCGACTCCGGGAATGCGGAGGGTCTCGCCGGTACGGTTCCGAGACCGCTGGTGATTCTCAACTCGACTTACTAACAGCGGGACGCGCGGGTACAAAATCCACCCCGCCTCCGAAGTTCGCTACTCGTTGGGCCATTAACTCTCGAAGTCGAATTTGAAGATCGGATCCAGCGCGCTTTCCGCGTTCATGAGCGCCAGTTCGTGCAAGAGTCCCGTGTGCAAGTCATAAACCCAGCCGTGCACCGTTAGCACGCCGCCGCGTGTCCATACCTGTTGAACAATGGATGTTTCCGCTAAGTTTGTTACTTGCTCCATAACATTTAGTTCCACCAGCCGGCGCCATTTCGCGTCCTCGTTGGCAATGGCGTCCAACTCGCGGCGGTGGAAGCGGTAAATGTCCTTGATGTGCCGGAGCCACTTGTTGATCAGGCCCAGATGCTTGTGCGAGAGCGCATTCTTGATCCCGCCGCAACCATAGTGACCGCAGATGATGATGTGCTTCACCTTGAGCACCTCCACGGCATACTGCAGGACGCTGAGCATGTTGAAGTCCGTGTGGATGATCAGATTCGCGATGTTGCGATGGACGAAGAGCTCGCCGGGCTCACGGCCTGTCACCTCCTCGGCGGGAACGCGGCTATCGGAGCAGCCGATCCAGAGATACTCCGGCGTCTGCGTTTTTTCCATGCGCGCGAAGTAGTCGGGATGGATGCTCAATTTGTCCTGCACCCAGGCCTTGTTGGCCAGCAATAACTTCTTATGAGATTCCAAGGCTGAATCCTACTCTTTCATCGCGGCGAGATTTCTTGCCGAACCGTGCGTTTTCTTGAGCTCTACCCGTATCCGCCGGTGACGCGCATTCTCGAGAAAATCGCTAATAACGTCGTCAATGTCGGCGTCGACAAACGTCGCGTTGTGGCCATCAATGAGCAACTGTGCCCCGTCTGGAATGCGAGCCAGTTGGAGCTTCAGGTCCGCTTTATTCAAAAACGACATGTCTTTGTTGAAGCGCAATAGGTAAAGGTCTCCATCGTTCACCACGGTAGTTGCTTTATGGTAATTGCCCCGCAAAACGAAAAACAGGCCCACGGCCAAACCGATCATTACCCCCTTGAGCAAGTCAATCAGCACCACGCCCAGCACCGTGGCGAGAAAGGGAAGAAATTGCGCATGTCCAGCGGTGTACATCTGCGTGAAAAGCTTCGGTTGGCAAAGCTTGTAGCCCACCAGGATCAGAATCGCCGCCAAACAAGAAAGAGGCACATGATTGAGCCAGGTGGGGATGAGCAGAACGGCTAGCAAGAGCAGCAACCCATGCAACATCGCCGAATTGCGGCTGCGGCCACCGGCATAAACATTGGCCGACGTCCGCACGACAACCGAAGTTATCGGTAACCCTCCGATCAAGCCGCTGCAAAGGTTTCCCGCTCCCTGGGCGAACAGTTCACGGTTGGGCGAGGAGAGACGCCGGTAAGGGTCAAGCTTATCCGCCGCCTCCAACGACAACAGCGTTTCGAGGCTGGCCACCGAGGCCAGGGTGACGGCGGTAGTCCACACCTCTTGCCGGAGTAAAGCGCCAAAGTCGGGGAAAGTGAACAGGTTCGCCAGGGCCTGAGCGTTGTTGAGTACCGGGAGCGACACCAGATGGCCGTCCTCGGCGCGGAGGTAGAAGTTCGGAAAGAGCCCGCGAAAGACCTCGTTCATCCCGGTGCCAAGCAAGACGGCAGCCAGCGCGCTGGGGAATAGCGTCGTGAAGCGGTAGGGCTTCAGCCAAGGCGAATCCCAGGCGAGCAGGAGCAGCAGGCAACTGAGAGAAATTAGAATCGCTTCCGGGTTGCTGGTGAGCAGCGCTTTCACGATGTCGGTGAACGTATTTTCGCCGGCGCGTTCCAAGAAGGAGAAATCACCTTCGTAGTCGTTATCGCGGCCGACAGCGTGGGGGATTTGTTTCAAGATAATCACCAGGCCGATCCCCGCCAGCATTCCCTTCAAGACGGAGCTAGGTACATAGTTGGCCACCGAGCCAAAGCGTAAAGCGCCGAAGACAATTTGCAGTGCTCCCGCCAGCACGATGCAGGCTTGAAACGCGGGATAGCTTCCCAGGTGCTGGATGGCTGCGCTGACGATGACAGCGAGCCCCGCGGCCGGCCCACTGACGCTCACTTCGGAGCCGGAGAGGGCTGCCACGACGGTGCCACCGATGATCCCGGCGAGCAGACCCGCGAAGAGCGGCGCACCGCTGGCCAGGGCGATTCCTAGGCACAAGGGCAGCGCGACCAGGAACACAACCAGCCCAGCGGAAGCGTCCGCGCGCCAAGTGTGTTTACCTTGCCCCATCGGGAAAGCTTAGCAGATCAAGCCGCCGGCTTACGCCCAGAGCTCGTTTACGGGGCCGTATTGATCGCGGTCTGAGAAAGGGACGTACTGGAAGCCGCGGCCACTGGGGTCAGCGAGTTCCTTGGTGTAATCGATGCCGAGGGCGGAGTAGATGGTGGCCTCCACGTCCTCCGGGCGGATGTCGCGCTTGCGGGACCAGCCGGACTCTACCGTCGCCGCACCGGTGCGGTCCGTTGAGCCGACTACCAGCCCGCCCTGAACGCCCCCGCCCGCGAGCAGGATGGCTTGCTGCGCGTAATGGTCCCGGCCTTGGCCGCTGTTCAGATTGCCGGGGACACGCCCGAACTCACCCATGCAGACGACCAGCGTTTCGTTCAGGACGCCATCATTCTTCAGGTCCGTGAGCAGCGGCGCGATGGCGTTGTCGAATTGCTTGGCGATGCTCCAATGGCCGGCGTTCGGCTTGTAGATGTCTTCGTGCTGGTCCCAGTCGCCTTGCGTGATTTGGATGAAGCGGGCGCCGGAATTGGCGCGCAGCATGCGCCGGGCGGCGATGCAGGCGTTGCCGAAGCCAGTGGTGCCGTAGCGCGCGCGCTCGGCGGCGTCGAAGGTGAAGATGGAATTCACCGTGTTGTTGTACATCAGCTTGCGCGCGGCCTCGGTGTAGGCGAAGCTCTCGTGTACGGCGGAGCCGAGTTCTGCGGAGAGCTTGAGGTCGCTGTCGAGGTCGTTGAGGAGGGCGGTGCGGCGGTCGAGCCGCGCGGCGCCCAGGGGATGCGTCGTATTGGCGAGTCCGCCGCCACCGGGCGACATATAGAAGGGATGATTGGCCGCGCTGAGGAAGCCGGCGCCCGGGCCGTTGCTGGTGTTGAGCGACACAAAGACGGGCAGGGTGGCGCTGGGGTCGCGGCCGCTGAATTCCTGGGCCACCACGGATCCGATGTGCGGCGCGAAACGCGCATTCGCTTGCGCCGGATTACGCCCGATCATCACCCAGGTGCGCGCCAGTACGTGCACCAGCGCCCAGCTCTTCACCGAGCGGACCAGCGCGACGTTGGGCAGATGCGCGGCGAGATTCGGCAGCAGACCCTGGGGCCAGCGGACGTCGCCGTAGGAAGTGGGGTTAAAGCCAGCGGGGGTCCAGGGGCCCTCTTTCAGGTCGAAGGTGTCGACGTGGCTGGGTCCGCCGGACATCAGGATGAAGATGCAGTTGCAGGCCGTGCCTTTGGTCGACACCGCCGCGCGCGCGACAGTCTCCGCGGGGCGTTCCGGCAGCAGGAAGTAGCCGCCCACGGCGGCTCCCGCGTGGCGGAAGAACATGCGGCGGCCGAGGTGCGGACGTCGCCAGAAACCGGGTTGCGTGGGGACCATGGGCGGCTTCATCTTAGTAGCTGAACAGAAACTCCGCTTTGTTGACGCAGGCCCAGGCCAGATCCTCGAGCGCCGTGTTGCGATCCCCGGAAGCGAGCGAGGCGATCGCCGTGCGGGCTTCTTTTTCGTCCGGACGGCGGCCCAAGAAAGTAAGGAAGAGCTCCTCTACGGCCTGCGCGTTGTCGGTGATCTTGAAGATGGTGGCGAGATTCGGCGCCGTGGCGCGCGTGCGATTCGAAACGAAGTTATCGTTCATGATCGCCATGCGCTGCAGGATCGAAAGGTCCGCGCTGCGCTGGCGCGAGTCGCGGTTGCCGCGCAGGAAGGAATTCAGGAAGCTCGCCGTATTGCCGTCGCCGCGCGGCTCGTCGGTATCAGGAAACTGCATCGCCAGCCGCACGGCGGGCAGGCGGGTCAGCGTGTAGTTGTTATACAGCCCGGAACCGATGGAGAGCACGTCGTGGATCTCTTCTGACCATAGACGCCGCGGATAGTGGCGCGCGAACAGCGGCACCAGGTCGAGCGTCCAATTGCCGTCGTAGCGCGAACTCATCTGGTAGGCGTTCGAGCGCAGCAGGAAGCGCATCATGTAACGCATGTCGAAGTCCGAGGCGCGGAACTCCTCGGCGAGTTTCTGGAACAGCACCGGATGGGTGGCTTGCAGCTTCCACGGCGCGGGCGGCGGATTGGCGGGATCCAGCCGTTCCGGATCCAGCATGTCGAAGGGCTCGACGAGACCCATCCCGAAGAACTCGCGCCAGAAGCGGTTGGCGAAGTTGTAGGCGAACATCGGATCCTGGTAGATCTTGCTGCCAAAGAAGGCGCGCCAGTTGCCGTCGGGCGGCGCTGTGCCGTCGCGATAGATCGGTGTAAGATTCAGCGCGCCCGGTACGCCGGCGCGCGTGGGCCGGTTGCCGGTGGTGGTATTGAGGTCGTAGGTACCGGTCGTGCGGTCGGTGACGTCGAAGGAGAAGTAATAGAAGTCCGTGGTGGGCACGCTGCGGCTGGGCATGTTCAGCCGGGAGAAATGCGCGGCCATGCGCCAGGCTTCGTTGCGCGTGGCGCGCGAGCCCCACAGGTTGAGCTCATCCAAATGCCCGCGGCCATTGTGGCACAGTAGACAGTCATACTGCGACATGCCGAGGAAGTAAGTAGCGGTCTTCACCAGGCCGTTGTCGTAAGTATCCTGGCTGGGGCCCATGCTGGTTTTGGCGGAGATGGGGAAATTCACGTTCCCGGTGGCGGCGTCGTAGTGGTTGCCGCTGGCGGTGATCAGCTGCTGCACCATGTCGCGCAGGCTGGTGTCGCTCTGCACGGTGCGCTTCAGATACGCGTAATAGGCGTTGCGGCCATCGTCGCGCCGGTCAAAGAGGGCCGGAAAATTGCAGTTTTCGAGCAGGTCTCCCCACCACATCGTCCACTTATCGACAAAGGGTGCCGACCCAATCAAGGCGTCGATGACGGCGTCGCGCTTGGCGGGATCTTCGTTGGCGAGGAACGCGCGCAGGTCAGCCGGAGAGGGCAGGCGGCCGGTGAGGTCGAGCGTAACGCGTCGGAGGAACTCTTCGTCGGTGGCGAGCGGCGCGGAGACGATGCCGCGCTTGTTCAATTCGCCGAAGATCTCTTCGTCGATGAAGTTGCGCGGCGGCAATGCGGAAGCGGGAGTGCGCTCGGCGCCGCTGGCGGACCGCTTCTGGCCGGCGAGGCGGGAAACGCGCTGGAAGATTTCACGTTGCGCCCGGGCCTCGCGTTCCAGAAACGCGGACGCGTTGCGTTGATACTCGCAGTCGGCGGCGTGCAGGAGTCCGGAAATGGCGAGTAGGGCAGCCGGGAGGCGCATGCTTGAGGACCTCAGTATATAACGTCTGGCGATGATAAACTCGGGGTGTCTATCGGAGACCCGGCGATTGTCCACCGCAGCCCACCTTCTAGTTCCGCCTCTGCGTGACGGTGACGAACTCACCAGCGAGGAATTCCTGCGCCGCTGGGAAGCCATGCCAGACCTGAAGCACGCCGAGTTGCTCGATGGCGTCGTCTCTATGCCTTCCCCTGTCAGCGACGAACACTCGTCCTTCCAACTTACGCTCGGCACTTGGCTGGACCTCTATGCGATGAACACACCGGGGTGCGACGCCGGGTCGGACGGCACTTGGTTGATGGGCGCGAAACAGGTTTTGCAGCCCGATATTGCGCTGTGGATCTTGCCGGGCCACGGTGGGCAATCCCGGCGCGAGGGTAGCTTCTCTGCCGGAGCTCCGGAACTAGCCTTGGAAATCGGGGCCAGCACCAGCGCGCGGGATCTCAACGCGAAGCAGAAGCTCTATCTGGAAGTGGGCGTGCAAGAGTACGTCGTCGCGGCCACGCGCAAAGAGCAGTTGCTTTGGCTGGTGCGCTCCCCGGACGGGTTTGTTCCGCTGGAGCCCGAAGCCGATGGCGTGATCCGGTCACCCGGGTTTCCGGGCTTGTGGCTCGACGTAGCCGCACTGTGGCGCCGGGACAAGCGGCGCGTGGTGGCCGTCCTGCAACAAGGACTGGCCACGCCGGAGCATGCGGCCTTCGTGGAGCGGCTGGCCCGATGAGCGCCACCGCCATCCCGCTGCTACCGTTGCTTCGCGAAGGCGATCGCCTCGACAGCGAGGAGTTTCTCCGCCGTTGGGAAGCGATGCCCGGCCTGAAGCATGCCGAACTCATCGCCGGAACCGTCTTCTTCATGCCTTCCCCCGTTAGCTCCCTCCACTCTGACGCCCATACGGAAATGATTGACTGGCTTTTGGCCTACAAGAGCCAGACCCCCGGCTGCCACACCGGCATCGACTGCACCTGGAAGATGGGTCCGCTCGACACCGCGCAGCCCGATCTGTTTTTGCGCGTCTTGCCAGAGTACGGGGGTCAGTCCTCACTCGACGGAGGCTACCATGCCGGGGCTCCTGAGTTGATCGTCGAGATCAGCGGCTCTAGCCTCTCCCGGGACCTGGGCATCAAGCTTGACTTGTACCGGAAGGCCGGGGTGCGCGAGTACGTCAACGTCGTACTGCAACCCCGCCAACTGATCTGGCGCCAACTCAACCGCGGACGCTATCGTGAGATCGAGGCCGATGAAGATGGCCTGCTCCGGTCGCGGACGTTCCCTGGCTTATGGCTCGACCCCGCCGCCTTGTGGAACCCGAAGCGCTCCATTCGCACGGCAGTGCAGAAGGGCCTCAAGTCGCCCGAGCACGCAGCGTTTGTGAATGCACAGTTACGGCGCAACAAAGGTAAATAGGCGGCTGGGCGCATCCTCCGGCAGCAAGTAAAGGCGCCCATTCCGGAGCGTCATTCCCTCGTGCGTGTAGGGAACGCCGCGGTCCGTCGCGCCGGCTTCCAGCCGCTTGAGTAACTGGAAATCCGGCAGGCGAAGCCACTCCACGGCGCCCTCCCGCGCGGAAACATTGCCGGACCCCAGCAGTTCGCCGCGCACCAGCTTCAGATCCTGGTAGCTGGTCCGGCCCGGATTCGGCGTGCGCGACAACTCGACGCCCGCGCGCGTCCAACGGTAGAGCACTTTGCTGTCCCAATTGCCGCCAATGAGCCCATCAGTTCCGGCGGCGACGCAGCCGATATGGTCTTCGACGGGGAACTGCCCGCGCAACGCCAACGTCTTCTTGTCGCGCCGCTGCATGGTGGTGGGCCCGTCGCGGTCGTATTCGGCCACGGGGATCCACACCGAATCGCCATCGAGCGTCAGGCCACCAGGATGGAAGCGGGCTCCCTCCTGCACCTCAACCTGCGCCAGCAGCTTGCCGGTGCGGACGTCGAAGCGCGACAGATAGCCCTTCAGCGCCCGCTTGTCCACCGACGATACCCAAAGCACGCCGCCCTCCACGTCGATTCCCTGCACGTGGTGGACGTCGGTTTGCAGAGTCACGGGCGGCAAGGCTTTCCACGTATCGAGCTGGGCCAGCCAAGCGAGCCAGAGAATTGCCGTCATGGGGCGATTATACGTTGCTAACCGCCGGCGGTCGCCGGAGTCTAAACGGGGGAATGGAAGACAGTCTGGCTGTGGCGCTGGCCAAAGGCGGCGACGGTGACGCCTATCGCACGCTCGTGGACCGCTACAGTCGAAGTGTCTTCCGCCTCGCCTATCGCATGACGGGCAACGAACAGGACGCCGAGGACGTGGTGCAGGAGACTTTTTTGCGGGCATACCGCCATCTGAATCGTTGGGACGGCCGGTCCAGCTTTGGGACGTGGATCTACCGCATCGCCGCCAACTACGCGCTGGATCTGTTGCGCTGTCGCAAGCGGCAAGGCTCAGTCGCGCCGCCGGAAGCGGAGCTACGCGCCGTGGATCCGGGGCCGGACCGGCTGCATTTCAGCGGCGAGGTGCAGCGCCAAGTGGCCGCCACGCTCGACGCCTGCTCCGGCATGGAGCGCACCGCGTTCGTGCTGCGCCATTTCGAAGGCCAGTCGATCGACGAGATTAGCGCGGCCCTGGGCGTCTCCGCCAACTCGACGAAGCAAAGCATCTTCCGGGCCGTGCAAAAGCTGCGGCGCGCCCTGGAGCCCTTGGTGAACCACGCATGATGACCCATCCGAACGAAGAGCAGTTGATGCTGTACTACTACGGCGAGTGTCCAGAAGCCGCCGCCACCACGCGGCATCTGGAGGAGTGCGAAGCTTGCCGCGCGGGCTATCAAGCCCTGCAGCGCGTCCTGAATTCGGTGGACAGTCTGCCCGTGCCGGATCGCGCGGCGGATTACGAAACGCTGGTGTGGGGGAAGCTCTCCACACACTTGGCGCCATCCCAGTCCTGGCCCTGGCGCTGGTACCGGCCGCTAGCGGCGTGCTTGGCCCTGGCCGCTTTGTTGTTGACGGCGTTTCTGGCGGGCCGCATCAGCCATCACCCAGCACCGCCTTCCCTCGCCAGTGCCGCGCAACTGCGCGAGCGCGTGCTGCTAGTCGCCTTGGGCGCGCACCTGGAACGGACGAGGATGCTCCTGGTCGAGTTCGCGAACGCGGAGCCTCGCGCTGGCCACTTCGAGATCGCCTGGGAACAGGGCGCGGCGGAAGAGTTACTCGAAGCCAACCGGCTTTACCGTCAGTCAGCGGCGAACTCCGGCGACATCGCGGCGACTCGGTTACTCGAAGAATTAGAGGGCGTGATGGTGGAACTGGCCCACAGTCCAGTGTCGTTACCGGCGGCACGTTTTGAAGAATTACGCGCCCGCATTGAAGAACGCAGTCTGCTGTTTAAGTTAAACGTGCTGCAAGCCGATTTTGCCCGCCGCGAGTCGGCGCCGGCCAATATTTTGTAAGTAAGGACATTATCATGAAGAAATTACTTGGAGTATTCGGAATTCTCTTGCCTTTGACGGCGCAGCCGGTGGCCGACAAGGCGGAAATTGTCGCGCAGGTCCGCGCAACGGTAGAAGCGCAGGTGCGTTCCGCCACGGAGCAGGCGCGTACCGCCATGTCTGATGCCCGGCGCGCCATGGAGAGCTATCGCGACTCCAGCGACTCCTACCATCGCGGCACCCGCGCGCTCGACAGCCGCGACTACGATCGCGCCGTGACGAGCTTTGACCGGGCCATTACCGCCAAGTCCCCGCGTCTGGAAGGCGCTTACTATTGGAAGGCCTATGCGCTCGGTAAGTTAGGCAAACGCGACGAAGCTTTGGCGGTGCTGGCTACTTTAGCCAAGGAATATCCGCAAAGCCGCTGGCTGAACGACGCGAAAGTACTGACGGCGGAGTTACAGCAGGCCACCGGCCAAGGCGTCTCGCCGGAGAGCCAGAGCGACGAGGACCTGAAGCTTTACGCCATCAACGCTTTGGTGAACACAGATCCTGACCGTGCCGTGCCGCTCCTTCAGAAGTTACTCAGCGAAGCCAAGGCGTCGCCGCGGATGAAGGAGCGCGCGCTTTTCGTGCTCGCGCAAAGCCCGAGCGAAGCGGCGCGCAACACGGTGAGCCAGTGCGCTCGCGGGGGCGCGAATCCCGACTTACAATTGCGCGCGGTCGAGTATCTGGGCGCCTTTCGCGCCAAGGAGAGCCAGCAGGCGCTCGCCGAGATCTACGCCGGCACGACGGATGTCAACTTGAAGCGCGCCGTCCTGCGCGGTTACCGCGGTTCGCGCGACACAGAGCACTTACTCACCGCCGCCAAGAGCGAAACGAATCCGGAACTACGCCGCGAAGCCATTGATGCGCTAGGCTCGCTGCAAGCCACCAACGAACTGACTCAGCTCTACGCCGCCGAAAGTAACTTCGAATGGAAAGAGCGTCTACTGCGCGCGATGTCGCGTGGACAGAATACGGCGAAGTTACTCGAGGTCGCCCGTACGGATAAGGATAGCCGCCTGCGCCTGGCGGCGGTGCGTTCGCTATCGTCCTCCCGCAAAGGACTCGGCCCCGATGACCTCACCGCACTCTACGCCACCGAGCCCGAAGTCAGCGTGCGCGGCGCGCTCCTGGACGCGCTTTGCGCGCAAGGCTCGGCGGCGCAATTGGTGGAGGTGACGCGCAAGGAGTCCAATGCGGAACTGAAGCGCCGGGCCGTGCAACGGCTCAGCGGCATGAAGTCGAAAGAAGCGACCGACTATCTGATTGAGCTCCTGAAGTAGCCCGGGGTGGCTGGTCTGGCTGCGTAAGGTAGCAACAACGGGTATCTTAACGGACAGCGTTGAATAACTATGCCGATGAACTCTGTTTCGAAGGGGAACCAACGAGACTGGAAACTGGCTGTCGGCGTCAGCCTTTCTCGATGGGCTTGCCGGAACTCAAAGATACCAGTTCACGCCACTTCTGTTCATCGGCCAGGAAGCGGCGTGGCACAACGTGGAAGCAGTTCGGCGAGCTATAGATCAAATACTGGTCCTTGAACTCGACAATTCGCAACACAGCAGACCAGGGAAGTTTAAGCTCCAAGGATGGGCGCGAGATCTGGAATCCCGCGGTGTCAAATTCATAAGTGCCCAACTCGCTGAGATGTTGGTGATGCTTGAACTGAGATCGCGCCTGGATGCTCGCTCCGCCGAGCAGCCAAAAGAGAAACAATATCGGAACGATCAGACCTACCCAGCTACTAGCCTGTTGACTGATGAGTGCTACAGCGGCGAACGCGATGGCCAGGAAGACAAACCAGCCAATCAAGAGACGATGGAGCCAAGATCTCCGCGTCGCCTGCCGGATGCCAGTCGCCAAGTCCTCGGCGACGAGCTTGCCCTGAAACGAGACTGAACTGGCAGGATGCATGCAAATATTCTCTCATCTCAAACGCATTCCATATAAATGCCGGAACCGTAAATGCCAGGCACCAACCGGAGACAAAGGCAACGGCTCAGCGGCATGAAGTCGAAAGAAGCGACCGACTATCTGATTGAGCTCCTGAAGTAGCTCGCCACTCAACAGCCCGTTCCGGCCACTCATCGGAAATACGGGCCATTCGCCCGGCCGCTTCGTTAGGCTGAAGATATGCGCTTCGCCCTGACCCTTCTTCTGGCTCTGCTTCCGCTCGCGGGCCAGGATCTCGCGGCCCGCCGGCAGGATCTGCAGTTTGTCCTCACCGAAGTGCCGCGCCGTCATCCGAACTTCTTCACTCAGATGACGCGTGCCCAATTCGACAACGCCGGCCGCGCGCTCGACGCGGCGTTGCCCAGCCTTTCGAACGAAGTCTTCTACACGCGGCTGGCCAGCCTGATCGCCGCCGGCAAGGACGCCCACACGTTCCTCTCGCTCAGCGGGCCGGCGGGCCTTGCTTTAGGCTTCCGGGCGCTGCCGGTGAGCTTTGGCATCTTCGACGATGGCATCTTCGTCGTCAGCGCGCTGCCGGAATTGGGACCGCTGCCGAAGGCGAAGCTACTGCGCGTGGGCGGGGTGAGCATCGAGCAAGCGATCGAGCGCTTCCGGCAAGTGATTGCCACCGAGAATGAACCCTGGTTCCGCTACTTGCTGCCGGGCTACCTGCGCAACCTGGGTGTGTTGCGCGGCTTGGAACTCGCGCCGGCCGACGGCCCGGCCACCTATACGTTGCAACTCCCGACGGGGGAAACGAGTGACGTGGAGATGAGCCCCACGGCCGGCGGGTTGGTGGGCGCGCGGCCACAGCCTGGCTTCACCGGCGTCTTTCAGCGCAACAACAGCGAGAACTACTGGACGGAGTACTGGCCGGAGAACCGGGCGATTTATGTAGCTTATCGCGTCTGCCAGGAGTCCGCGGCGAAGCCCATTGCGCAGTTTGCCCGCGAGATCGGCGAGTTGGCGCGGCAACCGGTGGACACGATGATCTTCGACTTACGCGGGAACACCGGCGGCAACTCGATCTTCTTCTCGCGGCTGGTGGACGCGCTGGGGCAGACCATCTCCGATCAGGTGTTGGCGAATCGCCGCTTTCGCGCCTTCGCCCTGATCGATGGCGGGACGTTCTCGTCCGGCATGAACGCCGTCTTTGACCTGAAACGGCCTCTGAATCTTCCCCCGGGCTTCGGCCCTGAGGACGGCTCCCCCGTGGTGACGATTCTCGGCACGGCCACCGGCGGTCGTCCGGGCGGCTATGGCGAAGTATTGCCCTTGCAGTTGCCTGGCTCCGGCCTTTCCATGCAATACTCAACCCGCTTGATGACCGTGCCTACCTACATTCCCCGTCTCGAAAGCATCTTCCCGGAAGTGCGCGTGACGGACCGCGCGACGGACTACTTCACCCGCCACGATGCCTACCTGGCCGCCGCCTTGGCGCGCATCGCCAACCCGCCGCCGAACGCGGTGGGCGACATCATCGTCGTGAACGGCGCGAGCTTTCGTCTCGAAACCGGCATCGCCCCTGGCTCCTTCGCCACGGCCTTTGGCCGCTTCCAAGGCACGAATACGCTCACGGTGAACGGTATCCCAGCGGCCATCCTGGCCGCCAGCCCCTCGCAGATCGTCTTTCGCGTGCCGGTAAATACGGCCCTCGGCAGCGCCGTGGTGGAGAGCAGCGGCTTGCGTGGCACCTTCCCGGTGCGCGCGGCAGGCCCCGGACTCTTCGTCGCGGAACCGGCGAATCTCGCGCAGCCCGGCGCCGTGCTGAATCAGGATTCGCGCCTGCATACGGAGCTACAAGCCGCGCGCGCCGGCGAGGTGCTCCAGCTCTTCGGCACCGGTTATCCAAGCAACCACCAAGCCGCGGTCTGGATCGGCCAACAGCCTGCCGAGGTCCTCTTCAGCGGCATGGCGCCCGGCGTCCCCGGCCTATGGCAAGTCAACGCTCGCATCCCCGCCACCCTCGGCCCCGGCCCCCAACCCCTCTTCCTGGCCTCCGGCGACAGCGTCAGCAATGGCGTCACGGTTTGGCTGCGTTAGGGCCGGCTGACTTCAGTGGATAGCACGGGGTATCCCACAGCGCGCCAACGCCAACCCGGGAAGCCAGGGTGCAGGACACAATCTGTCCCCTCAACCGTCAGCGACCGAAGCTAGCGGAAGAGCCGGGCCCTTGGCAATCGCCCTCGGCAGGAACGCCGAACTTGCCGGGCATTACTCGGAAAGAGAAGCACCCATGCTAGGACCGGCACCAGCCAGGGCCGGGCATAGCTACGCACCTTGCGGTTTCCATCTGCCCAATGTACCAATCCAATGCTTTGCCTTAGCTCAGAAAAAACCCTGATGGTGCCGGGCACCACCAGGAAGGGAAGCAAGCCTGTCGCCAAGCGTCTAGCCGCCTACGGCAAGATCCGCCGGGCGCCAATACCCGGAGCGCGGCTGGCACCAGTGCCGGGGAGTCGACCAGTGCCTTCCAAGGCTTCACTCCCCTGCGGCGGTCGCCGACAGCGAACGTAGGAGGGTCGAGAATCACGAGATCGAATCTCTCCCCGGGATGCCGTTCGGCGTAGACCAGACAAGCGAACGCATCCATGCAGACGAAGCGGGCGCTGGAGCGTTGCGGGCGAGATTGCGTTTCCCCCATTCGAGATACCGGGCCGAGACGCCCACGTTGGTCACGCGCGAACCCGCCGCGTCAGCGGTGCGGCGACAGGTCGAGAGGCAAACAAATTCAGCACCCGCGGCTGGCGCAACCGCTACCCCTTCAACCCTCACGTTAACGCCGGATCTTCGCAATCTCCCCCGCGCTGAGCGCCTCCGCATAGACCGCCACCTCGTCAATCCACCCCGTATACTGCACCCCCAGCCGCAGAGTCGGTTTGCCGGATTCCCAGGTGAACGGCTCCCCAATCACGGGCGACGAGCCCTGAAGCTTGCCGTCCACGTAAAGCTTCGCAACTCCCTTGCCGGTTCCCAGGCCCTGATATACGATCGCCACGTGGGTCCACTTGCCGCGCGCAAAGACCGGCTCCTTCACCACCACCAGGCGCTTATCGAAATCGGGATTGTTCTCGGTGTTCTTCGGATTCCAGACCTTCAACTGGCCGAAGACGCCGAGCCGGAAGAAGCGTTCGTCTTTGGTATAGTCCACCCAGAGCGCGGAGTCGTTGTAGGCTTTGTCGGTGAGCTGCAGCGGATCGACGTAGCCCGGGGCCAGGTCCAACTTCGGATCGAGTTGCAGGAAGAAGCTGATGGTGCCCGTTACCGGCGAGAGTCCCTGCGCGGGGAAGAACACCGCCTGCGTGGTCTTTTGCGTGAAGTGCAACGCGCCGTTCTCGTGCACCACGCCGGTGCCGGCCAAGCCCGGCTTCGCCGCCGCCAGGCTCTTATAGTCCGGCGCCGAGTGAATCCGCTTGTCGCCCGGCGACCTTTCGGCGTCGACACCCCGGTTGAACGAGGCGTGGAACAAAGGCTCGGCGGCTTGGGCCAGCAGACTCAACACGGAAAAGAAAAGGCAGTAGCGCATGTCCTTTTCAAGGTACTGCGAACCGGCCGGCGATTTCAAACCAGGTAAACTAAGAGCTAAAGCCATGGACATGGACATACACGAAGCCGAAACCCGGGCCCTGCAAGGTGAGTACGTCATTCCGGCGCCGCAAGTTCGCGAGCTCGGTTCTGCCCTGGGACTGGTGCACTGGGAAGAGGGCTGGGAAAAACCGCTCACGGACGAGGAAATGGCCGAATTCAATTGGTAAGCCGCCCCGGCGTGCCCGTATCTAGTAAGGGGTTGTTGCCGAGAGTGCCCCCAATCTCGTAAACTTTAATCATTGGGGTTTGGATTCACCTAGCCTAGGGGTACCAAGTCGTAAACTTTCATGGACCAAATGCTTAGCGACGTCGGCGCAATTCTGCTTAGAGCCATCCCGACTTTCATCCTTGTTATCTTTCTTTTCTTCTATTTGAAGAGCATGTTCTTCGGCCCGCTGGAGAAAGTATTGGCTGAACGCCGCGCCCGCACGGACGGCGCGCGCAAGCAGGCCCGCCACTCGATTGAAGCCGCCGAGCAGAAAGTAGCCCAGTACGACGCGCAACTACGGACCGCGCGGACCGAACTCTTCGCCAAAATCGAGGCCGAACGTAAGCAATGGGCCGACGCCCAGGCCGCGCAAGTGGCCGCCGCCCGCGAAAAGTCCCTGGCCCAGGTGAAGGCCGCCCGCGCGCAAATCGCCCAGGACGCCGCCGCCGCGCAGGCGACGCTTGCGGCGCAAGCCGAGGAACTCGCCTCCCGCATCACGGTCACTGTACTGAAGGGCGCCTAAGCAAACATCATGGCCAAGCTGATTCTCATCCTCGTCACCGCCATCGTGTGTCTGGCGCAAGAACATGCCACCCCGGGCGACGCCCACGCCGCCGCCAATGGCGAACCCGCTCATAAGACGGAAGAAACCGCCGAGCCCATCGTTTGGGGACTAGACCTCACCGTCTGGAAGTGGATCAATTTCGGTATTTTGATGGCCGGCGTCGGCTACCTGTTCGCGAAGCAAGGCGTTCCGTTCTTCCAGGAGCGCGCGGCCGGTATCCTCAAAGATATCTCCGACGCCCAGAAGACCAAGACCGAGGCCGATGCCAGGGCCGCTGAACTCGAAAGCCGCATCGCCAACCTGGGCGACGAAATTGCCCGCATGCAGGCCGACGCCCAAGCCGAAATGCAAAACGAAGCCAAGCGCATGGAGGCCGAAACGGCCCAGTCGCTCGCGAAGGTGCAAGCCTCCGCCGAGCAGGAGATCGCCAGCGCCACCAAACAGGCCAAGGCCGAACTCTCCGCCCACGCCGCCGCCCTGGCGATTGACTTGGCCGCCGGACGCATTCGCTCCGGCTTGAACGAAGGCCAGTCCCGCGGGCTGGTGAGCGCCTTCATCCAGGATCTCGAAAAGGTAAAGAACTAGAAACCCGATGTCGCTAGCCGTAGCCAGCCGTTACTCGCGCGCCCTCGCCGAAGTGGTGTTCGCGCCGCAGTGTCCCACCAAGCCCGAGCAGGTGATCGCCGACCTCGACGCCGTCGTCGCGGCCATGCAAGCCTCTCCTGAACTGGTGCGCATCCTGCGTTCGCCGGCCGTCTCGCTCAACGCCAAGCGCGGCTTGCTCGAAAAGCTCTCGGCGCGGCTGGGTGGCTCGCCGGTGACCACGAATCTCCTCAAGGTGGTTTGCGACCATGGCCGTATCACGCTCCTCAAGGAGATCCGGCAGAGCTTCCAGAGCGTGGTAGACGAGCGCCACGGCGTGGCGCGCGCCGAAGTTACCACGGCCCAGCCGATGGCGACGGAACAGAAAATTCAGCTCGAAGCCGCTTTAAGCCGCTTGTCGGGCAAAAGCATTCTCGCTACCTACCAACAGGACGACGCCTTAATCGGCGGCGCGGTGGCGAAAGTCGGATCGTTGATTTATGACGGCTCGGTGCGCGGGCAATTGGCTACGCTGCGCCGCAAGCTGGTGAACGGATAACAAAAGGACCCCCATGGCCATTCGCGCGGACGAAATCACGCAACTGCTGAAAAGCGAAATTGAAAATTACGAGACGGCGGTAAACGTTAGTGAAACCGGACAAGTGATCTCCGTAGGCGACGGCATTGCCCGCGTCTACGGCCTCGAAAAGGTCATGTCCGGCGAACTGATCGAGTTCGGCCGCGGCATCTCCGGCATCGCCATGAATCTCGAAGAGGATCAAGTCGGCGCCGTGCTCCTTGGCGACTACCTCGAGATCAAGGAAGGCGACGAAGTGCGCCGCACCGGCCGCATTATGTCGGTGCCGGTAGGCAAAGGCCTCATTGGCCGCGTCCTCAACGCGACCGGTGAACCGATCGACGGCAAAGGGCCGCTCGATGCCACCGAATATGGCCCCGTCGAGCGTCTGGCGCCCGGCGTGCTCCAACGCCAACCCGTCAAGCAGCCCATGATGACCGGCCTCAAGGCCATTGACGCCATGATCCCGATTGGCCGTGGCCAGCGCGAGTTGATCATCGGCGACCGCCAGACCGGCAAAACCGCCATCGCCCTCGATACGATTCTGAACCAGAAGGGCGGCGACATGATTTGCATCTATGTCGCCATCGGCCAGAAGCGATCCACCGTCGCGCAAGTCGTAAAGACGCTCGAAGAGGCCGGCGCCATGGAGTACACCATCGTCGTCGCCGCCACCGCGTCTGACCCGGCTCCCATGCAGTACCTGGCCCCCTTCGCCGGCACCGCGATGGGCGAATGGTTCCGTGACCGTGGCCAGCACGCGCTGCTGATCTACGACGATCTTTCGAAGCACGCCGCGTCGTATCGCGAAATCTCGCTCCTCCTGCGCCGTCCCCCGGGCCGCGAGGCCTATCCTGGGGACGTCTTCTACTTGCACTCGCGCCTGCTCGAACGCGCCGCTCGCTTGAGCGACAAGAACGGCGGCGGCTCGCTCACCTCGCTGCCCTTTATCGAAACGCAAGCGTCGGACGTTTCGGCTTATATCCCTACCAACGTGATTTCGATCACCGACGGCCAGATCTTCTTGGAAGCTGACCTCTTCAATTCGAATGTTCGCCCCGCCGTCAACGTCGGTATCTCCGTCAGCCGCGTCGGCGGCAGCGCGCAAGTGAAGGCCATGCGCCAAGTGGCCGGTTCGCTTCGTTTGGAGCTCGCCCAATACCGCGCCCTGGCCGCCTTCGCCCAGTTCGGCTCGGACCTGGACCAAGCCTCGCAGAATCAGCTCACGCGCGGCAAAGCGCTCGTCGAAATCCTCAAGCAGAAGCAGTTCTCGCCGCTCCCCATGGAAAAGCAAGTGCTGATTATCTTCGCCGGCACCAAGGCCTACTGCGACGACCTGCCCGTGGACCAAATCGGCCGCTTCGAAACCGAGCTCTACCGCTACTGTGAGAACTCCGGCAGCAAGATTCTCTCCACCTTGCGGGATAAGAAAGAGATCTCCAAGGAACTCGAAGCCGACATGCACGCGCTGCTGAAGGAATTCAAGGCCCGCTTCGTGGCGGAATTGAAGAAGTAGGCAATGCCGAGCTTAATTGACATTCGCCGGCGCGTCCGGTCCGTCAAAAATACGCAGCAGATCACCAAGGCCATGAAGATGGTGGCCGCGGCCAAGTTGCGCCGCGCGCAGGAGCGCGTGCTCGCCGCCCGTCCGTACGCGGCGATGCTCGAACAGATGCTGGCCAGCGTCTCCGGCGCCGCTCGCGGCGATGACCAGGCCAGCGAACTGCCGCTCCTGGCCGTGCGCCCCGAGCAACGTGTCCAGCTGATCCTCGTCACCGCGGACCGTGGCCTCGCCGGCGGCTTCAACACCAATCTGATCAAGGCCGCGCAGCGCTTCCTGAGCGATCACTCCGGGAAGGACATCCGCATTGAGGCCGTGGGCCGCAAAGGCCGCGACTTCTTCGCCAAGCGCGCCACGCTCTCCGGCGAGCACATTGGGCTGGTCAACAAAGTGGCCAAGCTCACCTACGCCGAGACGCAAGCCGTCACGCAGCGAGTGACGCAGCGCTACATCGACGGCGAGATCGACGCCGTCTATCTGATCTACAACGAATTTAAGAGCGTGATCGCGCAGAAGCTGACGGAAACCAAGCTCCTGCCCATCGAGATGAAGGACGAGGGCCAAGCTCCCGGCGACTATCTCTACGAGCAGCCGCCCGACGTGCTGCTGGGGACGCTCTTGCCGAAGTACATCGAGAACAGCGTCTATCGCGCCATTCTCGAATCCATCGCCGCCGAACAAGCCGCCCGCATGACGGCTATGGACGCGGCCAGTTCAAACGCCGCCGACGTTATCGAAAAGCTGACGCTCTACATGAACCGCGTCCGGCAGGCGAGCATCACCAAGGAAATCATCGAAGTCGTCAGCGGCGCTGCTGCTCAGGAATAGTAGGAAATCATTATGTCTCTTCCCGTGGTTGGTAAAGTAATTCAGGTCTCCGGGCCCGCCGTGGACGTGCAGTTCCCGGATGGACAACTGCCCGTCATCTACACCGCTGTCCGCATCACCAGCGAAGGCTTCAACGTGCCCACGCCGATCGACGTGGTTTGCGAAATCGCGCAGCACATCGGCGAGGGCCGTGTGCGCATGATCGCACTGCAACCCACCGAAGGCCTGGTCCGCGGCATGCGCGCCGAGTCACTGGGCGCGCCGGTGTCGGTGCCCGTCGGCAACGAAGTGCTGGGCCGCGTGCTCAACGTGCTCGGCCAGCCCATTGACGAGCGTGGTCCCGTCAACACGGCCAAGAAGCTGCCGATTCACCGTTCGGCGCCCTCTTTCGCCGAGCAATCCACGGAATCGCAGATGCTCGAAACGGGCATCAAGGTCATCGACCTCATTGAGCCCTACGTGAAGGGCGGCAAGATCGGCCTCTTCGGCGGCGCCGGCGTCGGCAAAACCGTCATCATCATGGAGCTGATCAACAACATCGCCAAGGCCCACGGCGGCGTATCTGTGTTTGCCGGTGTCGGCGAGCGTACGCGCGAAGGCAATGACTTGTGGCTCGAAATGTCGGAGAGCGGCGTCATCGACCCCGACGACTTCACCAAGAGCAAAGCCGCGCTGATCTATGGCCAGATGACCGAGCCGCCCGGAGCCCGCCTCCGCGTCGGCCTCACCGGCCTCACCGTCGCCGAATACTTCCGCGACGAGCAGAACCAGGACGTGCTCCTCTTCGTCGACAACGTCTTCCGCTTCACCCAGGCCGGCTCCGAAGTTTCGGCGCTCCTGGGCCGCATGCCCTCCGCCGTCGGTTACCAGCCCAACTTGGCCTCCGAGATGGGCGCGTTGCAAGAGCGCATTACGTCCACCAAGACCGGCTCCATCACCTCGGTGCAGGCCATCTACGTCCCCGCCGACGACTATACCGATCCCGCGCCCGCCACGGCCTTCACCCATCTGGACGCCACCACGAACCTCTCGCGCGAAATCGCCGCCTTGGGTATCTATCCGGCCGTCGATCCGCTCGCGTCCACGTCGCGCATTCTGGATCCGCGCATCGTCGGCCAAGCCCACTACGACGCCGCCCAGCGCGTGAAGCAGATCCTGCAACGCTACAAGGACCTGCAGGACATCATCGCCATTCTCGGCATCGACGAACTCTCCGAGGACGACAAGCTCACCGTGTCGCGCGCCCGCAAGATCCAGCGCTTCCTCTCGCAACCCTTCTTCGTGGCCGAGCAGTTCACCGGCTTCCCTGGCAAGTACGTCAAGCTGGCGGACACCATCCGCGGCTTCAACGAAATCTGCGACGGCAAGCACGACGACCTGCCGGAGCAGGCCTTCTACCTGGTGGGCGGCATCGAGGAGGCCATCGAGAAGGCCGCCAAGATGAAGCAGGGCTAGCTCCATGGCAGCTACCACCTTCGAACTCGAAGTCGCCACGCCGGAGAAACTGGTGATCCAAGCCACCTGCACGGAGGCCACCATCCCCGGCGCCGACGGCGAACTCGGCATCCTGCCCGGCCACGCCGCGCTGCTCTCTTCGCTCACCTCGGGCGTCTTGCGCTACAAGGCGTCCAGTGGCCGCGACGAAGTCCTGGCGATCCACGGCGGCTGGGTGGAAGTGCAGCCCACGCTGGTGCGCGTCCTCACCGACGCGGCCGAGAATCCCGACGCGATTGACCGCGCGCGCGCCGAAGAGTCCTTGAAGCGCGCCCAGTCGCGCTTGGCCAACATCGCCGAAAACGTCGACTTGGCGCGCGCCTTGAATGCGCTCAAGCGGGCCCAGGTCCGCGTCGAGATCGCGAAGAAATAGTCACTAAATCGTCAGTGCTAAGGATTGATGATCCGATGCAGATCCAAGGAAGGCGACTTCGCACCGCCCAGCGATAGCAGGGTATGAATCTGTCCCCGATGATGGGTCTGATGATTGAAGAAGTGGGCCATCGCCACCTCAGGCTGTTCTGTGTAGAGGCGTCCCTGGTTATTCACGTACGAAATCGCTCGCGCGAAAACCGCAGACGTAGCTTCGTCGAAGAAAGCCACAATTTCGGCGTCTTGTTCCTTCCGCGCCCCGCGCAACGCCTCGAACTCCTCGTAGAGGATGGTGTTCAACGGGGGCGTCACCGCGCCGCCCCCCTGAAATCGTGCCATCCAAATCCGGTCCCCCAACAGGACATGGTTGAGAATGCCGTGGATGCTCCCGAACGAGGTCTGTCTCGTCAAGCGTAAATCCTCCTCCGGCAAAGCCGCGCAGGCATCGAAAAGCCGCACGTTGGCCGTGCGGTTATAACGAGCGAGCATTTGAAAGTGCTCCAGGAGTCCCATGAAGCTTATTCTCTCGCAGAATCAGCGCAATGCCGCGATTTGTGCGTCGAGATGCGCCAGGGCATCCTCCACCAGCATCCGGTGCCGAGGGTGCGTCGCCCGCGCTAAATCCGCCGCCACGCGTACCCTGGTCAGTTCCAGGCTTTGTAGTTGCCGCTCGCGTTCGGAGATGGCCCGCGCCGGAAGCCGCTCGGCCTCCCGCAGTTCCTGCTGGGATTCGATGTCCTTGCTTTCCCACCCACGCGCCATACAGGCATCATAACCCGCGCGACACGATGGGATTGTCCGGATAGTCCTTGGCCAGGCGGCGCAACATCTGGTCGCTCTCGGCTTTGCGCTTGTCCTTGCGATAGATCTGCGCCAGCAGCAACTGGGCGAAGCCCTTCAAGTATCGGCCACCGACGGCGGCCTTGCGCAAGTTGGCGATGGCCTCCGTGCGATTGCCTTCCGCCGCTTCCATCTTCATAAACGGCTTCAGAAAGAACGGGACACTCGACACCAGATAGTCGCTGAACCCAATGGTGAACCAGGCATCCTGCAAGTCCGGATGCGTGCGCGTCAGCCGCAGCGCGTACTGCTGCGCCAGCTTCGCCGACGCCCAGCTTTGCCGGTAGCTCTTCTCCACCAAGGCCAGGTAGTCGCGCTCCAAGCCGTGAATCAGCATCAGCGCCATTAGCGCCTTGGGATCGTCGGGATCCTTGCTCAGCAGCGTTTGCGCCCGGCGCTCCGCCAGTCGCGACGACGTCTGAATGCGCTCCCAAACCGCCGGGTCCGGCTTCCCCTGCGCCTTGCCGCCACCCGGCTCCTGCGTCAGCAGCTTCAAGCGCTCCAGTTCCGCGAAAAGGTCCGCCGCCGCCACCACCGCTGGACCCAGCGGATCCTGGTCATTCTGCGCCGAATACTCGCGACCCAGCGCGCGGCCGTTCGCGAAATCGAAGCTATAGATCCTGGCGAACGCCGCATCTATCGTAGGGGCACCAAATAGGGAAGAACAGACGAGGGTAAGAATGAGAAGGGGTTTCATTATGAAAATAAGGACTTACTGAGCAGCAGCTAACTCTTTGACGCGGACCAACTCCTTTTTGAACAAAGGATTCTCGGGAAACTCGCGAGTCAGCTCATCCAGTAGACGCACACTCTGCGGAAGCCGTTTCTCTCGAAGATGAATAAGACTTAACAATATCTTAGCAAAAGGACCGAGATAGCGCCCGCCCTCCACCACGCGCTCCAGCTTGCGTACGGCTAGGAGTTTATCGCCCTGGGCGTCGTCGAACTTTACGAACCACTTCACAAAGAAAGGCAGGCTGCCCAGTAGGTACTCCGTGCTGCCCGTGGTCATGTAGGCGTCGGTGTAGCCGGGGTCGACTTTCAATACCTGCAAAGCCAGACGCTGGGCGTCCTTAGCCAGACTCAGGCTGGCAATCTGCCGTTTCTCAATGAGGGCGGTATAGTCCATCGCCATGCCCGAATTGATGGCGAGCGCGAAGAGGGCATCGGAGTCGTTCGGATTCGCCTTCAGCCGCTGATTCGCGGTTTGGCGGCCGCGTTCGATGGCGCCCAGGAAGGCCGCGCGCAGATTCGGATCCGGCTTCAGGCCCTTTTTGTCGGCGATTCGTTTGTCGTCGGCGAAGAACTCGCCTTCCAGCACCTTCAGCCGATCCAGTTCGAAGAACAAGTCCGAGGACGCGCGGAAGGTGTGGCCCAACGGATCCGCGGGCTCCTTGCGAATGTAGTCGTCGAGCAGATGATTCGCCGCCGTAAAGTCGCAGTTGTACATGCGCCCCAACGCGGACTTCACCACGGCATTCGTCCGCGGACCCGTCAAACGAGCAGGCGCCTGCGCCATGGCCAGCGACGGCAGGAAGATGAGGCACAGCTTAACCGAAGAGACGTTCAAAGTAATCCCGCGTACGCGATTCAATTTGGGTTAACTCGACGGCCAACGGCTGATCGTGCAAATGATCGGGCGTCCAGCGCGCCACCATGATGGCCAGTTGCTGGCCCGCAACAGCCGCGGTGGGCAGGCTGCCGGCGGCTTGCCCATCCAGCAGACGCAAGCCATGATCCACGGCCCGGTAAAGCGTGGCGGCGTCGAGCAGAAAGCGCGCGTCGGCGCGTTCTAAGTGGCCCATCTTCTCGACAATATCGATTCGCTCGGGCGTATTCAAGGTCTTGAAGAAAATACCCGCGCCCTTTAGCCGCAAATACATCAGCGAGAAGTCGATGTCGTAGTAGCCGCCCCGGCCCGCCTTCAGCGGATTCTCGCCGCCCTGCTCGCGTTCAATGCGCAACCGCATCTGCTTCAGCAAGGGCCGGGAGCGGCCGCTTTGGCCATAGCGGCGAAAGTCGAGTTCCTGGAGGTGGTTCAAAAACAGGCTGGCCTCTTCGGGATCTCCCGCGACGGCGCGGGCCTTCATATAGGCGATCCCCTCCCAGGCCTCCGAGCGGTATTCGAAGTACTCCTTGATGGCCGACGCGCTCTGCACCAGCGGCCCGCCTTCGCCATTGGGCCGCAGCCGCGTGTCGACCGAAAGCACCTTGCCGCCGCCGGTGTAGGCCGTCAGCAATTCGATCATGCGCTCGGCGACCCGCGTCCAGAAGACACGCTCGCCGGCGTCGAGGTCGGGCAGAACAAAGACCAGGTCCGCGTCGGAGCCCAGGTCGAATTCCTTCACGCCCAGCCGCCCCAACGCAATCACCAGCAGTTGATCGTGCGCCGTGTAGCCGGGGTCCACCGGCGGATGGCTCCCCGCCACCTGCCAGATCGCCATCTGATAAGCGGCGCGGATCACGGAGTCCGCCAGCAGCGACGTCTGTTCGAGCGTCTTGAAAACGGGCACGCCCAAAGCTAGGCTCGCGGCTTGCAGACGGAACATTTCGCGCCGGAAGAACAGGCGTAAGTCGGTGGGCGTGGCGAGTTCCGCCGCGGCTTCCCGATAGTCATCGGTAAGCTGGCGGGCGGCCAGAAAGCGCAGGTCGCGCAGGTCGCCGAGCCAGGCCGGGGTCCGCGTCAAGTGGTCACTGAGAAAGGGCGAATTCTCAAAGAGATCCAGCAGATGGCTCACCAGCACCGGATCGTCGTTGAGCCAGCCCAGCCATGTGGGATTCGCCGCGACGCTCTCCAAAAAGCTCTCAAAGCTCAGCAAATTGCGCCGCGGCCGGCCCAGCCGCAACGTCCGCGCGAACTCCGGCGCGGCCGTATCCAGCAAGCGCAGCAAGTTCGCCGACACCGGCGGCGCCTCGCCCGGCGGCGGCACGGAGATCTGCAAGGCGCGCGCCGCGGCCACCGCCGGCGGCGACTCGACATACGCCCGCGGCCGCTGCGCGTGAATGATGCGATCGTACAAGGACTGCACCTCCGACAAATGCTGATCCACCAGTTCCAGCAGCCGCGCCGCCGTCAACGTAGCGCCTGGCGAAGGCGGCGGCAACCGTCGCGCCAGGACTTCCAGGTCGTGCGGCGCGAGCGGTAGCAAGTGCGTCTGCGCATCGTCGGCGAACTGCAGCCGGTGCTCAATCGCGCGAAAGAACTGGTAGGCGCCGGACAGCACCGAATACTCCGGCACCGACAGCAATTCCTTATCGCGCAGCCGCGCCAGCGCCAGCAACGTGCCCCCATGCCGCACCCAGAATTCGCGCCCCCCGTGCAAGCGCTGCAGGCATTGCACCAGGAATTCGATATCGCGAATGCCCCCGCGCTCCAGCTTCACATCCAGCCCGGACTTCTGCCGCGACTTCTGCCGCGCCAGATTGCGTTCGGCGATCCGCGCCCGCGACTCGGCCACGGCCTCCACGCTCGCGAAGTCCAGCGTCGTGCGGTAGATCATCGGCTCCACGAAATCGAGCAGCGCGCGGCCCGGCTCCACCTCGCCGGCCGCGACGCGGCCCTTAATCAGCATCTGCAATTCCCAGTCGCGCGCGCGGCGGCTGTAGTAACTCTGCGCGCCTTCCACCGAAATCACCACTTCGCCGTGCCGGCCTTCGGGCCGCAAGCGCAGGTCGACGCGGTAGCAGACACCGGCCGGCGTATAAGCCGAGAGCATCTGGGTCAGATCGCGCGCGAGCTTCGTGAAGAACTCCTGATTGCTGAGGGGCTCGGGCCCATCGGTTTCGCCAGAGCCCGCGTGGACGAAGCTGAGGTCGATGTCCGACGAGTAATTCAACTCGCGCCCGCCCAGTTTGCCCAAGGCAATCACCGACAAGCCCGCGACGCCACCGTTCGCCAAACGCGGAATCCCGTGCCGCGCAAACAACGCCGACTTCACATGCCGGTAAGCGACATCCAAAATCGCATCCGCCAGTGACGAGATCTCCGCCGTCGTTTCACCCAGCGTGGCCATGCCTTGCACGTCGCGCAGGACGATGCGCAACAACTCCCGGCGACGAAACAAAGCCAAATGGTGGCTCACCGGGATGGACGGATCGGAGGCCAGCAGCACTTCCAGACGATCCGCGAAGTCCTCCGTGGTGCGGCCACGCATCAGGTCTCCGTCGGCGAGCATCTGCTCCAGAATCCCCGGCTCGCGCAGCACTTCGTCCCCCAGAAAGTTACTCTGGCAGAAAAGCGTCACCAGGGTCGGCAAAGCGAAGGGCGTATGCGCCAAGCGATGAAAAGCCTCATCCTGTTCCACCAGCAGGCGATCCAGCTTCTGCAAAGCCACCGCCGCATCAGGGGCCGACTGCAGCGAGCTCTCCAGGCGCGCAAACGCCGAAGCCGGCAATGCCGCGCGGAGTCGTAAGGCTGGCGAACTACCCGTAGCCGCCTGCCCCAAGCCAGGCAAGTGAGCGGGACTGGACGGCGTGGTCAAACCCTCCAATTATATCGCCCCTCATCAGACAGCTTGATCCAGCACCTCAATCACGTCTCCGGGAAACACGGCACCCGCCTGCAACACCCGGCAATAGAATCCTGCCAAGCCCCAAGGGCCCTCGCCGGGCAATGCCTTCTTCGCATACACCGCCGCTTGAATGCCAGGACCATAAACGTCCAGATGACGGCACGGCTGCCGCAGCTTCGTAATCTCGATCAACGCGAGCCCGGCGCGCAGACGCTGGCCGATGCGCAGTTGACGCCGGTCCAACCCAGTCACCGTCAGATTCTCGCCAAGGGCACCCGGATAAACCGTCCAACCCAAGGCGCAAATCTCGTCCAGCGCGCCCTGCGTAATCAGCAACAGCGCCTGGTCCGGGCCGCCATGGTATTTCAGATTCCGCTGCACGTCCCCCACCAGGCCGCGCGGCGTGATCTCGCTTTCCAGCACCGCATGCTTCGGCATGCCCCCCGGCGAAATGTTGAGTTGAAGAATACGGCCGCGCATGCCTCTTATTCTGGCATCCTCAAAGGTGATGAAGATTGTAGTCACGAACGACGACGGCATCCACGCCCCCGGACTCGCCTCCCTCCTGGAAGTCGCCGAGCGCTTCGCCGAAGTCTACGTCGTCGCCCCCGCCGAAGAGCATTCCGCCGGCGGCCACCGCGTCACCGTCAAAGGACCCATCCGCGTCGACGCCCTTAGCCGCACCCGCTTCCGCGTCCACGGCACCCCCGCCGACTGTGCCCGCCTCGCCCTCACCGAACTCGTCCCCGACGCCCAGTGGCTCCTTTCCGGCATCAACGAAGGCGGCAACCTCGGCGCCAACGTCTACATGTCCGGCACCGTCGCCGCCGCCCGCGAAGCGGCCCTGCTGGGCAAAGGCGCGATCGCCCTCTCGCAGTACATCCGCCGCAACACCCCCCTCGATTGGCCCGCCGCCGAAGCCCGCGCCGAGGCCGTGCTCGCCCGCCTCCTCGCGCCCCCGCCCGTGCCGGGCGAATACTGGAACGTCAACCTCCCCCACGTCACCGGCGCCCCCCCCACCGCCGACTGCCCCCTGGACCCCTCGCCCATGCAAGTCGGCTACCGCCGCGAACCCGACGGCTACATCTACGCCGGCAGCTACCAGGACCGGCCCCGCCAACCCGGCTCCGACGTCGCCGCCTGCTTCGCCGGCTCCATCACCATCACGCGCCTATTTCTCTAACTCCGTCGCGTGGCATGTTTCAGGTGTACGGTATGATGAGAGATAAAGGCTGGACTTCCAGGCTTCTGGCCCCGCTGAGGGCCAAATCGCCGGCACCCGCCGCGGAACCGAGTTATCCCTCTAGAGAGGTTCGTTCTCGCGATGCGTTGCTTGCTGCTCTTCGCTCTGGCCGTGGTTCTCGCCGCACGCCCCGCCAGGTAATCGTTCTTCCCGCCGGCCCGGACCTCGATCCCCGCAACAGCAACGCCACCATCCTGGATCTCGACACCTGGAAGCCCATCGGCAATCCGGCGGTCGGCATCGACGCCTACCAAGCCTTCACCCTGCCGGACTCGACCAAGACCTACATCGTCGCGAAGGGCGCTGAGAAGACCGTTACCGTCATCGGTGACTTGAGCACCGGCGGTCAGGTGCTCAAGGTCATCGACCTCCCCCAAGGCTCTACCGACGCCGCCCTCACGCCCGACGGCAAGCGCCTCCTGCTCGTCTCGATGACCGACGCGGCCCTGACGATCTTCAACACTTCGACGGACCGCGTCATGGCCCGGATCCCACTCGCCACACCGGCTAACAGCGTCGCCGTTAACTTCGAGTCCACGCGGGCCTTCGTTGCCTTGCCGGCCGAGGGCTCCGTCACGGCCATCGACCTGGGAACGAACGCGGTGGACAAGAGGATTGCGCTGGGGAAGGAAGTGAAGGCCATGAGCCAGTTGGCCTTCGCTCCGAACGGTCTGCTCTACGTCGCGGTGAACGATCTGCTCCACGAAATCGATCCCGGGAACATGCAACTGATCGCGGCCACGGTTCCGGCCAAGGGCGTCACCGGCCGTCCCTGGTTCACTTTCGAAGGCGTCCAGACGCTACTGCTTCAATCGCAACCTTCCGGCCTGACGCTAGCCGGCGTCAGGAGTTATCGTTCCCCCACCGCGGACTATGCCCAGCCCGGCGTGTCGATTGATCGCCTGCGTATCGTTTCGGAGTCGCAAGCGATTGGTTATTCCCCGGCGGATCGCACCTTTT
Organism: Bryobacteraceae bacterium; assembly: GCA_019752335.1. Taxonomy (GTDB): domain Bacteria; phylum Acidobacteriota; class Terriglobia; order Bryobacterales; family Bryobacteraceae; genus JALHNI01. The sequence continues at coordinate 67,739 of JAIEMJ010000038.1, forward strand.
ACCGCATCGACTTGAAACCCACGCTCGAAGTGACTCCGATTCCGGGGCTCGCCGATCTCGGCCGGAACCCCGTGGCGGGTTTTGGTGGCACCCACGAATACCCCAAGAATCGCTTTCTGTTCGTTTCCAGTGGCAAGAGTATCTACAAACTCGACGCCGAGACCAACCTGATTGTGGGCAGTCAAACCATCGGTCAGCTTGCCGGTCTGCCGATCCTGCCATCCGTGCCTTCGCAGCGCGAGCCGGCCAGCCTCTACATGATTGGCGAAGCGGTGCAGAGCTTTCCGGCCGGCACCACCAGTTTGCCGGTGGTGATGCGCTCGCTGGATGAAGCAGGTCTTCCGGTGCGTGGCCAATCCGTGCGATTCAACGTCTATATCGGGGCCTATTGGGGCGAGGGCGTAGAGCGTGGGCCGGTCTCGAACTCCGATGGCTACGTACAGTCCCGGTACGAGGTCTTTGGCCGTACGGGCGTCTACATCGCTTGGGCAGACGAGCAATTCGCTCCAACGCGACCCATCCGCTCGTTCACACTCAATACGCGACCCTCTCCGCCACCACTTAACCGGTTCATCGTGTACCGGGGAGACGGGCAGACTCCACGCCCGATGCTACTCCGCGCCCGCTGCAAGTTCGCGCTTCGGTAGCGGGTTGGGGCGACCCAGGATTGTCCAACCAACCGGTAGACTGGGCGGTCGTCGCGGGCAGCGGCAAACTGAAGTGGCCGCGTACGATGACCGATGCGCAGGGCATCGCCACCAACGTCTATCTAGGGCCAGTGGTCGCCACTTCAGCGGCCGAGGATCCATCGAACCCGGTGATCCAAGCCTCCATTCCGTCACTGCCTCCAGTCCGCTTCACCCTGGTACGCCTGCCGCGGACGGTTCCCTGTCCACTCCCGGCCTACACTCGCCTCAAGGATCCAGTTCTATCGGCAGCCGCTGGTACCCTGGTCCGGCTGGCGGTTTCATATCAAGTCTCTCTGCCAGGGATAAGCCTCGACGTTCGCACCGTAGAGGGAAATGCATCCGTCAGTTGCCTACGGCCCACTCCGGCGCCCGAGCGCGAAAGCCGGATTCCCCCGCCGCCCGAGGGACTGCCCGTGTCGGACAGCCAGGGGATCGTCAGTTGCGATCTCCAGTTTGGAAAAACGGCCGGTGTAGGCAAAGCCCGGATCTATCTGGGAGGACGTCCCATAGAGGACTTCTTGCTTAACATCACACCCGGCCCCCCCCGGAGAATCCGCATCGTGAGCGGCCAAAGCCACTGGCCCACCCCTTTCCAAGACCTGGAACCCGTGGTGGCACAGGTGGATGATGGCTTCGGGAATCCCTTGAATGGCGTACCGGTCAATTGGCAGGCGGGCGACGCCACCCTGTTGTCTTCTGTTTCCCCTACCCGTGGGGGAACCTATGCTGATCCTGACCGCCCCGGGGTGACCCTCTCGGGCAACGGGCTTGCCTCGGCTCAACTCCGGGCGGGTGCTTCGAGAGAAAGAACAAACTCGTATGCAGTCGCCAGTATCGCTGCTGCTTGGCCATTGGAATCTGCTGGATCTTTCTCCTACCAACCCGATGCGCTGATCGCGGTGGATGGAAGCGGCCAATCCGCGGAAGCGGGAAGGGAGTTTAGCCGCCCGCTGCTGGTTCACACGCCGGCGACGATCTTCGGTCCGCCGGTTAGAGTTCCCATCCGGTTTACTTCGACCAGTGACTTGATCATCTCGCCTTCTCAGGTCCGGCTCGATGACCTGGGCCGGGCGGAAGTGAACGTGGTGGCCGGTCGCAGCGTGGGAACGCATACGGTAACCGCCAGCGCCGGCAACGTCAGCACCACCTTCCGCCTCACCGTCACGCCACCGGTGGCGCCCGGGATTCGTTTCGTCGTCAACGGCGCCAGCCTGGCCCCCGGACTCTCGCCTTGCGCGATCGCTCAACTCACCGGAGCGAACCTGGCCGGCGCCCGGATCACCGTCGGCGACCTCCCTGCCCCCATCCGCAGCGCGACGCCCGAAACCATCGTCTTCCAAATCCCCTGCGAACTGACGCCGGGCCCGGTCACGCTAAGCCTCTCCACAGGTACGGACCCCGTCACCCAGCGCATCATGCTGGCCGCCGTGGCCCCTGGCATCTTCGGAATCACCAAGGCCAACGATACACCCGTCTCGGCCGGCAATCCGGCCGAGCCCGGCGAGGAAATCCGCGTCATGGTCACCGGCCTGGGCCAGACGACACCCCCGATCGTCACCAACGTCCCCGGCAGCGGCCAGCGGCTGAATGCCAAGGTGGTGGTGGGCTTGAACAACGAAGGTGTCGCCGCAGAGGCGGTCTACGCGCCCTCGCTCATCGGCACTTACTTCGTCACCTTCCGAGTACCAGCCACCGCGACCGCCGGGCGCCGACCCTTCGCCGTTGCCGTTCGGGACCCGGAGGGTACACTGATCTTCGCTCAGCCCGCAACCATCGATATTCGGTGACCGCGATGCCAGCCCCCGTCTGATTCCTACACTCTACTTGCGACGAGCTAGTTAAAGACAGGCGCACCCTTGCCATGTAACAAACGGAGCCATCCGTAAGACCTTCACTTACACCGCCAGCACGCTCTTTGATCCACTCAACAACAGCTTCGGCATGCAATCGCAGCTTACCGGTCTTACCGTCGCTTCCACTCGCCGGCCGTTGGAAGCGCTACTTACAGAATGCGCTGGGCAACTTAGTGCAAGTCACCGAGCCGAATCCGGCGGGCGGCACTGACTATCAGACTTACTACACTTACAACGTTCGCGACCAGCTCACCCAGGTGCAGATGCCGCGCCCCGATCAGGTCGGCGGCACTTACACCCAAACCCGTACGTTCGTCTACGACCTCACTACTGGCTGGATGACCTCCGCGACCAATCCAGAGAACGGCACCACGACTTACAATTACGACATCTACGGCCGGCTCAACTATAAGCAGGACGCTAAGGGGCAGCGCCTGGAGTACCTCTACGACGTCAATAACCGCGTCACGAAGATGACTCCCAAGGACTCTTCTGGCACCGTCGTCACCTGCGACATCGTCGAATACTTCTATGACCTCACCATCAACACCTATGGCCGCCTCAGCGCCATGCAATGGGGAAGCAAGGATCTTGACTTCGAGGTTTAGCAGGGTTTAGCAGGGACACACTGGTATGCGACCACGTAACCCGCAAAAGAGTTGACGAGCTACCCGCAACTGAGCAACAAAAAGCGGAGAAATGTAGCATTGTTCGGCAAGGCGAAAGCTCAAAGCGGGTGCGGAAGACGCGCCACGCCGCCCCGTTTGCCAAATTCCACATAAAGATGGCTATGATCAGGGAATGGAACCTCGCGATGTGGTAGCCCTAGGCGTGTTCCTACATCAAAATATCGATTTGCCGCACATGGGCCCTCGTTTTTGGCTGTCGGGTCCGGGTCGGCCGTCAACTTGCATGGAGGTTGCGGACGGCTCTTACCAGCGTGATCCTTTTCTTCCCAGCGGCCGGTTTTACGATCCCGTCCAAGCCGCCGTTGAGGCGGCATTCCGTTCGGCCAGCCCCGCCTGTTTCCTACACTTTACTTGCGGCGAGCCAGTTGAAGATCGGCGCCCCTGCTATATAATTTCGTGAACGGACCCTGCCCAATCGTGGGCCAACTCAGGTCCGCCAACATGAGGAGCGACCCATGACCGTTTTACAATCAAGGTCTCGATTCCGCCCGGAAAGTCCATCCACCTCGATCCCGTGACCGCCGAAATTGAAAAGGGCGATTACCTACAATGGGAGTTCGACGCCACTGTCCTTTACCCCCTCAGCATTGACGCGCTGAGCAGCCCGTTTCAAGCAGCGCCCGGACATATCGTCGGCGCCTGGAAGCCGAACACCGACGGCGCCGGCAATCTTTACCCTTGCCCAGCCCTCTTCGCGCTCCGAACAAACGCGGACAACGACGGCAAAGCCTACGCCTATTCCATTTGCGCATGCCTTCCCAGTGGCACGGCCGTAACGACCGGCTATTTCTCGGTGAAAGACACTTCTCGCCGGGAAAAAGACGAGGAAGAGTAAAGAGTAATCAACCCGCCCTCGGCGCCGGCTCTTCCCGCGTCGCCCGAGGACCCGTCAACCGTGTCTTACCGCAGCGCCAAGCGCGCAAAAGCCTCCATCTCCTGGCGGCTCCCGGTGAGGAACGGGGTCCGCTGATGAATGCCAGTGGGCTGGAGGTCGAGGATGCGGGTTTGTCCGTCGGTGGCGAGGCCGCCGGCCTGTTCGGCGATAAAGGCGAGCGGGTTGGCTTCGTAGAGCAGCCGGAGTTTGCCTTGGGCGTGCGTCCGCGTCGGCGGGTAGAGGAAGACGCCGCCTTTGAGGAGGGTACGGTGGAAGTCGGCGACCAGGGAGCCGATGTAGCGCGAGCTGTACTCCCGGCCGAGGGCGCCGTCGCGCAGTTGGGCAAGATACTCGGGATAGGGCGCGGGAAACTTACCGGCGTTGGCCTCGTTCACGGAGTAGTAGTGGCCATAGTCCGGCATCCGCAGATGCTCATGGCTCAGCACAAACGCGCCGATATTGGGATCGAGCGTGAAGCCGAAGACGCCATTGCCCGCCGTGTAGACGAACATCGTGGAGGAACCGTAGACCACATAGCCCGCGGCGACTTGGCGCGAGCCCTGCTGCAAAGCAGCCGCGTGCGGCGGACCCCCGCTGGCCTCTGGCCTGAGGAAGATGGAAAAGATGGTGCCGACGCTGACGTTGACGTCGATATTCGACGAGCCGTCCAGCGGATCGAAGATGACGACGTATTTGCCGGTTTCCGGAGCCCGGTCAAACGTCACTGGCTCCTCGTTCTCCTCGGAGACCAACACCGCGACGGCGTCGCGGACCCCAAGGCAATGCACGAGGGCTTCGTTGGCGTAGACGTCGAGCTTCTGTTGCGTCTCACCCTGCACGTTGGTGCCGCCCGCGGATCCCGCGACGTCGAGCAGACCCGCCCGCCGGATGCGGGCCTGGATCATCTTCGTGGCCAGCGTGATGCCGGAAAGGAGCCAGGAGAAAGTACCGCGCGCGCCCGGGTAGAGAGATTCCTGCTGCTGCGCGATGTGTTGTTGTACGGTGACGATCATGATCCCAGATTAGCCGCTGGCGCGAGAAATAATGGACGGCTCGACAAATTCTCCCCGGCTTTGTCTGACTTTTGGTATTTAAAGAAGGAGCCTTAGCCGATAAGTTCACCCGAAGGGAGTGCGAAAATCGACGCGTCACGGCATGGGCCCCGGATTGCCGGGTCCTTCTTTATCACCTTGGCCCTGCTTTCTGGCCATCCCTTGCGCGCCCTGGACGTCAAGTTGCCTACCTCGCAGTACGTGATTGATCGTTGGGGTTGGGAACAAGGTTTTCCCGAAGAGACGATCAGCGCCATGGCCCAGTCACGCGAAGGCTTGTTGTGGATCGCGCACAGCGATGGCTTGGTGCGCTTCAACGGCACCATAGCCACGGCCAGCCAGTGGCCAACGGCGAAGACGCGGGACCGCAGCTTGCGCGCGATGGATTTTGACCGGGCCGGGAACCTGTGGGCCATGACGGTAACGGGTTCCGTCGTGCGCGTCCGGGCTGGCGCGGCGCATCCTCCGGAAGGAACGTCCGTGGAGGTGGTTCACTTGCCCGATCCTCGTTTGCGGGTGCCCATGGCGCGGGCAGGTCTGGTAGCGATGAATCAGCCGGGTGCCGCCGCCGTGCGTTTTGCGGGGCCAGATGGCGTCGCCGGCCTGGCCGGATCCTTATTGCGCATCCCGCCCGAGGACTCCTCCACGGCGCTGAGTTTCGCACCCGACGGCTCGTTCTTGATGGTGGCCGAGGGACGCGTGACCCACGTGCATCCAGGCCAGGGCACGCAACTGGTGGCTACGTTACCGCCGGGCCCGAAAGTGGACCGCATGCTGATGGGTCGCAGCGGCCGGCTGTGGCTGCGGCGCCGCGAGACACTGCTCTGCTTGTATCAGGGGAAAGTGGAGAGTTGGCCGCTGCCCGAAGGCTTCACGAATAGCAGTGCGTACGAGCCGTTGGTCGAAGACGCGCACGGCACCCTGTGGCTCGGCGGACGCGGCGGCCTGGTCCGCTTTCGCCAGGGACAATTGGAGCCGATCCCGCTGTCGCGCCAGTTGGACGAAACGCCGGTGACGGCACTCTTTGAGGATCGGGAAGGCGCCCTATGGGTGGGCATGCTGACGGGCGAGTTGCTACGTTTGCGCGAGTCGCCCGTTTCGAGCGTAGGGCGGGCGGAGGGGCTGGCTGGCGAGGTGATCAATTCGCTGCTCCGCGAGAGCAACGGCGACGTGTGGACGCACGCCATGAACCGGGGACTGACGCGCCAGCGTGGCGCGGACCGCGAGCATTTCCTGATCCAGAACGGCAATTTGTGGTATTCGGCGCGGGACCGGGCCTCCGGCGACCTGGTCGTCGGAAGTGGCTCCGTGCGCTATCGTCTACGGCGTGGCGCCAGGGCGCTCGAAGCCTTGCCGGACCGGCTGCAGCCGCGCTTGGGGCGTATTACCGGGTGGTGGAATGACCCCGTGCAGGGCGGCGCTTACGTATCCCGGCTCTCCGGCCTGTACCGGCAGAAATCGCTGCTGGACGACGCGAGCGCCGAGCGCATTTCACGGCAAGGTGATTGGCGAATTCTCGTCACCGGCCCCAACGGCTGGGTGTGGGGCAGTGATTCACAGCAATTGGTGCAATGGTCGCCACGAGGTGAGCGCGTGGAGTGGACGCCGGGACATACGAGCGACGAGTTAATTCACGGGCTCTACTGGGACGAGCCCACGCAGCGGCTCTGGGTGGGCACGAATCGCGGACTGTTGACCTGGGACCCGGTGACGGAGACCTGGGGTCCGCGGGGCATGGAGCAGGACTTCTTTTTCGACATGCAGCGCGACGGCTCCGGCGCCTTGTGGGTGTCAACGCGCAACGGGATTCTGCGCCTGGATCCGCAACGCTGGCAGGCGGGCATGCGCGAGGCGAGTCTGCGGCTCACGCACGCCGACGGTCTCCGCGGCTTGAACTTTGGCATGACGCGTGGGCAAGGCGCGGCGAAGCTGCCAGACGGCCGGATCCTGTTCGCCTCCATGCATGGGTTGGTGGCGCTAAGCCCCGGCCGGATTCCCGCGCCGCGCTTTGGTCCCACGCCGATGATTACCCAGTTGCAAGCCGATGAAGCGACGCTGCCCCTAGGCGGCCAAATTCGCGTTGCGCCCGGGACCTCACGCGTGCGGATCAGCTTCGAGGCTTTCTCCATCTCCACCCCGCGCCCAGTGGCGGTGAGCTACCGGCTGGACGGCGTCGATACCTACTGGCAGCCGGCGGATAGCCGGCGGGCGGTGCAGTACAGCAATCTGGGGCCAGGCCAGTATCGTTTCCGGCTGCGGTCGAGTTGGCCGGATGGCTCCAGCCGCGAGGAGACCTCACTGGCCTGGGAGATTCTGCCGCTGGCCACGGAGCAAGCGTGGTTCCGGCTGGGAATCCTATCGCTGTTGGCGGCGGCGTTGTGGCGCGTTTACCTGCACCGGACCCGCCTGAACAAGGCTCGTACGGATGAACTGGAACGGCGCGTGCAAGACCGGACGCGCGAACTGCAAGCCGCCAAAGCCGCGGCCGAGGCCAGCGCGAATGCCAAGGCGCGTTTCCTGGCCACGATGAGCCATGAGATTCGCACCCCGCTCAACAGCATCATCGGTCTCTCGAATCTGCTAGCGGTAACGCCACTCAGCGGCACCCAAGCCGACTATCTGCATACACTCCGGTCGTCCGGCGAGATGCTGCTGGCCATCGTCAACGACGTCCTCGATTTTTCGAAGATCGAGGAAGGCAAGCTGACGCTGGACCATCTCGAATTTGACGTCCGCGCCACGGTGGACGAAGCGGTGGAACTGATCGCGGCAGCCGCGCGGACCAAAGGCCTACGGCTGGAGGTGAGCCTGCCCAGCACACTGCCGGCGCGGGCCGTCGGCGACCCTGGCCGCCTGAAGCAAGTGCTGCTGAACTTGCTCTCGAACGCCGTGAAGTTCACGGCCGAAGGCTCGATCCGGCTGGGCGTAACGTCGGAGGCCGAGCAAGGCCGGGACCGTTACCGCTTCACGGTCACCGATACCGGCATCGGTATTGCCGAGGAAGCGCAGCAACAACTCTTCGCCGTCTTCTCGCAAGCGGATTCGTCCATCACCCGGCGCTTTGGGGGAACGGGCCTGGGTCTGGCGATCTCCGAACGCTTCGTGCGCATGATGAGCGGGGAGATCGGCGTCCACAGTCGCGCCGGCGAAGGCAGCACCTTCTGGTTTTCCGCCGTCCTCGAAAGGGGCACCGGCGAAGTGGCGCAGATGGCCTGGCTGCAGGGCCGAAGCGCCCAATTGGCCGGCCCCGCGGCGATCGGATTGCGGGAACAACTCGTTCAGTTGGGGGTGGAAGTCTCTCTGGCGGAAACGAAAGAGGAGGTAGACGCGTCCGCTGACGTCCTCTTCCTCGACGCCGATTGGCGGGACCTGGCGCCGGCCTTGCGCGCCCGATCCGTTATGCTGCTCCTGGTCTCGCATGAGCCAGACGAGAGTGACCTGGTGACACCCGTCTCGCGGAGGGCCCTGCTGGCCGCGCTCTCACGTGTACTCGAAGGCGCACCGCTCACGGCACCGGAGCCCGCGCCCGCCCATCGGGGGCACGTCTTGCTGGTGGAGGACAATCGCATCAACCAGAAGGTGGCCACCGCCTCACTGATCCGTCTGGGCTATTCGGTGGACCTGGCCGCCGACGGTATCCAGGCGCTCGCATCCTTCCAGCAGCACCACTACGACGTGATCCTGATGGACTGCCACATGCCCCGCATGGATGGCTTCGCCGCGACGTCGGCCATTCGTCAGCTGGAGCGGGAAACCCCACGCGAGAAGCGCACGCCGGTGATCGCGTTAACCGCCGATGTGCTGGAGTCCGGCCGCCAACAGTGCTTCGCCAGCGGCATGGACGACTTCCTTTCGAAGCCTCTCCACCTGGACCTGCTGGACCAGGCGCTCACGCGCTGGGTGAGCCAGCGCTAAGCGAGAATGGCTTTCACCACTTCGCCGTGGACGTCGGTTAAGCGGAAGTCCCGGCCGGCGTGGCGATAGGTGAGCCGGGTATGGTCGAAGCCGAGTTGGTGCAGCAGCGTCGCGTGCAGGTCGTGGACGTGAACGCGGTTTTCGATGGCCTTGAAGCCGAAGTCGTCCGTCGCGCCATAGGCCATGCCGCCCCGAATGCCGCCGCCCGCCAGCAGCGTAGTAAACGCGGGAGGATTGTGGTCGCGGCCATTGCCTAGCTTCTCCAGGCCCGAATTCTGAATCATGGGCGTGCGGCCGAACTCGCCGGCGATCACCACCAGCGTTTCGTTGAAGAGTCCGCGCGCTTTGAGGTCGTCAATCAAGGCCGCCACGGGCCCGTCGGTCTTCTGCGCGAGCTTGCCATGGACGCGGATGTCGTCGTGGTTGTCCCACGGTTGGAAGGGTCCGTAGTAAATCTGCACCATGCGGACCCCGCTTTCGACGAGCCGTAGGGCCATCAGGCAACCGCGGCCAAAGTCCGAAATGTCGTAGCGGGCCCGGACCTTTTCGGGCTCGCGGCGAATGTCGAACAGCGGTCCGCCTTCGGTCTGCAAGCGGTAAGCCGACTCCATCGATTGCACCGCAGCCTCCAGTTGTGGCTCGCCCTGTGCGTAGTGTCGATTCAGCTTGTCGAGTAAGTTGAGCTGCTTACGCTGTTCCGCCGGGGCCAGATCCTCGTTGCGCAGATTCGGGATGATCTTCTCGGGCTCGACGGACGTGTTCTGAAAATGGACGCCCTGATACGTAGTGGGCATGTAGCCCGAACTCCACAGCGACGAGCCGAGCACCGGAAAACCCGGGCACAGCACCACGAAGCCCGGCAGATTCTGATTCTCCGTGCCGAGGCCGTAAGTGACCCACGCGCCCATCGACGGCCGGCCAGGCAACTGATGGCCGCAGTTCATTAACTGCAACGACGGCCCATGATTCCCGTTGTCGGTGTACATGGAGCGGATCACGCAGAAGTCATCAATCCGGCGGCCGATCTCCGGGAAGATCTCACTAACTTCCAGGCCCGACTGTCCGTGGCGATGAAACTCCCACGGCGAACGCATCAGTGTGCCGCTGGCGCGGTCCGTGCGAATCTTCGGCCCGGGCATGGGTTGGCCATCGTACTTAGTCAGTGCAGGCTTCGGGTCAAAGGTATCTACCTGGGACATGCCGCCGTTCAGGAAGAGGAAAATGACGTGTTTGGCCTTGGCCGGAAAGTGTGGTTGCCGCGCCGCTTGCAGCACGCCTTGCGTGCCCGCCAGGCCGAAGCCACCGCCGAGTTGCGAGAGAAAATGCCGCCGGTTCCACATAGTTAGTTCACACTCGAAAATTCTGTAGCTCCCAAAAGGGCACGCAAATAAGGCGGCCAGGAGGCGTCGCCGGAAGCGACATATTCCTGGCCCAGTTGTAACTCTTCGGCATCCGGAGGACGGCCGTAGAGTAAGTGGTAAGCACGAGTAATGCGGGCGGCTGGCAAGCTACCCGCCTCCCGCAGGAGCCGCTCATTCAATTTGGCGGCCTGCTTGGCGACGAAGGGGCTATTGAGCCAGTAGAGGCCTTGCAGCGGGCCGGAGGTCGTTGGCCGGTCGTCGGTAGAGATGTTGGGGTCGGGAAAATCGAAGAGCGCCAGCGCCGGGTCCAGGCGGGTGCGGCTAACGGTGAGATATAGGGCCCGGCGGCGATGGGTATCCGTAAGTGGCTCCGGCGCGCCGCCCACCGTGGCGTCGAGTTGGCCGGAGACGGCCAGCACCGAGTCGCGCAGAGCTTCCATGTCCAGGCGCGGGGCGCGCGGGAAGTGCGAAAGTAACTGGTTATTGGCGTCAGCTTCCGGCGACGCGCCCGTGGCCTGCGAGTAAGTATTCGACAGCAGGATTTCCCGATGCAGCCACTTCAGGCTCCAGCCATGCTCGACGAACTTCACCGCGAGATAATCGAGTAACTCGGGATGCGTCGGGCGCTCGCCCATGCGGCCGAAGTTCGACGGCGTGCGAACGAGTCCTTTGCCGAAGTGATGCTGCCACACGCGATTGACGATCACGCGCGCAGCCAGTGGATGCTCGACAATCGCGCGGGCCAACTCGGCGCGGCCGCTGCCTTTCGTATAAAAGGCCGGCTCGCCCTCACAGAGCACCTGCAAAAAGCGTCGGGGCGCGACTTCGCCGGGCGTCTTGGGGTCGCCCCGCAAGGCCACCTTCACGTCGGCCGGTTGGTCCGCTTCGGTGACGGCGTGCACGAAGGGGTACATCGGCGGCAGGTCCTTTTCGAGCGCCGCGATTTCGCCGTTAAGCTTGTCCACGTAGCTCTTGGCGATGCCGCCCAGGAAACGTGTGATCTCCTTAGGACCGTAGTAGAGTACCCCGGCCGGCGCCTTGAATCCGTCGATGTTATAGGGTCCGTAAGCGATTTCGCGCCATTGGTAGAACTTCAGCACGGGCAGAGAAACAATATTCGTATATTGCCGCGTATTCTCGTTCTTCTGCCCCTTGCGGCCGCCGAACGCTACATAGTTTTTGTCGTCGACTTCCTTGGCTTCGTCGAGTAAGTCCAGGATGAATTGCTGATAGCGGGCGGCTTCGGCCTCCACCTGGGCCAGGGTGGGCTTACCCGCGACGAGCGTCTGCCAGGGCTTCAGAAAGGCATGATCATTGTCGGTGGCGGCAAGATATTTCTTCCAACGGCCGAGTGTCTCTGTATCGAGCCCACTAACTTCAGTCTCCTGCCGGTATGCCGCCATCAGGTAACGCGCCGTGTCGCGCGCGAGTAAGTCGACAAGTTGCTTGGTCTGCTCGGCGAGATAGTCATTCAGCGTTTCCTTCAAGGCATCGATCTTTTTCTTCTGCGACTGATAGCGGTCCACTTCCGCCGCCGGCACCAGCGGGAACTGGTGATTCTTGGTGCTGCTGAAGATGCCCAGCAAGGAGTAATAGTCCTTCGTGGGAATCGGATCGTACTTATGGTCGTGGCACTGGGCGCAGCCCACGGTAAGCCCGAGAAAGACCTTCGTCGTGACATCCACGCGGTCATTGGCGGTCTCGCCGAGCGCTTGAAAGCCCAGGCCCGCCCGATGGTCCTTCGCTTCGGGAAGAAGATCCGCGGCGATCTGCGCCTTCACAAACAGGGGATAGGGCAGGTCGCGATTCAACGCGTCCACCACCCAATCGCGATAGCGCCAGGCGTTGGGCAGCGGCGTATCGACGCTGGCCGCAAGTTCGCCGTCCGAGTAACGGGCGAGATCCAACCAATGGCGCGCCCAGCGCTCGCCGTAGTGAGGAGAAGCGAGCAAGCGGTCCACCACGGCGGCTTGCGCGCGCGGTGAAGAGCCCGCGGCGTAGCGGTCCGCTTCTTCGGGCGTGGGGGGAAGGCCCGTCAGGTCCAGCGTGACGCGGCGCAGCCAGGCACGAGCCGCAGCGGGCTTCGCGGGCGACAGCTTGGCGGCTTCGAGACGCGCCAGAATAAACCGGTCGATGTCGCCGCGGACCCAAGCGGTGTCCTTCACCGCCGGCGGCGCGACTGCCTTGAGCGGCTGGAAAGACCAAAAGGCGCGTTGTTGCGGCGTGATCCGCGTCTGGGTCGCCGTGGCCTTCTCCGCGGTCTCCGGCCAAAGCACGCCGGCGCGGATCCATTCGGCCAAGTCAGCGACTTCGGTTTCCTTCAGGGCGCCCACCGGGGGCATCTTCAAACGAATGTGCGTGCGGCGCACGGCCTGCATCAGCAGGCTATCTTCGGGCTTGCCGGGCACCACGGCAGCACCGGACTTGCCGCCCTTGAGCAGCCCTTCCCGCGAGTCCAACCGCAAGCCACCCAAGGCGCCTTCGGTATGGCAAGCGTGGCAATTCGTGGCGAGCAGGGGGCGGATCTTCCGCTCGAAGAATTCGGCTTCGTCGCTCGCGGCGAGGAGCGATGCGCCGAGTACGAAGACAAGAATCCGCATACGAAAAGTATATTCCAAATAGAAAACCGCCCGTGGCCGGAATCACTCCGGCGACGGGCGGCGGCAAACGGTAACTGGAGCGAGCTTACTTGCGCGCCACCTGCACCTTCGGCGTCGACAGATAGCCCACCACCGTGTCCTTCGTGATTTCGTTCACCACGATTTCGTAGGGCTGGCGAGCCTTGCTGGCCACGTAGAACTGCACGGGCTCGTTCATCGTCTTGTCCTTCTTCTCGATCTTGCGATCATCCGCGTTCAGCTCCAGCGTGAAGCGCGACTTCTTCGGGTCAGCCTTTTTGAGGGCCAGCGTGACGTCTCCCACCTTCTGGGCCTTGTCGTTGCGCGTGATGCGAAACTCGAAGTAGTTGCGTTCGCCAAGTTCGCGCAGCGCCTTTAGCTCATTCGAATTGGTGGCGATCAGGCCGCTCATCACGCCCATGTCGCCAGTGGCGCGGCGCAGGTCCGCGATGGTGCTCTGCAACTCGGTGCGCGTCGCGTCGACATCGGTGCGGACGCGCTTCACGTCGGTTGAGACGTTGGTGAGGTTATTGTTGAGTTCCGTGGAGGTCTGTTGCGTGGTGGACTTCACGGCGGCCAATTCCGTATTCAACTCCGCCACCACCTTTTGATTGCCTTCCACTTCCTTGCCGAGCTTGGCCGCCAACTGGTCAGCGTGGCGTTGCGCGAGGCTCTGCGCCGTCCAACTGGCGCCCTTCGCGGCGTCCTTGGCGATCTTCTCCGCCTCGGACTTCACCGTCGTCATGTCGCCGCGTAGCGTGGAAATCTGCGTCCCGGTTTGCGCCTCTACCTTCGACAGGCCTTGCCGGATTTCGGCCAATTGACCGTTGACGGAGGTCACCTGCTGATCCACGGTTTGCAGCCGCGAGCCTTGATAAGCGTTGAAGCCAAGCGATAGCGCCAAGGCAGCACCCATGGCCGGTAGAACCCACTTGTTCGCCGGGGTCTGATTGTTTGAATTCTCCATCTTAAGAACCTCTCTCTCTTGGATCGCAGTCTCTCAATCTGCAATCCCACAGATGGATGCCAAGGCGATTGGGTTCCCTTAAATTGCACGAAAGGCGGATTTCGTACTGGAACTACTAGCGAAAAGTTTACTTCGGTAAACGCCAGTGCTCATCCAGCAACGTGGCAAAGGCGGTTTCGCCGTTCTTCAAGATGGCCAGATCACCCAGCCTTGGCATGCTGTAATCGCCATGATATTCGCGCTCGTCGATGGTGAGGCCGGAGTTGAGCACCACGTAGCGCTGCGGCGCAAGCGGATTGGGATAGATGAGCACGGGCAGATGATCCGCAGCCGGGAAGGCCCGCGGGCCAACGCTGACTTGCGTACGGCTCCAACGCACGGGCAGCTTGCCTTGCAACCTGGCGATCCAGCGATTGCTGCCTGGGTCACCAAAGAGCGCGACGTGGTATTGCGCGAAGTCCGCCGCCGTGACGTCCTTGTCATCCTTGATGCGCGGATGAGCGCGGTAGTAGCGAGCGTACATGCGGTCGAACTCGGCCAGCCGTTGCATGGCCTGCGTGTGGGCCGGGGCGTTCCAAGGCGTGCCCGTGGGCCGCACCAGCAGAAAGGGCTCCAGGAAGGCATCGTCGATAGGACCCTGCAAGCCCGGACGCTTGCGCAACCCGGTATCGTTGCCGATGCGCCAGCCGCTCGTTTGCTTGCGTAAAGTCAGCCGGGCCGCGCCCTTCACGCGCAACGTCTGGCCGTCGATCTTGAGTTCGCTGGCTTGGTCCATTTCATCCAAAGTCAAGTGGGTGACGTTACTGGTAGTGATCTCATAGGTGCGGTGCGCGGCATCGCGGCGGGCGTTCACTTCGGCGCGCTCATAATGCTTCGCCAAGCCATCCACCGTCACCCAGTGCGCGCGCGGATAGCGCGTCGTGTAGGTGACGAAGCGCACCTGATCCGGAGAGACGACGCCGCGGTCGCCGTGCTCCTTCAGGAAAGCGTCGACGCGCTGGCGCACCAGCGGACTGATGTTATGGCCGGTCTTCTCCGAGATGTAGAAGCGGCTGGCCGTGCCGGGCACGGTCCAGTTGTTCTCCTCGCCCGCCGAAGGTAAGCCTTCTTTGGCCAACTGCGCGCGAACGCGCAAGGAGGATTCCAGTTGGCCCCGCGATGGCTTGCCGGGCTCCTGCGGAATCACCGCCGTCTGCGCGTCGCTGTCGCCATCGTGCGCGGCGATGGGAATGTTGAAGGCGTTCAGGCTCCAGTCGATGATGTTCTCCCAGATGCGCAACGGCCCGGCCTGGTAAGGCGGAAAGCCCGGCATCGTGGAGCGGCGCGGGTAAGTGCCGGCGCCAATCTCCGCGGCCGCGAAGCGATGCGGATGCTGTAAGGCGATATGCCACGCGCCCGCGCCGCCCAGCGAGAAGCCACGCAAGATAATGCGCCGCGGGTCAATTTTGTACCGTTTGCTGACGTCGGCAATCGCTTCAAAGATATCCACCTCGCCGGCCCAGTGATTGGCATTATTCCAGCGGCCATAACAATCGAGAGTAAGTTGGCCCACATCGGCGGACGAGTAAGTGAGACTCTTGTTGCCATTCTGGAATTTCGTAATAAAACTACTTTCGGTAAGCGTCTGGTCCCGCCCGTGCAGCCACACATACAGGCGCGCTGGGCTTTGGCCGTCGTAGCTATCGGGCACGGTGAGTCCGTAGGGCTGCACCGAGCCATCCAGCCCCGAACGATAGGCGAGGATCTTGCGCCCCTTCGTCTGCGCCCATGGCGCCGCGCCCGCTTGTAACTGCCGTGCCCGGGCGATGCCCTGGTCCAACACGGAGAGTGCTTGGGCGATGCCTTCCGCGCTATAGAGCGTCGGCGGGAACTCGATCAGGAACCGTCCGGCCTTGGCGTAGACTTCCACGTCGGTGCGCAAAGCGGGGTCCGCGTTGGGCAGCGCGCGAAGGAGACCTTCGAGCTCACTTACCTTGGCCTCCACCCGGCGCAGCTCGTCCGGTGGCGGCACAAAAGGCGCGGGCTGAGCCGTCAGCGGCAAGGTCGCCAGAAGACACAAAAGTAAACTTCGAGACATGGTTCACATTCTATGGCAAAATCCCTTGACACCGGCGAAAAACAGGCGCATCCTGCAATTGAAGCGAATCGAAAAACTACCTGGATTGAGTTTCCGCAGGAGGAAACCACTTGCCCGCTTCACGTAAGGAGGTGCCATCAAAATATGGATTTAACCGAACCTTGGCACTTACAGGGCGGTAATTGTGTTGGCTTTCGCCAGTAACCTCGTGTACGTCTGGACTCGCGCCAAATCTAGCGCCGCCCATCTTGGGCTCTGTGAAGGCGTCCCCACGAGCTGACCGCGATTGTACCAGTCAACGCGATTGCCGCCCTTTCTCTATTTCGTGTGAAGTAATAGAATGGGTGGCCTATGCGAACCACTCGTCGTGCTGTCCTCTCCGCCCTCGCCGCACCTGCCGCGCTCGCCCAATCTCCCGTAGAACGCTTTGTCCGCTTCCGCATCGCCCCCACCAGCCGCCCCTTGTGGGGACGCCTCGACGGCGATACGATTCGGGAACTCTCCCAAGCCCCTTACCTCGCCGCGCGGGAAACCGGCAAGAAG
Source organism: Bryobacteraceae bacterium (assembly GCA_019752335.1). Lineage (GTDB taxonomy): Bacteria > Acidobacteriota > Terriglobia > Bryobacterales > Bryobacteraceae > JALHNI01. Next base: position 84,377 of record JAIEMJ010000038.1, read on the forward strand.
CACGCGCTCGCCAAAGTGAAATTGGCCGCGCCCGTGGATCCCCTCAAACTGCTCGCCGTCGGACTCAACTATCGCAGCCACGTCGGCTCGCGCGCCATTCCCAAGGAGCCGGAGATCTTCTACAAGCCCATCACCTGTCTGCAGGACCCCGGCGGACCCATCGTCCATCCGCGCGACGCGAAGAACCTCCACTACGAAGGCGAACTCGTCATCGTCCTCGGGCAACTCGGCCAGGGCGGCCGCAATCTGACGCGGAAACAAGCCAAGGCCGCCATCTTCGGCGTCACCTGCGGCAACGACGTGAGTGAGCGCGATTGGCAGAATGGTCCGCAAAAGGATTTGCAGTGGTGGCGCGCCAAAGGCACCGATACCTTTGGGCCGGTGGGTCCGCATTTGGTGAAGGGCCTGGACTACGGCAATCTGCTCCTGCAAACGCGACTGAACGGCGAAGTGGTGCAGAAGCAAACCACCGCCGACCTGATCTTCGACGGCCCCACCATGGTGAGCTACATCAGCCAGTACGTCACGCTCACGGCGGGCGACGTGATCTTCACGGGCACGCCCGGCAGCACCAAGCCAATGAAGCCCGGCGACCACGTGGAGGTGGAGCTAGCGGGAGTCGGCGTCCTGCGCAACCCCATCCAGGCCGCATAAAGACGCTATCCTGAAGAGGTGCCGGAGGGGTGGCCGAGCGGTTTAAGGCACCGGTCTTGAAAACCGTCGTAGGGGAAACTCTACCGTGGGTTCGAATCCCACCCCCTCCGCCAGAATAGCTCCGCCATGCATGAGGTACGCATTCACGGCTGGTGTCTCATGCATAACCACGGCCATTGGATCTTCGAAGCCGCCAGACCGGACTCCATCGCGAATCTGATGCGCGACATGCAGAGCCGCTACTCGCACTATCTCAATGTCAGATATCGCGAGACACCGTGGGCGCTCATCGCGCCCCTCTTCAGCGGCAAAAATATCGCTGACTTCGCATCCTACCTCCGGACCGGCCCCGTCAACTGGACTCCCCGCTTTGACGCCCGTCACTTGGACGCGCAGGGCTTCCGCGAATTCCTCCGCTACTTAGAAAACAATCCCGTCAAGGCCGGACTGGTCCAGCACGCGGTCGATTGCCCGCGCTATTTGTGCAGGCTCTGGCACTCGTTTACCGACGAAACGATGGAGGCGCAGATCCGGCCGAGTGGAAAGTCGAGGATGCCGAAAAGAACTCCGCACTTGGCACTGCTGCATATCGGCTCTTGACGAACTTCCGGAGAATCCCCGGCACAGACGACAACGGCAAGATCGACGAAGACAACCTAAGGTCGTGGATGAAGGAGGTCCAGACCCTCTGCGTGCACCACTGGCGGGCCGAAATCGGTGACCATAAGATTGGAGAAATCTTGTCCTCCGGCCCGGTCGGCCAAGACGGTGTCTGGCCCTGTGAAGAGGTGCGCAAGGTATTGGAGGATCTCGGGACGCCTGAAGTGGCGAAAGGCTTGGGAATCGGCGTTTACAATTCACGCGGCGTTCACTCACGTAGCCCGGGCGGGGACCAGGAAAGGGTGCTTGCAGAAAAGTACAGGAAGTGGGCGCGCCAACTCGCCTTCGAATATCCCTACGTCGCTAACGCAGTCGAGAGCATCGCACACAAATATGACCGCGAAGCGGTTTGGCACGATTCGGAAGATGCGGTAGGGCGAAGACTAGGCCGGTGACGCCAGCCGCGTGTGCAGGCGTCTCTAGCGAGAGAAGCAGAAGTGAGTGGAATGTCGTACGGGAAGTCCTAATCGCTAAGGAAGCCAGGAAAACGTCCGAGGAACCGCCCGACGACGCGGACCAGACTAAGCCACGCGCGTAATATCCGCCCCGGCTCCTTGCAGCTTCTCTTCAATCCGCTCGTAGCCGCGGTCGATGTGGTAGACGCGGTCGATGAGCGTTTCGCCCTTGGCGACCAGGGCCGCGAGGACGAGGGAGGCGCTGGCTCTTAGGTCGGTGGCCATCACTTGGGCTCCGCTGAGCGGGGTGGCTCCGGCGACTATCGCTTGGCGGCCGTCGATGCGGATGTTGGCTCCCATGCGGGCTAGCTCCGGGGCGTGCATGAAGCGATTCTCGAAGATGTTTTCCTTCACGAAGCTGATGCCGGCGGCTTGAGTCATGAGGGCCATGAATTGGGCTTGCAGGTCCGTGGGGAAGCCGGGGTGTTCTTCGGTGGTGATGTCGGTGGAGCGGAGCGGGCCATTGCTGCTGACGAGCAGGGTGTCGGCGTTCTCCTCCGTCACGGTGACTCCCGCGTGGCGGAGCTTCGCGATCAGCGCGCCGAGGTGCAGAGGTTGGCAGCCCGTTACGCGGACCTCGCCCGCGGTGATCGCCGCGGCGATCAGGAAGGTGCCGGCTTCGATGCGGTCCGGGATGATGCGGTGCGTGGCGCCGTGCAGACGCTTCACGCCCTGCACGCGAATGGTGGAGGTGCCGGCGCCCGTGATCTTGGCGCCCATCTTGGTGAGCAACTGGGCGACGTCCTCCACTTCGGGCTCGCGGGCGGCGTTCTCGATGATCGTTTCACCGTGGGCCAGCGTGGCGGCCATCATCAGATCTTCAGTGCCGGTGACGGTGATCTTGTCGAACGTCACCAACTGGCCGCGGAGGCCGTCTTTGGCGCGGGCTTCGATGTAGCCGTGGTCCTGATGCGTGGTGGCGCCCAGGCTCTCGAGCGCCGTGACGTGCAGGTTGATCGGCCGGGCGCCGATGGCGCAGCCGCCCGGCATCGACACGCGGGCGACGCCGGCGCGGGCGACCAGCGGGCCGAGAACGAGGCTCGAGGCGCGCATCGTTTTGACGACGTCGTAGGGAGCCTCGGGCTTCGATAGCTCGTGCGCGGCCACCGTCAGGTTATGGCCTTCGCGCTTCACGGTGGCGCCGGTGTGGGCCAGCAGACGCTCCATGGTGTTGATGTCGCGCACGTTGGGAATGCCTTCGAGCGTCACCGGGTCAGCCGTCAGGAGGCAGGCCGCGAGAGCGGGCAGGGCAGCGTTCTTGGAGCCGCTGGTGTTGAGGGTACCGTGCAGGCGTTGGCCGCCCCGAATGAGGAATCGATCCATGATTTACTTCTCTCCCGCGAGCCGAATGGCCTCGCGCACTTGGCCGTGGGCGAGCGTGAGTAACTCCGCGGCGCGGGCTTCGCTGACGTTGGCGGCTTGGGCGATGATGCGGTGGGCACGGTCCACGAGCTTGGCGTTGCTGGGCTTCACGTTCACCATCAGGTTGGAATATACATAGCCGAGCCGCACCATGGCCATGGTGCTGAGCATGTTTAGGACGAGCTTGGTGACCGTGCCGGCCTTCAGGCGCGTGGAGCCGGTGATCACCTCGGGGCCGGGCTTGGGCTCGATCGGCAGGTCCACCATTTGCGAGAGCTGCGAATTGAGCGTGCAACTGATGCCGACCGTGAGCGCGCCCAAAGTCTTGGCGTGGGCGATGGCGCCGAGCACATAGGGCGTACGGCCACTGGCGGCGATGCCGACGAGTGTGTCTTGCGGCGAGAATTCGCGCGCGGCGAGGTCGCGCACAGCGGCTTCGGGGTCGTCTTCAGAGGACTCGGTCGCCTGATAGAGGGCCGCATAGCCGCCGGCCATGATGCCCTGCACGAGGTCATAGGAGACGCTGAAGGTGGGCGGGCATTCGCTGGCGTCGAGCACGCCGAGGCGGCCGCTGGTGCCGGCGCCGATGTAGAGCAGGCGGCCACCGGCTTTCAGGCGAGCGGCGATGGCGTCGACGGCGGCGGCGATGCGGGGGAGTTCGGGCTTCAGGCTCTCTACGGCGTCGCGGTCTTCTTGGTGGATGAGTTCGAGGGCGGCGAGGGTGGGCAGCCGGTCAATCTCGAGGGTCCGGGGGTTGCGTTGCTCGGTGAGCAACTGGGCGAGTGCAGACATCTGTTCCCAGTGTAGAATCGTTTGCGCATGAAGGCTTGGCGATTTTACGGTTTTGGCGATCTGCGGCTGGACGACATTCCCATGCCCGCGCTGCCCGCGCGCCACGTGCGCGCCGAGGTGCTGGTGGTGCAGCCCAGCGTGACGGAGGCGCAACTGGCGGCGGGCATTCGCACGCTCGCGTTCGATAAGATCCAGCGGCGGCTCGAAACCGAAGCGCCCGTCCAGCTTTTCGGCCACGAATTCTGCGCGCGTATTGTGGAGGTGGGCGCGGGAGTTACTCGCTTCCGCGTCGGCGACCGGGTGGCGGCTCGCGCCAAGTTGCCTTGCGAAAGCTGTCCGCTGTGTGAGAGTGGCCGCGGGCATCTGTGCCGGAAGGGTCCGATCATTGGCTTTCAATTGCCGGGGTGCTTCGCCGAGTTTGGCATTCTGCCAGAGATCGCGTTGACGTTGCTGGATGAGCGGATCAACGATAACGAGGCGGCGTGCTTACAGAGCCTGAGCGACAGCGTGGCGGCGGTGGAGACGGCGCAGATCCAGATCGGCGACTCGGTCGCGATCCTGGGCCAGGGCAGCATGGGCTTGGAATGCATGCAGATTGCCCGCAATTCGGGCGCCGGACGCATTATCACGGTGGATGTGCGGGACGAGGCTTGCGCGATGTCGCGCGAACTGGGGGCCGACGTGGCGATTAACGCCCGGAGCCAGGATCCGGTGGAGGCGATTCGCGAGTTGACGGGCGGCAATGGCGCGGACATTGTGTTTGAGTGCGCGGGCGGGAGTCCTCGGCAGGGGCTGGCGGGGGTGACGAGCGTCAGCCAGGCGGTGGACGCGGTGCGGTCCGGCGGTAAGGTGATCGGCGTGAGTTGGTTTGGCGCGCCGTTCGAAATGGATATCGACTTACTCCGCGAGCGTAGCTTGCGCTACTTATTCCCGGACATTAGTACTCTAGAGCACTTACAGCACACGGTAAACTTAGTCGCGTCGGGGCGGGTGCGCTTACAGCCGACGATCACGCATATTCTGGAGGGCATCGAGCAAGTGCCACAGGCTTTCGAGATTACCGCGAATAAGGGCAAGTACAAAGCGATTAATCCGGCTCAAGTAAGGATGGCGCGATGAAAAAAGAATTACTGCGGCTGGGCACAGGCCCCGTGTCAGATGCCCTCGGTAAGAAGGGCGCGATGGATCATGGGATCCGGCCCTGGTCCGCCGCGGCGCGCTTCGCCGGACCCGCTTACACCGTCCGCGTGCACACGGCGGACATTCTGATGGTGAGCAAGGCCCTGTCCGAATGCCCGGCCGGCAGTGTGCTGGTGATTGCGGGCCAGGGCGAATGCAATACGGCGCTGTGGGGCGGACTGACGACGATGCTGGCATTCAAGAAAGGCATCGCCGGAGTGGTGGTGGATGGGGCGATTCGCGACGTAGCGGATATTCGGAAGAGTAAGCTGCCAGTGTTCGCTCGCGCGGTGGTGCCGAATGCGGGCGGCGCGGAGTATGCAGGCGACTTACAAGTCGCGGTGGTTTGCGGCGGCCAGGTGATTCAACCGGGTGACTGGGTTTGCGGCGATGACGACGGCGTCGTGGTAATTCCCTTGGCGCAGTTAGACGCCGTGGTCGCGAAGGCCACGAGTATTGTCGCGGCGGAGAAGCGCATCGCGAAGGCGATTCGTGAAGGCGCGGACTTGGCGAACTTACTCGGCGTCGATGAAGTCCTGGCGGAGAAGCGCCGGCAAATCTTCGTGCCGCAACTGCGCGTGAGATAGGCACAGACGCAGATCATTTCCGCCGAGCGATGAGCGCTTGTAAGGAAGGCTCGCGTAGCACGGCGGCGAGTTCGGGATCGTCCTTGGCTTCGTGCGGCAAGGCCGACTGCTGCAGGGCCGCGGCGATGGTCTCTACGGCTTTCTGCCTTTGGCCCGCCAACTCATAGGCGAGAGCCAGGCGGGCCCAGTACTCACCGCGCTGCGCGGAGGGGATTTGTTCGATTTCGCGTAGCGCACCCGGGGCATCGCCGAGTTTGGCGCGGTACTCGGCGAGATTGGCGCGAATGGAGTAGCTATCGGGCGTAAGTTCCAGGCGCTTGTTGGCGAGTTCGACGGCGCGGGCCAGCGCGGCGTTCGCCTTCTCCTTACTGCCCGGCAGCCAACGATAGGCGGTACCGAGGTTCCCCCACGCCACGTAGGACCCGGCATCGAGGTCCACGGCCGTTTCGAGTGCCGCCGCGGCGGCGGCGTAGCGTTTGTCGAAGTAATTGGCGACGCCCAATTGGCTGTAGGACCGGGCGGTGCGGTTCAACTGAATGGCGCGCTGGGTCTCGCGCCGGGCGTCGGCGTAGCGGCCCTCGGTGACGTAGATGCCGCCCAGATTGCGGTAGACGACGTCGTTGTCGGGGGTGAGGGTTCTGGCGCGCAGGAAGGCCGTCTCGGCGTCGGAATAGCGGTTCTGGTTCCAGTAGAAGACGCCGAGGAGGAGGAAGCCATACCAGTCAGAGGGGCGGCGGCGGGTGGCCTCGAGGTAGGCGGTTTCGGCTTCGCGCACGCGGCCGAGGCTGGCGTAGAGGCTGGCCAGGGCGCGTTGCGCGTCGGGATTGCCGGGGTCGAGCCGGAGGGCGGTTTGTAGCTCGCCGATGGCATCGTTGCGACGTCCGTTCTGCGCATAGATGTCGCCGAGCTTGGCGTGCGCAATAGCCAGCTTTGGATCAAGCGCTACGGCTTGGCGCGCGGACTGCTCAGCGCGCTCACCCCACGCCTTGTCGCTCGTCGCGAGGGCCTTACGCCAGTAGGCCTCGCCTAACGCGGCGTGGGCGAGCGCGTAGCGCGAGTCGGCTTGCGTGGCGGCGGCCAGGCGTTCGATGGCGCGGTCGACGTTGCCCGCGACGTCATAGCGCGCCAGGTAGCCGCGGCCTTGCAAGTAGTTCGAATAGGCGCCGGGATTCGCCGTCTCGCTGGCGGGCGCGGCCGAGGCGGGTGCGAGTTGCAGCCGGAGAAGACTGAGCAAGCCGACCAACGCCGTCTCCGGGGCGCCGATCAGATTGCGGGGATCGAAGTCGAAGCTGCGGGCTCCGGTTTGGCGCAGGGTGGTGGCGTCGATCAGGTTGAGATAGAGGCGCACCTGGTCGCGCACATTTTGCACGCTGCCGGTGACGGCCAGGTTGGCGCCGTAGATGCGCCGCGCTTCCTCCACGCTCGCAATCTTGCGCGCGCGGATTTCGCTGGCCGGTACGATTAGCATGCGCCAGCCGGGCTCGGCGGCTTCGCTGAGGCGCGAGGTGAGCGTCTCCACCAGGCCGTCAGAAAGTGCGCGAACGGTCTCATTGCCGCCGATGACTTCGAGCGGCAGGACGGCCAGATGCCGCTCCGGCGGCAGGCTGGCGCCACGCCAGCGATACCAGGCGCCGCCGGCGGCGGCGAGCCCCAATCCGGTGGCGCCGCCGATCAGCCAGCGCCGGTGGAGCGGCGGCCTTACCGGCGAAGTCGCCGGCGCCATCATGGTCACGGTCGCTTCGTCGCCCAGCGGACGGCCTTCCTTGATGCGCCGCAGCGCGTCGCCCATCTCGCCTGCCGTGCGCCAACGCTGGGCCGGGTTCTTGGCTAGTGCCTGGTCAATCACCGCGCCGAGGCCGTGGGGTAACTCCGGGCGCAAGGACTCCACGGGAGCCGGCGCATCGTGGATGATGCTGTAGATCACGCTGAGGTCGTGGTCGCGCTGGAACGGGCGGCGGCCGGTGAGCATTTCGAAGAGCACAATGCCGAGTGACCAGATGTCGGTGCGATGGTCCAGGGCCAAGCCCTGCGCTTGTTCCGGCGACATGTAGTCGGGCGTACCGATCACCACGCCTGGAATCGTCAGGCGGGAGCCGCCCTTCACCAGCGCGAGCCCGAAATCGAGGATGTAGGCGTGGCCTTGCGGACTGACGACAATGTTGCCGCTCTTGATGTCGCGGTGGACGACGCCCTGGCGGCGTGCTTCGTCGAGTCCGCTGGCGATTTGGATGGCGAGATCCAGCGCCTTATTCAACTCGAGCGGTTGCCCGCGGATCACGCGGTTGAGCGGTTGCCCTTCGAGGAAAGCCATCGCGAAGAAGAGTTTGCCATCGGCTTCGTCCACTTCGTAGATGGGGCAAATGTGTGGATGATGGAGGCGGGCGGCCGCTTTCGCTTCGTTGAGGAAGCGCTCCTTGTCGGCGTCGTCGAGCCGCTCGCCGTGCAGGAATTTAAGCGCCACGGTGCGATTCAGCTTCGTATCTTCGGCCTGGTAGACGATGCCCATGCCACCTTCGCCGAGCTTCGAAACGATGCGGTAGTGCGAGACTCGCTCGCCGATCATGGGGCGGCTCCGGCCGCGAGCGCGAAGCCGTTGGGACAGGGGTAGCGCGCGGCCACCACCAGCTCCAACTTCCGGCCCTGGCCCCAGGCGTAGCCGCGAATCTGGACGTCGTTCACTTTGGCGAGATCCAGTCCGTCGAGCGGCACGGGAAGCGTAGCGAGGTCCGCGCCGCCGCTGAATTGCGGGATGCCGTTCACGTAGCAGACGAGCCGCACCAGGTTCGTCGAGCGAACGTGGAGGTCCAGGCGGTCCGGATGGGCGGCCACGCCGGTGATCTCGAGGGCATGGACGGTCTTACGGCTCAACTCGCGGCAGGCGAAGGCAATCAGGTCACTGCCCCAATCCATGATGTCGGTCTTGGTGAGTTGGTAGGGGATGGTTCGGGTGACGCCGAGGTCTTCGAGGGCCTGCCCCGCCCGGAGCCCAGCCCGCGTGGAGCGCAGCGAAGCAAAGCCAATCGCGGCGCCGCCCGGCAAGGGCTGCAAGGGCAGACCGGGCACGACGCTCAGCCGTTCCAGCAGGTCGCTTTGGTGCCACCAGCGGCTACCTCCGCCGCCGCCCGTATTCTCGTCCACCCCAATAATCGGGCCGATTTCGTGGTCCTGGAAGCCGGCCGCGAAGATGTCGGTGGCGCTGTAGGAGATGGCGTCGATGAGCAGCGCGACGGGCCCCTGGTAGACCTGTCCCGTGTCGTTGGCGAGGTCCGGGGGCGTGAGCGGACGGCCCTCGGTGATGGCCAGGCCTTCCGCCAGCGCGTAAGCGGCGTCTTCGATCCACGGTTGAAACTCAGCCTTCAACTCCTGCATGGCCAGGCGATTCAGGTCGTCGCTGGTCAGCGCTCGCACGCGTCCCAGAATCTCCTGGATGGTGGGCGTATTGGCGAAGTGAAAGCGCGCGGGGGTAATCTCACGCGGGGTCAGCAACTGCAGCAGTCGCTCGGCGCCCTTGATGCTGCCGCCGGGGTTGCCGCGCACATCGAGGACGAGCCCGTCCGGCGCAAATTCGCGCATGACGCCGAGAATCCGTTGGAACTCGGCGAAGATGGAGTCCGAAGCGGCTTCGAAGGTCTTGATGCGCAGGTAGCCAAAGCGCTTCGAGTGCGGGTCAGCCGGGTTGAAGAGTTCGTCCGGAGTGATCGCGCGTTTGACGAAGATTCCCGAGGGATGCTGGAACTCGAAGACGTTGGGCAGGCGCGAATAGAGGAAGTCCGCGTCGCTGGCGCGGAGGCTTTCGGGCACGGCGTCGAGGGTGGCGAAGATGGGCGCGACGCCCCGGGTTTGGCGTACGTCCGCTTCGCGCTCCTCGCGGTGCTGCAACTCCTCTTGCTCTTTCCAGCCTTGGTTGCCCCACAGAGCCTTGCGCGCCGTGGCCTGGTCGGCGACGGGCTGGCAGACGGCCGTGGAGGGCGCGCGAAAGGCACCTCGGGCAAAACCGGACGCGACGTGCCAGGGGAATTGCAGAATCCGCTCTTTTTGGCCGGACCGATACTGCAGGAAGACGCTCTCCTCCGGCGGCGGCAGCACGTAAGTCAAGCTGCGCGTGGTGAGCTCGGCCATGCCGCGCGAGAACTTCGAAGCGTCGTTGCCCGCCGGGATGGCCCCGGCCAAGCGTTCCACCGCGCGCCGCACCGGCGTGCCGTTCCAGTAGGTGATCTCGACGCCGGGCTGGAAGTGGGGATGCCGAAAGCCCATGAGGGTTTGCGTGACGACGAAACGCTGCTGGCCGGCCTCGTCGTGATAGACCTTCACGATAAACGGCAAGAAAGCCAGCGCGCCGCGATAGGGCGCGGGGAGGCCATAGGAGGTATGAGCGTCGCGCAGTTCAGTGAAGATGCGAATGATCTCGGAGTGGAACTTGAGGTCGTCGTCGAGCCGCGGGAGTTGCGCGCGCAGCAGGCGCAGGCGCTGCACCGGGTCAATCCCGTAGCGGGCTCGCTTGAAGGGCAAGTGGGCGTAAAACTGGTCGAGAATCAGGATCGCCTGATCGCAGATCACTTCGCGATCCGCGGGCCGCAAGGGCGACTCGCGCGCGGCGGCGAGGAAGTCAGGCAGGGTACGGATGAGCAGATCCGGCAGCTCCAGCGCGGTTTTTCCGGCCAGGATCCCGGCCACGGCCGCCGCGGTGGCCTCCACTGCCGATTGCATCGTCACAAGCCGATTTTACTCGACAACTTACTCAACGATGGCCTGCATGACGGCATTTTCGAAGTCGCGGTCGAGTTGGCGGTTGGAGTTGTCAGTCTGAATCATCATGATGCCCACCACTTTCTCCTTCGGGTCAATCCAGAAGTGTGTGCCAAACGCGCCGTCCCAGCCGTAGCTGCCTTTGGAGACGCGTTGGCCGGCGGCGATAGGGTCCGAGATGACTTGCACGCTCAGGCCAAAGCCGCGGCCGGGCGGGCGGCCCGGCATCGTGTCGGGCACGAAGATGCTGGCCATGAGCTCGACAGTCCTGGGGCTCAACAGACGCTTGCCGTGCAACTGCCCGCCATCGAGCAGCATTTGGGCGAAGAGGGCGTAGTCGGCGGCGGTGGAGTAGAGTCCGCCGGCTCCGGACGAGTAGTTGTCGCCGTAGAGATTCAGCATGACATGCTTGGGGTCGAGCGGGGTGAGCGCGCCGGGCGTGCGGTGGTAGCTCTTGACGAGGCGTGCGAGCACGTCGCCTGCCGGGTGAAACGTCGTTTCCTTCATGCCGAGCGGCCCGAAGACGCGGGCCGCGAGAAACTTCTCGAAGCTCTGGCCGGAAGCGACTTCGACGACCCGGCCCAGCGTATCGAAGGCGGCCCCGGGGCTATAGGTCCAGCGTGAGCCCGGCTGAAAGTCGAGCGGCGGCGAGGCCATGCGCGGCACATAGTCGGCCAGGGTGTCCGTTGGCTGTTTGGGCAGCTTGGTCATTTCGGGCGCGCTCAGCGGCCCACTCCCCAGGCCGGAGACGTGCGTCAGCAGGTCCTGGATGGTGATCTCGCGCGTCGCGGGCACCGTGTAGTAAGTGCCCGGCTTCTCCTGCGCCACGGCGACCTTCATCGTCTTGAACTCGGGAATGAAGCGCGAGACCGGATCGTTCAGCCGGACTTTGCCCTCTTCGAGCAGCATCAGAATCGCCACGCCAACCACGGGCTTCGTCATCGACCAGATGCGGAACACCGCATTCTTCTCCATCGCGCGCTTGCCCTCGACATCCATGGAGCCATGGGCTTCGAGGTGCGCAACGCGCCCCTGGCGCGCCACCAAGGTGACGGCGCCCGAAATCTCCTGCGCGTCCATGTGCCGCTGGATCGTCTCGCGGATTTGCGCGAGCCGCTCGGTCGATAGCCCAACGGACTCGGGCTTCGCCTCCGGAATCATGGCGGCCGGCAGGCAGCCGGACAATAGGAGGAAGACGGCTAAAAATCTTGGCACCTCTGGATTCTATCGCAGCGCCTTGCCGGTGTCTCCCGAGGCATCGTTCCCTCCGTCTGCGCACGAAATGGGCACCTCACGAAAGCGGCCCTTTTATCTCTTGTTATGGGCGGTTTTCCGGAAGTACCGGGTACTCTTGATCTATTCCTTGCAGTACGCCAAAGTACTTGCGAAAGTGGACCATCTCGCCGATAATCGGACGGTGTTGAAGGTGCGCCAAGTGAGCGAAACCGGCTTCACGAGGACTAGGGGTTCAGATGTTCAATCGCCAGATCGTTTTGGGCTTGCTGGTTTTGATCGCCACGGCACGGGCAGAAGTGGCCGAAATGGTGGTGAAGGTGACGGGCCCGAAGTCCGTCTATCGCGGTAATGCCTTAAACCTGCGGGTAACCGGGCAAGTCCTGAGGGGCACGGATACCGATCTCATTACCGTTTACCACAACCGCCTGCCCCAGGGAGTCTCATCCGTTTGGACCCGCGCCTGCTGTACCGATACGCAGGTTTATCGCGTGGACTATGCGCAGTTGCTGACTCTGAGGACCTTGAACAACGCCCCGCTCGGCCGGTTGAATCTCACCATTACCTACGCGACGCCGGGCGGCGTGACGGCAGACGCGATCTATACCATTGAGATTCTTGACGCCCCGGCGCCGGTGATCCCGGTGAATCCCCCTCCCAGTCCAACCCCATTGGCTGCGGAGAGCTTGTGGAAGCAGCAAATCCGCCTGGGAGACCCTTTCTGCTATCAGGATACGGTGGCCTGGGAAGGAGGCGTGTGGTACTACGATGGGGCGCGGGTTTTTTATAACCTGAGCGACATCACCGGATCGCGCAGCTTTGATCCCTGTGCGGAATTTCAGGCTGCGGCATATCGAAAATACGTGCTGGATAATCAGGGCCGGCTTCCAGGCTGGCGCTATTTTCCGCATGGGCTGGCGATGCATTATCAGAAAACCGGGGACCTGCAGTCGTTGCGGGCACTGCGGTTGATGTTATTCAATGGCCCCTTCTCGAAAGTAAGTCAATACGTCGTTGATCCAGATTTGATCCGCGAAGTGAGCTACGCCGTCGGGGTGCATCTGCAGAATGAACGGGTGGGTCTGCCCCGGCAAGAAGATCTGCAACCTTTGGTGGAAGTGCTCTTGGGCCACTTCGAACAACTTTTCGTTTCACGGCAGAAACGGTGGCAGCCGTTCATGGTCGCGTTGGGAGCGGAGGCGCTAATCTCCTATTGGGAAACCACCAACGATCCGCGGGTGCTGCCGATGCTAAAGCGTGCGGCCGACTCTATGTGGGCAGAGAGTTGGAGCGCGCGCAACGGAGGGTTTGCCTACACGTTAGAGGCGGGCGTGACCTACGAGGGCGCGGGTGACCTCAATCTGCTAATTGCGCCTGTGTATGGATGGGTGTACGCGCAGACGCGAGAGGTGAAGTATCGGGATATGGGCGATGAAATCTTTTGGGAAGGCGTCAACCGGGCTTGGCTGGGAGCGGGGAAGCAATTCTCGCAGAATTACCGCTGGTCCGGCAAGTATCCCGAATGGCGGCGCCAGGGAAGCGAGCCCCTTAACAGTCCTCCGGTGCCTCCGCCGGGTCCGGCGCCGGCGCAGCCGCCCGTATTGCGATCGGTGACGCCAGCGTCTGGCAGCGGTAGGAGTCAGGTGTTTGTGGTCTCCGTGGAGGAGGCTACGGGCGCGCAGAACCTCCGGCTGGTCTCGCTGACGATTGACACCACCAACAAGGCCGCGGCCAGTTGCGCGATTTCCGTGGCGCCGCAGCAGCGAACGATCTCGCTGATGAACGACCTGGGAACGAGCACTATTTCGGCCAGCCTGGACACTACCGGACTCCTCGAAAACGGCCAGTGCTCGATTACGCTGCCCGTTACGGCGGTGTCTTCAGCTGCGCTCTTCACCGTCCAAATCCCCGTATCGTTCCGCGCCAGTTTCGTAGGGCCAAAGAACCTCTACGTCAGCGCGATTAATGCGGCACAGGTTTCTACGGGCACCCTGACGCCGGGGACGTTTACCGTTACCGCGGCCGTCGCGACCGGGCAACCGGTGATCGATTCGGTCATCCGTTCGTCCAATAGCGGATTGATTCACACCTTTACGATCAATGTCGACGAGCCCACGGGCGCCCGCAATTTGGAGGTAATTTCGTTAAGCGTGGATTCGTCCATCAAGTCCAACGCGAGTTGCTCCCTCTCCATCAATCTCCCCTCTTCGGCGGTGACTCTGCGCGACGACACAGGCATGGTCTTGTTGTACGGAGCCCTGGGTTCGAATCGAACTCTGTCGAATAGCCAGTGCACGGTGGCCATGTCTTCCGTGGTGGCATCGGCCCAAGCCAGACGGGTGACTCTCCAGGTAACCATTAGCTTTGATCCCAGCTACCGGGGCACTAAGAGCATTTTCGTTAATGCCGCCAATGTGTTCCGCGGTGAAACCGGCGTGATGGCGCAAGGGATGTTCACCATCGAGTAAGTGAACGCGGCCAGTTGTCTGGCCGTTCAGTTCGTCGCGAAGCAGTAATAGCGCCCAGCGCCGCCGGTAGCCACCAGGTTCGCCTGGCTGCAGCCCTTCGAGGGGTGCGCAAAATTCCAGGAGGTGGGATTCTTGCCGCCACCCTGGCGGTCATGATGGCCCACCATCGCGCTGCCTTCGCCGTGGCTGGTCCAGTTCTTGCACGTGGTGTCGTCGGTGCCCGGCGTAAGCGTGCCGTCCATCTGCGAACCCGTCAGCACGTCGTGCTGATTCGGCGTGTCGCCGCGGCCGTTTACCACTTCGCCCTTCTCGGTGAGTGACGTATCTTTCTTGAGGTTGTTGCTGTCCGAGTGTAAATCAGCCACGTCCTTGGCCATCATCACGCCCTTCGAGTTGTACCAGGGGCCCTTCCCGATACGGTCCTTGGCGTTCACGGCGGGCTTCCCGCCCTCGGCCGTCGCACTTAGGTAGGCGCGCCACTTCTTCTTCGAGCCGACGGCCTTGGCCAGCATCTGGCACTGAGCGTCAGCGCCCTTCAGTCCGCCAAGGTCAGCGCCTTGGCCCTTGCCGGCGCTGGTGATAAAGAAGCTCATCTTCTTGTCGGCGGTCTGGGCGAAGGCCGAAAGAGCTACGAGGGCGATCACGGTCAGTTTCATGGGGCGAAATTCTCCTGGGACAAATCGTAACGCAAAATCATAGTAAAATGCAGAGGAGGGCGTTTAGCTCAGTGGTTAGAGCATCTCGTTTACACCGAGAGGGTCCGGGGTTCGAAACCCTGAACGCCCACCATCCCTCTACTCAGACGTAGCCGCGGGCGCCGAGCCCTTCACGTGCTTGTCGAACCAACTCACCATCTCCCACAGCGTATGCTCGATGCTCTCCTTCGCGGCGTAGCCGTGGGCCTCGTGCGGAAGGATGGTTAGGCGCGCCGTCCCGCCGTTACCGCGCACCGCCTGGTACATACGCTCGCTCTGAATCGGGAAGGTGCCTTGGTTATTGTCCGCCTCGCCGTGGATGAAGAGGATCGGCTCCTTGATTTTCTGCGCCACCATGAACGGCGACATCGCCATATAGACTTCCGGCGCTTCCCACAGCGTCCGGCGTTCACTTTGGAAGCCAAACGGCGTCAGTGTGCGATTATAAGCGCCGCTGCGGGCGATGCCGGCGCGAAAGAGGTCAGAGTGCGCGAGTAAGTTGGCCGTCATAAAAGCGCCGTAGCTGTGGCCGCCGACGCCCACCCGCGTGGGATCAATCACGCCCATCTCCGCGGCCTTATCGATCGCCGCCTTCGCGGAGGCGACGATCTGCGCGACGTAGGTATTGTTCACCGTCTCCGGATCGCCCACCACCGGCATGGCGGCGTCATCCAAAATGGCGTAGCCGCGCAGCAGGAAGAAGAGATGCGACATGCCGCCGATCATCGTGAAGCGGTTGGTGGAGCCGCTCACCTGGCCCGCTGTTTCGGGATCGTTGTACTCGCGCGGATACGCCCACACCACGGCGGGCAGGCGCGTGCCGGGCTTGTAGCCGGGCGGCAGATAGAGCGTGAAGGAGAGCGGCACGCCGTCCGGACGCTGATACGTCACTAACTGCTTGGTGATGCCGCGCAGGCTGGGGGCCGGGTCCGGGAAGCTGGTCACCGCTACCGTCTTGCCGGCTTCGCGAATGAAGTAATTCGGCGGCGCGGTGGGGCTCTCGCTACGAATCAGCAGCCGGTCACCAGTTTCGTCCAACACCCCCACGACGCTTTCGTACTTACCGGGCGCGCTTTCGAAGAGGCGCTGCGCCTTGGCCGTGGCCAGGTCAAAACGGTCCAGAAACGGGCGATCGCCTTGCGGCGTGGCGCCCGTGCCGATCAGCAATAACTTACCGCCGGCTTCCAAAATCACGCCGTCGTCTTGTTTCATGACCGGCGCGCCGGGGTCTTTATAACGATCTTGAATATTGCGGCTGAAGAGTAACTTCGGCGCGCCTTCGTTTACCAGAAACGTCCGCTGCCAACGCCGGTCGCGGTCGAAGTCAGAAACCAGGAAGCCTTTACCCTTGGCGAAGAATTGTAAGTTCGTCAGACGATGCTCGGTCTTGGTGAGTGGCGCGGGCGCCATGCGCGTCAACGGACGGTAGGCCATCAGTTGATCGCGATGCGGCACCTTTTCCTTGGGATTTCCCCCGTCCAGGGCCTGCACCCACACCAGCATGCCAGGTTCGCTGGGATGCCAACGCACCTGGCGCGCGCCGGCGATGACGCCACCGATGGGGACGCGCTCCGCCAGCGGCAATTTCGCCACCGTATACACCAGCGCCCCTTTCGTCGTCACTACGTCAATCTGCTTGGGGAATTCGTTGGCGTCGTGTAAGTAGCTATAGGGCTTCAGCAGCCGCGTCACCAGTAAGTGCTGGCCATCGGGCGACGGCGTGACGTTCAGAAACATATCCGGCGCGCCGCTCGGCGTGGCGACGCCAGTGACAGTGTCGACCAACAATAATTGCGCGCGGCCATAATAATCGAACAAGGCTTCGTCGTGGGGGCTGTGCAACGCATCGGGATTCGTGCGCACCGGCCCCGCCTTGCCGCCGGACTCCTGGGAAATGGGCCCCAGCGGCGCCGCCGCATCGCGGGGCGCGGCGCCACGGTTGGCCGGGATCGCCTTCACCAGCAGCGTCCGATGGTCCGGCATCCAGTCAATCGGATTGCCCATGGCGGCATTCACCGCGACATTCAGCTTCTTGGCCTTGCCGGTCGCCACGCTTACCACCCAGAGTTCGGTGCCACTGTTCGTCGCATTCGTCACGGCGATGGACTGGCCGTTTGTACTCCAGACGGGCGTACCCAACCGGGCGTTGGCCAGCAGCGTTACCGGCATGTCGGCGCCGCTGGGCAACTGCTTCAACGTGACGCCGGTGCCATAGGCCGTCAGCCGCGGGCCGTTGGCCAAGGGGTCAATCCGGTAGCCGGCCAGGCGCAACATCGGCTTCGAGAGGTCAGCGATGGTGGGGTGGACCACGGAATCGATCAGCGCAACGTGGGTCCGCGTGGGGCTCAGCGACAGGGTGGGCAGGCGGCGGGCATGCAGGACGTCAAGGATTTCCGGCGGTGGCGTGCGGTACTGGGCTACCGCCAGCGGGACAAGAGCAAGAGCAACGACGAGGATGGAGCGCATTCTTTAGAGAGTAACTCAACTCTCGGAGTTCCCCGCAACTCGGTCAAGCGGTAAACTGTGCATTATGCTCCGCTATCTGCTGACGCTCACCCTACCTGTCTGCCTGTTGGCGCAACGCGTCGAGGTCCGCCACACCCAGGCGCGGCCGCTGGATGGCCGCTTGATCGTGATTCTGGCGAATCACGACAAGTCCGAACCGCGCTTCCAGGTATCGCCCGACACCGCCGAGGCGCCGGCGATCTTCGGCGTCGACGTCGATGGCTGGCGCGCGGGACAACCCGCTACGGTTGACGCCAAGACCTTCGGCTTTCCCGCCAAGTCCCTGGCCCAGCTTCCGGCGGGCACTTACTACCTACAGGCCGTCCTGCATAAATACGAAACGTTCCGCCTCGCCGACGGCCGTGTCTTGAAGTTACCCATGGACCGCGGGGAAGGCCAGCAGTGGAGCCGGGCGCCCGGCAACTTACTCAGCAAACCCCGCCGGATTGAGTGGACGCCCGGGGCCGCGCTGCAAGTGACGCTCGACGGCGAAATTCCGCCGATTCCGCCGCCGGCCGACACCAAATACGTCAAGCACATTCGCATCCAAAGCGAACGCCTGAGTAAGTTCTGGGGCCGCCCGATGCACGTGGGCGCCGTCGTCCTGCTGCCCGAAGGTTGGGATACGCACCCGCAAGCCCGCTATCCGCTCGCCGTTTTTCACGGCCATTTTCCGGCTACCATCGGCAGTTGGCGCGAGACGCCGCCGGACGATAATTTAAAGCCGGATTACTCCGAACGCTTTCACTTAGCCGGCTACAATCGCATTCAACAGCAAATGGCTTACGATTTCTACAAGGAATGGACCGGCTCCGGTTTTCCGCGCGTCATCGCTATCGAAATTCAGCACGCGAATCCTTTTTATGATGATAGCTACGCCGTCAATTCCGCGAATTTAGGCCCCTACGGCGATGCGCTGACTTACGAATTGATCCCCTACATCGAAAAGACTTTTCGTGGACTGGGAGAAGGCTGGGCGCGTGCCTTGTACGGGGGCTCCACCGGAGGCTGGGAGGCGCTGGCCGTGCAGATCTTCTATCCCGACGAATACAACGCCGCCTATGGCGCGTGCCCCGATCCCATCGATTTCCGCGCCTTTACGACGATTGACCTTTACGGCCACAAGAACGCTTACTTCATGGACAGCCGCCTCAAACGCACGCCTCGCCCAGGCAAACGCAATTACCTCGGCGAGATCTCGGCCACCCAGGAGGAGATGAACCACTGGGAGTTAGTGCTCGGTACCAAGTCCCGCTCCGGCCAGCAGAACGACATCTGGGAAGCTGTCTATTCGCCCGCCGGCCCGGACGGCTATCCGGCACGGATCTTCGACAAAATGACCGGCGAGATCGACAAGAAGGTCGCCGGGTATTGGCGCGAACACTTCGACTTAGGCCACATCCTCCGGCGCGACTGGAATAAAGGTCTTGGCGCCAAGTTACAAGGAAAATTGAATATCTACTGCGGCGACATGGATAACTTTTACTTGAATAACGCCGTCTATCTCGTCGAGGATTTTCTGAGGACGACCAACTATGGCGGCGAAATCACCTATGGCGACCGCGCGGAGCACTGCTGGAACGGCGATCCCACCCGTCCCAACGCTTACTCGCGTTTGCGCTACCACCAGATGTTCATCCCCAAGTTCGTGGAGCGCATCCTCACCAGTGCGCCCGTCGGCGCGGACTTGACGAGTTGGCGCTATTGACACGAGTCCACCATGAACTGATCCGGGGCCTGATCGATGCGGGCCGCTGTCCGTCCAACGCCGAAGTCGCCGCCGCGTTGGGCATGGACGACGCCAGCGTAGAGACCGCCCTGCGCGACTTGGCGGCTATCCACGGCTTGGTGCTGCATCCGCATATCTGCGCGCCGTGGTTGATCCATCCCTTTTCCTTGACGCCGTCGCCGCATTGGGTGACGAACGGGAAGTACTCGTGGTGGGCGCCTTGCTTGTGGTGCGCCTGTGGAGTCGCCACCTTAGTGGGCGGCGCCGTGCAGATTCATACGCGCTATGAAGGTGAGAGCGAGCCCCTGGTGATCGATCTTGAGGACGGCGTCCCCGCTGGCAGTACGGACATCTTCATCCACTTCGCGATTCCGCCCGCTCGCGCCTGGGACAACGTGCATCAGCACTGCTCGATGGTGCTGCCGTTCCGCTCGGCCGACGCCATCGGCGCCTGGTGCGCTCGTCATGGATTCACCCAGGGCCAGGCCGTGCCGTTGGCGCAGACCGCGCTACTGGCTCGCCGCTGGTACGGGACTCACGCCAGTCCGCAATGGCGCAAGTGGACCGTGGCCGAGGCGCAAGCCATCTTCACTGCGGCCGGGCTGACCACCGATTTCTGGCGCCTGGAGCCACGGGAAGGCCAGTTTTAGGGGCGATGAGCCAAATTGCCGTGCGTCTTCGCGTAAACGGATATGAAGATGAAAACGGTAATGCT
The DNA here is from genome assembly GCA_019752335.1 of Bryobacteraceae bacterium. Classification (GTDB taxonomy): domain Bacteria; phylum Acidobacteriota; class Terriglobia; order Bryobacterales; family Bryobacteraceae; genus JALHNI01. Next base: position 104,157 of record JAIEMJ010000038.1, read on the forward strand.
CTCTCTGTGCAGCCTCCCGCTGCTCTCCGCGGATCTGCTGCCGCTCGCCACCGGAAACCAATGGACCTACCGCCTCAGCGACGGCACCTCGCGCTCCATCTCCGTGGGGTTACCGCTCGCCGCCGGCGGCCGCGTCTATTACCGCGTAAACGGTTATGCCGCCGTACCGCTTTGGCTGCGTACCGACGCCAAAGCCATTTATTTTTATGACGATGAGACGGAGCGGGACCAGGAACTGCTGCGGTTCGCGACTGGCCCTTCCACCACGATGATCTCGGGCTGCGAGCAGTCCGCGGAATCAGCGCGGGCGGAAGAGCCGTACCAGGGCCCGGCGGGGCGATTTGAGAGCCCGTTGCGTGTGCAGTTCCGCCCGTTGGCCTGCCGCGACGTGGGCTTCGAGAGCGACGTCTATCTCGACAACATCGGGCTGGCGAGACGCGTGGAATCCACCCTGGCGGGGCTGCGGACCATGGAGTTGACCTACGCCAAAGTCGGCGCGTTGACCCTGGAGCCAGGCCGCAAGACTACTCTCTCCCTCGCCCTCGAGCCGGACCTGAAAGCGACCCTGCGCTTAACGGTAGCCGACGGCGAGGCCCTGCGCCTCGCCTTCAATTCATCGCAGCGCTATGATCTGGCGATTCGCGATACGAACGGCGTGCTCGTCTACTTGTGGTCCGCCACGGCGATCTTCCTACCCGTCACCGGCACCGAAGTATTCGGCGGCACTCGCACGTGGCAGATCGATACGAAAGCGGCCGGCTTGCTGCCCGGCCAATATCAGGTGGAAGCGTGGATCACCCATACGGGCGACCGCAAGCTGACGGTGATCACTCCGCTGACCGTGCCGCCCAACTAACCTGGACGCCGGGGCCGCTGCTTCGCCGATACGGACTTGATGACCACCCGCGCCTGGCCCGACGCGGGAAAAGGAACTTTGGCTAGCTTGACCGCCGCCACCATCAGTTCCTTCACCCGCGGGTCGTCCAGCAGTGTGGCTTTCTCCAGTACAATGTGCCGCATCGTACTGCCGCTGCCTTTCAATAAACCATGCGGATCCGGCAATTGCTTCGCTTGAGCAAAGAAGAGGCTCACCCAACGCGGATAGAGCGCGAGGGAGAAGATCGCCTCCGACGCTCGTTCCGAGGGGGCGAAGGCGATGGCCAGGGCATTGTAGTTGTCGTAGACTAGCGCGGTGGCCGTGGGATAGCGCCGGTGCATCTTGGCGAGCGCTTTCCGGGCCAGGGCGGCAACCTCCGGGGTGAAGGCATCCAGGAATCCGTCGAGCTGTTGTTGAGCGGCCAGCATAGCTCTTATTCTACGGCCAGTTGCGGTTGCCGGCGCTCAACTCCTAACGCTTACCGCGGAATCATCTGGGTACTCTCCACTATCAACTTCACACCCTCAAGCCGTAATTTCGCCAGCAGGCTGCCGCCGGTGACTAGGGGTAATCGGCCTTCCATCGCTACTAAGTCCAACTGTGGTGAGCCCTGCTTTGCCGTGCCCTCTGGGAGCGATAAGCCCCGTTCCCAGGAATCTGTATCCAGTCGCCGCAGTCGCTGCTCTCGCAGCAGGAAGTAAGCGTCCAAGTGAGACTTACTCGCGCAAATACAAGGCGCCGGAAGATACCAAACGGTACCCGCTGGCGTCCGTAGTTGCCGTGGCGGTTGCACTTGGCCCTGATCCTGAAATACGAAATGCTCGAGCGTCGCCAACTTCCGGCCTCTGGGTACTCGCCAGATTCCCCCGTAAAGCGCGGCCAACTTCCGGGAAGCATCCGCCGGCTTTCCCATCCAAGCTTCCGGAAAGCAGAGCTGGGAATAATAATCGTCTCCGCCGATACGGGCGAAGCGCTCGAAGCGGATGGTGCCCCAAGTAATCTGGTACGCCCCGACGTCGGGGCGAAGCCGCGGGCTCACCACACACTGTCGCCGCAACCGGTTGACGTTCGCGGTTTCCTGCCCCCACATAACGACGGCGAAACACAGCCAGCCGCAGATTCTAAGCGCCATAGTTCTTCTGGTGAAACGCACCGATCTTGCCGTCCACGTCGAATAAGTGCGCCAGTAGAGCCGCACGGATCCACATCCCATTTCGCGCCTGCCGGAAATACATCGCGCGTGGGTCACTATCGATCTCGAACGGGATTTCCTGATTGCGGGGAAACGGATGCAGAATGGGACAGTACTCCCGCATCTTGCTGAGTAACTCGGGATAGAGGGTGAACTGAGCGGCGTCAAAGGTTTCGAAAAAGCGGCGGTCGGCGTCCGTGTCATGCTCATGTTGGATGCGCGTCATGTAGAGCATATCCAGGCGGTTAATCACGTCGGGTAGGGAATGGGAATGCTCGATACCCACGCCCGCTTCTTCCAGGCGCGTCAACATATCGGCGTAGGGCGCCAGCTTGTCGTAATTCGGATAAATGAAATTGAACCGCACGCCGGGCCAGAGCGCGAGTAACGTGGTTAAGGAGCGCACGGTACGGCCACGGCCGACGTCGCCGCAGAAGCCGTAGGTTTTGTTTTCCAAGCCTTTATTCAGCTCAGGATACCGCCGCCGGAGTGTATCAAAGCGCGATTGACGGGCATTGTCTTTCTGCGACGAAAATTCGAAAGTGCGCTGAATCGTATAAATGTCGAGAAGGGCCTGCGTAGGATGTTCATCGGCGCCGGAACCCGCGTTGACCACCGGCACACTCCGGCGGCCCTGCGACGCCAATTCGTTCATCAAATAGGCGCAGCTCTCGGCGAATTTAGCCATGTTGGAGCGCATGATCACCACGTCGAAGTAAGACGAGAACATGCGCATGGAATCGAGCGGACTCTCGCCCTTGAACTCGCTCGACGTGGTGGGGTCGCGAATCTCGTTGCAGGTCATCCCCAGGATCTGGCAGGCGGCCATGAAAGAGAGGAAGGTGCGCGTGGAGGCTTGCGTGAAGTAGAGCATGGCTCGTTTGTGCGACAGCAGGCCGGTGAGGAAGTCCTGCCCTTGCCGGTGCCGGGAGATCTGCCGGATCATGCTGGCGGTGGAGCACAAATGATTGAGCATGTCGCGGTCGAACTGTTGGGCAAAGATGACGTGGGTGAGGCGTTCCTGCCGCTGGAAGTCAGCGGCCTTGGCCAGCACGGGACGGTTGATGAGAGATTCGTACTGCTCTGAGAAATCCGACGGAGTGATCACTAGCTTTTATTCTAATGGCTTTAAGATAGAGAGGCATGTGGCCAACCCTGCGGGACCAGTTTTCGACGACGTTCATGTGCCTTTTTCTGGCCGCCTTCCTACCGTGGACGATGAGCTGGCAGTACCTCGATGTGCCCATCCTGGCCGCGCAAATGCTGATGGCGTTGCTGCTGCTGGGGCCCGTGGCGCGCGAGTTCGGCGTCTCGCGCGCGGCGCTATACGGCATCATCTTCGGCCTGGGCCTGCTGGCCATCGGCCTGGGCGTCTTCAGCCTTCATCAACGTATCCCGCCGCCGCCCTGGCCCTTGGCGCTGGGGTTGCTGGCGTTGCTGGCGGGCGCGAGTTTCCTGGTGAGCGTCGTCGGCGTGGTGGCGGACTACCGGATGAAGCTCACGGCCTGGGTTTTGTTGATCGGCTCCTACTGGCTGTTGGGCCGCGCGGCGACGAGCGAAACGCCGGTCCTCTTCGGGCTGGCCGCGCTTTGCACCGCCATCGGAGCTTGGCTGTATCGCCCGTGGCGTAGAATTTAGAGGCATGCCCTTTCCCGTTGATCGACTGCGGCGTTTGCGCGCTACTGAACCGCTCCGCCGGTTGGTGCGCGAAACCCACCTGGAGCCAGGCCAAAACATTTTGCCGCTTTTTGTCGTGCCCGGCAAAGGCATCCGAAAGCCGATCAGTTCGATGCCCGGCGTGGCGCAGACCTCCATTGACGAGACCGTTCGCGACTGTGAAGAGGCGCTGCGTTTGGGGCTAGGCGGCGTGATGCTCTTCGGCATTCCGGCCGAGAAAGACGAGCAGGCCTCCGGCGGCTACGATGAGCACGGCGTCGTGCAAGAGGCGATTCGGGCCATCAAGCGCGCCACTCCCGCGCTGATGGTGGTGACCGATGTGTGTAACTGCGAATATACTTCGCACGGCCATTGCGGCAAGGTGGTAGAGACGGCGCACGGCCCTGATGTCGACAACGATGCGACGCTTAGCTGGCTGGCGGCGGCGGCCCTTTCGCACGCTCGCGCTGGCGCCGACATGGTGGCGCCCTCCGACATGATGGACGGGCGCGTGGGCCGCATCCGGTCTACGCTCGATGCCGCGGGCTACACGGAATTGCCGATCATGTCCTACGCGGCCAAGTTTGCTTCGGCTTACTACGGCCCGTTTCGCGAGGCAGCGGAGTCCGCGCCGCAGTTCGGCGATCGACGCAGTTATCAGATGGACCCCGCCAATGGCCGCGAAGCGTTGCGCGAGATGGAACTCGATGTGGCCGAAGGCGCTGACATCCTGATGGTGAAGCCGGCCGGCGCTTACCTGGATGTGATTCGCGCCGCGGCGGAGCGCTTCCCGCATCCGATTGCTGCTTACCAAGTAAGTGGAGAGTATAGCCAGATTCACGCGGCCGCGCGGCTGGGCTGGCTGGATCTCGAACGCACGATGCTCGAAAGCCTGATCGCGATTCGCCGCGCGGGGGCGAGAATCGTCATCACCTACTTCGCCAAGGACGTCGCACGCTTACTCGGATGAACGGCCTGCGCTTCCAGTGTCAACCCGATTGCGCCAAGTGCTGCGAGATGGAAGGTTATGTCTATCTCTCCGAAGACGATGTAACTCGTATCGCGGCTTACTTACAGTTGCCGCAGGCGGCGTTCGAGGAACGCTACGTTTATCGCACGCGGCTATCACGCCGTTTGCGCAAGCCCGGTGGCGGAAAGCAATGTGGTTTTCTGGAAGGCAAACAATGCCGCATTCATGCGGTGAAGCCGGTGCAGTGCCGTTTGTTTCCGTTTTGGCCTGAGTTAGTGGAGTCCCGCGCGGAATGGCAAAAAACGGGCGACTGGTGCCCCGGCATCGGGCAGGGTCCGCTGATTCAGATTACGACGGCCGTGGAAGTGGCGGATGAGATGCGGCGGGCTTACCCGGACACTTACTCGCGCTCCGTGTGATATATCTAAACGTCATATGAAGCAAGACTCCCGGCGTGGTTTTCTGAAGCGCTCCATGGCGCACCTGTGGACGGGGGCGGCACTGCTGGATCAAGCGATGTTGCGCGCCACCGCCGCGCGGGCGCAGGCGAAGACGGCGGTGCTGCCCACCATGTTTGATTTGCAGAAGGTGGCGCCCGGTGTCTTCGCGGCGATCGCCAAGCCGCTGCCGTTTTTGAACTGCAACGCAGCGATCTTCGAGAATGAGAAGGACCTGCTGATTGTCGATTCGCACGCGCGGCCGAGCGCGGTGGTGAGCCTGGTGCAACAACTGAAGCGCGAAGTGGGTCCGAAGCCAGTGCGCTACGTCGTGAACTCGCACTTCCACTGGGATCATTCCGAGGGCAATGGCGCCTATAAACAGGCCTTCCCCAATGCGCAGATCGTTACTACGGAAATCACGCGTAATTTACTGCGGGAGTTCGGCGCCGCCCGCGCCAAGGCGCAAGTGGAGCAGGCGCAAAACGCGGTCCCTGGTTATCAGAAGAGCCTCGCCGCGGCGAAGACTCCCGAGGAGAAAGCCTACTGGCAGTTGATGGTGCAGGACTCGCTGTCGTTTGCCAACGAGATGAAAGCCTACACGCCCGAGCTGCCCAATCTCACCCTGGAGACCGACCTGATTATTCACGACAAAGCGCATGACTTACACCTGGCGTTTCGTGGCAAGGGCCATACTGCGGGCGATGTAGTGGTTTTCTGTCCGCAGAAGAAAGTGCTCGCCACTGGCGACCTGCTGCATGGCTTCGCCCCTTTCATCGCCGACGGTTTCCCGCGCTTGTGGCCCGCGACACTACGGACTGTGGCCGGTTTCGATTACAACCGCGTGATTGGTGGACACGGCGCCGTGCAGGACTCCAAGTTGCGTGGCTTCCAGAAGGCGGCCTACCTGGAGGAGTTAGCCGTGGAAGTGGGGAAATTGAAGAAACAAGGCGTGGCGGTGCAGACGATTCAGAAACAGCTTGATCCCAGTAAGCTCAAGAGCCTGTCTCGCGACGGCTACGGCGAGTTCCTGATGGCCTCGCTCTCGACGCATTTGCTCCAGAAGCCCGGCGCGAATCGCGCGCAGATTCTCTCAGACGCGGTCGCCGGGAATATTGCTGACGTTTACAAAACGCTGGATCGCGCGTAAGTTACTTGGCCCGCACGGGAGTCCCTTCGCGAAGTTCGTCGGTGCCGCGTTTGACGATCACGTCGTCTACGGCCAGGGCACCTTGCACCTCCACTAACTCGCCGCTCGCGGCGCCGCGCTTCACATTGACGTAAGTGGCCTTGCCGCCTGTGATGCGAATCACAAAGGAGCGCTCCGTGGTGGTGACAATCGCGGTGGGAGGGACTAACAACGCGGCTTTGCCCTTGCGCACCGGCCATTGCAATTCCGGGTACATGCCGGGCGCGAGGCGCCCGCCGGGATTGGCGAGATCCAGCTCAATCGGCATGGTACGCGTGGTGGGGTCCAGCACACGGGGCACGCGGGTGATGACGGCGCCGAAGGTTTCGCCGGGAAAGGCCGGCACGGTGAAGGGAATGCGCGCGCCGTAGACGAGTCCGGATAAGTCCGCTTCCGGGACGGCGGCAATCAGCCGCAGGCGGCTGAGTTGCTGTAACTTCACGAGCGGCCCGGCTTGCGGCCCACCGAGCGCGCCAGGGTGTAAGTAGCGTTGGGTAACTACTCCGTCGAAGGGCGCGCGAATCTCCAGGTAACTCTTCATATCTTCGAGGACGCGGACACTCGACTTACCCGCCTCGATGGACCGTTCGAAAGACCGCACGACACTGCGCGCCGCTTCCACCTGTTTTTCCGCCAGCACTAACTCATTGCCCGCAATCGCACCCGTCGTGGCCGAGGCTGCTTTTAAACGGTCATAAGTAGCTTGCACGCCCAGTACCTTCGCGTCCGCTTCAGCTCGTTGAGCCTCGCTCGCGCCGATGCGAGATCTGGCTTCGGCTAGCTGGGCGTCCATCTCCGGCGCACTCAGCCGGGCGATGATATCGCCCTTTTTCACGGCGGAGCCGACATCGACGCGCAGTTCCTCAATATAGCCGGCCACGCGGGCGGTCAAGTCGACGGACTGATACGGTGTAATTTCACCGGGAAGCTTGCGAACCTTATCCACCGTCTGCGTTACCACCTTGGTAACTTCCACCGTGGTCTGCGCGCTAAGGCTCGCGAGGATAAGGCTAAGCAGGAGTAACTGTTTCATAGAAGCGGCTTTGTGGATCATCAGGGTCAAGTGAGGCCGAACCGGTGGTGGCGCGGGCTTGGAGGATGGCGTAGAAGGCGGGCAGCACGGTAAGGGTGGCGAGAGTTGCCATCACCAATCCTCCGATCACGGCGCGGGCCAACGGGGCGGTCTGGGCGCCGCCCTCGCCGCCCCCCAGCGCGAGCGGAACCATGCCGGCGACCATTGCGGTCGCGGTCATCAAGATGGCGCGGAGGCGGCCGCTAGCGCCGTCGCTGGCTGCTTCGCGCGCGCTGAGGCCACGCCGGCGGGCGATTTCCGCGAAGCTGACCAGCAAGATTGAATTCGCCACCGCGATCCCCACGGCCATAATCGCGCCTAGATAGCTTTGGATATTCAAGGTGGTGCCAGTGAACTTCAGAGCGAGCGCGGCGCCAGCCAAGACGGCCGGAACGGTAGCCAGAATGGCCAGCGATAAGCGAAAGCTTTGGAAGTTGGCGGCGAGTAACAAGAAGATCGCAGCGACGGCCAATAAGAGACCTTGCCGCAAGCCCGCCAAGGTTTCCTGCAAAGGCGGAATCTGTCCGGCGATGTTCACCGTAATTCCTTTTGGCGGCTCGCCCGCGCGAGCGACGGCGGCGAGAATGCTGGGGGCAACGTCCCCCAAGGGCACTTCGTGCAGGTTAGCCGTCAGCGAGAGAGCGCGCTGGGAGTTGTAACGAGTAAGTTCGCCCATAGCCGTGCCATTCTTGAAGGTGGCGATGTCTCCCAGAAGGGGTCGGGCTTGGCCGTCGCGCATCACGGGTAACTCTTCCAGGTCCTTTACGGCGCCCATGCGATGTTGGGGAATTTCCACTTGTAACTGAAAGCCATTCCCCGAAACCGGATCGCGCCAGTAGTTGGCTTCGACAAAACGCGATGAGGAGGTGGCCGTCATCACGCTCCTCATTACTCCGGACATCGTCAGGCTGAATTGCGCGGCGCGATCACGGTCGATGTTGATTTCCACCGTCGGATAGTCCGTCGCTTGGACATACTGTAAGTCGCGCAGGCCGCTGATCTTGGCGAGTTCGAGCCGCACTTTCTCAGCATGCGCTTTGATGGCGGGTAGCGGCGCGCCTTGCACCGCGACCTCTACCGGCGTGGGCGAACCAAACGACATCACTTGAGAAATAATGTCGCCCGCTTCAAAACTTAGTTTCATTTTCGGCAGCTCAGCGGTGAAGCGCGCACGAATTCTCTCTTTCAATGGCTCGCCGGTGAGCTTCGCGGTCGGCTTCAGGGCCACCGTAAGTACCGCCTCTTGAGGACCAGCCGTCCAGAGCTGAATGGTGGATACAGGGTACGACGCGGGCTGCGTGCCGATAAAGCCAATCGAAATCTCTACGTCTCCGGCTTCCTGCTTGATGATATCCAGGGCTTTGAGCGCCACTAACTCCGTACGCTCAATGCGAGTTCCCGTGGGGGCGCGCAGGCGCAAGCGAAATTGCAGGGGGTTGGCGATGGGGAAGATTTCGACGCCTAAAGTCGGCAGCAGAAAGGACAGCGCCGCGAAGCACGCCAGCAAGTAACCCGCGGCCACCGGCCAGCGTAGCTGGAGAATCACCGACAGATAGCCGCGATACAGGCGCGTAAGCCAAAACTCGCCGCTGTGCGACCCAGGCCGCATCAGTAAGGTCGCGAGCATGGGCACCAAAGTGGACGACAGAAGATAGGAAGCGATCATCGCGAAGCCCACCGCCATCGACATCGGCACGAATAGCTGCCGCCCGGCCCCGGTCATGAAGTAACTCGGCACGAAGACGGCCAGAACGCACAGCATGGAGAGCAGACGCGGGAGCGCCGTGCGCTGGCATGCGTCGACCACGGCGCGCGCCCGCGCCATGCCTTGCGCCATCTGCGTATGAATATTCTCGATTTCGACGGTGGCTTCATCTACCAGGACGCCCACCGCTAGCGCCAGGCCCGCCAAGGTCATAATGTTGATGGTTTGCCCGGTGGCGTAGAGCAAGATGAGCGCGGCCAGCAACGAAATGGGAATCGTCACCATCACGATAACCGCACCGCGCCAGTCGCGCAGAAAGAGCAGGGCCATCAGGCCAGTCAAGAGAGCACCTAGCAGGCCTTCGCTCGTAAGATTCTGGAGGGCCGCTTGCACGTAGACTGACTGGTCAAACTCGACCCGCACTTCCACGTCATCCGGGACTACTTTGCGGAAGGCGGGAATGTTCTCGCGCACGCGCTGAATTACGTCCAGCGTGGAAGCCTGCGCGCGCTTGGTGATCGGAATATAGACGGTACGCTTGCCATTGACGTGCGCATAGCCAGTAACTACGTCGGCGCCGTTTTCGGTTACTCCGACATCGCGCACATACACCGTGGGGCCGGAGCCCGTCCGAATCGGGGCGTTGTTTAATTCGTTAAAGTCGCCGCTGATAACGGAATTCGAGACGGCCATGCGGGTGAGGTCGCCGGTGCGTAGGACACCGGAGGGAATGACGGTGTTGGCTTTGGAGACCGCCGTAATTACTTCCTCAGGTGACATACGGAACTGCCGTAGCTTATCGGGATCCAACCGCACAACGATGGTGCGTTGATTGCCGCCGAAGGGCGGCGGAGCCGAGACGCCAGGCAGGGTGGCAAAGAGGGGGCGTACCCGGTTGATGGCGATATCCTGCATTTCGGCCGGCAAACGAGTGGCGCTCGAAAAGACGAGTTGGCCGATGGCAATGGAGCCGGTGTCGAAGCGGGTGATAAATGGCGGCACGGCGCCGGGCGGCATGAAGGAACGCGCGCGGTTGGCGTAGGAGACTACTTCCGACATCGCGGTATCCATGTCCGTCTCGGGGAAAAATGTCAGCTTGATCAGCGCGGCACCCTGAATGGAGCGGGACTCTACGCGTTGAATACCGCTCACGTAGAGTAAGTGATATTCGTAATAGTAAGTGGCGAAGCCTTCCATCTGCGCGGGATCTAAGCCACCGTAAGGTTGGGCGATGTAAATCGCCGGCGACCCGACGGTGGGAAAGATATCCACCTTCATGCGCTGCTGGGCGAGCCAAGCGCCGAGCAGAATGGTCAACACGCCTACGAGCACGGTTACCGGATGGCGGAGCGCGAAACGAACGAGTGCCACGGCTCAGCGCCCCCCACTTACGGCGGCTTTGAGAAACGGCTCGATGTCGCCTTGCGCCGCAGATAGGGCGAGCATGGCGCGCCAAATCGCGAGTTTCGCCAAGCTATCGTCAATCTCGGTTTGCGCCAGCAATCGTTGCGCCTCCGCCACTTCCACCAGCGTCCCCAGGCCGGCCTGATAGCGGGCCGTCGCTTGTAACTCAGCGGCCCGCGCGGCTTCTAACTGGGCGGGAATCTTTGTTACTAAGCGACGGGCGCCATCTAACTGGGCCGTGGCGCGGGCGAGCTTGGCGTTCAGGTCCTGGAGCACTTGCTCCAGCCGAAGCTGCTCGGCGCGCGTCTGGCTAGCTTCGAGCGAACGTTGGATGCGCAAACCGGGTAGAGCCATGGCCGGAAAGGTGACGGTAAGTCCCGCGCCCCAGTTCACGATATTGGGGCCGAGGCCGGAGAGCGCGCCGCCGGTGGTGAAATTCGGATTGGCGCCGGTGCCTCGCGCGTAAGTAGTCCCCTGTAAGTTGAACTTCGGATAGTACGACTTATCGAGTATCTTCTGCTGGGTTTGCGCTTCGGCGACGGCGGCCGCGCGCTCTTGGGCGACCGGATGCGTGCGTAAGTCGGCCTGGGCCAGAATGGCGGCGGGTGGCGTGTCGAGCAAAGCACCCGGCGCGGCGGTGAAGGTGGGCGTCTGCAAAAACTGCGACAAAGACGCCTTGGCCATGGCGACGGCTTGCTCCGCCTGAATCTGCTGGGACTCGGCTAAGGCGACCTCGGCCTTGGTGCGCGTGGCATCCACGCCGGGCCGCAACTCGGCCCGGACCTGCGCGCCGACGAGCTTTTCCAGGGTCTGCGCACGCTGTACGGCCGCCGCGGCCGCGCGCACCGTTTGCTCGGCTGCCAGTACCGTGAGAAAGCCATCCGCGGCGCCGACGGCTATTTCAAAGCGAGTCCGCGTGAGGGCTGCTTCCGCCGTCCGTTGCTTGGCGGCGGCGGCGTTTACGCGGGCCGCGCGAAGCCCAAAGTCGAAGGGTTCCCAACTCACCAGGAAACCGACGGCGGTACCCCAGACGTTGGTCAGCGAATTCTCGGCCAGCGGCGGTCCACTAATGCCGGGCAGCGTCGACTGCGGCAGAATCATACCGAAGACGTTGTTGCGCGTGGCGCGGTTCGCTTGGGCGAGGAAGTCGGCTTGCGGGAGGTAGGCGGTGCGTGCGAGTTGGATGGCTTGCGCTGCTTCGGTTACCTTTTCGCTCGAAACGCGCACTGCGGCGTATCTTTCCAAAGCCGTGGCCACGGCCTGATCTACCGTGTAAGTCTGCGCCGACGCGATCAGCGGCAGCGCGAAGATTGCCATGCGCATCAACCTGTAACGATACCAGAGAATCGCTTGCCGTGTGATGACTGTCTACTTCTTCAGCTTGCGATAAACCGCCTTCAGCGACGAAGTATTCGCCGCTTTCGAGGCGCCGATGGGGTGACGGGTTAAGTCCGTCTCTCCGACCTCTTCTTCTGACTTACCGGCCGCAAGGCCCTGCCGGACGGCGTCGACCATGTCGGCTAAGTAGGCGTGCTGCGCCCGCAGATCCTTCATGCCGCCGATGGTGCCGTGGCCGACGACGACAGTAGCGGGCGCGAGCGCCGCCATCCGGTCCAGCGCGCGTAGCCAGTTGTCGTGGTCGGCATCGGCGTCGGCAACGTTGTTGCCCGTGCCCCAGTTCACGCACATGTCGCCGGTGAAGAGAATCTTTTCCTTGGGTAGCCAAGCTACTGCGTCGCCCTTGCTGTGGCCGGGGCCCATTTTGCGCATCTCGACGCGGTGCTCGCCGTCATCGAAGACCAGCGAGTCGCCGAAGGTAATCGTGGGATGCGCGAGCTTGTAGGGTTTCAGGCTGAATTCGCCGGTGGCCGTGTTCTTGTCCCAACTGGCTTGGCCCTTGCTGGTGCTCTCCACGCCACAGTCCGATGTGCAGACGATCTGTGCGCCTTGGTCCGTAAAGATACTGCCGCCGTAGGCGTGGTCGCCGTGATAGTGCGTATTGAAGACGAAGCGGATTGGTTTGGCCGAAGTCTTGCGGACCTCGGCCAGCACTTCCTTCGCGCCCCAAGGGAAATTGGCGTCGATGACGAGGACGTAGTCCTTGAAGATCACCCAGCCGGCGTTGGCGGGTTGATTGCGGGTACGGTCGCCGAGGCGCACCCAGACACCTGGCGCGATCTCCTTCACGCCGCCGGCCGGAGTTTGGGAGAGGGCGAGTAAGCCAGCCAACAAAATTACCGGTACCCACAGTTTCCATTTCGACATAGCACTTACTCCTCCTAGATAAATCCTACTGAGCCATCCGCGCGAAATTCGAAGCCGCGTTTCCAGGGCTTCGGCGGATTGCGCCGGACATACTCTTCGTTCAACTCGATGCCCCAGCCGGGCTTGGTGGGCAACGGAATGTATCCGTCCTTCACCATAAGCGGCTCTTTCAAGATGTCCTTGCGCGGCGATTCGTCGTCGGGATGATACTCAAGAATAAAGAAATTCGGCGTGGAGGCGGCGAAGTGGACGTTGACGGCGGTGGCGACGGGGCCCATCGGATTGTGCGGCGCGACGCGGACGAAGGCCGCCTCGGCCATGGCGGCGATCTTCTTCATCTCGAGCATGCCGCCGCAGACGCAGATATCGGGCTGCACAAAGTCCAGGCATTGAGACGCGAGCAAGGGGCGGAATTCATGGCGCGTATAGTTACACTCGCCGCTGGCCAGCGGAATGTCGACATGCTCGGATAGCTTGCGCATGGCGTCCACGTTCTCCGGGCGGACGGGCTCTTCGAGCCACATCGGATGATAGGGCTCGATCTCGCGTGCCATGCGAATCGCGCGCGTCACTTCGAAGAACTTGGCGTGAATGTCGACGCCGATATCGACGTCCGGCCCCAGGGCTTCGCGCACCGCGCGCACGCGCTGGCCCGCCATCCGCGTAACGTAATTCACGGGCCGGGCGTTGGTGTTCGCCATGTGGGGCGACATCTTCACGGCGGTGTAGCCGTACTTCTCCACCAGGCGCTTAGCGGCCTCCGCTACTTGCGACGGCTCATTGCCACCGGCGCTCTGGTAGACGCGAATGCGGTCGCGCACTTTGCCGCCCAGCAGCATGTAGACGGGCAGGCCGACGGCTTTGGCGGAGATGTCCCACAGGGCGTGTTCAATGCCGCTCAGCGCGGAGTTCACCACGCTGCCGCCGGGGAAGCGCGAGAAGTTGTACATCAGGTCCCAGAGGTATTGGATGTTGCGCGGATCCTGGCCGATGAGCCAGGTTTTGAAGTCGTCGATGACCTTGAGCGTCGCTTCGTCGGGCCCGCAGGAGTAGGCCTCGCCGATGCCGTACAGGCCCTGGTCAGTGAGCACTTTGACGAAGATCAGGTTGCGATTGCCCACGTTGGTAGGGAAGCTCTGAATGTCCGTGATCTTGAGCGTCGCGCGCGGGCCAGGCTGGGCCGCCTGAAAGAAAGGCGTGGCTTGGAGGAAGGGAGGGGCGGCGAGAAAACGGCGGCGATCCACGGCGATAGCGTATCACCTCCGGTGGCAGGGATGTTATATACTGCCTAACACTTGGGGCGAAGCCCTGGGATTGGGAGATTGTTTCGCATGCAACGTTTATTCTTACTTGGCGCGCTCTGCGCCCTGATGGCGTTTGGCCAGGCCGGCTCGGGAGAGATCGGCGGCACCGTATCGGACTCCACGGGCGCGGCCGTGGCCAATGCCACCGTCACCATCAGCAGCCCGTCTACGGGCTTTCAACGTTCGTTGAAGTCGAGCGCCGAAGGGATTTACTCGGCGCCGGCGCTTTTGCCGGGCGTTTACAACGTGAAGGTGGAAGCCACCGGCTTCGGCGCGCAGATGCGCAACGCGGTGGAGTTGCAGACCGGCCAGGTACTGGCGGTGAACTTCACGGTGCAGGTAGGCAACGTGGCCGAGGTGGTGGACGTGACGGCGACCGCGCCGGTGCTCGACACCGAGACGACGTCCGTTGGCACGGTGATTGAGAATAAGCGCATCATCGAACTGCCGTTGAACGGACGGAATTACCTGCAGTTGGCGTCGCTGATTCCTGGCGCCACGACGAACGGCCCCGCCTCCTCACAAGGACAGCAGCGCATGGGCGGCGCGCGCAACAGTTTCGCGCTGAACGTCGCCGGCCAGCGCGTTCACTTCAACCACTACGCGCTGGACGGCATCGAGAATACGGATCCGAATTTCAATACCTACCTATTCTTGCCGTCGATCGACGCGCTACAGGAGTTCAAGGTGGAATCCGGCGTCTTCGGCGCGGAGTACGGCCGCGGCATCGCGCAGGTGAACGTTTCCACGAAGTCCGGGGGCAATCAATTCCACGGCGTCGCCTTTGAGTTTTTGCGGAATTCTTTCTTCGATGCGCGGAACTTCTTTGCGCGCGTGAATCCGCCCTTCAAGCGCAATCAGTTTGGCGGGACGTTTTCGGGTCCCGTGATTATCCCGAAACTTTTCAACGGGACCAATAAGCTATTTTTCATGTTCAACTACGAGGGCTTGCGTGAACGCCGGTCGCTGACGCAGACGAATACGCTGCCGGACACGCGTTTCCGCTCCGGCAACTTCGGCTTCCTGAATCGTGCGACTGGCATTCGCGATCCCTTGAATCCGGGGCAGGTCTTTCCCAATGCCACCATTCCGGATTCGCGCATTTCCCCGATTTCGCGCAAAGTCCTGAGTGATTTTTTCCCCTTGCCGAATCAATCGGGCGGCGGTGCGCTGGGAATCGCCAACAACTACTTGAACGACGAGGGCCGCCGGACGGACGGCAACCAGTTCACGTCGCGCGCAGACTGGACGGGTACGCAAGGCCAGACTTACTTCTTCCGCTTTAGCCAGACGCAAGAGCCGCAGTATATTCCTTCGGCCATTGCGAACCAGGGTAATGACGTGCAGATTCTGGGCCAGCAGGGAGTGCTGGGACACACGAAGGTAATCGGCGCGAACAAAGTGAATGACTTCCGGTTCGGCATGAACTACTTCAATTCACGGAATATTCAGCAGCGCGCGTTTCAACGCAACGTCGTCGGCGAACTCGGCTTGCGCGGCGTTTCGCAGGATCCGCTTTTCTGGGGCATCCCCGTGTTCCAGATCTCCGGCTTTGCCAACGTCGGCGAATGCAACGACTGCCCGTTTGTGAATTGGAATACGACCTTCCAATGGACTGATAACTTCTCCTGGACTAAGGGTAAGCACAACTTCAAGATCGGCGGCGAGTATCGCCGGTTGCGCTACAACCAAATCGGCGCCGTGGTGCCCCGCGGGCGTTTCAGTTGGAACGGGCAATACTCCGGTGAGCCGATGGCCGACATGTTGCTCGGCTTGATGTCGGCGACGGAAGGCCAAGTGGGCGCTCCGATTGCGAACTTCCGCAATAACTATATGTCGCTGTATTTGCAGGATACCTGGCGCGCCACCAATAAGCTGACGGTGAACTGGGGCCTGCGTTGGGAATACGAGTCGCCCTTCTACGACAAACACGACGCCATCGTCAATGTCGACTTTAAGTGGGATAACTCGGTGGAGCCCACCTTCGTGCGGGCCGGCACGGGCGACCTGAACCAAGGCAACCCGGCATTCCCGGCACCGCCCACCTGGAAACTGGTACGCGATGGCCGCTTTGGCCGGGGAGCCGGGAAGCCGGATCGCAATGACTTTGGCCCGCGCGTGGGCATGGCCTATCAACTGGATGCGAAGACTGTGCTGCGCACGGGCGTCGGCATTTACTATGTGCGCGACATCGGCAACGCGGTGTTCGACATCGTGCGAAATATACCGTTCACCATTCGCCAAGCGGAGACGGCCAACACGTTGACGCCGAACTTGACCTGGGATCGCCTCTTCACGCAAACTGGTGCGCCGAGCTTCCTCCTGATCAATCAATTCGGCGAGCGGACTTCTTATGTCGCCCAATGGCAGGCCGCCATTCAACGGCAGCTCACCAAGGATATGTCGCTCGAAGTGACTTACATGGGTTCGGCGGGCATTAAACTACGGCGTCTGGCAAGTTACAACCTGCCGCAGCCGCGGCCGGGCAATCCGAACGACAATCGCGCCTTCCCGAAGTTCAACGGCGCGTTCCAGAACATGTACGCGGCTTCGCATTCGAATTACCATGCGTTGCAGGCGCGATTACAGCACCGGTTCGCGTATGGCTTCACGCTGTTAAGTTCCTACGCCTACTCGAAGTCGATCGACAACGGTTCCGGCGTGCGCACCACGGACGGCGACCCCTTAACGCCGATGGATCCGGATCGCTCGCTGTGGCGTGACCGTGGGCTTTCGGCCTTTGACTTCCGCCATCGGCTCACCAGTTCGTTCCTCTATGAGTTGCCCTTCGGCAAGGGCCGGCGTGTCGGTATCTCGAACCCGGTCGCGAACGCCATGTTGGGCGGCTGGCAGGTGGGCGGCATTCTTACCTTCCAAAGCGGTTTCCCGTTCAGCGCGTTCTGCGGACCCGGCAATATTCAGAATGGCGCGGGCGGCTGGTGCGCGCCGGACGCGATCCAAGGACAGAGCGGCGCGGGCCCGAAGACGGTCGCGCAATACTTCAACACCAGCGCCTTTGTGGATCGCTTGGGCCAGAATCCCGCCGCCATCACCGACTTCCGCTTTGGCACCGCCGGGCGGAACATCCTGATCGGGCCGGGAATTGCCAGCCTGGATGCGTCGATCAACAAGGCCTTCTCCTGGAGCGACGGCAAGCAAAAGGTTGACCTGCGCGGCGAGTTCTTCAACTTACCCAACCACGCCAACTTCGGCCAGCCAGGCTCCACCTTGCGCACGCCGAACTACGGCGTGATCGGCAACACCCGCATCGACTCGCGGCAGATTCAGATCGCGCTGCGCTACAGCTTCTAACGCCTAGTCAGCGCGTACACCGCGAACGACGCCAGCCAGTGCTCGCCGCCGTAGTTGCCGGCCGTGACGTGCGGCAGGGCGCCGTCCAGCAGTTGCTTCGCGGCGGTTTCCAGCTTCGTTCGCCGCGCGGAGGATTTCGGCAATGCCTGCGCGATTCCCGCCAGGCACCAGGCTCGGCTCAACGAAAGTCCGTCGAGGTGGACGATCTGGTAGTCGCTGCGGTCCGACACTTGTGGCGCCTGCACCAGATTGGCCAGCCCCGCCGGGCTGAGGTAGCGATTGAACCAGGCCGGGAATTCTGCCGCGGGCAAGACGCGCCGCATCAGGTCGGCCACTTCCAGGCTGGGGGACAAGAAATCGGTTCCATCGGGTTCTTGGATGGCCGTGATGGCGGTGGTCTTCAGGTAGTAGTCCTTGGCGCGCGCGACGATCTGCGCTTCAAAGGCCGCATTTCGCGTGGCGCGCGCCCAATCCAAGGCGAAGACAAGACCGAAGGCCGTATTCGCGTGGACGCCGGTGCGATTCGGATAGGTCTGCTTAGGCAGATACGCGATCCACAGGCCGGCGATCAGTTCGGTAAGCGGCCGTAAGGCGACGGCCCATGTGCGGCCTTGCGGATCGTCCCAGCCGCGCAACTCTTCGTCGAGCTTCAGCAGCCAGGCCCAACCGTAGGTCCGCTCAAAGGTCTTGGCCAGGGGGTAATTCCGGAAGTAGGCTACCTCGGCGCCGATCGCCGTAGGAGTGAAGCTCTCGGCGAGCACCGAACGAATTTGCGCTTCCTTCGCCAGGCCTGGATGGGTCTTCAGCAGACGCACCAGCATCCAGTGGCCGTGGACGCTCGAATGCCAGTCCAAGCAGCCGTAGAAGGCTGGATGCAGTTGCTTCGGGGTCAACGTCGCGTCGGCGCTGCTTTCCACGGTGTGGCCCGTCTTGTTCGGGTACTCCTGGCGAATGCAATGTAGCGGCAGGTCAGCGAGGCGAGCAGCGGTGGTGAGGTCAAGCATTTGGGTAAGTAAGAAGAGGGCGGTCACGCCCTCAGCTTAGCCCACCAGGGTCGCGGCGCCCAAACGGCCCTGGTGTTTTTCGAGGCGCGTCTTCAACTCGTGCCTCGCACGCAACAGGCGGCTCTTGGCGGCCGCCACTGAGATACCCAAGGATTCCGCGACGTCGGGCATCGAACGCTCTTCAATGTCGCGCATCCAAAAGACTTTCTTCAGGAGCGGCGGCATGCGGTTCACTTCGTGGTGGAGAATTTCGCTCACCTCGCGACGGCCCAGGTCCACTTCCGGCGTGTCGGCTTTGTCGCGCAGGTCGAGCGTGCCGACCTCGTCGCCAATCTGAACGTCGTCGATGTAGAGGAACTTCGCACGCTTATCCTTGCGCAGACGCATCAGGCACTGATTCACCACGATGCGGGTGAGCCAAGTGGAGAATTTTGCCTCATAATTGAACTGATCGAGGTGGGAGTAGGCTTTCCAGGTGGCGTTCTGTACTTCGTCCTCGGCGTCGGAGCGGTCGCGTAGAATGGAGAAAGCCAGTTTGAAGCTGATGGAACGATGCCGTTCAATCAGTTCCGTAAATGCAGCATCGTTGCCGGATTTCGCTTGGGTCACCAGCTCATCGTCGGTGAGGAGACTGTATTCGCTACGATTCTTTTGCATCTTATACTGCTTTCCGGAGTCTGAAACCGCAGGGGTCTTAAGCTCTCATGAACGAGATTACCAGTACTGAAACGCCAGATCTACTTGTCACTGAAAATCACTTTAGCGAAGATAAAACCGAATCCACTGATTTGACCGCAGATAAAACGAGTTTTTCTGAGAGTGAAAGCTCCGAGCGAACGCTTCGCCGCTCGTTGGCCGCTTACGAGATTGGCAAGAAGCTGAGGCAGCTGCGGCTGAAGAAGAAGATTGCTCTGGTGGACCTGGGCAAACACACCGGCCTTTCCGCCTCCATGCTCTCGCAGCTCGAAAACGGCAAGCTGGTGCCCACTTTGCCGACCCTGGCCCGCATCGCTATGGTTTTTGACGTCGGCCTCGACCATTTCTTCGCCGACAAGCGCCGCACGCGCATGTTCTCGGTGGTGCGGGCGGGGGAGCGAATCAAGTTCCCTGACCGGGCGGATGTCACCATCCCCAGCTACTTCTTCGAGTGCCTCGCCTTCCACGTGCAGGACAAGAGCCTGCAAGCCTACCTGGCCGAGTTTCCCTTTCGCGACGACGGCAAAGACATGGAGCATGCGCACGAAGGCGCGGAGTTTATCCATATTCTGTCCGGCACGTTGGCGATTCACTATCAGGACGAAGTACACCAGTTGAACGCGGGCGATAGCGTCTACTTCGACGCCTCCGAGCCACACACCTATCGGGCAATGAACGGCGCGAGTTCAAAGGCCCTGGTGATTACGACGCCGCCGCGTCCGTAGCGAACGCTTCCAGCCACTCTACGCCATAGGCGCAGATGCCTGCCGCATCCACCAGCGTGGAAGGCGCGCGGCCGATGAGTCCTTGATGTGCACGCCCAGCCGCTACATAGGCATCGACAATCTGTTCGATGTAGTTCTCCGGAAACTCGGGCAGCACGGGCTCGGAGGTGTCGAACTCTTCGATGAAGCGCCAGACGGTGCCTTGCGGCGTCGCGAACGGCACTTCGTACCGCAAGACGCGTTTGCCCGGCAGCCGCGCCAAGTGGTCGGCGTGATGCATCAAGGTCATCGTGTCGTGCGGCGCGCCGCACATCAGCACCTGGCCCTTGACCTCCACCAGCTTCGCCAACGGCGACCCTTCGCCGTAGCCATAGTCCTGCGGATGGTCCCCGGTCAGCCAACCGGCCAAGTGGCCAATCGCGGCCATGCTCGCGCCCGGATTTCCGCTGCGGCGGGCTCCTGGCGTCGTGCGGACAAACTCCGCGATGACGCCATTGTGCCGGACGGCGCGCGATGTAGCTGCATCGAAGGGCGGGACGTGCGGGCGCCATGCGTCCGGCACCCGGCCGTCGTCATCGAGCAGGTCTTCATGCAGGGTGTCCCAACTGGTATAGACCATCAGCGTCCCGGTGGGGCCGAGGACATCGAGCAACGCGCCGATCAGCGCGTCGGGGCCATTCATCAAGGGGCCCACGCGCCGCATGGCGGCATGCACCATCAGGACTCCCCCGGGGGACACGCCAAGGCGGGCCAAGTCAGCGCGGAGTGCGGCACGGGTGATCCAGTCCGGGTTCATGACTTTCAGATTAGCAAGTTAGATAATGGAGAGGTCAGAGATCATGCATCATCGCGTAGCCAGTATCGCCCTCCTTACTTTGCTCGCAGGAACCCCGGGCTGCCAAACCGTGCCGGTGGAGGATTCCAACCGCTACCGCACCGTGAAAAACTATTGGGAATGGGGAAACTATTGGGATACGCTCGGCCTTGATTTTCCGAAAGCGACTTACCGGCCGGGCGCGTCCTTTCGGGCGCTGGTATTCTCGTCCCAAACCGTAAATGACGCGGAGCCTTTCTGGGGATTTTGCGGCGTCGCTGCTGGTGTTTGCCAAGCTTACTGGACCAGGACCGATAGCGTCATCGAGGTGAGTTCCGCCACTCTGATCCGGCCAAATGAGACCAATGAACAGGCGTTTCAGCGATTCCAACGCCAGTCTTTTCGGGAAGAGGAAGAGGCCGCAGGGCCAACTGCCGGCCCGAGGGTGCTGACCGAGACACGCAACGTAACTCTGCCGAACTTAGGCGTACCCGAAGCTACGCGGCTGAAGCGCAGAAACTCATTTTATCGAGAACTGGGTCAAGTCGAATCCGCAAGGCTCAGGGTGCCACACTTTAGTACCTTTCGCGGATGCGCAGTCTTTGGTGATTCCCGTACTTACTGACTGTCCAGGTGAGAAGAGCATCATGCTCATGCGGTATTACCAACGTGAGTGGATTGCGCACGTCGGTGGCTGGCTCAGGCTTTCGCAGGGCCAGGATCCGATGGAACAGAAAATTCGCGCCCACACCAGCCTCGACCGCCACTGATGCGCGCTAAAATCCTACCTATGCCGATCTTCGCGCTTCTCAACGATGAACAAGCTT
Organism: Bryobacteraceae bacterium; assembly: GCA_019752335.1. Classification (GTDB taxonomy): domain Bacteria; phylum Acidobacteriota; class Terriglobia; order Bryobacterales; family Bryobacteraceae; genus JALHNI01. The sequence continues at coordinate 125,606 of JAIEMJ010000038.1, forward strand.
CACCCGCCGCGCGCACTGTCTTTGACGACATCATGCGCACGCGCCAAACTACTTCCGTGAACAACTTCTGGCGGGCGCTAGCCAATCATCCGCCGACGCTGCGCCGGATTTGGGAAAACGTGAAACAAGTGATGGGGCCATCGCGCCTGGATGCGCTGACGAAAGAAATGATTTACGTGGCCGTCAGCGCGACGAACAACTGCGAGTATTGCTTGCACTCGCATATTGCCTCGGCGCGAAAACTAGGGGTGGACGACGAACAGTTAGCGGAGGTATTGGCCGTGGCCGGGTTGGCCAACGAAACTAACCGGCTGGCGAATGGTTATCGCGTCCCCGTGGATGAAGCTTTCCGCTAAAGAAAAACAACCCGGCTGGGGTTACCCAGCCGGGTTGCAGGAGGAAAGAGAGTCATTGGTTGAGCGGAGGACTTACCAACTTACTCCAAATATTCGGTCTGCGAGAACGGCGAGTTAGTTACTGCCGCCGACATTGGTCGCTTCGCCAAAAACCACTTTGGTTTTCGTGCCGCGCAGACGGATTTCTTTCAGATTAAACTTGCCATCGCCATTGGTGTAACGGACGGACGTGGCGCCGAACTTCGCGTCCGCGTTTTCCACGCGAATCGCCGCTTCGACACTCTCCTTACCGTGGCTGATCACCGCCTTCGAATCCTTGAGTTCGAGCTTGTAGTCGCCCGGCTTCAATTCCTTACCATTCAGCACGGTGGGCTGGAAGAGGGTAATGTTGTGGGTCTCGGCGCTCAGCGCCAGGGCGAGAGTCGCAAAGCTGAGGATGATCTTCTTGGTCATGTGGGTGGACGCTCCTAATTTCGAATCTTTCGTTGTGCTCTAAGCGGCACACCCACTAATACGCACCGGCTCGACTTTTGTTCCGCCCGTTGGCACGAATTTATTTTGAACCGTTTCTTCAATGAATTACGCGTTACAGGCCCATGTTACGTAAGTGTCCGGAAGCGATACAACGCACGTGTGCATCCGTCCCGAAACCGGACAGCCAGGTCACTCGCGGATCGCGACGAAACCAGGTCCACTGTCTTTTGGCATAGTTACGCGTACGTTGCTGCGTATCCGCGATGGCGGTGGCTAAGTCCCATTCGCCCGACAGATGACGCAGCGCCTGCCGGTAGCCGACCGCCTCAAACGCCTTCGCTTGTGCATCGTAACCGGCGGCTTCGAGTGCACGAATCTCGTCGAGCAAGCCATCGGAGAACATCTTCTCCACGCGCTGATTGATCTTGGCGTAAACGGCTTCGCGGGGTGGATCCAGCCCGAGCAGGGTGAAGCGGAACCCAGTGAGGGCGGTTCGTCCGCGCTCCGCCTGCACCTCCGACAAGGCGCGGCGCTCCAGCCAACAGACTTCGACGGCGCGAATCAATTTGTTTACATCCTGCGCTGCGATGCGCTTGGCCGAAACCGGATCCAGCTTCGACAGACACACGTGTAAACGCCCCGGACGGCGCGCTTCTACCCGGGCTAGGCGCTCGCGCAACGCGGCGTCCCCGGCTGGGCCGTCGAAGAGGCCGTCGAGCAATGCCCGCAGGTAAAAGCCGGACCCGCCGCAGACGATCGGCAACTTCCGGCGTGTGGCAATTTCCAGCAGCAACGGCCGCGCACGGCGCGCGAACTCGCCGGCCGTGAAGACTTCGTCGGGCGCCAGGAAGTCCAAAAGATGGTGCGGGACACCCTCGCGCTCGGCGAACGGCAGCTTCGCCGTGCCGATGTCGAGGCCGCGGTAGAACTGCAGCGAGTCACAATTGACGATTTCTCCGTCGAATTCACGGGCCAAAGCGACGGCGAGGTCGCTTTTTCCGGACCCCGTGGGTCCCACGAGGCAAACGAGAGGAAACGGAGGCTCAAGTGGCGGCGTTATAATCTTTAGTGTAACGGTCCGGCGAGTTTCCTTGGCCGGCCTGTGCGACGGTACGGAGAAAGATCAGGTGCTCATGTCTACGCTACGGCGTTTTCTGCTGCTTGCGGCAAATCTGGTGATTGGTGTGGGACTGTTAGCGGCACAGGCCCCGCGGGCCCAGCAGAAGAAATCTGCTTCAGCGCCGGACCCGGCCAGGCCGGGAACGGGCAAGGCCGACGCCTACTACAACTTCTCCATGGCACATCTGTACTCTGAGCTAGCCGCGCAGTTCGGCAACCGGAGCGAGTACCTCCAGAAGGCGATCGAATTCTATCGCGCCGCCGTGAAGGCTGACCCCACGGCGAGCTTCCTCAGCGAAGGCCTCTCTGACCTCTATATCCAGTCCGGCCAGGCGGCCACGGCAGTCCGCGAGGCCGAAGAGGCGCTGAAGGCGAACGCTGACGATCTGAATGCCCGGCGGGTGCTGGCCCGCATTTACTACCGCATGATTGGCGACGCCCGCCAGAATAAGGTGAACGAAGAGTACGTCAAGAAGGCGATTGAGCAGTATTCGCGCATCGTCGACAAGGCTCCTACCGATGTCGATAGCTGGAACACGCTGGGACAACTGCACCGGATGACCCAGAATGTGAATGAGGCCGAGAAGGACTATCAGAAGGCCCTCGCATTGGACGCGGAGAACGAAGACGCGCTCACCGGCTTGGCCGAAGTCTATTCCAGCCGTGGCGACAATAAGAAGGCCACGGAACTCCTGGAACGCGCCACGGTGAAGAATCCGTCGCTCCGGACGTTGGCCGAACTGGCCGGCAACTACGAGCAGATGCGCGACTACAAGCTTGCCGCCGAAGTGCTGCGTCGCGCCTTGCAGATGTCGCAGGGCAACCCGGAACTGCGCCGTGCTTACGCCGAGAACCTCTTCCGGTCAGAGCAGTTTAACGAGGCGCTCGCTGAGTATCAACAGCTCACCGAAGATGAGCCGCGCGATTGGCAAGGCTGGCTGCGCATCAGCCAGATTCAGCGCCAGAACGGCAAGACGGCGGAAGCCCGCCAAGCCATCCAGAAGGCGCGCGAGGCCGATCCGAATAACCTCGAGGTGCGCTATCAGGAGATCAATCTGCTCGAAAGCGAAGGCAAACAGCCGGAAGCGATTCAGGCCTTGAAGGACATGATCGCCTCCACCGTACGCAAGAGCTATTCACCCGGGGAACAGCAGAATCGGGCATTGCTGTATGAGCGGCTGGGACTGCTCTATCGCAACAACGGACAGTATAAGGAAGCCGCGGACAGTTTCCGTGAACTCGGCCTGCTCGGCGTCGACTTCGGCCCCCGCTCGGCGTCGCAATTGATGGAGACGTGGCGTGCGGCCAAGGATTGGACCAAGGCTACCGAAGAGGCCGAAGCCGCCAACAAGAAATATCCGCGGGATCGCATGGTGAAGCTGGTGCGCGCCAACATTTTGGCCGAGACCGGCAAGAGCGAACTCGCGGCGAGCGAACTGAAGAGCTTGCTCGACGGCAAGAGTGACCGCGAGGTGTACCTATCGCTGGCGCAGATTCATGACAAGGGCAAGAACTACGTCGAGATGGCGAAGGCGATTGACCAGGCCGAGAAGCTGAGCGAGTCCGCCGAGGAGAAGGAAGGCGTCTGGTTCACGCGCGGCGCGATGCTGGAGAAGCAGAAGAAGTTTGACCTCGCCGAGGCCGAATTCCGCAAGCTGCTGGCGCAGAATCCGGACAATGTCGGCGCGCTCAATTATCTGGGCTACATGCTGGCGGATCGCAACGTGAAACTGGAGGAAGCCCTCGCGATGATTCAGAAGGCGCTGCAGAAAGATCCGGACAACGGCGCTTACCTCGATAGCCTCGGTTGGGCCCTCTTCCGCTTGAATCGCTATCCGGAAGCCGAAGACAATCTGCGCAAGTCGATTGAGAAGGTACCCACCGATCCCACCGTGCGCGACCACTTGGGCGACGTCTACTACAAGCAAGGCAAGCTGAAAGAGGCCGTGGCCGAGTGGCAGGCGAGCGTGCAGCAATTCAAGGTGGCGGCCGCCCATGAGTACGAAGCGGCTGACCTCGCCCGCGTCCAACGCAAGCTGGATAGCGCTCGCGTTCGCGCCGCGTCCACCAAGGACGCGCCGGCGAAGAAGCCTTAAGCCCCCGCCGGTGTTGCGCCTCATCGCGATTTTGTTGGCGGGGAGCCTGAGCGCGCAGGAGCGCCCGGAGCTACAGTCGATCCTCGTGCTGCCGTTCGCCAACTCCACCGCCGTGCGCGGGCTGGATTGGATTGGCGAAAGCCTCGCCGAAACCTTGCGCGATCGTCTGGTCGCCGCCGGACTGCCGCACGTCTTTGAACGCGGTGAGCGACTGGAAGCCTACCGCCGCCTCAGCGTGCGGCCCTACGTGCCGCTGACGCGCGCCACGGCGCTCAAGATCGGCCTCTCTGTGGACGCTGACCTTATCCTTTACGGCGACTACGAAATTCTCTCGCCGTCCACCAGCGCGGTAACGCCGCAATCGAGCGTCCGCTTCACGGCGCGCGTGCTGGACGGCCGCCTGCTGCGTTCCGGCCTGGAGTTTGCCTCCACGGGGCGCTTGGAGGAGTTGGCGGTCCTGCAGAACCACTTGGCCTGGCAAGCGCTGCAAGCCCTGGCCCCCGCCCTGGCGCCCTCGTTTACTGACTTTGACCGGAACTATCCCGCGATTCGCGTCAACGCGATCGAGAGCTACGTGCGGGGTCTTCTCGCGGCTAAGGCGGAGGACAAATACCGCTTCTTGAGCGAGGCCGCGCGGCTCGACGAGCGCTACTCGCAGGCGCGCTTTGAGTTGGGCCACCTGCAGTTGGACCGCGGCAATTTTAAGGATGCCGCCACCTGGCTGGAACAAGTGCCCGTTAGCGACGTCCATCACCTGGAGGCCTCGTTTCTGCTGGGGATTGCGCGCTATCGGGCCGGGGAATACGCAGCGTCCGAGCAGGCGTTCGAGCGCGTGCTGGCCGACTTACCGCTGAGTCCCGTGCTGAATAACGTCGCCTTGGCGCAAGCGCGACAAGGCCGGGCCAAAAGCGCCGAGACCCTCGCCAAGGCCAGCGAGGGAGATCCCACGGACGCGGATTACGCCTTCAATGCCGGTTACCTCCTTTGGCGCCAGGGCAATTTCAAAGGCGCGCTGCCGGGCTTTGAAGCGGCTCTCTCTCGCAACCCGGACGACGCCGAAGCGGCCATGTTCCTGGGCTTGTGCCAGCGCGCGGACCCGGCCAGCTTGAAGGAGGCGCCGCTTGAGAATCGCGAACGCCTCAAGACGCGGCTGGATGAGACGGCTTACCGCCAACTCAAGATGCTCGTGGAAGGCGGCCTAAAGCCACGCTAGTCCGCCAGCCGAGAATCAGTCCCGCCGCCAACGTGGCGAGCGAGATCCACTGAGTATTCGAGAGGCCAGCCGTAAGCGCTTGCTCATGGTGGCGGAAGAATTCTACTCCGAAACGGAAGATCGAATACAGACTTAAGTAGGCGGCGAAAACCAAGCCCGGCTGCGGCCGTTTCTGGAAAAGCCAATACAGAAAGCCCGCCAGCAATAAGTTGAAGCTGGCTTCGTAGAGTTGCGTGGGATGCAGCGGAATCTCCAGCGGCACGCCCGTCATTTTGTAGGCCTCAATGTTCGTGAAACGCACCGCCCAGGGGCGGTCGCATTCGGTACCGTAGCAGCAGCCGGCGGCGAAGCAGCCAATACGGCCGAAGGCGTGGCCAATGGCGATGCCCGGCGCAAAGATATCGAGCGTGGTGAACAAGGGCAGGCCGTGTTTGCGAATGTAAAAAATGGCTACGCCCAGGGCCAGCAAAAAGCCGCCTTGATATACGCCCGCGGCCTGTAAGGTCGAAAACGAGAGAAAGTCGCTGGGGTGCGCGATGAAGGCGCTCCAGTCGAAAAGAAACATGAATAACTTCGCGCCCGCCAGGCCGGCGAGCGCGCAGTAAATCACTAAGTTGGTGATCTTCTCTTCGTCGAGCGGAATGGTGGCGGCCAAGCGCTTCACCACCCAGAGTCCCGCCAGAAAACCCAACGCCACCAAAAAACCGTAAGCGGGCAAGAAAAAGCCACCAAATTCGATGATCTTCGGAAACATCCTAAGCCGTCCTGACCGGCGACTGCGAACGGGCCGTCAGCATGTCCAACGCCAGCAACACCGCGCCGACGCAGATACAACTATCGGCAATATTGAAACTCGGCCATTCGTAGGAGCCGAGGAAAACCTGCAAAAAGTCAGTAACGCGGCCGAAGAAGATACGGTCGTAAAGGTTGCCTAAGGCGCCACCCAGAATCAGGATCAACGCCGTCCGTTGGCGTTTCGTCGCGGCACCTACTGACGCGGTGGCGGCCCACAGCATCTGGCCGATCACGCCCATCATCACCAGCGACGCGCAGATCAGCACCAGAAAGCGCACCGCGGGCGAGGCGTCCGCGAGGAGACTAAACGCGGCACCCGGGTTCTCCGTGTGGACTAAGTTGAAGATGCCCGGAATCACCGGCAGCGTGTCGTAGAGGCCCAAGCGGCCTTCGATCCACAGCTTCGACGCGCGGTCCGCCGCTACGATAGCGCAGATGGCCAGCAGCGCCTGTTGCCGCAGCCGGTTCATCCGGCCCACGCTTCCACCACGGCCGCGCAGGAAGCGCAGGCCGTGGGATATTGCGCGTTGGCGCCGACATCGACTTTGTACTTCCAGCAGCGTTCGCACTTGCTGCCTTCCGCCTTTAGCACCTCGATCGCTAGCCCTTCCGTATGGTTCGCGAGCTCCACCTGCGAGACGATGAACCACTCGGCGAGTTCGCTCTCATACTGGTGCAGCAAGGCAAACTGCTCGGCGCTGGCTTGAATCTTGAGTTTCGCTTCCAGGCTCTTGCCGATGAATTTCTCCTGCCGCGCAGTTTCCAGTTTCTTGAGGACTTCGTCGCGGACGGCTAGCAACGGCACCCAGTTGTCCAAGGCGGCGCGCTGGGCCGTCGTAAGCGACGCCGCCAGTTCGCCCGCCTTCGGCAGCGGCGCCAGATGAATATTCGCCGCATCGCCCTCGCGCTTCGCCAAAAAGCCCCAGGCTTCTTCGCTGGTGAAAGCGAGCAACGGCGCGCAAAGGCGCAGCAGCGTATGGGTCATCAGATACAGTGCCGATTGTCCACTGCGGCGCGCATGGGAATTCGGCGCGGCGGTATAGAGCCGGTCCTTCAGCACGTCGAAGTAAGTCGAGCTGAGGTCGACGGAGGCGAAGTTATAGATCGCTTGATAGACACGGTGGAATTCGAAGTTATCGTAACCCTGGCGGCAACGCTCCACTAAGTCGTCAGTGCGCAGCAGGATCCATTGGTCGAACTCCCGCATTTCACCGGCCGGCACCATATGCTGCGTAGGATCGAAGCCATCCAGGTTCGAAAGCGCGTAGCGGAAGGTATTGCGCAGCTTCCGGTAAGCTTCGGTCAGCCGCGACAGAATGACGTCCGAGATGCGGACATCCTCATTGAACGCGACCGACGCCACCCATAGCCGCAGCACGTCAGCACCGAATTGCTTGATGATCTTCTCCGGCTCCACGACATTGCCGACGGACTTCGACATGGCCTTGCCCTCGCCATCCAGCGTCCAGCCGTTAGTGGCGCATTCACGATACGGAGCGCCATTCTTCAAGCCCACCCCGACTAACAAGGAAGAATGGAACCAGCCACGATACTGGTCACCGCCTTCGAGATAACACTCGGCGGGCCAAGGTAAGTCGTTCTGCGGAGTCAACACCGCTAAGTGCGAGGCGCCCGAATCGAACCAAACGTCCAGAATATCGGTTTCCTTGCGGAATTCTTTCCCCTGGCACTTACCGCAGGCGAATCCGGCCGGCAGTAACTCAGCGGCGCTGGAGCTATACCAGACGTCGGCGGTTTCGCGGCGGAAGCGATCAATAATCGGATCGAGCGTCTTCTTCTCGGTTACCGGCTCATTGCAGGCTTCGCAGTAGAAAACCGGAATCGGCACGCCCCAGACGCGCTGACGGGAAATATTCCAATCCGGACGCGACGCGATCATGTTAGACATGCGCTCTTCGCCCCAGGCCGGCATCCACTTCACGTGCTTGATCGCCTCGAGCGTCCGCTGCCGCAAGGTGCCGTCATATGGGCCGGTGCGTTCCATGCCGATGAACCATTGCTCGGTCGCGCGAAAGATAGTGGGATTATGGCAGCGCCAGCAATGCGGATAACTGTGCTCGTAATCCTTGGCGAGTAACAAAGCGCCCGCTTCGCGAAGCAAGTCGATCACGATCGGGTTGGCATCCCAAACGCGCTTGCCGAGTAACACGGCGGGTAACTCACCCGCGGCGCCGGTGGCGGCAAATAGGCGGCCGGCGGGATCCACCGGATTATACGGCTCGATGCCGTACTGCTTCGACACGACATAGTCATCCATGCCATGCCCCGGAGCCGTGTGGACGGCGCCCGTGCCCGCTTCAAGCGTCACATGATCGCCGTTGAGCCCGAGCGAGTCGCGCTCGATAAAGGGGTGACGGAATACGGCACGGTCGAGCTTCGCGCCCGCGAACGTAGCTACCGTCCGCGGACTCTCCCAACCCAACGCGGCCGCCACTGCGGGAAGTAAGTCCGTCGCGATGACGTACACCGCGCCATTTACTTCGACAGCGGAATATTCGAATTTCGGATGAAACGAGATCGCCAGGTTCGCGGGAATCGTCCACGGCGTCGTGGTCCAGATCACCCCGTAGACTTCGCGGCCAGCTAAGGCCGGGTCAATCAGCGCCGCGTCCGACGTCAAGCGAAAGCGCACATAGATCGACGGACTGGTATGTTGCTCGTACTCAATCTCCGCCTCCGCCAACGACGTGCGGCAACTGATGCACCAGTTCACGGGCTTCAGCCCTTTGTAGACGTAGCCCTGATCGAGAAAATCAACGAAGGCCTGCGCGATGGCGCCCTGGTACTCGGCGTCCATGGTGAGGTAGGGCTTCTCCCAACGGCCCAGGATGCCCAGGCGCTGGAAGTCCTTGCTTTGTAGGTCGACAAACTTCGCGGCGTACTTGCGGCACTCCTGCCGGATTTGCGCCGTGGTCATCTGCGCTTTCTTGGAGCCCAGTTGCGAATCGACCTTGATCTCGATCGGCAGGCCATGGCAATCCCAGCCGGGGACATAAGGCGAATCGAAGCCGGCCATGGTTTTGGACTTGATGATGAAGTCCTTCAGCAACTTGTTGAAGGCGTGGCCTAGATGAATGTTGCCGTTGGCGTAGGGTGGGCCGTCGTGGAGGACATAGCGCGGCCGGCCGGCGCGGGCGGCGCGAATTTGGCCGTAGAGACCCTCGGCGTTCCAACGGGCGAGCATCAGCGGTTCCCGCTGCGCCAGGTCGGCTTTCATCGGGAAGTCGGTTTTGGGAAGATTAACGGTTTGCTTAAGGTCCATCGGCTGGGTACTACTTCGATTATCGTATAGGTACCTGCAAGTGCGCCGCATCGCTCTCTTCTTCGTCATCGCCAGCCTCCTCGCCCAGGAGGTACCCACCATCTCGGTCGACGTGCGTCTGGTGCGTGTCGCCTGCACGGTGACGCGGTCCAACGGACAACTCGTCACCGGGCTAACGCAGCAGGACTTCCGCCTGAACGACCGCGGCGTGCCCCAGTCCGTCACCTACTTCTGGCGCGAGAATGACCAGCCACTCACGGTAGGGCTGGTGGTCGACATCTCTGGCTCCCAAATGCGGAATCTGGCCAAACACCGCGCCACGCTCGGCCAGTTCCTCAAACAGGTGCTCCGCCCTGGTGACCGTGCCTTCCTCGTCACCGTCGCCGCCAATGTCCGGCTCTTGCGCGACTTCACCGATCAGGCTGACCTCCTCGCCAGCGACATCGACTATCGCCTCAGGGATCGCGGGCAGCCCCTCGGCCCGGGCTGCGTTTTGCCCGGCCTCCGCGCCGACGGCCGCCCGCGGACCTGCGGCGGCAGCATCATTTGGAACGCGGTATACGCCGCCGCGGAAAAGCTTCAGGACGTCCCCGGCCGCAAAGCGCTGCTGCTCCTCACCGACGGTGTTGATTCCGGCAGCAACCACCGCCTCGACGATGCCATCCAAGCCGCGCAGGAAGCCGAAACCGCCGTCTACGCTATCGGCGTGAAGGGCGAGCAAGGAAGCATCGGCTTTGGCGGACCCATCCGCGTCTCCCGTACCAGCCTCAACAAAGATTTGCTCCAGAACCTCGCCGGCGACACGGGCGGCATCGCCTTTTTGGACAACCGTTCGCCCGAGAAGATCTTCGGCCAGATTGAAGCCGAGCTACGCGGACTCTACTTACTCGGTTATACGCCCCGGGGCGTCGCCTGCGATGGCGAATTTCATGCGCTCGCCGTCAGCGCCGGTGGAAATCTGCGCGTTCGTTCCCGCAAAGGCTATTACTGCCGTCCCTAACCAAACTATGTCCTTCGTGCTCATCCGGTCCTTGTTGATCTCCATCCCCGCCAGCCTCGGTTGGACGGCCGTGCTGGTGACGTTCTCCTTCGCCATCCTGCCCTTTGCGACACGCACGCAACAGGCGGCGCTCTTTCGCTATTGGGGCCGCTGCATGCTGTGGATCTGCCGCGTGCGCTACCGCGTTACCGGGCTGGAACACATCGCGGACGGACAGAATTACATCTTCGCCTCGAACCATATGAGCCTGATCGACACCCCGCTGCTCGTCTCCCAGATTCCGCATGCGCTCTGTTTTCTGGCCAAAAAAGAGCTCTTTTCCGTGCCCTTCATGGGCTGGTATCTGCGGCGCCAGGGCCACATTCCCATCGAGCGGAGTGAACCAAAAGCGACGCTGCGCAGCATGGCCGACGCCGCGCGAGTGATCGAACCGGAGCGCCGTTCCTTGCTGGCCTTCCCGGAAGGCACGCGCTCCGCTGACGGCGCGATGCTGCCGTTCAAGGAAGGCACGGCGATGTTGGCCTTGCGTTCGCGAACGCCGCTGCTGCCGATGGCCGTCGTGGGTACGGAGCGCATCATGGTGGCGAAGAGCCTCGAAATTCGCGGTGGCGCGGTGGAACTGCGGCTGGGCGCGCCGATTCCGGTGGAAGGGCTGGATGTGAAGAGCCGCACCGATTTGACGGAACGTCTACGGCAGGCGATTGAGGGCTTGCGGGCTTAGGCCGTCAGCTTCCAAACCAGGGATTCCATCACGGCCCGGTCGTCCGGGCGCGGTTCGCGGAAGGCCTGGTCGGCGGCGTAAAGGTGGCGAATGGCGCGGGCCAATTTGCCTCGCGGTAACTTCGCTACGGTCTCCGCCACTTGGTCCGCGCGCGACTTCCACATCATAATGCCCAGTTTCTGAAAATGGCTTTGAATCTGAAAACTATTCTTCACGCCCGCCTCCTGCGCCGCCAGCGCCAAGCGAAACTGCGTCGCGAGAAACGTTAGCGCCAGTGGCAGGTACTCGCCGTCGCGGACCAGGGTATCCAAGATCGACAAAGACTCTAAACGGTCACCGCGGCCAATGGCGCTCACCAGGGCAAAGACATTGGAGGAGCGTGCATTGGGGACTAAGTCCGCAATTAATTCGAGCGTCACTTTGCCGCCGGGTCCACAATAAAGACTTAGTTTTTCGAGCTCATTGGCTAAACGCGACGCGTCCGCATTGAGTGCCTCGACGAGTAAGTCCGTTTCGGCGGCGCCGATGGCAATTTTCCGTTCCGCGGCTAACTTCGTTACTAACTGCCGCGCCGCGGCGGGCGTAAAGCGCGGAAACTCCACCACGTTCGGAATGGCGGCATAGTATTTCCGCACGCGCTCCGTTTTGGCTTTGTCTTCGCCCTCGAAATCAAAGCGCAGGCTATCGAAAACCAAAGTGACGCCCGGGGGAGGCTGCGCGATGAAGCGCTTCAATTGCGACGTCGCGTCGGCCGGGTCCTTATCTTCCGTGGTGGTTAAGCGCTTCGGCAAGGCGCCTTCCGCGCCGGAGGCCCAAATGAGCCTTTCGCTGGCGAAGAGCGACATGGAATTCGCGTCGTCCAGGACGGAGGAGAGATTGTCTTCGTCGAGGTCGCGGCGCGTGAAGCCATCTTCGCGCAGGTCCGGGGGCAGGGCAGCCTCGCGCAGGGCGCGGCGGCAGCGGTCGCGTTCGCAGCCGTCCGGGCCGAGGAAGAGGTAGACGGCCGCGGGGGCTTGTTTCTTCAGCGAAGTGAGGAATTGTTCCGGAGTCACAGCGGTTAGAACATCTCCAGGATCGCGGAAACGACGTTACGCGCCACACCGTGGCTCATCCGCTCAAAGGCCGGTGAGCTCTCGTCGAAATAGGCTTGCGGATCGGTGGAGATCTCGTAGCGTTCGCGGTAGTCGAGCGCGGGTTGCGTGTAAAGAATCTTGCCGCTCACCCGCTCGCGGAGCGTCACCTGCAGCACCACCTGCACCTGGGCGCCGGCCGCGCGGGCAGTCAGCGGATCGAACGTGGTGGGATAAGCGAAGACCATGGCGACGGCGCCCGTGAGGATCATGTCGGCTTCGCGCGGGTCAGCGACTACCTGATAGCGCGTCCGCGCGATAAACTCGCGCGCCAGCGCGTTCGGCAGGCGATCGGTTAGTTTGTAAGCCGTAGTGACATTGTTAAAAGCGGGAATCGCAATGGTGTGCAGGTTCTTCGGGAGTAAGTCCGCCTTGCCGGCTACTTTGTAGCCGCAGCCCGTTAGCGACAGATAACTCAAGCTTAGTAAAATCAGGCTACGGGTCACTAGTTTACCCGTCCTCGCCCGAAGAGCGCCGTCAGTACCACCATGGCATTCTCCGTCACTAAGCGTAGGTTGTCGGCGCCCACCCAGAACCAATAGGCATTCGGGTTTTGTTTATCTTCCTTGAACGACACCATGATTCCGGTTTGGCCCGCGACGCCGATGTTCGTGGGTAACTCGACGCTATCGCCGCGTAAGTCGACTAGCTCATTTACCAGCGACGCTTCAATCTCCTGGCGCGACATGGGCGTCGCGAATTCGATCCAGGCCGAGAGCATCACACCGTGAAAGACGGGCGCATGCAGTACACGCAGCGAAGGCACACGCGCCCCGCCCAGTAACTTACCCAGATGCGTGGCGATGGTCTCTTCCACCTGCGCCAAGGAACACGGCGCCTCCTCGCCATAGGCGGCGAGCAAGTTCAAGGCCGCCTGCGCGTCAAATACCTTTTGCGGCAGCGGCTTGAAGGAGAGCAGGTTGATGGTCTGCTGCTGCATCTCGTCGATACCGTCCTTGCCGCGTTCGCTCGCCGGTTCAAAGACCTCGAGCACCGCGCGGACGGGCACTGCGGGCAGTCTCGCCAGCAGCAGGCCCGCGGCAATGGCCGCTGGGTGGGCGATCGCGACCGGTCCCTTAATGGAGGCCGGGCCAGTTACCATCGGAGCGACCACCTCGGCCGGCAGGGAGGCCGTCATATCGATGATCGGCGTCTTCTTCTTCACCATCGCCGCCGCGGCCACTGCCTGGGTAGCGAGGACGACGGCGTCAGAGCCGGCGAGGGTCTCGGGCGAGAACCTCTCCATGGTCACCAGGTCCTCATCCTCGCGCGTGACGATGGTGCCTTCGTCTTCGGTATTCAGAAGGCGCAGCGTGATATCGAGGTGCGTCGCTTCCAGCACCTCGCGAACATCGCGGCCCAATAATGTTTCCGCACCCACAATAGCGACAACTTTAGCCAAGGACGGCCCCCTCAGGTCTCGGCGGTGGCGGTTGCTTGGCGAAGCGGCGCTTCAACAGACCGCCGGCGCGCACCAGGATGCCGCTAAGCGCGTAAGAGAGCGCGATCGCCAGCAGCACCACCTTGGAGTAATTCCAGATCGCAAAGATCAGCGAGCCGAGCGCCACCACCGAGATCGGCGAGCGCGGCTGCAACAGATTGAGGTCCTTAAAGCTTCGGTAGCGCCAAGTGGAGACCATCAGGAACGAGAGCGCCAGCACCAGGGCGAGCCAGGCGAAACTCAGTGGCCAATTCGTCAGCGGGATGCCATCGAGCGAGTAGACCACGGCGGCCAGCAAGCCCGCGGAAGGCGGCGTCGGCAAGCCGACGAAGTACTTGCGGCCTGGCCGGCCCGGGTTCTTCGGAATCGGGTTCTCCTGAATGTTGAACCGGGCCAGCCGCATCGCGCCACACAGCAGAAACAGGAAAACCAGAAAGTAACCGGCGCGAATGAGTTGGTCCCGCGCGAAGGGCATGCCGGCCGGATCGACGAAATTGACGCCCCAGGCAAAGGCGAGCACGGCGGGAGCGAGGCAGAAAGTGATCACGTCGGCGAGCGAGTCCATTTCGCGGCCGAATTCCGTAACCGTGTTCGTCATGCGGGCGATGCGGCCATCCAAGCCGTCGCAGACCACGGCGATACCGATCAGGAGCGCGGAGAGGTCGAAGTGCGGATTGGGCTGCTCTAAGTTGCCGGGCAAGGCCGCGAAGCGCGCCCCCTCAAAGGCCTTCATGATGGAGAGAAAACCCATGAAGAGATTCGCGGCGGTGAAGAGCGTCGGCAGCGCGTAGGCGGCCCGGCGGGGACGGCGTTCGGGGAATTTCGGGTCAATCAGTTTGTCGGCCAGCATGGGTTACTTCTTCTTAGCGAGGATGCTTTCGCCGGCCACCACGCGCTCGCCCACTTGGGCGGCCAGGGCCCATTCAGGGCCGAAGAGCAGGTCGACGCGCGAACCAAATTTAATCAGCCCGATACGTTCACCACGTTGCACCATGTCGCCCGGCTTCTTATCGCAAACGATGCGGCGGGCAATCAGGCCGGCGATCTGGCTGAACTCTAGACGGGTGCCGTCGCCTTCCACGACCAGCGTATTCTGCTCGTTCTCCACCGAAGCAGCGACTTCACTCGCCACCAGAAACTTCCCAGGCTTGTACTGCACGGAAGCGACTCGGCCCGCGATGGGCGAACGGTTAACGTGAACATCGAAGACATTCAGGAAGATGGCCATGCGAGTGCGGCCATCGGGCTCCGGACGGATCAGCACCACTTTGCCATCGGCCGGGGAGACGGCAATTCCGGCAGCCGTGGGCGCGGTGCGTTCGGGGTCGCGGAAGAACCACAGGCAGAAGAGCGCGAGAATGCCGAAAGGGATCGCGGCCCAGGGTCGCGTGAAGGTACCGAGGAGGAGGCCCCCGCCGACGAGGAACGCGGCGTAGTAGAGGCCAGTGGAGACAATCATCAGGCCCTATTGTCGCAAGAACTCTCGCGCGGCGCGACATTCATCGTTCAACGGATGCTCCCTGGCAGGCGCTTCAAGAAAGCCTTCGCCTCCGCGTAGGCCGGGAAGCGGCGTTCGGCGGCGCGGAACTCGGGCGGATGGATGCTGCGGCGGGGGCCGTCTTCAATCACGGGAATCTGAATGTGCAGCATCTCGTGGTACATGACATACTCCACTACTTCGCGGGGGACATGGGCATGGTCCAACAGAGAACTGAGGACGATAAGGTGATGATGCGGGTCATACTGGCCGAGCATCGTGCGCGCGCGATGCTGGCTCCAGCCGAGTTTTGGCCGCGACACCTGGCCGGCGAAGTGGGCGGCGTTGACGGCGTCGAAGAGCTCGGTGAGGTCGTAGTGCAGGCCCTGGGGCGCGGAGATGCGCTTGCGTCCGCGGGTTTGGCGAAGCGTCACCAGGTCCTGCCGGAGCTCTTCCCGGTTGACGAATTCGCGATAGCATTCTTGGGCGTCAGCGGGGATCGGCTTGCGGTAGAGCTTGGCGAGCAGGATCCACAAGAGGGACTCGATCACGTTGGTGGGGGCTTCGCGGAGCAAGTGGCTGATGCGCACCATGATGCGGCCCTCGCGCAAACGGATGCGGCTACACAGGCTGGTGAAAGCGCGGAACTCCACGCGGATGTCCGGCGGAGCCGTACGCGGTTTCAACTCGGCAAAAATGCGCCGGGCCGTCTCCTCCAGCGTTCTGCTCTCGACTTGCATCTTTTCGTGAGGTTACCATGGAGGGTTACCAATGGATGTGAAATTGGTGACCCCGTAGCATAGGAGAAGGATTTGCCCAGAGCAAAGATCACGGCGCTTGGTTGTTGGACGCCGCCGGGCCTGTTGACGAACCAGGATCTCGAAAAGATGGTGGAGACCACCCACGAATGGATCATGGCGCGCACCGGGATCCGCCAGCGTCACATCGCCGCCCCCGACGTGGCGACCTCGGATATGGCCCTGGAAGCCGCGAAGCTGGCCCTGGCCGCGCGCGGTATCGACGCCACCGAACTCGATACCATCATCGTCTGCACCGTCACGCCCGACATGTTCTTCCCCTCTACCGCTTGCCTGGTGCAGCATCGGCTAGGGGCCAAGGGCGCTTGGGGCTTTGATTTGGTGGCCGCGTGTTCGGGCTTTATCTACGGGCTTACCACGGCGGCCCATCTGGTGATGGCCGGCACGCACCGGAAGGTGCTCGTGATCGGGGCCGACACGATGTCACGCATTATCGACTATCAGGATCGCGCCACCTGCGTCCTCTTCGGGGACGGCGCGGGGGCCATGCTAGTGGAGCCGGCGACAGACGAAGAAGAAGGCTTTATCGGCTTCCTGAACGAAATCGACGGTTCTGGCGGTGACTCGCTCAAGATGCCCGCCGGTGGCAGCCGGCGTCCTTCGAGCCACGCGACCATCGACGCCCGCGAGCACTTCGTCCATCAGGACGGGCAAGCCGTCTTTAAGTTCGCCGTCCGCAAGATGTACGAGACCTGCCGCGACTTGCTGGAGCGCCATGGCTACACGGCGGCCGACGTCAAGGTGATGGTGCCGCACCAGGCGAATCTGCGCATCATCGCGGCGACGGCGGAGCGCCTGGGTCTGCGTGAGGATCAGGTGATCGTCAACATCGCCGATTACGGCAATACGACAGCAGCGACAATCCCCCTGGCCACCCGCGACGCGGTGACGTCCGGGCGCCTGAAGAACGGCGATTTGGTGCTGTTTGCGGCGGTCGGCGCGGGGTTCACCGTGGGGGCGAACCTGTGGCGCTGGCGGATTTAGCCGGCGCGCTCTCCGCCAGGGGCTGACACACTGGCAGCGACTTGGGATCGAGTCGCTGGACGCGATCCTGGCCGAGCACGCGCTCGATCGCGGCGAAATCCGTGTCTTGCGGGCTGCGCAGCCGGGCGGGCCAGTCGTGGTGATCGGGGAAGGCGCGGCGCCAGTGGGTGAGATACAAGTGAACCGTGGCGCGGTGATGCTTGTAGGCGAGCCGGTGGACGGGGTCGTTGGCGGTGTGCGCCGGGGCGCTCGAGTACTCGTACCGATGGGCGCGTGCGGCGATGCCGGCGGCCACCGGATTCTGTTCGATGTACAGCAGGGTCGCGCGGTACTGGGCGTCGCCCTTGATGGGTTTGGCGTGGAAGTGATTGCGCCAAAGGTGTCCCGTAACATTCATTCCCCGATGTACGCCTCGCGCGAAGTGCGACTGCAAGTGCTGCATCAAATGCGAGATCCCCCACTTCTGCTGCGGTTCGAGCAGGAAATGGACGTGGTTCGACATCAGGCAGAAGGCGTGGACGCGCACTCGATAGCGTCGCGCCAGCCGGTCAAAGTGGTTCAGATACCCGACTAACTGGGCTTGCGTCTCAAAGACCCGTTGCTTGCGGGATCCGCGCTGGTAGACGTGGTAACAGCGTCCGATCACCCAGTCGCGTTTGCGAGGCGGCGCCGCGCTCAGTCGGACTTTGGGTTTGGGTTCGTTTGGCATCCACTGAATAGTGTGTTTCCGGCGGGAAAATTCTCACTTATTTTCGAAGAAAAATGCCAAAAGTTGAGCCGAACCCCACGCCAATCGGCCTCCAAATCCTGCGTAATCCGCCTAAATCGTTCATTGTAAGGATGTTACTGGCAGGTCGGACACGACGACCACACACGACAACCACACGGCGACGCTTGGGCTGTGTTAGCTTAGACAGCATGGAAGCACTCGGCATGGTGGAGACCAAAGGTCTCATCGGCGCAATTGAAGCGGCGGACGCGATGGTGAAGACGGCGAACGTCGTACTCACGGGCAAGGAATTCATTGGGGCCGGCTTTGTGACGGTCACCGTCCGCGGGGACGTCGGCGCCGTCAAGGCCGCCACCGACGCCGGGGCCGCTGCCGCCCGCCGCGTCGGCGAACTCGTCGCCGTCCACGTCATCCCCAACCCGCATGACGACGTCGCCAAGATTCTGCCCGGCGCCAAAAAGGGCGACAAGTAGCCGCGCCTAAGGCCTAAGCTTCATGCTGCAGGATCAGGACCTTCTTTCGATCCAGGAGGTGCGCGCGAAGGTCGAAGCCGCTTGGCAGGCCGCCCAGCGCCTGCGTGACCTCTCCCAAGCCCAGATCGACTCGATCGTCGAAGCCATGGCCGCCGCCGCGCGTGACCACGCCGCCCGGCTCGCCGAAATGGCCGTCACCGAGACCGGCTACGGCAACGCCACCGACAAGACCGCCAAAAACATGCTCGCCGCCCGCTTGCTGCCCGACGCCATCCGCGGACTCCGCACCGTCGGCGTCATTCGCGAAATTCCCGACGAGAAGCGCGTCGAGGTCGGCGTGCCGGTCGGCGTCGTGGCAGCGATCCTGCCCACCACGAACCCCACCTCCACCGCGATCTATAAGGCGATCATCGCGCTGAAGGGCGCCAATTCCATCGTCATCAGTCCCCATCCGCGCGCCAAGCACTGCACGGCCGCCACCGCGCAAATCCTGCACGACGCCGCCGTCCAAGCCGGTGCGCCGCCCGGCGCCATTCAGTGCCTCACGCTGGCCACCCTCGAAGCCACCAACGCCTTGATGAAGCACGAGAAGACCGCCGTGATTCTTTCCACCGGCGGCGCCGGCATCGTGAAAGCCGCTTATTCGAGCGGAAAACCGGCCTTCGGCGTCGGCCCCGGCAACGTACCCGTCCTGCTCGACTCGTCAGCCGACGTCAGCGCGGCCGTCGCCAAGGTCGTCCAAGGCAAGAATTTTGACTACGGCACGCTCTGTTCGAGCGAGCAGACTCTGGTCGCCGAAGAGACCCTCCGCCAGCCGATCCTGGCCGCCCTCCAAGCCAACGGCGCTTTCCTCTGCGACACGGAACAAGGCGCCAAAGTCGCCCGTACCGTGCTCACGCCCCGCCTCGGCGTCAACCCCGAGTGCGTCGGCCAACCGGCCGCAAAAATCGCGCGCATGGCCGGCTTCAGTGTCCCCGAATCGACGACGATTCTGGCCGCGGAGATCGGCGGTATCGGCAAGGAGCATCCGCTTTCGGCTGAGAAGCTTTCGCCCGTGCTGGCGCTCTATTTTGTAAAAGACTTCGCCGCCGCGCTCGACGCCTGCGAAGCCATCCTCCGACTCGGCGGACTCGGCCATACCTGCGTCATCCACGCCCGCGATGAAGCCCGCATCCGCCAGTACGGCCTGCGCATGCCCGCTTTCCGTGTCCTGGTGAATACGCCCTCGCCACAAGGCTCCACCGGCATTACCACCAGCCTCCAGCCCGCCATGACCCTCGGCTGCGGTGCGATCGCCGGCAATGCCACCGGCGACAATGTCGGCCCCTTGCATCTGGTCCATATCAAGCGCATCGCCGAAATGGTGCGCGAAGTGAGCCCAGTTCCGCTATCATCGTCAACGGCTATGTCGTCGCCCCCAAATATTGACCGCCATCAGCTCCTCAGCGCCGTCGAGCGCTATGTCGCGTCTCGTGGCCTCAAACTCAAAGGCCCGGAAACCAGCGTCGCCGCCAGCGTCGTTGACCGTTTCCTCGCCCAGCGCCAAGCCCCCCCATCCGTGACGGCCCCGGCGCCGGCCATAGACATCGTGCCCTTTGTCTGCGAAGATGACGTTCGCCAAGCCATGCGGCGATCACAAAAAATTCATATCGGCCCCCGCACGATTCTCACGCCTTCCGCGCGCGACTTGGGCGCCCAGTATGACATCCTGGTGATGACCGACCGGCCGCCCACGGGCCAAACGAAATCGAATACCGAATGAAATCCGACCTTGAAACCCTGAAAATCGAAATCGAAGAATACCTCGCGAAGCACGACTTTGTCGCCTTCCACGGAGCCACCCGCATCCTGGATGATGACCTGGAGGTCGTTCGCTGGGACATCGAGAATCTTCCCGATTTCCGTGCCTTCCTCGACGTCGCGCGCCGCATCGGCGTGAAGCTGATCGTCTTTGCCTTTCGCCGCTTTCGGGAGGAGATGGTGGAGGAGACGCTTGATCAACTTGAGGAGAGCGCCATTCCGCGCGACGAACGCCGCGAGTATGAGAACCGCCTGAAGGAGTTGCGCATCTATGCCGGCTTCACTTGCTCCATTGAACTCTCGTTTGACCACGCTGGCCGCACTTACCTCTTTGAGCTCCACACCGAATGGTTCGACGAAGCCATGGATCTGATGGACGACGTGATGGCCGCCGGTATGGAACCGGGCCTCGAAAACGGCCCCGACTTCGGCGGCTTCTACAGCCGAAACTAAGGGCGGCATGCACCCCGCCCTCAGTCCGGCCCACCGGCCGGCTCATTGGATCTGGCGTCCGCCGCCCACGGGCGCAGTAGCCGCCTTGCGCCAGGAACTCGGCCTCGGCGCGGCGGTGGCCCAAGTCCTAGTCCGCCGCGGCTACGGCGATCCTGCCGCCGCCCAAGCCTTTCTGCACCCCTCGCTCGATCAACTGCACGACGGGCAACTCCTCCTGGGCCTGCCCCGCGCGGTCGCTCGCCTGCATCGGGCGATCTCACAACGCGAAAAGATTCTGCTCTACGGCGACTACGACGTCGACGGCACCATGTCCATCGTGCTCCTTACGAAGGCCATCGAACTCGCCGGCGGCTCCAGCGAATTCCACGTGCCGCATCGCCTGCGCGAAGGCTATGGGATGCGGCCGGAGATCATCACGGAGGCCGCCGCCCGCGGCGTATCGCTCATCGTCAGCGTCGATACCGGCATTCGCGCCGGCGCCGTGGTGGAGCATGCCCGCTCGCTCGCCATTGACGTAATCGTCACGGACCATCATCTGCCCGAAGAGCAGGTGCCCGCCGCCGTCGCCGTCGTCAATCCGAATCAGCCCGGCTGCCCCTATCCCAATAAGCATCTCTGCGGCGCCGGCGTCGCCTTCAAGCTGGCCGAGGGCTTGCTGCAAGCCTCCACTCTTGCGCCGGAACGCCAGCGCAAAGTGCTGGACTCGCTGCTGAAACTCGCCGCCATGGCCACCGTCGCCGACGTGGTGCCCCTACGCGGCGAGAACCGCGTGCTGGTTCACTACGGCCTGCTCGGCCTTGAGCGGACCCCCAATCCCGGCCTCCGCGCCCTGCTCGACGTCGCTGGGATTCCGCCCGGCAAGGCGCCCACCGCCCGCCAGGTTGGCTTCCAGATCGGCCCGCGCATCAACGCGGCCGGACGCATGGCCGATGCGCGCGAAGTGGTGGAACTTCTGCTGCACGCCACTCCGGAACACGCGGCCCGGATTGCCACCCAACTCGACGAGCTCAACAGCGAACGCCAACAAACCGAAGCCGGCATGGTCGCCACCATCCTGGAGCAGTGCGTCCAGACGCCGGTGACGGACCAGCAGCCCGCCCTCGTCTTTTGGGGCGAAGGCTGGCACAAAGGCGTCGTGGGCATCGTGGCCAGCCGGATTGTCGAACGCTTTCATCGGCCCGTCTTCGTCCTCGGCGAGGACCCCGCCACCGGCCTCGCCACCGGTTCCGGCCGCAGCGTCGCCCTCTTCCATCTGCTCGATGCCCTCGAAAGCATGCCGGAGCTCTTCACCAAGTTCGGCGGCCACAAGCAGGCCGCCGGCGTGACGCTCGAGCGTGCCCGTTTGCCCGAGTTTCGCCAACGGCTCGAAGCCTTCGCCGCGCGGGTTCTTTCCCCCGAAGACTTCCGGCCGCAGCTCGAGCTCGACGGCCTGGTCACTGCCCCCGAGGTCGGCGCCGCCCTCGTCGCGCAGATTGCCGCCTTGGCCCCCTTCGGCAACGAAAACGATCCGCCGCTCTTTGGGCTCATGGACGCCCAAGTAGTTGGCACGCCCCGTGTTGTCAAGGAGCAGCATGTTTTCTTCGATGTGGAACAAGGCGGGCGCCGTCTGAAAGTGAAGGCGTGGCGTAAAGCCGAACAATTGCCAAGCTTTACCGGCCGCGTGGACCTCGCGGTTACGCTCGAAGAAGACCGTTACGACGGCTGGTCCGCTACTTTGCGCGAGATTCGGCCCGCGTTACCGTTGTAAACTTTTTTCCACTTGCGCCGAGAGAGTTCCTAGTGTCGTTTGCCCTGGTAACTTCCCGCTAAACGTTCTCTTTTCAAACATCGTCGGCGAGTCATCTCAGGTAAGCGCTCGCGCGAGTTCACATCTCGCCCAATTACTCCGGAGCGCCGGGTTCTCTTGTTCCATTTCGTGAACTCACTTACTCTCAAATCACTGGCCGGAAACTTACAAAAATATCGGAGGAGCGAAACGATGAAATACGCACTTTGGTGCGGCCTCTGGCTGGCGGCGGCGCCCGTCAGCCAGGCCGGAATTATCTTCTTGAACAACGTCAATGCGGGCACGCCACTGAGTATCAACTCACTTACTGGCCTGCCCACCACCGGTGACCTGATGGACGGCATGATCATCACGGCCACCTTCTCGAATGGGCAAACGCAAACCTGCGTCTGGGCCGCCACTGGCGCGGGCGCGGGAGGCTGTGCCGGCGGCGCGGCGGCGAATGGCAGCTTCAGTTTGAATGTAAGTGGCGACACGGAAACCAATCCATTTCAACTGACGAATCTATCCACCACCGCGCTGTTACTTTCCCTTACCCTGAACGCCGCGCCCGCTAATGCGGTGTTCGATATCATCACCGCCCCCGGACTTACTCCCGGCTCCGGCTTCGGCCAAGCCGTAAGTGGATTTACCCCCACGGGAGCGCCGAATGGACTGGGCACTTACTCGAATATTGTGAACCTCGGCACGGATCCGGCGCAAGGCGACCTCTACACGCAGTTAGTGATCGAGTTTGGCGCGCTCGGCCTGGCGCCGGGCATCGTGGGGACCTTTGTCGCGGATACTGACTCGATTAGTCCCGCCGTCTCCGGCGTCCCCGAGCCGGTCACCTACGTTCTTTGCGGCATCTCGCTCGTGACGATGGGCCTGTTTCGCCGCTTGCAGTTGCACGATCAAGAACCGGGAGGGAAAGCCTAACAAGACACACCGCTGACCGAATCCTCTTTTACGACAGAACCAAAAACTAAAAAAGGACCAACCCCTGGTGGGCTGGTCCTTCTTTTCATTTCAGAAAGGGCAGGAAACTACTTGGCGGCCGGAATCGCCTTGACGCGCGCCGTCAGGCGGCTCTTGTAACGCGAAGCCGTGTTCTTCTTGATCACGCCCTGCTTGGCGGCCTTGTCGATCGCCGAATACGTTTCCGGCAGAGCGGCAATGGCAGCCGCCGCATCCTTCGTTTCCAGAATCCGGCGCATCGCCCGGATCCGGTTACGCAGCTTGGTGGTGCGCATCTGGTTCACGGCGGTGCGGTGCTCAGTGGTGCGGACGCGCTTGATCGACGATACTGTATTAGCCATCTAAATATTGTTCCACTCCGTAGAATAGCGCTCCCGGCGCCCCCGCGTCAAATTGCCCCGCTTGGCCCGCCGGAACAGCCTCCTAAAAGTATACAAAATAAAGCGGTTTATCAAAAAGCAACATCACTGCTAGTGAATGCTAACCGGTTTCGGTCTGGCGCTGCTATAATTGAGGCACTCGCTATGATCGCTCCTGCGCCCGACGTCCAACAGCCGGAAATCGCCCTGAAAAAGCTGATCTTGTTAAGCCCCCGTGGCTTTTGTGCCGGAGTGGTGCGTGCAATCGACGTCGTCAAGATCGCGCTCGGCCTCTACGGCGCTCCCATCTACGTCCGCAAGGAGATCGTCCATAACCGCCACGTCGTAGAGGAGCTACGCAGCGTTGGCGCGCACTTTGTCGACGAACTGCACGAAGTGCCGGAAGGCGCCCGGGTGATTTTTTCCGCCCATGGCGTCTCCCCCGCCGTCCGGGAAGCCGCCAAAGCGCGCGGCCTCAAAGTGATCGACGCCACCTGTCCCCTGGTGACGAAGGTCCATCTCGAAGCCATCAAGTTCGCCCGGCAAGGCTACACCATTGTCCTGATCGGCCACTCCGGCCACGAAGAAGTAGAAGGTACGATGGGCGAGGCGCCGGACGCCATGCGCCTGGTGGAAACCGTGGAAGACGTGGAGCGCCTCGAAGTGCCAGACCCGGCTAAAGTCGCCCACCTCACCCAGACCACGCTAAGTCTCGACGAGACCTCCCACATTGTTGAACGCCTGAAGCAGAAGTTCCCGCTAATCGTGGGCCCCAAGTCCCAGGACATCTGCTACGCCACGGAGAATCGCCAAGTGGCCGTGAAGGCCATCGCCCCGCTCTGTGACCTGCTTTTGGTGGTGGGTTCGCGGAATAGTTCGAACTCGCGCCGTCTTGTAGAGGTATGCGAGAAGTCCGGCGTGCCCGCTTATCTGATCGACGACTTTTCGGAGTTGCGCCCCGAGTGGATGGACGCTCCGCGCTCGGTCGCCATCACGGCCGGCGCTTCGGCCCCGGAAACGCTGG
Source organism: Bryobacteraceae bacterium (assembly GCA_019752335.1). Classification (GTDB taxonomy): domain Bacteria; phylum Acidobacteriota; class Terriglobia; order Bryobacterales; family Bryobacteraceae; genus JALHNI01. The sequence goes on from JAIEMJ010000038.1 coordinate 150,095, forward strand.
TGCAGCAACTGATCGAAGGTTTGCAGCGGCATTACGGTTACGGACCCGTGGAGAATGTCGAAATCAAGGAAGAAGATGTGCGGTTTAACTTGCCGCAGGAATTGGCCTCGTCAGGTAGCCGTTTAACGAAAATTACGCTACCTTCATTGCCCATCGCCCAATTGTAAGAAAACCAGTGCCCGTTACCGAAACGTAGAGAGTTGAGAATGAGCCCGAGTCTGCAAATCAGTGACACGCTGCTGGCGACCGCCTTTGAGGCGGCCCGCAAGTCTGTCTCCGCGTTTGCCCGCCGCCAACACGCTGACGGCTACTGGTGGGGCGACCTCACCGGCGGCGACGCCACCCTCGAAGCCGACTATCTCCTGCTCCAGCTTTGGCTCCACTCGCCTGCTGGCGACACTTGGCAGCCTCCGGATCTGGGCCGTGCCCAGCGTGCCGTCAATTCCATCCTCACGCATCAGGCCTCCGATGGCGGCTTCAGCGCCTATCCCAAAGGCCCTGCGGATGTCAGCGCCTCCGTCAAGGCTTACTGCGCCCTCAAGCTCGCCACGCGTATCCCCGGAATCACCGTCGATCTCGCGTCGCTTGATCGCTGCCGCGAAACCATTCTGGCCCTGGGCGGTATGCAAGCCGCCAATAGCTACGTCAAAATCAACCTCTCCCTCTTCGGACTCTACCCGCGCGAGTTCGCCCCCAGCATCCCGCCCGAATTGATGCTCTCCGGGCCCATGATTTACGAAATGTCGAGTTGGACGCGCGCCATCGTCATTCCGCTCTCCGTCCTGCACGCGGCCAATCCGCAAAAGCCCGTACCCACCGGCTTCAACCTCGACGAACTCCTGAAGCCCGGCGTGCCGCTCGAATTCAAAACCGGCGCCAACTTCTTCAGTTGGAAGAACCTCTTCTTCCTCTGCGACGACATCGTCAAATTCTGGGACCGTTATCAAATTGATGCCGTCCGCCGCCGCGCCATCAACATGGCGCGCGACTGGGTCTTGCAGCGTTTCGAGAAATCGGACGGCTTGGCCGCCATCTATCCGCCCATGATGTACGCCATCATGATGCTGGATCTGTTAGGCTACGCGCCTGACCATCCCGCTCGGGCCGAGGCCCAACGGCAGTTCGACCGTCTGCTCGTCGACGACGGCGACCGTTTCTTCCATCAGCCCTGCTTCAGCGTCGTTTGGGATACGGCCATCGCCGCGTTCGCCCTCGGCGAAAGCGGACTGGCGGATCCGGCCATGCTGCGCCGTTGTGGCGATTGGCTTCTCTCGAAAGAAGTCCGCACCAAGGGCGACTGGAGCGTCAAGCGGCCGAACCTCGAGCCCTCCGGCTGGTACTTCGAATTCGCCAACGAACACTATCCCGACATCGACGACACCGCCATGGTGCTCAAGGCCCTGCATCACACCGGCGCGTCCAATTCAGCCGAACTCCGCGCCGTGCGGGACCGCGCCGTCGCCTGGACGCTCGGCATGCAATCAAAAGACGGCGGCTGGGCCGCCTTCGACGTCGACAACAACTGGGAATTCCTCGCCGACGTCCCCTTCGCCGATCACAACGCGATGCTCGATCCCACCTGCCCTGATATTACCGGGCGGGTGCTCGAAGGCCTGATCCTGAGCGGCGTCGATCCCCAGCATCCCGCCATTCGCAAGGGCGTCGACTATCTGATCCGCACCCAAGAGCCGGACGGCAGTTGGTTCGGCCGCTGGGGCGTCAATTACGTCTACGGCACCTTCCTGGCCCTCCGCGGACTCCGCGCCGCCGGCGAAAGTGACCGCGAAGCCCACGTCTTGCGCGCCGGCGAATGGCTGCGCAGCATCCAGAACGCCGATGGCGGCTGGGGCGAAAGCTGCGAGAGCTACCGCAAGGGCAGCTTCGTTCCCGCGCCTAGCACCGCCTCCCAAACCGCCTGGGCCGTGATGGGCCTGCTGGCCGGCGGCGACGACACCTCGCAAAGCGTTCACCACGGCGTCGAGCATCTGGTCGATACCCAACGCGAAGATGGCACCTGGTATGAAGAACTCGCCACCGGCACCGGCTTCCCCAACGTCTACTACCTCACCTACCATCTCTACCGGGATTCGTTCCCGCTCATGGCTCTCAGCGAGTGGCTCAAGGTGAAACGCTCCGCCTAAAGTATGGCGAACACCCTAGTTACGGGTGCTACCGGCTTTCTCGGTTGGCACATCGCCCGGCTGCTGGTGCAGCGAGGCCACTCGGTTCGCTTGCTTTCCCGCCAAAACCTCCCCATCGACGGCCTGGACTGTCCCATCGCCCATGGCGACCTCCGAGACCGCGCCTCCCTCGAGCGCGCCGTCGCCGGCTGCCGCTACGTCTTTCACGCCGCCGCCGACTATCGCCTCTGGTTGCGCGACGAAAGCGAGATGTACGCCTCGAACGTCGAAGGCACCCGCGACCTGCTCGCCGCCGCCCAAGCCGCCGGAGTCGAGCGCTTCGTCTACACCTCTACCGTCGGCTGCATCGGCTTTCCCGAGCATGGCTCGGGTGACGAGACGCGGCCGGTATCGCTGGAGGAGATGACCGGTCCCTACAAGAAGAGCAAATTCCTGGCGGAACAAGTCGCCTTGGCCGCCGCGCGGCAACTCGATGTCACTATCGTCAACCCCACCGCTCCCGTCGGCGAACGCGACCCCAAGCCCACCCCCACCGGCAAAATCGTGATCGATTTTCTGGCCGGCAAGATGCCCGCCTTCGTCGATACCGGGCTCAATCTGGTCGACGTGCATGACTGTGCGCTGGGACACCTGCTCGCCCTGGAGCATGGCCGGCGCGGCGAACGCTATATCCTGGGCAGCGAGAATCTGCACCTCCGCGAGATCCTCGCGCGGCTGGCCCGCCTCACCGGGCGCCGCGCGCCGGACTTCCAGATTCCCCACTTCGTCGCCTACGCCGCCGGCGCCGCCTCCACCGGTTGGGCCGCCCTCACCGGACGCCCGCCCGAAGTGCCGCTCGACGCCGTCCGCATGGCCCGCCAAAAGATGTACGCCTCCAGCGACAAAGCCAAGCGCGAACTCGGCTATGCGCCTCGCCCCGTAGACGACGCGCTCGCCCGCGCCATCGCCTGGTTCCGCGCGCAAGGGATGGCCGCATGACGCTCGGCCTGGTCGCGGCGGACCCTTACGAACTCGCCCCTTACGCCTCGCGCCTCGCCGCCTGCGAAAGCCTGCGTCGCGCGCCCGCCCTAGGACGGACCCAGTCCGGCGACACCGTACGCCTGGCCGCCTTTGGCCCTGGCTTTCGCGCGGCACGGCGTGCGGCCGAAGCAATTCTGGCCGCCGGCCCCATTGACCTGCTGATCTCCACCGGCACCTGCGGCGCGCTCGATCCGTCGCTGGCCCTCGGCGATATCGTCGTCGACCCGCGCGGCCAGCAACCTCGCACTGCCCTGGCCTTCCGCAGCGGACTCATCGTCTCGCAGGACCGCGTGGCCTCCACCGCCGCCGAGAAGCAGTCTCTCTCTCAGCAGGGCTTGGCCGTCGAAATGGAAAGCGCCGCCGTCCGCGACGTCGCCGGACGCCATCAGTTGCCCTTCGCCTGTATCAAAGCCGTCTCGGACTCGGCCGGGCAATCGCTGCCCCTCGACTTCAATCTCTACCGCGCCCCCGCCGGCCACTTCCGGAAAGCGCACATCGTCGCCGCCATGCTCGCCCGCCCCTTTGCGCGCATTCCGGCCATCCTGGAATTGCGCGCCCAGGCCCAGCTTGCCGCGCGCGCCTTAGGAGGATTTCTTGCTGACTGCCGTTTCTAACGTGCCCCGTCGCATGCTCGCTGCCGTGTACACCGGCCAACAACAGGTGGAGGTCCGCGAGGTGCCCACCCCCGAAATCGGCCCCGGCGAATTGCTGGTCCGCGTCGAAGCCTGCGGCATCTGCCACACTGACCTCAAGAAGATCGAGTATGACCTGCTGGCCGGCCCGCGTATCTACGGCCATGAAACCGCCGGCGTTGTGGCGGGCGTGGGCGCCGGCGTCACCCGCTTTGCCCTGGGCGACCGCGTGGTGGCCTTCCATCACATCCCCTGTAGCCAATGCTTCTATTGCCAGCGCAAACTCTACGCCCAGTGCCCCGTCTACAAGCGCGTCGGCATCACCGCCGGCTATGAGCCGGCCGGCGGCGGCTTCGCCCAGTACATCCGCATCATGGATTGGATTGTCGCCCGCGGCGTGGAGAAGATTCCCGACGGCGTCAGCTACGCCGCCGCTTCGCTCGTGGAGCCCCTCAACACCTGCCTGAAGGCCGTCGTCCAAGCTGCGCCCCAGCCCGGCGACACCGTCATCGTCATGGGCCAAGGCCCCATCGGCTTGAAGTTCACCATGCTCTTGAAAGACGCCGGTGCCCACGTCATCGCCTCGGATCTCTCCGCCCATCGCCGCGCCCTCGCCGCGAGCCTTGGCGCCGGCGACGCCGTCGACCCTCGCCACACCGATTTGGCCACCCTCGCCCGGGATCGCTCCCACGGCCGCGGCGCCGATCTCGTCTTCGTCGCGGTATCGGCCCCTAAAATCGTCGAACAAGCCGTCCGCGCCACCCGTCCCGGTGCCCGCATCGTCCTCTTTGCGCAGACTTCTGAGAAGGAACGAATCGAGTTGGCCGGTGCCGACATCTGTAAGGATGAGCGTATGTTGTGCGGGTCTTACAGTGCCGATGTCGATTTGCAGGCTGAGTCGGCTAACCTCATTTTTTCCGGGCGCTTGCCGGTGGAGCGTTTGATTTCGCACCGCGTGCCGCTCGCTGGCTTTCGCGATGGCATGGAATTGGCCTTACATCCGGACGAGCAATCCCTCAAGATTCTCATCGAACCGCAGCAGGGGATCGCGTGAGCCGAATTTTGGCCCGCACCCCGCAAAGGGCTGACGGGAATAGGTATACTGGATTGTTGGTACTGGTGTTGCTGAAGGGTGGTTACGAGTGAGTGTACGAATGCTCGCGGCCGTTCTCTACGGGAAAGAACATGTAGAGATCGAGCCGGTTGAGGTTCCTGCGATAGGTCCTGGGGACGTTTTGGTCCGCGTACGCGCGGCCCTGACGTGTGGCACCGACGTGAAAGTCTTCCGTCGCGGTTATCATGCGCGCATGATTGTCCCTCCGGCTCTATTCGGGCACGAACTGTCGGGCGACATTGTCGCCGTTGGCGCGGCCGTGCAGAACTTCCATGTGGGTCAACGCGTGGTCGCGGCGAATTCCGCCCCCTGCGGAGACTGCCTTTATTGCCGCCGCCAATCCGAGAATCTCTGCGAGAACCTCCTCTTCAACAACGGCGCCTACGCCGAGTACATCCGCATCCCGGCTCGCATCGTCGAAAAAAACATGTACGAGATCCCGCCGCACGTCACCTATCCGGACGCGGCGCTGATCGAACCCCTGGCCTGCGTGCTCAAGGGCATTGAAGACTCGAACATCGCCGCTGGCGACTCGGTGGCCATTATCGGACTCGGCCCCATCGGACTCATGTTCGTCCGCATCGCCAGCCTCCTCGGCGCCCGCGTCATCGCCGTCGGCCGCCGCAAAACCCAATTGGATCGCGCCCTCCGCATGGGCGCGCAAGACGTCATCTCCACCGCCGACACCACCGACGTCGTCTCCGCTGTCCGCGCCAACACGGGCGGTCACGGCGCCGACATCGTCATTGAAGCCGTCGGTAAGCCGCAAACTTGGCAGGAATCGGTGAGCATGGTCCGCCGCGGCGGACTCGTCAATCTCTTCGGCGGCTGCCCCAACGACACCTCGATCTCGCTCGACACGAACCGCTTGCACTACTCGGAGATCACCCTCAAGGCGAGCTTCCACCACACGCCGGCCCTAATCCAGCGCGCGCTGAAGGCCGTCTCCCGCGGCGACATCACCGCGCACGACTTCGTCAATCGCGAAGAACCCCTGCAGAACCTGCTCGAAGTCTTCAAGCACCTCATGAGCCACAACGGCCACATGAAGATCGCCATCATCCCTTAGACGATAGTGACCGGGTGTTTCCCAGCGCTAGTCGCTCCAGTTTCATTCTCCGTTGCCGCCCACATCGGTGCCATCTTCATGAAGACAGCGGCTCGTGCATTGTACGACGGGCCCCCTGGTCCGTCACCCCATTTCAAACTCGGTAACAACCAATCAAAAAACACCTAACTAAATCATTCCAAATCACTTACTAAATTCCCCCCACCCCGAAGTTACCAACCCCACCCGTAAACTGGAATTAGGAAGGAAATTGCCAACCATGTCATCAACCGCGCAACAAACCGCCAACCAGGAAAACAGCCAGCACTCCACCGGACCCCGCACCGCCGAAGGAAAAGCCAAGGTCAGTCAAAACGCCAACCGGCACAACCTCACCGGCCGCTTGCTCATTCGCGACGACGAACGGGAAGCCTTCGCCGTCTTCGAACAAAGCCACCGCGCCCAAATCGACCCTACCGGCCCCCTCGAACTCACCCTCTTCGACCAATTCATCGCCGCCGGCTGGAATCTTCAACGCATCCAAACCCTCCAAGCCGAAGCCCTCGCCAACGCCGACTTCCCCCAACTCGACCGCCTCACCCGCTACCACGGCCAACACGAACGCAGCTTTCACCGCGCGCTGAAAGAACTGAAAGCCCTGCAAACGGCCCGCGAAATCCAAGAGCGACTCGCCAACCCCAACAAAACGAACCCGCTTCCCCTAGCCGACCTAGCCAAAGTAAAACGAATTGGCTTTGTTTTGTCCCCGCAAGAAAACGCCGCCAGCGAAATCTCCCAACTCCTCAAGGACTACATCTTCGCCCCACCCCCCGGCGCGTCATGAGGGCACAAGAACCACCCTGAATTACTGTATGCCAACCAGCCCCGAACGGAGTGAGGGGGTCATTCAGAATCAATGGAATCCACGGTGTACGAGGCGGTTCACGGAGAAGCCAATAGAGAAGGCGCTCACTCCCTGCGCGACTGGCTGGCCCGCCGCAATTCGGGGTGCTTCTTCTGCCCTCATGACGCCCCATGACGCCCGCGACTGTATGCGCGGGTGATGCCAAACTGGCCGAGGGGTTCGTGGGAACCCGCTATTTCCCGACCTTAATCTCGAAGAGCTTCGGCCACAGCTTCCCGGTGACGAACAGCCGGTCCTGTTTCGCGTCGTAGGCGATGCCGTTCAGCACGTCCACCCCCTGGGCTTCGCTGGGCGTCAGCAAGCCGCTCAGGTCAATCCAGCCCAACACCTTGCCCGACACCGGCGAGATTCGCGCAATCAACTCCGTCTGCCAGACGTTGGCCAGAATCTCGCCTTTCACGTACTCAAGCTCATTCAAACGATCCACCGGTTTGCCCTGGTCCGTCACATTGAGCTTGCCGGTCACCGCGAAGGTCTTCGGATCGATGAAGCGGATCTGCGCCGTGCCGTCGCTGAGGATCAGCCGTTTGCCATCGTTGGTGAGTCCCCAGCCTTCGCCCGTATAGGTATGCTCGCGGAGCAGCTTGAAGCTGAACCGGTCATACACAAAGGCCTTGCCGCTCTGCCACGTAAGTTGAAACAGCTGCCCGCCGAAGTTCGTCATGCCCTCCGCGAAGTATTGCGCCGGCACCGGCTGCCGCTGCAGCACCTTGCCCGTCGCGAGTTCCGTCATCCGCAGGCTGGAGCGACCGTTTAACCCGGTGCTCTCATACAGAAAACCGTCCAGGTAAATCAGCCCCTGCGTAAACGCCCCGGGATCGTGCGGATAAGCCTTCACCACGCGGTAGCGCGCCACCGGACTCTCCGCCATCGCCGCTACCGTAAGCATAGTTAGTACAAGCCAGAGTTTCAAATCACCTCCAGTTTACGCTACGTCCGGTTTCAGAAACGTAAGCGGATTTCCGAAGTGCCGGGTGACGGCCTCCGCCGCCAGATAACCGCTGCGGACCGCGCCTTCCATCGTCGCCGGCCAACCCGAGCGCGTCCAGTCGCCCGCCAGGAACAGATTCGGCACCGCGGTGATCGCCAGCGGGCGTTTCGCTTCCAGCCCCGGGCAGGCGGAAAACGTCGCGCGGATCTCCTTCACCACGTGCGCCTTCACCAGCTTCGCCTCGTGTACCAACGGCAGAAACTCGGCCAATTCACGCAACGCCAGCTCAATCACCACGGCGCGCGGCATCTCCGTCAGGCTGCGCGACGCCGATACCACCACCTGCAGATAACGCCCTTCGTCCTTGTTGAAAAACCACTGCACCGTCCGGTCCAGCATGGTGCCGTGCGGCATCTGCGTCACCGGCCGGTCAAACCACAGGTGAATCCCGGTGATCGGCGAATGCGTAAAGGCGCTCCAATCGATCGGCAGCGGCGGCAGCAGGGTCTGCGCTTTCTCAAACGGCAACGCGCTCACGTAGGCGTCGGCTTGCCGCGCTTCGCCGTTCACCGACAACGACGCAATGCCGACGCCATTCATCTGCACGGCCTCCACCGGAGCGCGCCCATGCAACTGCACGCGCGGATAGCGTTGCCACCGGTCCAGGCTGTAGAGCTCAGCCAACGGCACCGCTGGGACGCCCATCTCGTAGAAGTCCGGCCCAGCCAGGAAGCCGAGCCAGAACACCTGAAAGCCATGCGCGGCGGACATCAGCGGTAGTTCTTCGTTGATCGCGCTCACCAGCACCTGGCGCCAGAAACGCTCGATCACGCGCGGCGGCTGGTGGTGCTGCTCCAGCCACGTCTGCATCGAGAGCGAGTCCAGGTCCTGCCGCCGCAAACGCTGGTGCCGCATGGCGAGGAGTCCGCGGCCGAGCGCGAATTTCTCGGCCAGGGTCAGCCACGTGGCGCGCGAAAAGGCGCCCGCGAAATGCAGCGGCGCCGGCAGACAACCCGCGTGCAGCCGCGACACGCGGCCGCCGGGCTCAATGAAGTCGATGTCGCGGTAGAAGTCGATTTGGCCGGCGGCGCCCAGCCGTTCGTAGAAGTCGAGCAGGTTGACGCAGCAGCGCAGCAGGATGTGCTGGCAATTGTCGATGGTCTCTTCGCCGATCGGATAAGAGGTGGCCCGGCCGCCGAAGAAAGGGCGCGCTTCAAAGACTTCGACGTCATAGCCGGCGGAGCCCAGGGCGGCCGCGGTGGCGAGTCCGGCGAGTCCTCCGCCAAGGATGGCGACGTGGGGCAACTAAGCGGACCTCATTCCTTTCATTATTGCGCGAGAATGGAGGTTCATGATTGCCCGCGCGCTGCTCAGCGTTACGAACAAAACCGGCCTGGTGGATTTCGCCCGGTCCCTGCACGAACTAGGCGTGGAACTGGTCTCCACCGGCGGCACCGCCCAGGCGCTCGCCACGGCCGGGATTCCCGTCCGCGACGTCAGCGACGTCACCGGCTTCCCCGAAATGATGGACGGCCGCCTCAAGACGATTCACCCCAAGATCGCTGGCGGCATGCTCGCCCGGCGCGACCAGCCCTCCCATCTCGCCGCCATGCAGGAACACGGCATTCCCGCTATTGACCTTGTCGTGGTCAACCTCTACGACTTCGAAGGCGTCGCCGCCGACGCCGGCGCCACCATCGAGCGCCTGATCGAAAACATCGACATCGGCGGACCCACCATGATCCGCGCGGCCGCCAAGAATTACGAGAGCGTCGGCGTGGTGACGTCGCCCGAGGACTACCCCCGCGTCATCGCCGCGCTGCGCGAGCACGGTTCACTGCCGGCCACCCTGCGCTGGGAGTTGGCCCGCAAAGCCTTCGCCCGCACCGCCGCCTATGATCGCGCCATCTCCGCGCGCCTGGCGGTTATCGACCACGAAACCTCGCTCGACTTACTCGTCCCCAAGGCCTTCGACTTACGCTATGGCGAAAATCCCCACCAATCCGCCGCGCTTTATTCCACGCGCCAAACCGGCATCGCTGGCGCGGCGCAGTTACAAGGAAAAGAGCTTTCGTACAACAACTTAGTCGACCTCGACGCCGCCTGGCAGCTAATTCTCGAGTTTACCGAGTTACCTGCCTGCGCCATCATCAAGCACACCAATCCCTGCGGCTGCGCCGAAGCGGCCACGCTCGCCGAGGCCTATTCACGGGCCCTCGAAGCCGATCCGGTCTCTGCCTTCGGCGGCGTGCTGGCTTTCAATCGCCCCCTGGACGCGGCCACGGCTACCGAAGTCGCGAAGTTATTCACCGAAGCCATCGCCGCCCCCGGCTACAGTGACGAAGCGCTGGCCATTCTGGGCGCTAAAAAGAATCTGCGCGTCTTGCGAGTTGCTTCGAGTAACTCAGACGAGCCCGTCGTCAAGAGTATCTCCGGCGGCTACTTAGTCCAAACCGCCGACCGGCCACGGTTACTCGAAGCCCGCGTCGTCACCGACCGCGAACCGACCCCGGAAGAATGGCACGCCCTGCGCTTCGGCTGGAAGGTAGTCAAGCACCTCAAGTCGAACGCGATCCTCTACGCTCGCCCCGGCCAAGCCATCAGCGCGGGCGCGGGACAGATGAGCCGCGTCGATTCGGTGAAGGTCGGCGCGATGAAGTCTCACCTTCCCCTCGCAGGAGCGGTGATCGCCTCCGACGCCTTCTTCCCCTTCCCGGACGGCCTCGAAGAAGCCGCGAAGCACGGCATCACCGCCGCCATCCAGCCCGGCGGCTCCGTCAAGGACCCCGAAGTCATCGCCACCGCCAACCGCCTCGGCCTAGCCATGGTCTTCACGGGAGTCCGCCATTTCCGGCACTAGCGCTACGGGGTCCCATCGGGCTGCCACTCTGTCCAAACTTTAAATTTCAATGGGTCAGCAGCGGCTCATCAGGATCCAAAGTAAGATTAGCACTCCCGGCACGCCCATCACCCAAGCAAACATGTATTTCATTCTTTTCTCCTTCGGTGTTTCTCTAGCACGTCATTGGCCAAAATAGGAATCAGGGGCGAGCGTGGGCGGTCGGCCGGTCCTCTCTTCAGGAACCTGAGGATCGCACTTGTAACTACTTACTAAGTTCTCTTGCTAAAACGCGCAACGGCCCTGAACATGCTCTGGTTACTTGGCACCGTACGATCCTAGGATCGAGGGCAGAAAGAGAAAGCACGATTATGAGCGACATGAAAAATAAGCTAAAAGCGAAGTTGGATGCGACCGCCAGGGCCGCCAAGGATGCGGCGTCCAAGATGGGCGACCAGTCGAAAAGTGCGGCCCCTAAGGCTGGTGAAGACTTAAAGACTGGCGCAAAAAAGCTGAAGAGCATGTAGCAGCGAAAGGAACGAGTCCTATGAAACTTACCCTAACCACCCCCCTCTTCTATGTCGTCGCAGCTGTCGGCTCGGCACAGGCGCCTTCGCCTGACGCTGACAACACCAAGATGAATAAACGAGATCAGACTACGGGTGCCAAGACTGCCGACCAGCAGAAAATGAACGCCAACGATCAAGAACTCACGCGGAATATACGTAAGGCAATAATTGCCGATAAGACTCTATCCACGTACGCGCACAACATCAAGATCATCACCTCCGACGGGATGGTCACGCTAAAGGGGCCCGTAAATTCCGACGCTGAGAAGAAGACCGTTATCGCGAAGGCCGTAGAAGTCACTCACAGCGCGCAAAAAATTACCGACCAGATCTCGGTGAAACGTTAGCAACTACGAAAAGAGAGCACATCATGGATAGCAAAAACATCGCAGTATATGGCATTTACAAAACCCGCGAAATCGCCGAAAGTGCAGTCGACCAACTCCTCACGTCTGGATTTTCGAATGGCGACATCTCGGTGCTCATGCCGGATGCTCAAAGTTCGCGGGACTTCGCCCACGAGAAGAATACCAAAGCTCCCGAAGGCACCACTACCGGGGTAACCGCTGGGGGCGCCATCGGCGGGACCTTAGGTCTGTTGGCCGGCATTGGAGCGTTAGCGATTCCGGGCGTGGGGCCGTTCATTGCGGCCGGACCCATTATGGGCGCCCTGGCGGGCGTGGGCGTGGGCGGCGCGGTGGGAGGACTCATTGGCGCACTCGTGGGCATGGGTATTCCTGAGTACGAGGCCCATCGGTACGAAGGCCGCGTGAACGAGGGTGGCGTCCTGCTCTCCGTTCATTGCGACACGTCGACTGAAGTCAAACGCGCGGAAGAGATCTTATCGTCCACCGGGGCGGAGGACATTTCTTCCAGTGGAGAAAAGGCGGCCAGTTCTCGTGCTTCCGCGTAAGGCATAAGATGCGCAGGAAAGGCCGCCCATTTTGTGGGCGGCCTTTCATTTCCGCGGACTCTATGCCGGGACTGGTGCGGATTGAAGCAACGTCGCGGCAATTTTACGAAGCTTTTGCTCCGCCGCCTGCTCTTCCGCCAGCGATTGCTGAAGAAGAGCTATCACCTCGGTAGCCTTCAACTTAATGGCCAAGCCGATCGCCGTCATATAGCCCGCGATCTCGTAATGTTCCACCCGGCTTCCTGCCCCAATGATGCCGAGATCAAGCACGACGGGCTCGCCCTTTTCAGCCAGAGCCTCATCCCCCTCTTTGATGACGCCTTCCATCCCCATACACTTCTTGCCGGTCGCCTTGATTTGCAGCAAATGGGCCACTTCCTCCAATCTGGACACCTGATCCTTGGTTTCTTCCAGATGTGCGCTAAGCGCTTCTTTCAAAAGCCGATCACTCGCTCCTTTCACCATTTTTGGAATGGCTTTCGTCAATTGGTTCTCTGCGGAGTAGAGATCCTTGATCTCGTCTTCCAATAACTGCATTACAGTCTTTTTTTCAGCCATACTTGGCTCCTTGTCTTTTATTGATTGAGCGTCATGCGGCGCTCGGTCGCTCACGAATTCGCTGTCAGGTCGCCCGTGGTTCCCGCTCCCACACTTTGCCGCCTCGGGCCACGTCGATGAACTTGCCAACGCTCTCGGAGTTTCTCACTTCCACCACGCCCGGCTCTCCACGGATGTGGGCCTTGTCCGCGCATTGGGGAACCCCGGCGGTGGCGATCGCCTTGAGGTGCCGTCCGGCATCCATCAGGAACGCCACCGCGTCCGGGTTGGCGGTAAGCAGAGCATCGCCTTCCGGTCCTGCCGCCACGGCTACCGCGTCAAATAGGACGGACGGAGCGGCTCGAAGGGCCATGAGCACCGCATGTTTTTTTCCCGAGGCGTCTTCCACGCCCCCTACCTTCAATCCGATGAGCGCGACAGCGGCCCCTTCTTTCCGAATTGCCGATTCCAACGAAGCTTTGATTTTCGGGTCAAAACCCGGCGCCAGAAGAAGGCCCATTTTCCGGCCTCGAAGTGTCGGTGGATACTTTCCATAGAGGCGAAGCGCGGGGCTGGCCGGCAGGTCCACGGGCTGCGCGGCCGCCTCGGCCCGGATCGCCTCACCCGTCATACCCAGTGCTGTCGCAACCGTTTCGGCCAGCGCTACGTCAACAATCTCCAAATGGCCCAGCATTCGCTGCCGGATCTCTCGGATCTCAACCTTTCCGAGCTCGAAGGTGAACGCCTCCACAATGTGTCTTTGTTCTTGCGGCGTCACCGAGTGGTAGAACATGCGCGCTTGCGAATAGTGATCGTCGAAGGATGGCGAACGCAATCGCACTTTTGATCCCTCTACATTTGTGGTCGTTGTCTTGAATCCCGCCGCGTGAGACTCCCGCGGCCCCTGCGGATCCAGGTTATTCGGCTCGTAGTTCACACGCCCCTCCGCCACCGCAGTTCTCATGTGGCCATCGCGCTGCAGGTTCGCGAAGGGGCACTTGGGCTGGTTAATGGGCAACTCGTGAAAGTTGGGTGATCCCAGCCGGCTGAGTTGCGTGTCGAGGTATGAGAAAAGCCGGCCTTGCAACAAAGGATCGTCACTGAAGTCCAGCCCTGGAACCAGGTGGCTAGGGCAGAAAGCAACCTGCTCCGTCTCCGCAAAGAAATTGCTAGGGTTGCGGTCCAGCACCATCTTGCCGACCATTTCCACGGGCACCACTTCTTCCGGAATGAGCTTGGTGGCGTCTAATACGTCGAAGGCCAGCGTGTCGGCCATTGCTTGATCCACGATTTGAAACCCGAGTTCAAACTCGGGAAAGTCGCCGCGGTCGATCGCTTCGAAGAGATCCCGGCGATGATAATCCGGGTCGGCGCCACAAATCTTCACCGCCTCATCCCAAAGCACAGAGGCGGTTCCGATGGTGGGGCGCCAATGGAACTTTACGAAGTGAGTCTCGCCTGCCGCGTTCACCAGGCGAAACGTATTCACGCCAAAGCCCTCGATCATCCGGAGGGATCGAGGGATCGTTCGATCCGACATAGCCCAGAGAATCATGTGCAGAGATTCCGGCATCAGGGAAATGAAATCCCAAAACGTGTCGTGTGCCGAGGCGGCCTGAGGATAGCCTCGGTCCGCTTCCATTTTGACGGCATGAGCGAGGTCCGGGAACTTGAGGGCATCTTGAATGAAGAAAACAGGAATGTTGTTCCCCACCAAATCGAAGTTTCCCTGCTGGGTGTAGAATTTCACGGCAAAGCCGCGCACATCGCGAGGTAAATCTGCCGATCCCGCGCCCCCCGCCACCGTGGAAAATCGTGCAAAAACCGGCGTTCTTACTGAGGTGTCGGCAAGAAATGCCGCACTTGTTACGTGAGCCATCGATTTATATGGCTGGAAGTAACCATGAGCGGCAGAACCGCGCGCATGCACCACCCGCTCGGGAATCCTCTCGTGATCGAAATGCGTAATTTTTTCGCGGAGAATAAAGTCTTCCAATAGGGTAGGCCCACGCACTCCCGCCTTAAGGGAATTTTGGTTGTCTGCTACTGGTAGGCCCTGGTTGGTGGTGAGCGCGCGTCCATCTTTGGCGATCTCCTGATGCACTTCGCCCCCCCCGCCGCGCGCGACCCTGGGGGTCCGAGGCTTTTTGTCAATTGGCATAATCCGGTCCTTCCAAAAAGAGTGTTCAAAGAATCTACTGAGCACTTCCGCGTATGCAATCGAGGGGCCGATTCGTTACCTGGTCCTATCCAGTACGGTGTGCCGCTCGTGCAGTTGTGCGCGAGTTCGTCCTGCCAGGCTGGCACTCGCACCGGGGATGCCCACGTTTGGCCATTGGCATGCTCTACCTCGTGAGACGCCCGTCACGAGATCAAGTTCGCCCCGCCTCACAAACGGCCGCGATTGCTTCTCGCCGCGCAAGAACTGCGTAGGGTGTCCCAATGTTAATTTCGGAGATCTCATCAGATGACCCCAAACCACTTATCGCCGTTAGCCTCCTCCCGCGCAACCTTAACGCGAACGTTGCTAACGCTCGTTCTCACCACGAATTTCGCCACGGCGGCGATTGGCGTGGGCACGGCCTTACCCCAGGGCCTAGCCGGACAATCCTACCTCACCACGTTGTCCGGTGCAGGCGGCACAGCTCCCTACGCCCATACGCTCTCTGCTGGAAGCCTGCCGCCTGGCTTGTCCTTAACCACGGCATGCGTAATCTCCGGCATTCCGTCTTCGGCCGGCCAATTCAACTTTGCGGTTCAGAGTACAGATGCGATGAACTTGAGCGGAATTACCCAGCTGTCCGTACGGATCACTGCCGCTAACGGAATGGTCATCATCACCCAGAGCCTTCCATCAGGACGCCTAGGGGCGCTCTACGAGGTGAGTTTGGCCGCGATGGGCGGCTCCGTCCCTTATTCGTTTGACTTACTGCTGGGCGGAGGATCACTGCCCTCTGGACTATCTTTGACCTCGTCTGGTCGGCTCATCGGTACCCCAACCGTCGGCGGGATCTCATCCTTCACCATCAGGGCCACAGACTCCACCGGGACTTCCTTCCAATCGCCCTATACGCTTCGTGTTGAGGCGGCAAGCCTTACGATCTCCACCATTTCCCTTGCCGGTGCTTCATCCAATCTGCCGTATAGCCAGACGTTGACGGCCATTGGTGGCGCGCCACCTTACACCTTCGATATCCTGGCTGGAAATGTGCCGCCCGGACTCTCACTGGCCACCAACGGAACTCTATCGGGAACACCAACGACATCGGGGACTTATAACTTCTTTGTGCGGGTAACTGACGCTAGCGGTCTCACCGCCCAGGCAAGTTACTCCGTCGTCGTCGCCGGTACCGGGCTTCGGGTGATCATTTCGTCTCTCCCCACAGGGATTCTCAACCAGATTTACAGTGGCGCCTTGTTAGCCCAAGGCGGTACCGCCCCTTACCAATTCAACTTACTCAGTGGAAGCCTGCCGGCTGGTTTGACGCTCAGCTCTTCCGGATCGATCACCGGTTCACCCACGGCAACCGGAGTGTTTCCCGTAATAATTAGACTGACAGATTCGGTAGGTCAAGCGACTCAGTCGGACGTTCTCATCAACGTCAATTCCGGAACGCTAACCATTACGAACACCCTGTTCCCTGACGGCTTTGTCAACACGCCCTACGTCGTAAATCTGGCATCTTCCGGCGGCACGTCTATCGTTGCGTACACTCTGCTGAGCGGGACGGTTCCGCCGGGGCTCTCTCTTAGTTCCGCAGGTGGACTGTCGGGTACTCCGACTCTAGCTGGTACCTACGCCTTCGTGGTGCGAGTTATTGACAACACCGGCACCACAGCGCAATTACCGATATCAATCCGAATTCAGTCTTCCGCCCTTCTGATTACTCAACTGGGGCTGGCGAACGGCCAAGTGGGGCAAGCTTACTCCTCAACTGTATCCGCGGAGAACGCGATTGCCCCTTTTTCGTTCTCACTGTCTGGGGGAACCCTCCCTCCCGGCCTCGGCCTGTCGTCCAATGGCAACGTCTCCGGCACGCCTACCGCTGGCGGTCTTTTCCAAAGTATCTTCCGAGTCACCGACTCGCGCGGCGCCACCGCCAACTTGACCTTGCCTATTTTCATCGCTGCACCAGGACTCTCGATCTCTACCTTGACCGTTCCGGCGGCACGCCAAAATCAAGCTTATGCCACAGTTCTTCAGGCTTCGGGCGGCGCCCCACCCTACTCCTTCCAATTGGCCGGTGGAGTGCTGCCCGACGGCGTGACACTCTCACCCTCCGGACTGCTTTCCGGCTCAACCAATCAGTCCCCAGGAACGTCGTTGTTCACGGTACGCGTAAGCGACAGCGCGGGGGGGGCTTCTTTTGTCACTTACAGTTTTCAGACGAATACCGGTAGCTTAGCCCTGTTGTCGAGTGGGCCGCTGGCCGGTCAGTTGGGCATCCCCTACTTGTCCATGAACGGCAGCACGGGCGGCGTAGGGGCGACGACCTATACCTTAGCCGCAGGAGCATTGCCTCCCGGGCTGGCACTGAATCCGAACGGCACTATTGCCGGTACCCCCTTGGCGGCTGGCACTTATACCTATACACTTCGCCTCACCGACGCTGCCAATGCTACGGCGCTCTTCAGCCAGATACTCACGGTAGCCTCATCCCAGTTGTCATTTGGCCTCGGATCCTTGCCGGATGCTCTTCTCGGTAGCCCCTATCTCTATTCCCTCATGGGCCAAGGTGGCCTGCCGCCGTACAGCTTTGCACTCACCAGTGGTTTTTTGCCGCCCGGCATCGCCCTCTCGCCTAACGGAACTCTAAGTGGGGTGTCCGTTAGCCAGGGCATTTATGCAGCGACCTTCAGAGTCACTGATGCGATGGGCGCAACGGCAACCTTTATCGGCACCATAAATGTCATCCCCTCCTCGGGACTCACTATCACGAATACAGCGATTCCCTCAGGCCGACGAGGGGCCCCCTACACTGCGACCCTTATTGGTTCGGGCGGATCCGCACCCTACACATTTACTCTCGCCCCGGGCTCCTCCCTGCCTTCCGGGCTCAGTCTGTCAGGCGCAGGGTTCCTTTCGGGTACGCCGCTCGCTGAAAGCGAGTCGACGTTCGTCGTGCGGGTGCAGGACTCTACAGGCCTAAGTGTCCAAAGATCGTTCGCTCTCTCCGTAACGAATACGGCGCTGAGTCTCAGCGGAGAACTCCCGAACGGAACGCTGGGGATTCCCTACGCTGTCACGCTCGTGCCCGGCTCCGGCGTGGGCCCCTTTAGCATTTCGCTGGTGAGCGGAACGCTCCCTCCCGGCCTCACCCTCTTGCCCGCAGGGATCGTGTCCGGCACACCGTCGAGCACCGGCAGCTATGCCTTCGTAATCCGCGTTCGCGATGCGGCGGGAGATCAAATTCAGCGCGCGTTCACCTTACAGATTGGGGCCTCGGGTTTAGCGTTTTCCAATCTTGCGTTGCCCGCGGTGTTCGTCGGCCAAAATTACCGGGCGGTTTTGCAAGCGAATGGCGGCGTCATTCCCTACACCTACTCCCTTGTGGCCGGTTCGTTACCCGCCGGCCTCGCACTCTCCACCAACGGACTTATTACGGGCATCCCCACCGCTGGCGGCCAATCCAGCGTGACAATCCGCGCGACTGACGCTGCAGGATCAGTTGCCGAGAGTACCTTCGTTTTCGCGGCCGTAGCATCCTCCATTGGCTTTAGCTTTAATGCGCTTCCCAACGCCTTCGTGGGGCAAATGATGAACTTCAATTTGACCGCGACGGGAGGTGTGGGACCCTACGTCTTTACGTCACCAGCAGGTCTACCACCTGGCTTGTTACTGAGCAGCACCGGCCTGCTGTCTGGTACGCCCACCCAGCCTGGACTCTTCAACGTCTTGCTGCGCGCTACGGACGCCATCGGCGCCGTCGTGGAATCCACCGTGCCGATCACCGTATCTCCCGCCAGTTTCCGTTTTTCTACGGTTTCCTTACCCGTTGCGTTGGTGAATCAGGCCTATTCCCAAGTGCTAGCTACCCTTGGCGGAACGGGGACGATCACCTTCAGCTTACAGTCCGGTAATTTGCCGAATGGGTTGACGTTGACGCCCACCGGGCTCCTATCCGGCACGCCTTCGGCCAGTGGCGCGTTCCCCATCACGGTGCGCGCGGTAGACTCTTCAAACATCACGATTACTACACCGCTCACGCTGAATGTGGCTTTGGCTGCCATCTCTTTCGCCAATTTCACATTACCTTCCGGCTCTGTCAACCAAAGCTACAGCCAGCAAGTCACCGCTGTTGGCGGCGCCGCTCCTTACACGTTCTCCCTGGTTAGTGGGTCCCTGCCCGCTGGTCTTACGCTCTCCAGCACTGGACTACTGGCAGGTACGCCGACTTCAGCGGGGACGTTCGTCTTCAGTACCCGCGTCATCGACAGCCTAGGACAGAACATCACCAGTGAGTTTCTGGTGGGAATTGGCGCCAGTGGATCACCGGCCGTGCTTGCCGTGGTAAGTGCAGCAAACTATGCCGGCAATGGCGTGGCTCCCGGTGAAATTGTGTTGCTGTACGGCACTGGTCTGGGACCTGCCACTCTCCAGACTTTCACCCTAGTCAATAACAATGTCGCCTCAACGCTCGGCGGGACCCGCGTCCTCTTTGACGAAGTACCCGCGCCCGTCATCTACACCTCCACGAATCAGTTGGCGGTCGTAGCGCCCTTCAGTCTCACAGGTAAAACTAGCGTCCGCGTTATCGTGGAGCAGAACGGCTTGCGTTCCGCGGTCTTACTGATTCCAGTCCGCTCTTCGCGACCGGCACTGTTCACCGCCGACTCCAGTGGCAATGGTCCAGGCGCGATCCTTAATCAGGATTCCAGCGTGAATAGCGCCACCAATCCTGCTGACAGGGCCTCCATTGTCAGTCTCTATCTGACGGGGCTGGGGCAGACCACGCCTGCATCGGTCGACGGCCAGGTAGTGAGTACCATCGCCAATCTGGTCATTCCCGTATCAGCCACGATCAACGGAGTCGCCGCAGAGGTATTGTACGGCGGTAACGCTCCCGGCTTGGTTCCCGGCATTGCGCAAGTAAACGTGCGGATCCCCACGGCCGCTCTTTCTGGAGCGAACGTGATCCGCGTCACTTCAGGGGGAGTTACTTCCAGCGGAAACGTGACCGTGTTCGTTCGATAGCTTCCGCCGGGGGCACGCCGCTGCCCCCGGCAAAAATGCCGGAGCAGTTCCCTAGCGGCACGGTAGTTTTCCCGCGCGCAATTACCTTGCGGGACATCAAATGACTTGACCGATTGAAGGAGATTGCAGAATGAATGCCCTGGTATACCATGGACCCAAAAAAGTAACCGTGGACAAAGTCCCCGATGCGAAGATGTTGAAGGAAACGGACGTGATCGTTCGCATCACGAGTACGAATATTTGCGGCTCAGACCTACATATGTATGAGGGCCGCACGGATGTCGAGAACGGAAAAATTCTTGGGCACGAGAATCTAGGGCAAGTAGTTGAAGTCGGCAAGGCCGTGGAAACGGTGAAAAAAGGCGACTATGTCTGCCTGCCATTTAATGTGGCGTGCGGTTTCTGCGAAAACTGCGAGCGAGGTTTCACGGGCGCCTGTCTTACCGTCAACCCCGGCTTCGCGGGCGGCGCTTATGGTTTTGCCGGCATGGGACCATATAGTGGAGGACAAGCAGAGCTTCTTCGCGTGCCTTACGCCGACTTTAACTGCCTGCGTCTGCCGGAGGACGCGCAAGAAAAAGAGAACGACTATGTGATGCTCTCCGACATCTTCCCGACCGGCTGGCACGCCACACGGCTAGCGGGCTTCACTCCCGGCGACGCGATCGTAATCTTCGGCGCTGGACCGGTCGGCCTATTGGCGGCGCTCTCGGCATCCATCCAGGGGGCGAGCAAGATCCTGGTGGTCGACCAGCATCCCGACCGGCTAAAGCTGGCGGAGCAGATCGGCGCCATCGCGATTGATCCTTCAAAGGGAGATGCGGTGGAGCAGGTGCTTGCGCTAACCGGCGGAAAGGGCGCCGATTGCGGTTGCGAAGCCGTGGGCTACCAATGCCACGATCACCACGGACATGAGGTTCCGAATCTCACCATGAATAGTCTGGTGAGGACCGTGAAGGCGACGGGGGGAATTGGTGTCATCGGGGTTTTCATCCCGAGCGATCCCAACGCAACTGACAAACTCGCGAAACAAGGTGCGATTGCTTTTGATCTTGGGACGTTCTGGTCCAAGGGTCAAAAGATGGGCAGCGGCCAGGCGAACGTGAAATCCTACAACCGCAAGTTGCGGGAGTTAATTCACTTGGGCAAGGCGAAGCCATCAATGATCGTCTCCCATGAGTTACCTTTGGCCCAAGCACCGGACGCCTACCGGAACTTCGACGAACGGACCGCTGGCTGGACCAAGGTAATTCTCAAACCTGGCGCCTAAAACTGACTTTGGACTAACCGGCATACGGTAGCGGCGGAAAGACAACGGGCGTAGCGAACCGTTTTGCGTTGGATATCGGTTTCGGTTCCGCAAGATCACGCCGGCCGCCAGTGCTACTGGCCTTACCGCGGAATTGTAGGGACGCCGGCCAGGCGTTCCGATGACGCCGTCCTGGGCAAGGCGCCGAGAAAGTCCAAGAGCATCGCCGCCAACTCATCCGGCCGCTCGAACTGAACCGCATGGCCGCCCTCCACCGATTGGAAAACGTTCCCCGGCAACCGCAGCAGGGGATCCAGATAGGCACGTACTTTCAGGTTGTCCACAATCCGGTCGCCCGCCGCCGTGATCGCGAGCAACGGCAGCCGCACGCCCAGGTTGCCGGTCTCCCGCGCTCATGCCGACTATACCGCGCAGCTACCGTTTCACCATCGCGATCCGTTTGATCGGATGCTTATTGCGCAAGCTCATTGCGCAGGCTTCACTCTCCTCACCATCGACGAGCGTCTTGCCGCATACGGCAAACATGTCCGCTGGATCAGCGCCCCATAGAATCGAATCTCGAACGGTGCCTCTCCATGATTCGTGACTCCATCCCCCGCGGCGCTGGCGTCTCGGCCTTGACCAAACGCGCACATATGGGTGTGCCGGCCGATGGCAAGCCCAACACTGGCCCACGCTGTTTAGAAGATCAGCTTCAAGCCGATCTGCACCAGGCGCGGGGCGGCCGCGCTCGTGATCACGCCATAGGTTGGCTGATTCAGCGTACGGCCCGGCACGCCAAAGTTGGCCTTGTTGAAGATGTTGAAGAACTCGCCCCGCAACTGCAGGTTCACCTTCTCCGCCAGGGCCGTGTTCTTGAACACCGAGAAGTCCCAGTTCTGGAAGCCCGGCGCAATGAGCGTGTTCTTACCGAGATTGCCGAGGGTAAACTGGGGCGGCACCGCGAAAGCGGCCCGGTTGAAGTAGTAACTGCCCGGGTCGACCCCGCGTTGCTGGATGCTGCCGGAGATGCCGGCCGCGGGGTCGCCAACGAGGTTCGGGCGCTGGGCGCTGGAGCCGATGGCGGCGTTGTCGCCGGGCGTGTTCAGCGTGAAGGGCGCGCCGGTTTGCCAGGCCGAAATGCCATTCACCTGCCAGCCCCCCACTAGCTTATTCAAAACCGCCCCTTGGCTGAGGAGAGCTTTCCCCTTCCCGAACGGCAACTCGTAAGCGTAGCTCACCACCGCGCGGT
This sequence comes from Bryobacteraceae bacterium, assembly GCA_019752335.1. Lineage (GTDB taxonomy): Bacteria > Acidobacteriota > Terriglobia > Bryobacterales > Bryobacteraceae > JALHNI01. The sequence continues at coordinate 172,460 of JAIEMJ010000038.1, forward strand.
GCCGGATGTCGAACGCCGCCGGACCCTTCTCGGCGCGGAAATCGCAACGGCATTGCGGATTTGAAGGCGTATTGTCGAAGTTCGACGAACTGGCCGCGTCGGATATGGCGTGGCTCCACGTGTAGGAGAACAGCACCGAGAAGCCATTAGCGAAGCGGCGCTCCACCTTTGTCAGCAGGCCATGGTAGCTGGAGGAAGCGCCGTTGTCGGTGCCCACGATGTAGTTGTTCGAGAAATTGGGGAAGTCCACGCGTTGCGCCAGCGGCGTGGGATTGCGGGGGTCCCGCACCAGAATGTTCGAGCCCTGCTGGAAATTGGAGCGGCGCAGGAGCTTTTTGCCCGCCGAGCCGACATACCCCACTTCCAGCACCAGGTTATTCATCAACTCGCGCTCCACGGCGACGTTCCACTGCGCCACATAGGGAGTCCGGTTGGTGAGATCGACGCTGAATGGCTGAATCGCGCCGATGGTCCCCGTGGTGCTCGCGCCGGTGGGCGACGGAAAAAGATTATCCAGACGGAAGGTGGGCACGAAGGGATCGCTCGCCAAATTCTGCGCGAACAGATAAGGCGGATTGTTGCGCAGGAACTGGGCCTCATTGGCTTCCTGCACGTCAAAGAAGAAGCCGGCGCCGGAACGGATCACGGTCTTCGAGAACGGGCGGTAAGCCATGCCGACGCGCGGCGCCACGTTGTTACGGTCGCGGGGGATCAGGCTGCGGGTTGCATTCACGCCGCTGTCGATAATGCCGCGCCCGGGCTGAAAGGCCTTCGTGGAGTTGGCCAGCAAGAGCCGGCCGCCGGAGGCGCGGTCGTTGGTGTCGAGGATCGTGAAACGGTCGAGCTTCTCGACGAACGGCGAGGCGTACTCATAGCGCAGGCCTAGGTTCACGGTCAGGCGATTGGTCAACTTCCAGTCATCCTGGAAATAGAAACTGTAGAGGTTGGTGTAGTCGTGCGCGACGCCATCACCGACGGAGGAAGCGATCGCCTGAGGGGAGCCCAGCAGCAGGTCCGCGATGGAACTGCCCGTAGTGCTGGCCGCCGAGGGCGAATTGGTGAACTGGCCAGTAAAGGAGACGCTGCCCCGGGCACTGTTGCCGACGATCGCCGTAAGGCGCGTGCGGCGCAGGTCGAAGCCCATCTTGAAGGTCTGGGCGCCGCGCACGATGGTCAAATTGTCTACGTACTGATATGTCTGGGTGACGCTGTTGGCTGGGAACTGCGTGCCCGGTCCGATGGTGGAAAAGCCATCCTGAAAGCTGAACGCCGGCAGGCCGTAGCCCACCGTCGGGTCAGCGATCGTGTTCTGGAAGTTGAACAGATCCTTGGCCGGATTGGCGCTGGGCGAATCGATCGGCACCGTATAGTACTTGGCGCGATTGAAGCCGGCGCGCACTTCGTTGATCACTGAAGGGCTGAAGATATGCACCCAATTCAGCGCTACGTTCTGTCCGCGGATATCGTCGCGGGTGCCGTTGTACTGGAGTGGGGCCGGTTGCGGGCGGGTACGATCCAGAATGGAATAGCGTACGAAGACATTGTCCCGATCCGAGATCTTGTGATCGACGCGAGCATTCCCGTTGTCGCTGTCGTCGATGCCGGGCACGTTAACGGCATAGTTCCGGCCGGCTTGCCCGGTGAAGTTGGCGGTGGGATAAAGAGCCAGCACGCGCGGCGCGATCGGGTTAATCCGGCTGGCCGGGATGCGGTTGCCCGGAAACTGGAGGCGCGTGCGGGAGGCCGCGTCGAAGGTGGTGGGATCGTAAATGGCGCGTGTGCCACCGGAGAAATCGCCGGTGCGCAAGGCGGGGTCGGGCACGAAGGCGAAGCCGGCGCCGCCGGAGCGCGTCTTGTTCGCCTCAAAGTTGACGAAGAAAAACGTCCGGTTCTTGCCGCTGTACAGTTTCGGCACCATCACCGGTCCGCCGAGGGTTCCGCCGAACTGGTTGAAATTGAGGAAAGCGACGGCTCCAGGCTGGAAGAAGTTCCGCGCCGCGAGCGCGCTATTCCGGTTGAAGGCGAACAGCGTGGAGTGAACCTGATTAGAGCCCGACTTCAAGGCCGCAATCACTTGCGTGGAACCTCGTCCGAACTCGGCGCTATAGGCGTTGGCCAGCAGCTTGAACTCCTGGATGGCGTCGACCGAGGGCGTGACGCTGGGAGTTTGGAAGACGATGTCGTTGGTGTCGATCCCGTCCAGCAGGAAGGCGACCGAGGTGTCGCGGGCGCCCGCGACGTTCACGCTGCGCGAAACGCCCTTCTGCCCGGCCGTCGCCCCGGCGCGCGACGGGATGGCGCCCGGCACCAGCCGGGCGAGCTGCAGATAATCGCGGCCGTTCAGCGGCAGTTCGACGATCTGCTTATTGGTAATCACGGCGCCGATCTCGGCGGTATCGGTCTGCAACAGCTTCAGGCTCGCCACCGCCTCCACTTGCTGGGATACGTCGCCGACCAGGAGGCTCATATCGATGCGCGCCGTCTGGTTCACCTCGAGTTTCACGTCATTCACCACCTGCGTGCGAAAGCCGTTCGTCTCAGCCGTCACGCGGTAGTTGCCCGGCAACAGCAGCAGGAACTCGTAATCGCCCCGTTCGCTGGACGTGGAACGGCGTTCCTCATTGGTTTCCAGGTTCCGGAGCGTTACTTTGACGCCGGAGATAACGGCGCCAGTGGGGTCAGTAATGGAGCCCAGGATCGTTCCGCGTTGGAACTGGGCGGCGAGCGGGGAAGCGAGCGTGATCGCCAAAAGAGCTTGCGCGATAATCCTCATAGCAGGTGTTCTCATTTCGAAAGAAGGGCCTCAGAAGCCTATTTACGAAAGGATGACGAAGTCGTTTTCTTCTCCACAAGTGTGCTGACGTTTGGAAACGGTTCGCAAACTACGTACAATGCAAGTTAAGTTGCGTAGACTGAAAAAGATACGATGACCATTAGCTCTTCCCAGATCTCCGAGGCGGAAAAGCGGGAGTCCCTCCGAGCGGCCCTGGAGAGCCCTGCCTTCTCCCGGTCCAGCCAGTTGAAGGCCTTGTTACGCTACATCTGCGAAATGGACATCGAGGGCCGGGCGGCGGAGTTGAGCGAGTATGACATCGCTGTCAAGGTGCTCGAACGTCCCAAGGACATTTCGCCGGTGGTGGACTCCTCTGTCCGGAACCGCGTTTACGAACTCCGGCAACGGCTGGAGCGTCATTACGCGGCCGAGCCGGCCAGCGCCAACATCCGCATCTCGATTCCTCGCGGCGGCTACGCCCCGGTATGGACCCGGATACCGGAAGCCAAAACGGAGGCCAATGAGCCTCCGCCGGCCACGCCGGCAGCGGAACCGGTGAAACCTTTCCGATGGTGGCCGTGGGCCTTGGCACTGGGTAGCGCCGCCGTGGGTATGTGGGCCGGCGCGGCCTGGGAGGCGCGGAAATCCGAGCCGCCGGCTATTCTCCGGGAAGCTTGGGGGCCGATGGCGAAGCCCGAAGGAGACGTGCTGATTTGTGTTGCCAACAATCTGCACATGATCGTGCGCCAGCACCTATTCCCCGGCCCCGAGCGGTTGGAGTTCCCGAAGCAGCTTTACCCCTTGCACGGCTACCGGCCGCTGGAAGAGGGCGAGCCCTTATTCATGGGCCCCGCCGATCTTTCCTTTCCGCTCGGCGATATTGTGGGCATCATGTCGATCGGCCATTTGCTGCGGCAATTCGGCTCGTCGTATCAGATCCTGCCCGAGAAAGAGGCGCCGCTGGCCGCCTTGCGTGGACGGAATTCGATTTTGATCGGCACCACGATGAATAGCATTTCCGCTTCGGCGCTCCTGAAGAAGATGCCGTTCTCCATGGGATTCACCGATACTTACCACATGGCGGTGGTCGATCAACGGCCGGCCGGCGGGCCGGTGCCGATCTACGTCGCCGATCAGGTGAAGCCCGGGAAACTGGGATCGGTATACGGATTGCTGACGGTCATGCCCTCGGCCGCGCAAGCGGGTTCGTCGCACCGGACGGTGATCGTCTCGGGCACGGGTTCGGCCGGAGTCCAGGCGGCCCTGGAGTCCTACGCGTCGCCCGATTTCATGGCCGAGCTCAAGGCCCGTTTTGTCCGCGAAGGCTCCAGCGGCTTTCCCTCCAGCTATCAGGTGGTGGTGCAATGTCAATCGGCGGGGAACCGGCTGGTTTCGTCCAGGTATCTGATGCACGTGCGTTCCGTGGAGTAGGCGATTGCGGTTGAAAGTGCCGGTCCGCTGGCGATAGGGTGGGGAGGGAATTGGCGTCCAGAATAGAAAAGTTGGCAACTCCGCTGTCAGTAGTCTGGTGAGGACCACGAAGAGTTACCTTTGACCGGAGCCCCGGACGCCTACCGGAACTTCGACGAACGGACCGCTGGCTGGACGAAGGTAATTCTCAAACCTGGCGCCTAATACTGGCTTTGGACTAACCGGCATACGTAGCGGCGGAAAGACAACGGGCGTAGCGAACCGTTTTGCGTTGGATGTCGGTTTCGGTTCCGCAAGATCACGCCGGCCGCCAGTGCTACTGGCCTTACCGCGGAATTGTAGGGACGCCGGCCAGGCGTTCCGATGACGCCGTCCTGGGCAAGGCGCCGAGAAAGTCCAAGAGCATCGCCGCCAACTCATCCGGCCGCTCGAACTGAACCGCATGGCCGCCCTCCACCGATTGGAAAACGTTCCCCGGCAACCGCAGTAGGGGATCCAGATAGGCACGTACTTTCTGGTTGTCCACAATCCGGTCGCCCGCCGCCGTGATCGCGAGCAACGGCAGCCGCACGCCCAGGATCGACTCCCAGGAACGCTCCTGCACCTCATCCATCACAATCACTGACTTCAGGTTCACATCCGTGGTCTTCAGCACATCACGGTCAATAAAATCCAAGCCCTCCGGCGTGAGGGTGAAGTCGATGGCCTGCAGCGGAATCGGCACGAAGGATTCATCGCGCCCGGGCGCGAGTTCAAAATGCTCGAGCAACGATTGCACCACCCGTTCCGTCATATCGATCACGGAGCGGAAGCGCGCATTCCAAAAGAACCCCGGTGTGATCAAGAGCAGCGAAGCCAGCGCTCCCGCGCTCTGCAACCGCTCGGCCGCCACAGCCGCGTACTGTGCGCCCTGGCACCAGCCCGCCAGATGAATCCGGTCGAAGCGGCCGGCCAACTCTTCCAGATGCTCGACGACGTCGTCAATCGTGCGGATGGCACTCGCCAGGTCGCCGCGGTTGGCGTTGAGTCCGCAGCCCCGACGGTCCGGCGCAAACACCGACATCTGCCCGTCCCGCAGGCGTACGGCATTCGCCAATGGCCGCTGCCAAGCCGAATGGCTCATGCCGCCATGGAGCACCACCAGCACTTCGCTGCCTTCCGGCGGGCCCCACAGCCGGGTGTGGATGTCATAGCCATCGGACATGGTTTGGCGGCTGATCGTCTCGGTCTCCGGCCACGCCTTGCCCGGCGCGCGGCACTTCAATCCCCAACCGCTGTGCCAGGCATCGGCCGGCGTGAGTTGTAGCCCTTCGGTGGTTACCTCGGCATACGTCCGGCGCAGGTCGAGCGTGCCGCCGCGTCCCCAGCGCAGGCTGGGCGCGGCCGGTTCGCGTTCCACCAGACGCGAGCCAAAGGCCCCCTCTTGCGCCAGCAACAAGTCGCCGGCGGCCGCCGCCACGATCATCGCCGCGCGCGTCAGCACCGAAGTCTCGCCGACATGCGCACCCAGAATCACCGGCCACCGCCGCTCCCGTAGCGCCGCCACCAGCTTCAGCCCGCGCAGCACGCCGCCCACGCGCGACACCTTCAGGTTGGCGATGTAGCGGCCCGGAACATCGTCGTAAAGCGCCAGGTCGGCGAGCGTACAGAGGCTCTCGTCCAAAATCACCGGACATCCCAGACCTAAGCTGATTTCGCTCTGGCGAGCCGCATCGCGCGGTTTCACTGGCTCTTCAATTCCCAGCAATCGCGCATCGAGCGAGCGTAAGTAGTCCAGCGCCTTCGCTGGCTCCTCCGCCCAGAGGTTGTTCGCGTCGGCCCGCAGCCGCGTTCCTGTTACGTTGTGGCAGGCGGCCAGTTCCGCTACACTGGCGAACTTAGCGCGGTCCGCCGCCAGGTTTCCGTCCAACTTCACCTTGAAGTCGGTCAGTCCAAGAATCAAATATTGGTCGATCAGGAAGCGCGTCTTCCAAAGCTCGTCATTGCCCAGCACGGCGGAGTAGACGTGCGGCCCCGCCGGCGGCGCGAGCCCAAGCATCGCTTCGACGCTCTGGTCTCGTTCCCGTGCGAACAAGTCCAACAGCGCCCCTTCGATGGCGCACCACACCGAGGGCGACGCATCGATGACGGCCGCTTGCCGTTCTCCCCATTCCGCAAGAGCCTCGAAGCTCCGGCACTCCGTTTGGATCGTGCCCGCCCACGTGCCGATCCACTGTCGGCAGGAGTCGCGGGTTTCGCCCGTTACATACGCCCGCGGGCAGCCCTCGCCATAACCCTTCTGCGTACCCCGCGACGCCTCCACCCACAGGCTATCGCCATGGGTCCGTGCCGCCGAGGCGTGCCGGAAGGTCATTTTCAGGGGAACGCGCAATTCCGAAAAGCGCAGTTCGATTGGTTGGCTCATGCGGAGGCTCTCTTTCTCGATCCGAATAAGGTGACAAAGTACTCTTCCATCTGCTCCAGATGCTGGCGGTGGAACGTGAAACACGCGTAATCCTTGGACGTCGTGAAACCGGCGGCCAGGAAGGGCGCGACGTCCCCTTCCTCCAATGCCACGCACTGGGCGCGGCCGATGGCGGCATAGCGGCGCTTGGCCTCGTCAATCAGAGCCCGCCGCGAATCCGCGTCGTCGTCGATCATGTGTACGGAGAAGGCATTGGTCAGTTCGCTAAAGTTCATCCCGAGTGACGAGAACTCGAGGAGCGCAAACCCGGTGGCGCGGCCCGCGCGTTCAGCCACCACTGTCGCGCGGCGGCGCATCAGTCCCGCGTTCTCGTGCGCCGCCGAGGAGTAAGCGATGCAGCTCAAATGGTTCGCCGCGATCTCCGCTTCCCGGCCACGTCCGCGAAACCAGTCCTCCACCATCGCGCATTCGCCGGACCTAGCCGGCCGCACCAGCACCCCGGGGGGAGTCTCCGGAGCCGCCCCCTGCGTGCTCGCCGTCAGATAGTGAAACACTCGCAGGTCCGCCGTGGACGGGTCCTGCGCGCGCCTGGCGAAACCGCCAAAGACTCTCGCGGGCCACACGTTGTTCGGACGAAAGTACATCTTGGCCCAAACGATATCGGGGCGCAGCCGGCCGTAGTAGCAGAAAGCGAGATTCAGGCGGGCGGTGGCGTCGCGTGAGGCCGCCAATGGCATCGCCGCCAGGTGCTGCACCGTCCACGTCTCCTCGCACCAACGCAACAGACTGATATGGCCGTCCAGTTCATCGCCATGGCGCAGCGCCACCGTCGCCAGCACGTCGCCGTTGCGTTCAAGCATCGCCCGCATCGTCGACTGAATTTCGGGCATTACCGGCTCCAGCCGCGCTACCTTCTCCGGATAGAGGAACCCGCTATGCAAAAACAGCTTCCAGACACTATCGAAGTCGATGTCGTGGGCGACTTTCACGCCCGGATAAGAGAGAAGTACCTGCCGCGCGTAATCCTGGTGCGGCTGCGGCAGGCTCTGGGGGTCTTGTTGTTCCATCTGGTGGCGGCCTTTCTACGGCAACTCCCAGGCCGGGTGCCGCCGTCCACCTCTTAGCGCAATCGCCCTCCGAAAGCGGCCAAAGCAACCCGGTATTTCTGCCAGGCGAAAAAGGACTTCCGTAAGACCCTCCCCCCCGGCATCGGCGAATCCGACTTACCGGCCGCACGCGCAGCGCCGCCAGCGGAAGCAGAGCCTACGCCAAACGAACCCAAACCAACCCGAGGACATCGCCGCCGACCTAAGCGCCGTGCCTTCCGGCGTCGGGGGGGGGAGTCAGCGTGGGACGACGCGCCGGTACAAAACCAACGACGGCCGACGGCTCACCTCGCGGTAATGGCCGAGCCACTCCCGCAGCGCTGGCTGATGCTCGATCGCCAACGCCGGATTCAGCGGACCCAGTCCGTCGGCGACCCACTCCGGCCTTGACGCTGCCAGTCGCGCCAAGTGCATGGCCCTTTCCGCGGTCGCGCTGGGGCGCGCGGTGAACAGATGCCGGTCGGCGAAGACGCCGGTGAGAGGTTGGCTTTCGAGATACGGCGTGCCCAACGGAGCGCGCGTGAGGACCAGCAATTCCGGGCGGTAACCCCACACGAAGAGACTCTCTCCGGGCCGGATCTCGCGCGACGCCCGCCGTACATCTTCGAAGAGCGCCAGGTCCGGCGACGGCTGGCCCGCGGCCATGCGGACGTAGCCCGGACCGAAGCGTACCAAGGGAATCAGCAACAGGGGCAGAATGCACCAGGCGCGGCCCTGCGTGATCCCGCGCGCGGCCAGCAGGGCCAGCGGCGGCACCAGCGCGAAGTAATACCGCGGAAAGAAACGCAGCCCCAGCGCGACAGAGGCGAGCATGAGACCCGCCCAGGCGGCGAAGCGCCAGCCCTCGCGACGTATCGCGAACAGCGCGCCGACGACTAGCGCCGCGGCGAAGCCGAGCCAATTCGCCGTCCGGCGTAGGCCCTCCGTCCAGGGCGAGGCCAGAAAAGTGTCGTTCGAGTAGAGTGCGCCCCACTGCCATACCTGCCGCCAGTAGGCCTCAATCGCGCCGAAGCCGGCCAAGGTCAACGCCAGAGCCAGCACCGGTAATGCGAAGCCCGCCAACATCCACGGCCAAGCCGCGAAAGGCAGGAACAACGCGGCCGCCGCCAGGACGAAGACGCCCTTGGCGTGTACCCACATGGCCACGCCGGCCGCGACGCCGGCCGCGAACGGCCGTCCACCCCAGGCGAAGGCGATTGCCATCAGATGGGGCAGCAGTAGCAATAGGTCCGGAGCGACCGCCATCACGGCCGCCGGCAAGCCGAACGTCAGAAAGAAAGCGGTGAGCGCGGCGGCGTAGTGGCCTTCGCGCGCAGTCCACCGTGCTCTCGCCGCGGCGTAAGCCGCATGGGCACAGCCGAAGATAAAAACGGCTCCCAAAAGGCGCAAGGGCCAGCCGTCCTGCGCGCCGCAGAGTAGATATAAAAGCAGGGCCAGCGGCGGCTTGTCGTACCAGAAGTCGCGGTAGGGCGCCAAGCCACCCAGCACGGCCAGCGCCCCGGACATCGGGTAAGCCTCCTCCACCCACAGCACGCGCCAATGAGCCAGGCGAGTGGCCAGGATCAGCAGAAAGAGGCCGAGGCCGAAGCGCACATTCATGAGAGCTCCTCTAGTGTACTGGCTCCCGAAAGCAGACGCAGTCTACGGCAGGGAAGAAGCCTTGTAGATGACAAGTTCGCCGAGGGGGGAACCGGCGGTAATGTAGAGTGTGCCATCGTCGCGGATACTGACGTTGTTGATGACGACCCCAATGTCGTCGCCGAGACGGTCGCCGCGTTGGAAGACGTAGCGGAAGGTGCCGTCTCTGCGGCGCACGGCCACGATTCCTTCTCCGGTGCCTACCACCATGTCGCCGAGTCGATTGGCCGAAAAGATGCCGACATGGGTCGGGAATCTTCCGTTGGGCAGCCGATCGCGTTCCGACACTAGTGTTTGCCAGGTTTCACCCCCCCACTCGACGACTATAGAGCGATCCGCGAGCGTTGCCATGGCGAAGATGCGATTTCCGGAGACTTGAGGCGGGTCAAAATTCAGGATCAACTGTCCGTCCGATCCGACGCGGGATCGCCGCGGAACCCCGATGGCCCGCCAGGCGCCATTGTCCCAGACGGCGACAATAAAGCCGTTGGCTGCGGTTGTCATCTCCATGACCACTCGCCCATCGTCGGTAGCCCAGGGGCGGCTACGGAAGCCCACCACCTCTACATCGTCAAAGCGCATCCGGCTTTGCGGCAATGCGCCGTCCTGTCCGAGATCGCGGATTTCACCGCCGGGGGACGCCAGCATAATGCGCGTATCGTTGGACCGGGACGGTCCCAGCCAAACCTTGTGGCCAGCCTGAGAGGGGATTCCTAGCCGGCTGATGTTGGGGACATCGGGCGTTATGGGCGCGCGCAAGGTGAGCTCCTGCTGTCCGTCAGGTCTGAGGAGGATTAAGCCTGCCGAGTTCGAGAATTGAAGGCCGTCCGGCGTTTCGTAAGCGGCGCGTTCGTCCATCAGGCCGATGAATCGGTCGGCGGGATTCCCTAGCGTAGGGTCGCCCAGACCGAGGCGAAGCTGCGGTCCGCCTTCGGCGAGTTGCACAACACTGCCAGAAGCGGTGTTTGCCCAGGGCAGGCCATTGGTTGTGCCCCACAGCGGCGGCCTCACGCTGGTACGGGGCGAGATGGGCAAGGAATCGCCAGAGCGCAGGATGATTTCGATGCTCTCACCGGCGATCCTGATGAGGGTGGAGGGGTTGCGGTCCGTGCCAACAAAAGCCATCACCCGGCCTTGCGCGTCCAGCGTGGCCCCTTGAATCTCGGTGACGCGCTCGCCGTTCGGTAGGTTGATGTTGAACGCTAACGGCCTTTCTACGGTGCCATCACGCTTCCAGAGCAGCAAGCCCTGGCCGCCCGTAGCAGCTCCCGCATTTCGAAAGAGCGTCCCGTTCTCGTTCGAGCCGTAGATCCCGCAAAGGCACTGAATCTGCCGAATTTCTGGTGTCTTCCTCCAGTCTCCCTTCAGCCAGCGCAAGAGAAAACCTCCACGGCCCTCGAGGTTAACGGCGACCACCAACTCACCGTCCGCGCCAACAAAGAACGTCGGCGGCGAAGCGGAGAGGTCCAGCCCGGTGATCCGCGCACCTTGTAACTCGTCGCCGATCCCGAGGATGCGCTCGACCTTCGGTTCGGCACCCGTGGAGTCTGGCGACAAGGCATAGAGAGCCCGCTGAGCGCCGGCATTGCCGATGAAGAACACGCGCAGATCGGTGGCCATGCCAAACTGCCAGGGAGCGATTGAATAAGGCGCTGCCAACCCGGGCAAGGCTACTTGGGAAGAGAGCAATTCCTGGAGACGTCCACCGGGCGAAATACGGAACAGCGACGGCCAACTAACGCCACCCAGGAGGGGCGTCACCTGGAGATTGGCCACGAGATCCCCAGTGTCGCCCAAGCTCAGCCGCGAAATCTGTCCGACGGATACGTAGACCGGCTCAACACGGCGAGTGCGAGGATTGTAGGCTTCGGCGCCGCCGCCCAGTAGCACTGGGCGGGCCACGCCACGACCACCCAATAGCAACTGTTGCGGACCCAAGGTTTCACTGGTCAACAATACGTCGCCTTCGTTGTTCAGGCTAAACCGCCCAAAGCCGGCGATCGTGGGCCGTGAGTCATCCCGGTCAACGCTAGGATCGCCCGTCGCGCCGAGCGATCGCACCTGCCCCTCTTCCACCATCAACATCGCTCGCGTGACGTCTCCTACGGCTGCCTGGAAAACGACTTGTCCACGCGCGTTGCCACGCAGTGGATCGTCGATCTGCCCGGGATAGCGAAACACCGGGTTGGCCTCCCGCTGGGAGGAGCGCCAAATGGGTTTGATATCGTAGTGGCGCGGCGGGTCGATCTGGAGAGGCACCAAGGCTTCGATCGCCTGTGCCCCGGTGCTTACGGCGAACGGAAAAGCAAGTCCCGCACCAATGTGGACGGAGCCGGTAGATTGAGCGTCCAGCCGGCCGGTAGCACGATCCATGCTGATGCCCGGCAAGCCCCTTCCGGAATCGGCCAGGACCCGCCAGTTGAAGGCGACATTCGGAATCGGCGCATTGTTGATATCGAGGGCCCGCGCGGTGAACTGCACGACCTGACCGACGGTGACGCGCGCACCGCTGGGCGTTACCTCGATGCGCTTGGGCAGGCACTGCACGTTGAGCCCGGTAGACAGGTGCGGTTCGCCATCGACGGTGGCGCGGATGCGTGTTTGGCCAACGCTGCGCGCGGCCACCAAGCCCACCGAGACCGTCGCCACGGCGACATTTTCACTCGACCAAAGGAGGGGAATACCAGTCCGGACGGTGCCATCCATAGCTCGCACAACAACGGAGAATCGTACCTGCTCTCCCACGAAGAAGGTGGTCCTGTCGGCGATCAAAGAGATGCTGGCTTGGCTGGGCGGGGTCTGGGCAGCGGCCACGGCGGCCCAGCCTACGGCGAGCATGAGCGAACGCATCAGCCGAATACCTCATTTACGGGCTGAAAGTTGCCTTCGCGGGAGCCCGGCACGAACTGGAAGATCCGACCGGAGGGGGTGTTCGTGAGGACCTTGGTCCAATTGATACCGAGGGCCGAATAGATCGTGCAAGCGATATCCTCCATGGCCACGGGCCGTCCGGCGGCCCACCCTGGCGTCACGACCTGATCGCCGTCCTTGTCGGTGGCACCGATGGCCTGGCCGCCACGTACGCCGCCGCCGAGCATCAGGGCACTCAAAGCCTCCTTGTGATGGTCCCGGCCGCCGCGGGCATTGAGAATTCCGGGCGTTCTTCCGAATTCCCCGATGGCGACAATCAGTGTTTGTGAGAAATCACCGGTAGCCTTTAAGTCCTCGACCAGTGCGCCCAAGGCCTGGTCCAACTCTGAGGCCAGCCGATAGAAATTGCCGGCGAAGCCGCGATCGAACATTTGGACATGGGTATCCCACCCGCCCTGCACGACGCTGACGAATACCGCCCCATCGCGTGCGCGGATGGCGTTGCGGGCGAGAATCATCGAGCGCCCAAAGTTGCTAGCGCCATAGCGCCGATCCTCATCCGGGGTGAAGCGAAACACGCGGGCCATGGACTCGTTATACATCAGGCCGCGCGCCTGGATTAGGCTTTGGCTATGCACCGCCGCGTCATCGCTGAGGGGCGCCCGGATCAAGGGGGCCTCCAATCGTTCCAGCAATTGGATGCGTTGGTCAAACCGGGTGCGGCTCTGGTCGCCGAAACAGCAATGGTCGAGGGTGCCGAGCCCGTTGGCGTTGACCGAAGGACGGAAAGGCGCCACCCGGCCTCCGAGCATCGCCGAGCCCTGCGTGTCGCGAGCGTTGAGCACAAAGAAAGGCGGCAATCGGCCCGCCGAGGTTGCCTTCTCGAGCGCACAAACCGCACCCAAGTGTGGGGTCTCACTGGCAAAGGCCGGGTTCGGGGTATGGCTGGTTTGCAGATAGAACTGTCCGCGCTCGTGGGCGGCTTCCTGGCTCACGATGGAGCGTAGTTGGCAAAGGTCGTTCGGGATCCGGGAAAGGCTAGGGAAGTAAGTTCTGGACAGACGCACGCCGCCCGCATACTCGCGAATGTCCGCGTCGCTGGGGTTCCACGGGCCGTCCTTGGGATCAAAAGTATCTAATTGGGACGGTGCGCCGTCCAGGTTGATAAAAATACAAGCCTTGGCGGAATTCTTCGGCTGGACGGCGCCTCCGGAAATCTGTCCATACGCGGCTTCGCGTAACAGGCCAAAATTCGACAATGTGGCCGCGCTCAGCAAGAGGTTACGCCGTGTAAGGTGGCCGCTACATTTCTTTATTGGCATGTTAGTAGTTAAAGACGAAGTCCTGTTTCTGCATGAGGGCCCACTGCAGGTCCGATAGCCAATCGGCACGAGGGCCGCGACGGCTGGCTAAGGCAATCTGTAGCTCGTCCGCGCTAGGCGGGCGGGTCAAGGTCGATAAAAAGATTCTCCGGATAGCCTGCTCATCCGTGGTATTCTCGGACGCCGTTCGCAGCACACGATTTACGCTCACGTTGAAGTCACTTGGATGCGTAAGTAGCACCGTCTGAAATGCGTTGAGACTAAACAGGCTCATCAAGACCGAAGGCTCGCGTTGCTCCTGCCGAAGAAACCAATCGCCTCGCCCCAGGTTATTCAGCCAGTCCAGAACACGCCAATCATTCAACGGCTCAGTAGGGTCGGGCAGTTGTTGCGCAAAGTAGAGAGGTTCCGGAAAGCCTTGCACATACAGCGGACTCTCCCCTTGCGTGACGACAATCTGCGCATCGTAGAGTTCTTCCGCCGACAGACGCTTTGGCGAATACCGGGCGAAGTAGCGGCTATACTCCGGGCGCCATTGGCCAGCGTAGCGGCTCGAAAACTGATAAGTGGTGGAGTCGGCGATGAGCCGCAGCAGAGACCGGATCGAATAGCGGTTGGCGATAAAGTAGTCAGTTAATTTTTCGAGTAACTCCGGGTTCGAGTTCTGAAGAGCCCACGGTTCGGGCGGTGGATTCGCTGGATCCACTCGCGCCAGGTCCCAAGCGTTGGGAGGATCGACGATGCCGTAGCGAAAAATCTCGGCCCAGAGATAGTTTACGGAGGCGCGGGCAAATTGGCGGTCGCTGGTGACCATCTCGCCGAATTCGCGCCGCCAATTTACCGTGGTAGGCTCGGTGCCGTCGGTCAAATACGTGGGGCTATAGGGTCCACCTACGCGGGCCGGCCGCGGCCCAGGATTAGCCGGGTTCACGGTCCCGTCGTAAAACCCACTCTCGCGGTCGACGAACTGGAAGCGGACACGGCTCTGTACCGAGTCCGAAAATAGATTCACCCAGGCTAGGCGGGACCAGAATGCTGACATCCGATAGAAGTCTTCGCGGGAGCGACGGGTCAAGAAGACGTTGATCCGGTCCAGATAGCCGCGTCCGCGATGGCAACTGACGCATTCCGTCTTGTAGCCAAGGAATTTCGTACTAACGACATCAGTTAGACCGTCCCAAGTATCTTGGATGGGATTACCCGGAGCGTAGTACCGCGCGAGGAAATTGCCTGCCGGATTCCGGTCGGTGTCGCCGGTGGCCGTGATCAACTCGAACACTAGGTCGCGGTAGGGACGGTCCCGCGCCACAAAATCACGCAAGTAGCGGTGGAAGACGTTTCGGCCGGTGAGTCCGATGTACTGGGTATAAATAGAACTTACCTGGAATTGGTCGGCGTAAAAATGGGTCCAGCGATCGACATAGGCGGCCGAGGCCAGCAGTTGGTCTACTAATTGCGACCGTTTGCCAGGGTTCGTGTTGGCCAGAAACTGTTCCACTTGTTCCGGTTGCGGTAAACGACCGGCTAAGTCCAGTGATGCCCGGCGCAGGAACTCTGCATCCGTGGTGAGTGGGGCGGGGGCTACGCCGTCACGCTCTAACCGGGCGAAGACGAGTTCGTCAATCAGATTGCGTTTGGCTAACCCGGCTGTTGTCGCGCGGGGCTTGGCGCCCTTTCGGTAGGCCTCTGCAGACGCATCGAGATCAATTGCCGCCTCCAATTGGTTGCGCGCCGTGCGCGGATAGCTTGGACAGTGTGGGTCATCCAGAATTGACTGCCCATTGAGCGCGGTGACCAACAGCCACCAAAGCGCAAAAGTTCGCCAGGAGAACTCGCGGGTATTCATACAGCTTTGGCAAGTATACCAAGCGCCCGTGCGCTTCTTTACCAGGTCCTAGGGTACGGATGCGAATGGCCTAGCCATCTAATTGCTCCCAGCTAGACACGGCCGACCACCAGCGCCGAGTTCTTGCTGCCGAACGCGATGCAGTTGCAGACGGCGTTTTCCACCTGCAGCTTTCTGGCGGGGCCGGCGATGTAATCGAGGTCGCACTCGGGGTCGGGAGACTCCAGATTCAGCGTGCCATGCATCTGCCCGTCGCGCATACCCAGCAGCGTGGCCGCCAGTCCCGCCGCGCCGCAGGCCCCTTGCGGATGGCCAATGATGCTCTTGAGCGCCGACCCTGGCAGTTGCCGTGCATGCTTGCCGAAGGCCAGGTGCATGGCTTTCGTCTCAATGCGGTCGTTGAGTTCGGTGGAGGTGCCGTGGTAGCTGACGTAGTCGATCGCTTCGGGCGGGAGTCCGGCTTCGGCGAGCGCCAGGCCCATGGCCCGGGCAGGCTCCTCTCCGCATTCCTCCAGCCGGACGCGGTGGAAGGCCTCGCAAGTGGAGCCATAGCCTTTGAGCTCGCCGTAAACATGCGCCCCGCGGGCGAGGGCACGCTCGCGCTCCTCCAGGACGAAGAACCAGGCGCCTTCGGCGACGACGAAGCCGTCACGGTCCTGCGAGAAAGGCCGCGAGGCGCGGGTTGGCTCCGCGTTCCAACGCGTCGACATGATGCGCATGATGATAAAGCCGCGCAGGATCAGCGGGGCGAGTGGGGCGTCGACGCCACCGGCCACCAGGCGGTCCATGTGCCCGTGGGCGATGGCCCGGTAGGCGTAGCCGATGGCATCCGTGGATGAGGTACAGCCGTTCGAGATCAGATGGCTGTAGCCGCGCAGGCCGAAGCGCATCGAGACTTCGCTGGCCAGCGTGCCGGGCGTCGACGTGGGAACCACGTAGACGCTGCACTCCTTTTGGCGGCCGGTGTAATAGAGTTCATACTGCCGCTCGGTAAACTCCCAGCTGGCGCCGCCGCTGCCAGCCATCACGCCGATTTGGCGGAGTTCGTCACGGGATAGTTGAGTGGTATCGAGACCCGCGTCGGCGAGGGCTTCGCCGGCCGCGGCGATGGCGAACGGGGCCGCCCGCGAAACGTGCGGCCGGTCCTTCACGCTGACGTAGTCGAGTTCGTTGAAGTTTTCGACTTGCCCGGCGATACGGACGGCGAACTCCGAAGTGTCGAAGCGCTCGATCGGCCGGACCCCGCTTTCGCCCCTCAACGTAGCCGCCCAAAATGCCTCGCGACCCACGCCATTCGGACTCACGGCGCCAATGCCGGTCACCACTACGCGTCGTTTCAATTAGCTCTCCTTCACCTTCAGGGTACGGCTGGGGTACTGTGCTAGTATAGGCGTTTTTCCGTGGATGACCTCGAAACACTTCCCCCTTTGCCGCCAGCGGTGCCCCCCGTTGCCTTGGCCCCGCCAAGTTGGACGCTGCGCGCGCTGTCCGGTCTGGAAGCCGGCGTGCTCGCCAGCGGCCTGATGCTGTTTTGGGTGGCGATGGGCTGTTGGCTACAGGGACAGTCTTTCTGGACGATTCCTAATCTACTCTCGGCGACATTTTATGGTGGGCGCATGTTGCGTCCGGACTTCGTTTGGCGCACCTTCGCCGGCTTGGCTCTTCATTTCGCGATTGGGGGGATGGTCGGTGCCCTTTATGGGGTATTGCGTCCGGCCCGTTGGCCGGCCTTTACCACCGCGTTTATGGGTATTCTGTATGGCGTAGTGCTCTACAGTCTGGGCACCCTTTGGTTCTGGAAACGGGTGAATGGGATGATGGCAGTGTACTCCACCCAAACTTTTGTCCTGGTGGGGTATGTGCTATTTGGAGTTGCCTTGGGCTTAATTCCTTCCCGCCTACGTTCGCTCGAACGCCACTTCTTGGTACACTGACGGATAGAGTTTGGGGCAATTGCAGGTTTAGGTTGGCTTTCGCTCGGGCTATCCCCCGGTCTCGAGTGGCCTCAAAACACCAAACGCATGAAACGAATTTTGGATCTGAGACGTCTGTTCTTGGGCGCAGAGAGGAAAGGACCGAGCTACTGATGCAGTTCTCCAGGCAGTCTTGCCTGAGCGCACTTTTCTCCTATCTCATTGCATTTGGGCTTTTTTTCGTTCTGAGTGGAGGTTCCAGTAGCTTGCTCGCGCAAGCGGCGGCCCCCCCGGTGGCTGGCCAGCCCGCGTCTGGTCAAGCTCCGCCCCCTCAGAAGAAGCAGAACCCCTTTGAGAGCGTGCCTCAAGCCGAAACCCCCAAGCCCGAGCCAGCCCCGGTCCCCCCGGCAAAGCCTGGTCAAGTACCCGTCCGCCCCACATTGGAGACTCCACCTCCCGCCGATGCGCCAAAAGCACCCGCGGAGGACGTGATCGAGTCGATTGAATTTCGTGGTGCCCGTCGAGTGCCCCAAGACACCCTGAAGGCCCTTATCTTTACGAAAAAGGGCGATAAATATGAGCCTGAAACGCTCAATCGTGACTTCATGGCTCTTTGGAACACAGGCCGCTTCGACGATCTGCGTCTCGAGCGCGAGGCCGGCTCCACGGGCTGGATTCTGCGCTGGCTGGTCACCGAACGCCGCGTCGTACGCTCCATCAAGTACGACGGAGCCAAGTCGGTTACCGTGTCGGAGATTCTGGACCGCTTCAAGGATCGCCGCGTCGGCCTGCAGGTGGAAAGCCAGTATGACCCGAACAAGGTGCAGCGCGCGGCCAACGTACTGAAGGAGTACCTGGCGGAACGCGGACGGCAGTTCGCCACCGTGACGCCCGAAGTGCGGCAGATTCCGCCGTCGTCTCTCGAAGTCACCTTCAAGGTGACTGAAGGCCCTAAGGTGAAAGTCGGCAAGATCGCCATTGAGGGCAATACGGCGTTTAGTGACAAAGTGGTGCGTCGCGCCATGAAGAATCTAAAGCCGATCGGTATCCCGAAGTCGATTTTCGCGGAAGAGCTCTTTTCGAAGACTTTTGACTCGAGTAAGCTCGAAGAAGATAAGGACCGCATTCGCCAGTTCTATCAGGAGCGCGGCTACTTTACAGCCCGCGCAACTAGCTCGGACTACAAAATGCGCGACACGGTTCCAGGCCGCATTCGTCCGCTCGTCTTTTGGCCGAAGGGTAAGCCCGGCAAGGCGGCGGACCTCTCCGTCACCGTGGAAGAGGGCCGCAAGTATCGCCTGAATAAGATCAATTTCGCCGGCGTCAAATTCTTCCGCACCCCCGAGTCGCTTTTCCGTCCGGTGTTCGGCATGGGTGAAGGCGACGTCTTCTCGACGCAGAAATTGCAGAAGGGCTTGGAGCAACTGCGCAAGCTTTACGGCGAATTCGGCTTCCTGGACATGGTGCCGGAGCCAGGCTTTGAGCCGCAACCGAATTCCGACAAGATCGACCTGTCGCTGAGCGTTGACGAAGGCAAGCAGTTCTTCGTCCGCCGGCTGGACTTCGCCGGCAACACCACTACCCGTGACAAGGTCATCCGCCGCGAAGTGTTGATCGACGAGGGCGATTTGTTTAACTCGCGCCTCTGGGAGATCTCGTTACTGCGCCTGAATCAATTGGGCTACTTCGAAGTCTTGAAGGAGCAGGAGTCGGCGACGATTACGCGTGACACCAAGAACAACACCGTTGATGTTACGCTCAAGGTGAAGGAACGCGGCAAGAACTCCGTGCAGCTTTCGGGTGGCGTGTCCGGCATCGCCGGTAGCTTTGTCAGCTTCGGCTATTCGACGAATAACTTCCTGGGTCTGGGCGAGACGCTCTCGCTCGACTCACAAATCGGCGACCGTATCCGTAGTGTGAGCTTTGGCTTCACCGAACCGTACTTCCTGGATAAACCGATTCAAGTCGGCTTCACGGTGTCGACGCAGCGCTTTAACTATGACCAGGGCCGCGAAGTTTCGCTGCTTTCCGGCCGTAACTTACTGCCGTACTTCCAGTCCTTGGGGCAGAGCAATCTTTTGAACTACGTCTCGAACGGTTACGGCTTTACCACTTTCGCAAGTACCTTGCTGAAGCGCAGCTTTGCCCGTCTGACGATGACTTATGCGTACAACGTGAACAGCATCCGCACGCAGAGCGAGTCGGCGAGTACGTATTTCCGGTTTATTAACTTCCAGGGTTTGGATGGCCCGAACACGCTGTCGGGTATCAAGTCCAGCGCAATTACGCCTTCTTATACCTACAACACGGTGGACCACCCGATCACGCCGTCGCGCGGTAAGAGTATCTTCCTTTCCGCGCAGTTCGCGGGTAGCTTCCTGGGCGGCAACGTGAACGAAATCGCGCCGACGGCGGAAATCAAGTATTTCCGTGCGGGTTTCAAGAAGGGGCATGTGATCGGCACGCGCTTCCTGGGCCGCTACATTGCCGGCTACGGTGGCCGCGCGGCGCCGCCGTTCTCCCGCTTCTACATGGGTGGCGAAAACGATATTCGCGGCTTCGATATTTGGAGCATCAGCCCGTTTGCTTACCTGCCGTCCGAAGGCACGGTAAATGTGTTGAACGCGGACGGGTCAGCCCGTACGCAGCGCGTAATCGAAAACGGGAACGAAGTTACGGTTCCGGTTACCTTGCGCATCCCCACTTACCAACTTACGTTTATTGGTGGCGATACGCAGTTACTCAACAATCTCGAATATCGCATCCCGATTTTTGGCCCCGTCGTGCTGGCGGCCTTTATCGATACCGGAGTCAACCGGGTAACCAACGCGGGCCAGCTCAACCTGAACCGTAGCCGGGTGGATGAGTTGAATGCGCTGTTCCCGCAAGCGGGCTTCCAGCGCCAGATTCCCGTGGCCGAAGCGACCCAGAAGGTCAGGATGTCCACGGGACTCGAAATGCAGATCATGATGCCGGTGGTGAATGCGCCATTCCGGTTCTATTGGGCCTATAACCCGCTGCGCACGGAAACGTTTTTGCAGCCCCCGATCGTTGCCGACCGGAGCTTCTTCCCGAACCAAGCCACCTTCCTGCAGTCGGTGGCGCTCTTCGGCCGCGCCTCTCCCTTCTTTGAGCGCGCGCGCACGTTCCGTTTCACGATCAGCCGGACGTTCTAAGATTAATGAGGAGATTCACTGTGAAATTGCAAGTATTCCGTTTGCCCGTGGCCCTGTGCTGCCTGGGATCGCTCGCGGCTTTCGCCCAGGCGCCCGCGGCCAAGGTGGGCACCGTCAGCATCCAGCAAGCCATCATCGGCACCAAGGACGGCCAGAAGGCCGTACAGCAGTTGCAGACTAAGATTGAGCCGAAGCGGAAGGAACTGGAAGCCAAACAGGCGCAAATCGCCCAGATGGAAGACCAGCAGCGCAAGAGCGCCAACACCGCCAGCGCCGACACGCTGCGCAAGCTCGCCACCGATATCGAGCAAAACAAGAAGAGCCTGCAGCGCATGGCCGAGGACGCCGAAGCCGAAAGCCAGCAGGAGCAGAACAAGCTGCTGAACGAGCTCGGCGGACGCATCATGCAGGTGCTCGACAAGTACTCGCGCGACAACGGCTTCACGCTGATTCTTGACGTGAGCAACCAGCAGACTTCGCCGGTCCTGTGGGCCGCCAACGGCGTCGACATCACGGCCGACATCATCAAGCTCTACGACAGCAGCTCGCCGTCGACGATGGCCCCGGCCCCTGCCGCCGCCCCCGCCGCCAAGCCCGCCGCGCCTGCAGCTGCGCCGCCCGCCAAGAAGGTCCCGGGCGCGAAGTAGTTCTAGAGTTCTAACTTGGGCGGGCTAGGGAGCCCGCCCTACCGTATATGATATTGGCGATGAATCGCCGCAATTTCGCCAAAACCCTCCTCGCCACGCCCGCGCTCGCTGCCGGACTCCCGCCCCTCACCATCAAAGACGTCAAAGTTATCACCACCAGCGGCGGTGCCAATTACCGTTGGGTCTTCCTCAAGATTCTTACCTCCGAACCGGGACTCTACGGCATTGGCTCCGCCTGCAACAACTTCCAGACGCAAGCCGTCATCACTGCGCTTGAGCAGCATCTGAAGCCGTGGCTGATCGGCAAGGACCCCAGCCAAATCGAAGACCTTTGGCAGAGCGCGCATCTGCGCACCTACTGGCGCAATGGTCCCGTGAATAACAACGTCCTCAGCGCGATGGACATGGCCTTGTGGGACATCAAGGGCAAACGCGCGGGTATGCCCGTTTATGAGTTACTCGGCGGCAAAGTGCGCGACGCCGTTCCGTGTTACGACCACGTTGGGGGCAAGGACGCCGAACAGGCCAGCGACGCCGTGCTGAAGAGCATGGCCAGCGGCTATCGGCATATCCGCGTGCAGTTCGGCTCCTACGGTGGCGGTGGCTTCATCGGCGCCGGTATTGGCTCGCGGCCGGAGGGTGCGCGGAACATTCCGGCTTTCGACGAAGAGCTCTATGTCGAGCAGGTGCCGAAGATGTTTGGTCAGGTGCGGGCCAAGGTCGGCCCGGAGCCGAAGCTCTGCCACGACGTCCACTCGCATCTCTCCGGGATCAACGCCGCCGAGTTCTGCCGCCGCATGCAGCCCTATCAGATGCTCTTCGTGGAGGACGTCCTGCCGCCGGAGCAACTCGCCTGGTACCGCCAGATTCGCCAAGTCTGCACGACGCCGCAGGCGGTGGGTGAACTCTTCACGCATCCCTTCGAGTACATGCCGCTGATCGCCGAACGCCTGATCGATTACGCGCGTTGCCGCGTCTCCGGCATTGGCGGCATCACGCCCGCCAAGAAGCTGGCCACGATGTGCGAAGTCTACGGCGTGAAGACGGCCTTTCAGGAGGGCGGCGAGAACGATCCGGTGAATCAACTCGCTGCTTATCATGTCGACATCTCGAGCCCCGGCTTCGGCATTCAGGAAGAGAATCACTTCCCGGCCTCGGTCTACGACATGATGCCCGGCACCGCGACCGTGCGCAAAGGCTATCTTTACGGCAATGGCCAGCCCGGGCTCGGGATCGACATCGACGAAGCGCTTGCCGCGAAGTATCCCTTCCGGCCCGTGGCGCAGGGCGGCGCCTATCCGCTGGACCGCGCCATGGACGGCAGCGTCGTAAAGCCGTAGAATCGTCGGTATGCGACGTCGTGATGCACTCAAGACTCTGGCTCCGGCATTTGTGCCCGCCGCGGCCCTCGGCCTACAGGACAACGTGGCGCCCAGCCGGCGCGTCACCGTCGGCGTAATCGGCACTGGTAACCAGGGTACCGGCGATATGAAGAACTTCCTGCGCGACGAGCGCGTGCAGGTGGTGGCGGTGTGCGACGTCAATAAGCAGTCGCCCGGCTATTGGGATGGCGCCGTCGCTGGCCGCGAACCCGCGCGCAATCTCGTCGACTGGCATTACGGGCGCGAGAAGCGCAGCGGCGTCTACAAGGGTTGCGCCGCCTATGAGGACTACCGCGACGTGCTGCGCCGCACCGACATCGACGCCGTGCTGATCGCCTTACCGGACCACTGGCACTCCATTCCGACCATCCAAGCTGCCCGCGCTGGCAAGGACATCTACGGCGAGAAGCCGCTCGCTCTAACCGTCGCCGAAGGGCGGGCCATGGCCGACGCCGTGAAGGACCACAAACGCATCTTCCAGTGCGGCAGCCAGCAGCGTTCCGATGTTCGCTTCCGCAAGGCCTGTGAGATCGTCCGCAATGGCGGCATCGGCAAGCTGCATACCGTGCTCTGCGGCCTGCCCGGCGGCACGCCGGACTTCGGCAAGACGGGTGACCGGCAGGACCCGGAGCCCATTCCCGAAGGCTTCAACTACGATATGTGGCTAGGGCCTGCGCCCGACGCCCCCTATGCGCCCGGCCGTTGCCACGTGAATTTCCGCTGGATTCTCGACTACTCCGGCGGCCAGATCACCGATTGGGGCGGTCACCATCCGGACATCGCGCAATGGGGCATGGGCACCGAACTCAGCGGCCCGATTGCGATTCGCGGCGGGCAAGCGACTTGGGCCCAGGAGAAGCTTTGGAACACCGCCACCGATTTTCACTTCGAGGCGATCTACGCGAGCGGCGTGCGCATGGTCTATTCGAGCCGCGTCCGCGGCGGCGTCACGTTTCTGGGTAGCGACGGCAGCGTCTGGGTGAACCGCGGCGCCATCGAAGCGACGCCGCTCTCGCTGCTCGATTACGAGCCATCGGAGAAAGAGATCCGGCTCTACCGGAGCACGAATCACACGCGCAACTTTATTGACTGTGTGCTGTCGCGCAATCCGCCCGTGGCGCCGATTGAGCAGGCACACCGGTCCATCACCATCGCGCACTTGGGCAACATCAGCCTGCGGCTGGGCCGCGATTTGCGTTGGGATCCGGAGACCGAGCAGGTGCAGAACGACACGCGCGCCAACGAGATGCTCTCGCGCCCCATGCGCAAGCCCTGGAAGCTCTAGCCCGGCTTCTCCCACTCCATGATTTGAAAGAAGGGCACGCGGCGATAGCGATCCGCCTTGCGCGGGTCGCCGCCCGTAGGGGGCGGCTCGGCGAAGTGCCGCAGCTCCAGGCCTTGCGCGAGAAAGAGCGACATGTACGTGCTCAATGGCCGGTGCCAATTCTGAATGCGGATGCCGCGCCAGGCGACCCAGGTGGCGCGCTCCTCGAGGTAATGGTCAATACAGAAACGCTGCTGGCCATGGCGATCCGTCATCCAGCCGCCGGGCGGGGCGGCGGTGTTGAAGCTCGTCAGATTCGCGATCAGGAAGGTGCCGCCGGGCCGCAGCACGGACACGATGCGGGCCGTCGCCGCGGCGAGATCGGGAATGTCGATCAGGCTCAAGTAGCTCACCACCAAGTCCACTGACGCGGGAGGCAAGTCCAGGTCCTCGGCGCGTCCCAGCCGGTAGTCGCCGTGCGGGTCGAGCTCCCGCGCGCGCGTGAGCAGGGCTTGCGTAGGATCGACGCCGATGGTGGCGATGCCTTCGGGCTGGATCAGGCGGCAGAAGCGGCCCTCGCCGCAGCCCAGGTCGAGCGCGGTGCGAAAGCCGCGGCCCCGCACCCGGGCGAGCATCGGCGCGTCGAGCACGAACTGGCGTCCGAAGTCGCCATCGTCGCCCAGCGAGGCGATCCATGCCCCAGCGGATTCGTCCCAACCATTCGATTCACTCTGATTCATTGACGGATCAATTCAGTAACACCGCCGCATCATCGCGTTGGTTATCTTCGAGACGATCCACAACTCAATCCTAACAAGCAGCATCATGTCCAGCAAATCAGGGGGCTGGCAGGGACCACCTGGAATTATTGATCCTCACGCGCGCTCGGTTGGACGCGCCGTATCTCGAAAGCCAACCTCTCACTGGCACGTCCGCGATGATTAGGCGCCGGTGGGCGGCTCCCAGTCGGCGGGGCGGCCGAGGTTGATGTTGATGGCCTACTTCCGGGCGGGGCCCGTGAATTGGTGTCCCCGGTTTGACGCGGAACTGCTTGAGGGGGCGAGCTTTAAGTTGTTCCTGCGGTACTTGGAGAACAACCGTGCGCCTCGGCGCGTTGAAACCCCGCGGGTGAGAGACCCGCACCAGGAGGTCGTCGGGTATGCCCGGGAAGCTAGCGAGCGGCTGAGTCCGGTAACGGGCTTGGTCGAAGCCTCGTGACAAAGCCTGTCTTTCAGGATAGGTGAGCGAGTTGGTAGGCCGTAACGTGAGTGAAGCTTGAGCAGGCCTCGAAACGTAAGATGTGGATGCCGACCGAGCGGTTTTAAGGGAAGGCCAGCGCGATAGGGGAAGAAGCCCGGTGCGGGAGCGCACCATTTCATCACCCGAAAGCACCTTATCGATCCACCGGGGTAGTGAGCACGGCATGTCAACAAAGGGTAGCAACGTAAAAGAGGGACGCCCCAGCCGGCGTAGTAAGTCGTGGAAAGCACGGCGAGCGGGCTGGGGTCTCGGACAGGGTCGTAAGAGCGAGGAAG
This sequence comes from Bryobacteraceae bacterium, assembly GCA_019752335.1. Lineage (GTDB taxonomy): Bacteria > Acidobacteriota > Terriglobia > Bryobacterales > Bryobacteraceae > JALHNI01. Next base: position 197,768 of record JAIEMJ010000038.1, read on the forward strand.
TGGAGTAACGTTCACGGAGCAAAGGACCCTGACTTCAGGCAAGGCGAGGTGCGTGACCAACTAAACAGCTTACTGCAAGGTTGGTCGCAATATTTCGGATACGGGAGTATTTCGGATACGGGAGTTTGGCGAAGGCCTACGGACTGGTAAACCACCACGTTGAGGAGCGGGTGCGGCATTTCCTGCGGCGGCGCCATAAGGTCCGCCAAGGAGCCACGCGGCGGTTTCCGAAAGAATACATTTTCGGGCCGCTGGGGGTAAAACTGCGGCGCCGGCCACCGCTGGCGTGAGCCTGTCGGGAAGACTGTCGGAAAGCCGGATGCGGGAAATCCGCAAGTCCGGTTTGATGAGCGGGGAAAGGAAACGGGCGCTCCGCGCACCGCGCCTTTCCTCGACTCTACCGGTGCGAGCCGGTTTGGCGCGGAAGTACAAATGGTCCAGCGCGGCGGCGCATTGCGCGGGTCACTACGATGGTGGGTTACCGTGTATAACCGGGTTCGCGGGTGGCGGCAGTCCGGGGGGAGCCCAGTCAGCGGGGAACCGGGCGGGGTAATCTGAGGTTCTTTCGTGAGGGTTGGACCTCACCCGCTCTTGCCCCGTCGCCTACCGCTCAAGCTCCCCTAAGTCACCCAGAAAACTTGTCGCCCTACCCACGGCCTTCCGGCCGAATACCCCAGCTTGCGCACTCACGTACCCCTTTTCGCGGTACGGTCACTTTTCCATGAAACGACCGGCACCCGGACCTAGAGCTTTTCGGGGTGCCAGTCAGGCCATGAAACCAGTCAGGCCATGAAATCCTGCGCGATAGATCTCATGCCGCACCCGATTCGGTTCGACGCGACCGCGCGTAACGCTATTTCCCGGCCGGCACTTTCCGTTGCAGTTCGTCGGCGAAGTTCAGCAGGAAGGTCACGTGGCTCTGCTGCGGCGTTTCCACCGGCACAAGCGCGGCGACCCGTTTTCCGTCCGGTGCCAGATCGAAGTTGGTGCCGCGGGTTGGACCGAGGTCGGCGAGCCGTTTGTCGGACCACAGGCGCGGCTTTTCCGGAACAAAGGAATCCGTCTTCGCACTGTATGTGGCCACCATAATCCGGTTGTCCTCGTTTCGGAACAACAGTTCGTGCCCGTTGCGCGACCAGACCGGACTGCCGCCTCCCGCGTTCGAGATCTGCCACTTTCCCCCCTTGTCCGGGAAGGCGCGCACGTAAACCTCATACTTCCCCGACTCGTTCGAAGAATAGGCCAGCCAGCGGCCATCTGGAGAGAAGGCGGGACCGAACTCGTCCGCCGGAGTTTGCAGGAAGTTCTCGGGCTTTCCGGCCCGCAGTCCCGAGGCGTCGCTTTCGATTCTTACCGTCGAAACACCATACGGTTTTACCGTCGAAACCTGGCCCGTGTATGCGAGCCGCGTTCCATCGGGCGTAAAGCAATATGGAGACGAAGCGTTAGCCAGCTCCAACAGCCGTTGGGGCTGGCCGGCCCCGTCGGAGCGGAGATAAGAGATGTTTCTGTCGCCGCCAATCGCAAGGTAGCGGCCGTCGGGACTCCACGCCATGGCAGGCCCGGCGGAAGCCAAACGCGTCATGGTGTCGCGCCGGGCTTCATAAACAGACAGGTCTTGCCCGTTAAACAGTGCCAGGCGCTGACCGTCCGGCGATAAGCGTGGGTAACGGTAGAGGCCTGGCTTAGCCAGCAGTGGCTCGGTCTTGCCGGCGGCGTCCAGCCATTGCACAGTGACCAGAGTTCCTTGCGCCTGTCCGGTCCCGATGTATACCAGTGTTCCGTTTCGGGCAAAATCGAACCGTGCGACATCCTGCAGCACCGGAGTCGGGGTTCCGTGCACCTCCAGCTTACCGGGATCGAACGGCACGGCAAACAGGGTCCCTCCGTTGAGGTAGACCAGGTACCCCGTCTCGTCCGACGCAGGAAGGTATCTGCCAAAAGTGCCTCCGTGGACCAGCGTCGTCCGGCGCTGGTCCGCCAGGGAAACTACTTCAATATTGCCATTAGCTGGATTGGCCATATCGAGTGCTGTCCCGGTAAACGAAGTGAACAGGACCGCTTTGCCTCCCGGCAAAATCTGCGGCGAGCGGTGCGCGGCCTCACCTGGCGCCTTGTTTGTCACCGGTGTGCGCGCTCCCCCCGCGGAGGGGATCCGCGTCAGTGCCGACAATCCGCCAAGCGCCGCGATGATGTTCCCGTCCTCGCCCCAACTACCGCCGGCTGAGGCCACCCGCCCAGCGTCGGAAAGGTCCACGGCGGCACCGCCCGCCACGGAAATCTTCTTCAGCTTTCCCGAGGCGAAGAACGCCAACCACTCTCCGTCCGGCGAGAAAAAGGGAAGGGACGCCCCTTCCGTACCGGCCAGTTCGGCGGCGGAGGGCTGGTCCAGCCTGCGAGTGAAGAGCTTGTTCCGCGAAATCCAGGCAATCCGCGCCCCGTCGGGAGAGAGGATCGGTACGGAGCGGCCGAGCGACACGTCCGGCCCCAGATCGACATCCAGGCGGACTAGCGGTTTGAGTGCGGCGGGCCGCGTCGCGCGGTACAACACGCAGCCGAAGGCAAAGATATCGCTCCGTGCGTCGGCTTCCTTGCCATTCAACTGTTCCGGGGACATATATTGCAGGGTGCCGGTGATCTGCCCCTGCGCCGTTATGGCCGCCTGGATCGTGACGTCGTCCGGACCAAGCCCCGTCGGCTGCTGTTTCGCCAGGCCGAAGTCGAGGAGTTTCAAGACCCCGCTCTTCGGCACCATCACGTTCGCGGGCTTCAGATCCCGATGCGTAAAGCCCTTCCGGTGCGCGGCATCCAGGGCATCGAGGATCAATCCCGCCTGCGCGACGGCCTTCTCCACCGGCAGCGGCCCGGTCAGCGGAACGCCGTCGATGAACTCCATCACGATGTAGTTCGGTCCAACATTGTGGATATGGCAGATATTCGGGTGATTGAACGCGGCCATCGCCCGCGCTTCCTGCTTGAACCGCGCCGTGAACTCCGCCTTCGACACCTTCAGCGCGACATCGCGGTCGAGTTCCGTATCGCGAGCCTTCCAAACCTCGCCCATGCCGCCTTCGCCCAGCTTCGAAAGAAGCTGATAGCGGTCGACGAATTTATCGCCGGGTTTCAGTGGTTCCATTGCTGTCTGCGGCACCCTTTATCTCACGGGCGCGCGGCGCTTCAGCGCCTCAAACCAATTCTGTACCACGACGATCTCACGAATGTCCGCCAGGGCTGCACTGCGGACCATGACAAAACGTCCATCCGGGAGAATATCGTAGTCCTGGCCGCCGTTGCTGTTGTTGCCCGCATACTGCCACTCCTCGCCTGCCGGGCCCTTCGTACGCAGGTCGAACAGGGGCACAGGCTTCCCCAACCGGAGTGACGCTCCGTTCGGCGTCACGCTCGCAGCCATCGCCTTCTTTTGCGAGCCGCCGCTGCTTCCATCCAGAGCGTAGCCGTGGAAGAAAAGCTCTTTGCCGTCACTCCGCCAGACCGGACCGTCTCCGCCCCCGGTGGAAACCTCGAGGCGCTCGCCCTGAGGATACTGCTGGAGGTACACCTCGTTTCGTCCGGATTCACGGGAGTCATACGCCAGCCATTTGCCGTCAGGTGAGAACCTGGGATTTTTCGCCTGGCCCTGAATAAACGCCTGGTTGGGCGGGTTCTCACCCGGCGTGAGTATCCAGATATGCGTCTCGCTACCATTCTGAACCGTGTAAGCAAACCGCCTGCCGTCGGGTGACCAGGCAAAATTCCTAAGAAACTGCACACCACGCTGCATAGGAATCAGCACTTGCTCGCCGCCATCCGGCTTCCGGAGAAAGACCCCGGTGACGTTGTTCCTGCTGGAGAAGGTGGTCAGCGAACGGCTGTCGGGATGCCACGCTATCCCTCGGTCGCGACCGTCCTGGGTGCGCTTCACGGTACTCCCTCGCTCCAGATCATAAACGTACACTTCGTTATTCACGAGATAAGCGATGGAGCGGCCATCGGGAGAACCGCGTGGCTTGTCGACGTTGGCGGGCGGTAGTGCCAGTGGCCGGAACGTCCCGTCCCGGCCAACCAGGCCAAGTGTTCCCGCAGTATCTACGGCAGGCAGGTACGCGAACGTGCCATTACGGGAAATTGCGATCTCCGGAAGGGCGAGGGGGGTGGCCGGGCGGTCGTAACGAATCTGCTCTCCGAGGGGAACCGAAGGGCCGGTAACGGTCAGGCTCCCGGTGTCGAAAGGAGCGATGAAGATTTCTCCGTTCCGTTGGAAAATGAGATGCCCGCTGCTCAGGGCGAAGGGGTCGCGGGCGTTTTCAAGCACCACAGTGCGCTTCCCGGAATCGGGCCATACAGCCTCGACTCGGTTCGTGGTGCCGCCAATGCCGACGGCGAAAAGCACCGCGCGGCTGCCGGGCACCAGCGCGGGTTGACCATGAGACCGCTCACCCCGCGCCGCATCGCGCGTTGTGAGCGGCGTAACGGCGCCACTCTCCGCTGACACCCGGTAAAGACCAGTACCATTTGTGCTAAAGAGGATGGTGTTGTCTTCAGACCAAACGCCGAAGGCGTCCGTCGACCCATTCACAGCTTTCTCCGCCAAAGTCACGGTGTTCCCCCCGGACAGGGAGATTTTTTTAAGGTCACTGCCGGCGAAAAAAGCGACCCAACTGCCATCGGGCGAGAAAAATGGCTGCCTGGCTCCCTCAGTCCCGGGGAGATCGCGCACTTCGAGGGAGTCTAAGCGCCGCAGTTGCAAGTGCACCTGCGCGTCCAGCCCAGGCTGGCCACCCTGGGTGGCGGCAACCCCCGCCACGTATACGAGTTGAGTTCCATCCGGCGAGATTGCCAGGGATCGCGTGGGGGTCCCGGGAATGACAACGGGACTTTGGGCCGGCACCACTACCGACAGGCTCGTGGGAGCCGTTTGGAGGGGGGCTCGTCCTGCCCAGGCCCACAGTGCCACAGCCGCCACCAGCGCAAACAGCGCGGCAACACCCGGCCATAGCCACTTGAGGCGCGGGGGCAACGGCGACGCAGCAACCGTTGTCTCCATGGCCCAAAGCATCGCTGTCTTAGCGTCCCGCGCCGTCTGGAAGCGATCGTCAGGATCTTTGGCGAGGCACTTGCGGATCACGCGATCCAGAGGCGGCGCAGTCGTCAGCGGTTCCGGCTCGCGCTCCATGATCGCCGCGATCACGCTGGCCGCGGTCGAACCTCCGAACGCCTTCTTACCGCTCAGCATTTCGTACAGCACACAGCCGAACGCGAAGATGTCGCTGCGGGCGTCGGCGTCTTTGCCGTTCAACTGCTCCGGCGACATGTATTGCAACGTCCCGGTGATCTGTCCCGGCGCCGTCATGGCCGCCTGGATCGTGACGTCGTCCGGACCAAGCCCCGTCGGCTGCTGTTTCGCCAGGCCGAAGTCGAGGAGTTTCAAGACCCCGCTCTTCGGCACCATCACGTTCGCCGGCTTCAGATCCCGATGCGTAAAGCCCTTCCGGTGCGCGGCGTCGAGCGCGTCGAGAATCAATCCCGCCTGCGCGACTGCTTTCTCCACCGGGAGCGGGCCCGTGAGGGAAACGCCATCGATGAACTCCATGACGATGTAGTTCGGCCCGACGTCGTGGATATGGCAGATGTTCGGGTGATTAAACGCCGCCATCGCCCGCGCTTCCTGCTTGAACCGCGCCGTAAACTCAGCCTTCGAAACCTTCAGCGCAACGTCGCGATCCAGTTCCGTATCGCGAGCCTTCCAAACCTCGCCCATGCCACCTTCGCCCAGCTTCGAAAGAAGTTGGTAGCGGTTGCCGAGTTTATCGCCGATCTTCAGGTCCACTGGAACCTATTTTCCCACCGGCGCTCATGCCACCGTCGCCGGGTCTCCTGATGATCCTTATTGTGAGCCATGGATTTGGGTGCATGGCTATTTGGGGAGTAGAGTTGTCCAGTCGGTGAGGACCTGGGGGTTGAGGATCTCGTCCTGATCGGTTTCGATCAGGAGCAGGCGCTTGCCGTCGCGCGAAGCGACGCCCCCCTCGGCGCCGGCGCGGGTGGTGGACAGCCAGGGGCGCAGGAAAACTGGCTCGCCGATGCTTCGGTCGGGGGAGAGCGGGAACATCACCAGGCTCCCCTGGAGAAAGCTGTAGAGCGCGCGGCCGTCGGCGCTGAAAAAGGGCTTGTCAAGAGTTTCGGCCCCGCGCGCGAAGCGTTTTACGGGCTCGGCGGTGAGGGGATAACCCCTCAGAGTGAGCCCTTCGTTCACGATCACCCGCACCAGGGAGCGGCCATCGGGGGACAGCGAGGCATATCCAGGACGATGGGATTCCTCCACAATTTCCATTTTCGCGGGCTGCGTGCTTCTGAGGTCAAGACGGTAGAGCGAGTCATTGAGGCGCGTCACCAACAGGCAGCAGCCGTCCGGGGAAACTCCGGAGAGTATCGGGGGCGCCTCATCGAGCGATTCGGATCGCCAGAGGACTTCCGGCTTGAGCCCATCGCCAGGGACGGAGCGTCTGATCTCAAAGGCGCTGGCTGTGCGGGCTACATAAAAGAGGGATTTGCCATCCGGCGCCCAACGCGGAAAGGTTTCCGGCTCCGGCGAAGTCGACAGACGGCCTCCGAGGCCAGTCTTGCTGTCGAGGATCCAGATATGCCCATCCGGATCATCCACCTGAACCGCGATCCGGGCTTCGTCCGGAGAGAGCGCCCGGGGACGTGTAGTTGCGGGTATCCGAGACTCTGGTGAGCAGCTTGCCAGTAAGGTCTGTCCAGGACATGCGCCAAATCGGAAGATTGGCTGCAGCGTACCTCCACGCCAGGACCCCGCGGCCACCGACGGAAAACCGGGCAAGAGGCGGGGTGCTGGGAGCGGTTGAGATGCCCTGGAGCAACTTCTGAGGAGCAGAGAGCAGACTACCGGTTTTGGGGTCTATCTGCGCCGTGCGGAGGCTCCGGCTGCTTCGCAGTTCGGGTTCCCCGGGGAGGTAGAAGACATGCCACTTGCCGGTGGCGGGATGCTTCGCGAATTGGACCCCGTGGGTGGTGAGGAAGGGAATCTCGACAGCGGAGGAGTTGAGCGCCGAACAATACAGACGCTTGCCGTCGCCGAGGCCCTGGAGGAAGACAAAGCCGTCCCCTTCGGGCAGGAACACGGGATCGGTGGGGGGGAGCCGGCTTTGAAGGCCAGCGTGAGGTCGCGGACTTTGCCGGTGCGCAAATCGAGTGTCTGGAGCTTTCCTTTGTCGGCCAGCAGGATGGTGCCGTCATCGCGGGTCCCGCGCCAGGATGCGCCCAGAAAACTCTGAAGTTCCACCAGGTCGCGGGGAGGAGAGTTGTCGAGGAAAGCGAGCCGCAGCCGTCCGGCCGACACGAAGCCAAACGCCGCGGAGTCGGGCGACCAAAACACCGGTAGTGAACGGGCAGCTTCCGTTCCGGCAACCTTCTGCCAATTGGGACTGTCCAGCGGGCGCAACCAGAACCCGCCGGGCCTCCACAGGAGAAGCCACTGTCCGTCAGGACTGACGGACAGCATGGCGCCTGGGGCGGATGGCACGTTGAAGTGGCTGGCGACGGCAACGGGTGGAGCGGGCCGCAGCAGGAGCATGGCGGTGGCGGCCACTACCAGACCGATCACCAGTGCCGCCACAATCCAACCCTTGTGGGGCAAACTGGCTGTCTGCACGGGACTGGCAGTCCCGCCACTTTCCAGCAGTTCCCAAACATCCCCAATATCCCGCAACCGCTTCTTGGGCTCTCTGCAGACACTTCGCCAGCAGTCGCTTCACCTGCAACGGCACGGGCGACAAATCCGGCTCCGACTTCACCACCGAAGCCAAAGTTTCGGTAAGATCCTCGCCCTCAAACAAACGCTTGCCCGTCAGCATCTCGTGCAGTACCACGCCGAACGACCAGATATCCGCGCGCTTATCCACCACCTTGCCCCGGGCCTGCTCCGGAGCCATATACGCCGCCGTCCCCAGAATCAAACCCATCTGCGTCGGCAGGTGCATTAGAGTCGGAGAATCGCCGGAGATCTGACTCTCGCTGAACACATCCTTAGCCAGCCCAAAATCCAGCACCTTCACCGAACCATCCGGACGGATCTTCACATTCCCCGGCTTCAGATCCCGATGCACGATGCCCTTTTCGTGAGCCGCTTCCAGCGCGTCCGCAATCTGCCGCGCAATGCCCAGCGCCTCTTCCAGCGGAATAGCGCCCTCATGAATCCGATCCCCCAGCGTCGGACCCTCAATCAGCTCCATCACCAGGTAATTCGGCCCCACACCAAACAGCGTGCCTTCACGACGATCTGCTTCGAAGGGCCGTGTCGGCGGCGTGCTACGCGGTGTTTCATTCCGCGCCTCGTAGCTGTCAACAATTGACAACTGTTGTTATGCCCGGTAATCTGAGAGAGTGAACGTCCATCTCGGTCCCGCCTTTGATGACTTCGTCGCCGGACTGCTAAAGAGCGGCTACTACCAGACCCAGAGCGAGGTCTTGCGGGAAGGTTTGCGCTTGCTCAAGGAGCGGGAAGACCTGAAGCAATCGCGGCTCGCCGAACTCCGCCGCGAAATCGCGCTGGGTGGCGAACAAGCCGATCGGGGTGAGTTGGTAAACGGGCCAGAGGTTTTCGAGAAGATCCGCACGCGCAGCGCCGAGCGCAAGACACAAATGAAGCGATGACGCCCTTTGTCCTCACGCCGCGTGCCGCGCAGGATATTGATGACATCTGGGAATACATTGCCGCTGACAACACAACCGCCGCCGACCGGGTGGTGGCCGCAATTGAGAAGGCCATCCAGCGTGTGGCCAAGGCCCCGGGCACTGGCCATTTCCGTGCGGATCTGGCGGACCGGAGGCACCGGTTTGTGCTGGCCTACTCCTATCTGATCGTCTACCGCTTCGAAACCAGTCCCGTGCAGATCATTCGCGTTCTTCACGCCGCCAGGGACGTCGAGAGCATCCTTGGTCTTCCTAGCGAGACGTAATCGAAAGCCTTTCCTGTCCAAAGCCCGTTCCGTCGCCCGAGGCTTCGAGGGCAACGTTGCTTTGCGCGCCGCGCTGGGCCGGGCATCACGGAAGAACTGAACCCTGCGACGCGCTCGTGCAGGTGAAACGGGCGGAGCGAGTCTTCCAGGGTTGGCCATCCATCCGGGCGGAGCGGATCGCGCAGGCATACTTGGTCTCACTCCTCGTAAATCGTCCCAAGTGATTTACTCGGTATCGAAACGAAGGTTGCCGCGCAGCCACGGGACCAGGTTTTCGAAACGAAAGTTTCCGGCCTCGTACAGTCCCGCGATAAAGGCGTATGCATCCCCGGGCGGAGCAGTGAGATAGGCGCCGTTGATCGCTAGGAACGTATAGGTGGCGGCGAAGGCGGTTCGTTTGTTGTCGTCAATGAACGGATGGTTTTGCGCCAGGCTTTCCCAAAGCGCTGCTGCTTCTTCCACCAAGTCTTCGTAGTAACCCGTTTGTGGACGAAAGAGCGCCGACTCGAGCAAACCCGGATCACGCAGGCCGTGAGAACCGCCGTAGCGTTCAATCTGATCCGCATGCATGGCCAGGACGTCGGGCAGGGTGAGGTAGTCGCTCACTTGGCGAGCTTCTGGTAAAGCTCAGCGTATTTTTCGTGACTGGCCAGGTAGGCGTCCATCACATGCTGGCGCGGACGGGCGCCTTTCCGCTTTTGAACCAAGTCCGAAAGCGCCTCATCCACCAACGCCTGAATTTGGCGGCCTTCGCTCTGAGCGAGAGCGCGAACCTCCGCCAGCGTGGCGGAATTCACTTGGGTGGCAAACTTCTCTCTTAACACAATTCGACTTTATCATGAAGCATCATGACGCGTGACAAGCTCCCCAAGGTCGCAGGCGGAGAATACTCCATTAGATAATCTTCTTCGCCTTTTCTTCTTGACAAAAGGCGAAGAAAAGACGTATCCTGAAAAGGCGAAGAGAAAGCGATGAACGACTTACCCCCCTCTAGTCTCCGCCTTGGTCCCGCCGGTTGGGCTTACCCCAGCTGGGATACTCACTTTTACCCGTCACCCAAACCGCGCGGTTTTCACCCGCTCGCTCACCTGTCCAAGTTCTTTAACACCGTCGAGATTAACTCGTCCTTCCGCGAGGCGATTAAGCCCGAGGTCGCCCACCTGTGGGTGGGGCTGGTTTCGCACCGGCCGGACTTCCTCTTTACGGCCAAACTCGCCCGCTCCTTTACTCATGAAAACAAGCTAGATCCGCCCTCTGTGGCTTTGTTTCGCGCGGGACTCGAACCCCTCCGCGCGGCTCGCCGTCTGGGGGCCCTGGTGATGCAGTTCCCTTGGAGCTTCCGCTTCACCGCCGCCAACCGGGACTATCTGATTGAGCTCCGCAAAGCCTTCCACGGCTACCCGCTCGTCGCCGAGTTTGCCCACGAAAGCTGGATGTGCCCCGAAGCCCTGGGCACCCTGATCGACTACCGCATCGGCTTCGGCAACCTGGACCAGCCCAGCTACGGCCGCGCCATGCCGCCAACCTCGATTCTTACCAACGGGATCGGCTACGTCCGGCTGAACGGCCGCAACTACGACAATTGGTTCCGCGACACCTCCGGTCTGCGCGAACGCACCAGCCGCTACGACTACCTCTACACGCAACCCGAATTGAACGAATGGGCCGACCGCATTGAGCGCATCGGCCAGCACGCCAAACAGGTCTTCGTCGTCTTCAACAACGAAGCCCGTGCCCAGTCTTTAGTGAATGCCTTTCAGATGCAGGCCCTGCTGGGCCCGGCCAGCATCGTCCCGAAAGAACTCCTGCGCCGCTACCCCGAGGCGCTGGATGGCTTCCGGTCGAACGTGCCCGTGCAGCGCTCGCTGTTCGCTGACGCCGCATAGGCATTCCACGAGTCTCCGGGGGGAGAGCCGAATTAGGGAATCGTTACCGCGAAGCGGTGGCGATTCCCTTTTTGGTTTCTGGGGCTCTACGAAACATCTGCCACATTGGTTTCACTTATGAGCGAATAAATATATTCGCTGTAAGTGGAAACGCAGCTCCTTTCCGTTGCATCTGCTCAGGTGTCGCAAGGAGATTATGATGAAACGATTCAGCCTGCTACTAGTCCTACCGGTATTTCTCGCCGCCGCCGACAAGCCGCCGAAGGACCTTACCGAGCGCGTGCGCCACGAACTGGTGATGCTGCCGTGGCTCGGTGTCTTCGACAACCTCACCTTCCAGGTGGAAGGCGACAAAGTCATTCTGGCCGGCGAAGTAAACCGTCCCACGTTACGAACCGACGCCGAGCGCGTCGTGAAGAGAGTGGCCGGTGTATCGGCCGTCAGCAATCAGATTGAGGTGTTGCCCCTTTCGCCCTTTGACGACCGTGTGCGTCTGGCGACCCTGCGCAGCATCTATGGTTTTCCCGCGCTGCAGCGTTATGGCCTTGGCGCTCTGCCTAGTATTCGCATTCTCGTGAAGAACGGCAACGTCACGTTGGCCGGCGTGGTTTCGAGCCCCGCCGATGCCCAACTGGCTTACCTACGCGCCATGCAGGTGCCGGGAGTGTTCTCCGTCAGCAACCGGCTGATGGTGGAGGGTGCCCCGCAACGGGCACTCTAGTTTGTGTGTGAGTCGACTGTTTCCCTCCGTTAGAGAGTTGCCAGCGTAAGTGGCAAACCCGGGCCCAGGACTAGTTTCTGGGCCCGATTTTTTTGCCTACCAGACGCGACAGCGTTTCTCCGGCGGGCGCACCATCGGGTCGCTGGCCTGGCAGCCGAAGGCCTCGCGAAACTCCGGTAGATTCGACAGTGGACCATTCACCCGGAAGCGCGGTAGCGGATGCGGGTCCGTCATGGTGGCGATGCGCTCGTACTCCGGACGATAATTCGCCGCCCACACCTGCGCCCAACCCACAAAGAACCGCTGCTGGGGAGTAAAGCCATCCACCTTTGCGGGCGCCGGCTTGCCAGCTAACGACTTCTGCAAAGCCCGGTAAGCCAGCCGCAGCCCGCCCAGATCGGCGATGCTCTCGCCCAACACCAGCTTGCCGTTCACGTTCAACCCTTCCTGCACATTGAAAGACGAGAACTGCTGCTCGACGCACGCCGCGCGATCCTCGTACTTCTTGGCATCGGCCGCCGTCCACCAATCGCGCAGCGTGCCTTGGCCATCGAACTGGCGCCCGCTGTCGTCGAAGCCGTGGATGATCTCGTGGCCGATCACCGCGCCGATCGCACCGTAGTTCAGCGCATCGTCGGCTTCGAAATCAAAGAACGGGGGCTGCAAAATGCCAGCAGGAAAAACGATTTCGATGTTCCGCGAATGGTAATAGGCGTTCACTTCGGGCGGCGTCATCAGCCACTCGCCGCGGTCGACGGCTTGCCCAATCTTTTTCACGTCGCGACGCACCTCGAAACGCGACGTCTCGAGCGCGTTGGCAAAGTAACTCTGGCGGCCCACCTTCACGGCCGAATAATCACGCCATTTCTCGGTATGGCCGATTTTGCGCTTGAACGAATCGAGCTTCGCCAAGGCCTGCGCGCGCGTCTCGCGCGACATCCAGTCGGCCGCGCCAAGGTCCTCCCGCAGGACGGCGAAGAGATGATCGATCAGCTCATTCATGCGTTGCTTGGCCTTCGGCGGATAGTGTTTCTCCACGAATTTCCGGCCCAGCGCCTCACCCAGTTGTTCATCCGTGGATTGCACGCAACGCTTCCAGCGCGGCAACTGCTCCTTCGCTCCCGTAAGCACCTTCGTCATGCTGAAGGCTTCGTCGGCAAAGGCCTTCGACAAATACGGCGCCGCGTTCCGCACCGTCTGCCAGCGCAAATAGAGCTGCAAATCCGGCAGCGGCGTGCTGTCGAGTAACTTATCGAGCGCCTGCAAGTACTCCGGCTGGCCTGCATTAATCACTGGGAAGCTGGACTGGCGCAATTTCCAGTAAGTGGTCCAAGAGAAGCCCGGCATCAACTTCACAAACTCCGCCACCGGCAGCGGATGATTGGTCGCCTTGGGGTCACGCAGCTTGGTCCGCTCCATCATCGGCGTGGCGAGTAACTTCTCGAAAGCGAAGATGCGGATGGACGCGCTCGAATCCTTGTCGCCGAGTAACTTCAGCATGCGGCCAATGTGCTGTAAGTATTCCTGGCGGGTCTTTTCGCTCTTTTCGTCGCTCTTCAGATAGAAGTCGCGATCCGGCAGGCCGAGGCCGCTTTGAAAGACGCCGGCCATGATGCGCGAAGAGTCCTTCGCGTCGGGCTGCGAGCCAAAGTTAAATAGCGCGTTCGCCCCTCCCGCGTGTAAGTGCGCCAGCACGCGGACTAAGTCACGCTTACTCTTCATGCCGTCGATCATCTTGAGATCCGGCAGCAGCGGCGACGCACCGGCGCGCTCGATGCTGCTCTCGTCCATGCAAGCGGCGTAGTAATCGCCGATCTTCTGCTCGTCGGAGCCGGGCGCGGCCTTGGCCACGGCGGCCGCTTCCAGGGTCTCGCGGAGTAAGTCGCGGTTGCGCTCGGCGAGGGCCTGGAAATTGGACCACCGAGGATAGGCGGCGGGAATGGGGTTAGCCGCGCTCCAGCCGCCGGCCGCGAATTTGTAGAAGTCCTCACAGGGCTTGCAAGTCGGATCGAGATTTTGCGGCTTAAAGCGCAGGGAGTTTAGTTCCGCGGCGGGTAACCAAAGAGCCAAACCAAGGGCGAGGGTGAAGCGAAGCATGCTCCTTCTATTTTGCGCCTTCGGCCTTCGCTTTGCCAACCGGTATGAGAAAATCCGAAGGACATGCAATTCTCCCGCTCCGCCGAGCTACTCCAACGCGCCCGTAAGTCGATTCCGGGTGGCGTCAATTCGCCGGTCCGCGCCTTTCGCAGTGTCGGGGGTACGCCCATCTTCATGGCGAAGGGCGAAGGGGCGCGCCTAATCGACGAGGACGGCAACTCCTACCTCGACTACATCGGCAGTTGGGGACCGCTCATCCTCGGCCATCGCCCCGCCTGCGTGATCGAGGCGTTGCGCGAAGTGCTCGAAATTGGCACCAGCTTCGGCGCGCCCACGGAGCGCGAAATCCATCTGGCGGAAGCCGTGCGCGACGCCTTCCCGTCGATGGAGATGGTGCGTTTAGTGAACTCCGGCACCGAAGCCGCGATGAGTGCGTTGCGCGTCGCCCGTGGCTTCACCGGCCGCGACCTCACCATCAAGTTCGAAGGCTGCTACCACGGCCACGTCGACTCGCTCCTGGTAAAGGCCGGCTCCGGCCTGGCGACGCTCGGCCTCTCGGACTCGGCCGGCGTCCCCGCCAGCTTTGCCGCCACCACCATCTCCGTGCCCTACAACAACCTTGCCGCGGTGGAGCAGGCCTTCGTCCAACACCCCAACCAGATCGCCTGCATCATGGTGGAACCAGTGGCCGGCAACATGGGCTGCGTCCCACCCGCGCCGGGATTCCTGGCCGGCCTCCGCGACCTCTGCACGAAGCACGGCGCGCTCTTGATCTTCGACGAAGTGATGACCGGCTTTCGCCTCTCGTACGGCGGTGCGCAGTCGCTCTACGGCATTACGCCGGATATGACGGCGCTGGGCAAGATCATCGGCGGCGGACTGCCGATTGCGGCCTACGGGGGCAAGGCCGAGGTGATGCTGCACGTGGCGCCCGAAGGCCCGATCTATCAGGCCGGCACGTTGTCGGGCAATCCGCTGGCCGTCTCCGCCGGCCTCGCCATGCTCACTTACCTGAAGGCGCATCCCGAGGTCTACACCAAGCTCGAAGCCCTCAGCGCGCGCCTCTGCGCGACCGCTCCCGCGGGCATCACCGTGAATCGCGTCGGCTCCATGTTTACGTGGTTCTTCACGCCGGACCCGGTCACCGACTACGCCAGCGCCAAGCGCGCCGATACCAAGCGCTTCGGCGAATTCTTCCACTGGATGCTCCAGCGCGGCGTCTATCTGGCGCCGAGCCAGTTCGAAGCCGCCTTCATGTCGGCCGCGCACACGGAAGCCGACATCGACTATACCGCCGCCCAAGCGCAGGCGTTCCTGTGCGCCTAAAGGTGAAGCTCGTCCTGCGAGTCCTGCTCGGCCTCGTCTTGTTACTCGCGCTCGCCGCCGGCGGCGCGTGGATCTATCTGCATCCGGACATCGACCGCCAGGACGGTATCGTCTCCGGCCAACGCAACGGCAAGCCCCTGACGCTCGACATCCTGCGGCCGAAGCGCCCAAATGGGTTGGGCATCGCGCTGATGGTGAGCGGCGGTTGGCGCTCCAGCAAAGCGGGCCAGACGAAGGCCATCGTGGTGGCCCCGCTACTGCGCGCGGGCTATACGGTCTTCGCCGTGTGCCACGTTTCGCGCCCCGAGAGCAGCATCATGGACATCATCACGGACATGCACCGCGGCGTGCGCTTCATCCGTTATCACGCGAAGGAATACGGCGTAGACCCGCAACGCCTCGGCGCGACGGGCGGCAGTGCGGGCGGCCATTTGAGCCTGATGCTCGCGACGCGCGGCGCGCCGGGCGATCCGGCCGCGGCGGATCCGGTCGATCGCGAGTCAAGCGCGGTGCAGGCCGTGGCGATCTTCTACCCGCCGACGGACCTGCTCAACCTGGGCCCATCCACCGAGAACGACGGCAAAGGCGGACCCCCCATCAGCTACCGCGACGGATTCGGCCCGGAGGCAGGCAACCCGGTCGCCTGGCAACGCATTGGACATGAGACGTCGCCCATCTACTACGTCACCCCGGCGATGCCGCCGGTGCTGATCTACCATGGCGACGCGGACACGCTGGTGCCGCTGGAACAGTCGCTGCGGTTTCAGGCCCGGGCGAAGGAGGTGGGGCTCAACGTGCCGGTGGTGGTCCACGCGGGAGGAGCGCACGGTTGGCGCACGATGCTCCTCGACGAGTTCGCCTTCGTCGACTGGTTCAACCGCTATCTGCGGGACCGCCAAAGTTAGGGCCAGTGGGGCTTCAGCCCGATCCGTGGTGGCTCTGCGGTATGACTAAATCGGGTGCGGGGTGACGAAACCAACCGGGGAGTGATTGATTGGATGGGACTTAGCGATTCCGCGGTCGGTGCGCTGGGGTTTGGCCCGGGGCCTTGAGAAAGTGTCGAAAAGTGTCGAATTGGCGGTGGTTGGACATGGATTAGCGACAACTCCAGTTTACCGCGGGTGGCCAACTTTTCGTGCCCAGCGCGCGCTGGAACCCAAACAGGACATGGCGGTTATCGTGAATTCCAGGCCATGTGACCCGCAGCGGCACTTGCCAGATCCTGGTGGCCGCCGGGCCGTGCCGAGGTCCGGGCGCTGCCGGTGCGGCCGACAAAGCGGCGGTCAGCTTTCGAGCACACGGCCATGTCGGGGCCGGCGGTATTGGCAGCAGGCGCGGAAGGCCAGGGTCCCCCGTTCGCGCTCCCCTAAGTTCACCTGCACGGCACGGTGACCATTCAGCACCGACGAGAGCATGGCGACGCCTTGCTCGGTAAAGGCGTAAGGAGCACTCCGGCGGGCGCCGCGCCCCGCGTTTGTTGTCAAAGCCAAGGGCATCGCCGGGAAGAATGACAAGCGCTTCCGCATCGAACACGCCCAAGTCATCCGCCTGCCGGACTTCGCCCTCTTCGGCCAATGCGACGTCATCGCGAGTATCTTCGGCTTCTACGCCGCCTTCACCCGCCAGTACCACGCCGGAAATCCCCCCGGAGGCTTCTTGCCGGACCAGGTGTTGAGTCGTGCGCGGGCTTTGGAGTCCTTTACGCTCGACGGCGCGTATGCGTCGTTCAAAGAGAGTAAGAAAGGCACCATCACCGTAGGCAAACTCGCCGACTTCCTCATCCTAGACCGCGACATCATGACGGTCGCGCCGAAGGAAGTCATCGCCACCAAAATCAAACTAACCGTCCTAAACGGCGAAGTCGTTCACCGCCAGTAGGGCGGACTTTAGCTCCACACATTAACAGCCACCGGCGTAATCAGCATCCAGCAGGACGGAGCTAAAGCTCCGTGCGGACTAAAGTCCGCCCTACTCCGGCTCGCGCCAAGCGCTAGACCAACGAAACTCCTCCGGCGAATCGGCCAACCCTGCCGTCACCGGATTCCGTTCAATATACCGCCGAACCTTAGCGAACTCATCTTGATCCCGCACCCAGCGATCAAAGGACTCCTCCTGCCAAAACGGCTGTCCCGTCCTCCCCAAAACCAAATTCGCCTGCCGTGCCGATCGCCCTTTGATCATCTTCAAATGCCGCGCCCAATCCGCATCCGCTTCAGTCACCGCCTCCGCCAGTAAGTGCACATGATTCGGCAAAATCACCCAAGCCGATACCTGAATCCCCTCCAACCGTAAAATCTCCCCCGCCACAATCCCCGCAATTTCCGGCATCCGCAGATATAGCGGGCCTGAACTCATTCCATCCAACAGGCGATCAAAAGCCTTAAACTCCTCACCCCGCTGAAACGCCCGGCCAGCCGGCAAACTCCCATGCAACCGCCAAGTCAGAAACAGCGCCTTCCCCGGAGGATGCCAATGCGGCAATCGCCGCCGATAAAATACTTTCCCCATTTCGCTAAAATAGCGCAATCCGTTCAGTCAGCAAGAGCAACGTTTGGCCACCTCCAGTAAGGCGGACTTTAGTCCGCGCGGAGCTTCAGCTCCGCACATTCCCAGCTACCCAGCGCATCCGGTACCGAAGCAGGAGTGGTGGGCTCACTCTCGGATGTCATGTAAACCTCAATTCCTGCATCAATGAAATCAGCGGGTCAGAGAATGAGGACTTGGGATCGGGGAGCGAACAGACATTCCCGGGCCCTCTGGCCGCCCCGAACATACCAGAGTATCCCCTGGAGCCACCGTAGGCAGACTAGCCGACTTCCTCATCCTAGACCGACGACATCATGACGGTCGCGCCGAAGGAAGTCATCGCCACCAAAATCGAACTAACCGTCCTAAACGGCGGAGTCGTCCACCGCCTGCCATAAAACGCATCTGCCACACGAGCGCCCTTCACTTGACGTTTCTAGTTTCTGCGCCGACAAGGCTGTAGGTGTCCGTTTCAGAACCCGAGTTTTGCCGGCCTGGGCACAACGCGGGATCCGCACTTGATCTGGCCGTAACTCCTATGTTCTGCTAGCATTAGGCAGGAACGAGACTATGGAATACAAAGTTGTCTACACAAAGCTCTTCAATCGCAATCTTCGAGACCTTGCGCAGCAAGGTCAGAAAAAGGTTGTTCAGGCTGTGCGTGCAGCGATATCCGAAGCCGGAATGACGGGAGGTATTGCATCGATTCCTCGAACAAAGCACGGCGAGACAAGGATGGCTGACGTCGAAAAATATGATCTTTCGGACGGGCACCGTTTGGTTGTACAACTTGTCGATGGCAAAGCCAAAGTTCGAGCCTTCCTATTCGCTGGATCTCACGATGAGTCCGATAGGTGGCTCGATTCACACCGAAACTATCGCTGGATAAGAAGCAAAACCGATGGAACGCTGGAATTCGTCCAGGTAACCGATAGCGAGGAGAAGCAGCACGTCCCAGCAGATCGAATAGATCTTGAATCGCCAGAAGACATTCTAGCCCTACCTCTATTGCGCGTTCTTACGGAAGAGGAGTGGACGAGGCTAAATTTATCTCCACCAACCCGCGAGTTTGCTTCATCGGTCAGCGGCAATGACTACGAGCAGGACGCTGAGGGCATACTTGAGCGGCTTAATCAACTGGCAGGTTGGGACAAAGCCGGGATCATCCTGGACCTTCTGGCACATTCACAGGCCAGAGAATGGCCAGAGCTGCACAAGCGAATCAGCTTATTCTGCAACGACGCCACGCTGATTTTGCCGTCACAAGTTGCTCATGCAATGCTGTCACCTGAGAACAGCGAGTCGTTTGTCACTTTTGACGACGCGGATGACTTTGACAATTTTTTTGAGAAGAATTCGCTTGCCGATTGGATGCTATTCCTCCACCCGACGCAGAAGAGAGTCACTGATAGAGACTTCAAAGGACCCGCACGACTTCGAGGAGTTTCTGGTAGTGGCAAAACCTCAGTATTGGTCCATAGGGCGCGCTTTCTCGCGAAGAAGTATCGTCTGCCGGTGCTCCTTGTGACGATGACAGAAAGCATGCGGAAACTTCTAGATCGCCTCGCAGACGAGCTCTGCGGCGTAGAGCGGAGTCTTATATTTACGTTTACAATGAGTTCGTTGGCGAAACGTGTCGTAGATGACCTTCAGCCTCAGCTGTCTTCCTCCTACACACTTATTTCTCAACAACAGCAAGACACGCTGATCTCAACCGTCTCTCAACATGTACGAGAGAATCCAGATTTCGGCCGTACTCCACTCCACATCATGGAAAACGGCACATTGATCCAGTTTCTATACGATGAAATATCGTACGTTCGTGGGCGCTTATTGCCGACCGAGCTTGACCAGTATCTCGATACTGCGGCCTTTAACCGTCGGGGCCGAGGCTTTGCCTTAAATGAAATGGCAAGAGCCGTTGTGCTCGAAGCTATCCGCTTCTATGAGGAAGCCCTCGGCAGAGGATTGCACCTTGATCATGAAGGCATCGTTGCGGAGGCGCTCAAGCTATTGGGTTCTAGCTCACGCGACTTCAACAAGCCACGGTGCATTCTGTGCGATGAGGTACAGGATCTATCTCAGCTTGAGGTAGCCCTGCTAGGACAACTTCCAACGCCTTCGGGAGCATTAGTGGCGCAGGCTGAGAACGGATTGTTCTTAGCCGGTGATGGAGCCCAAACCATTTACAAACGTGGATTTACACTCCGACGGCTCGGTATTGACGTAAGCGGACGAAGCTTTAACCTCCAAAAAAACTATCGTAATACCTACGAGATCCTAACAGCCGCTTTTCACCTCGTTTCACAGTATGAATTTGCCGATGTCGACGAGGAGAATATTGTAAAGCCATCCGCTCCTGAATTTGCCAATCGTCACGGAGCGCGGCCGCTAATGGTAAGCTGCTCATCCCTTGGAGAGGAGGCTGCGATCGTAGCCCAGATGGTGCGAGGTTCTTTAAATAGCGGAGAGATAGCAGGCCAAATTTGTGTAATCGGGCCGAGCGCCAAGTCACGTGAGGAGGTACAACGGGCACTGAGCAACATCGGTATTGCTCATACGGATCTCCGGCAAGACGCTGATTTCGAAAGTGACCGGGTCAAGGTGAGCACCATCGAGTCCGCGAAGGGTCATGAGTTCGGATCCGTCTTTATCGTAGGCCTAGTGGACGGCGTACTGCCAAACGCCGGAATTGCGGAGAACGAAATCCCTCGGGAAGCTGCGCGTCTTTATGTTGCCATGACCCGCGCCCGAAACACTTTGACGCTTTCGTACAGTCCAACTGGAGGCTACGTGGCATCACGCTTCCTGCTCTCAATCCAACCTCACTGCGACGAGGCGCGAGTCAAGAACGGTCAACTGCAGAAACTTCGGTAATCCCGCAGTAGGGGGGATCGGGGGATCGGTGTCGCAACGCTCTTACACCTATCTCCGAACCCACTTCCCGTAACCAGCTGATTTTGCTCTGCTTACCGCCAAAATCCATCGCCGCGCAATGTAGGGGGGTGCCCGACTCCCCCCACCCTCTCAACCCCGATTCAAGGTCCGCCGCACACCCTCCGGATCCCGGCCAATCAGCGTCAAGTAAGCCCGCGTCGGCTGGTCCGGCTCCGCCCAGCCCTGCTTCCAATCCCGCAGCGTCCCCAGCGGAATGCGATACCGCGCCTCTTCACCTGCGGCGTTCTCGGCATCCGCGCCAAGTCCGCGCTCGTCAGCGGCAACGCATCCGGATCCGACAACGCCGCCCGCTCAATCTCCACGGCGCTCATCGGCCGCGACGCGCTAGGAATTTTGTCGATAGAAGGCCTTGCGATCTCCCGCACATCTAAAGTCGTTAGGCGAACCTCGACGACCTGGCCCTCCACCCAATCCACCGCTTCCCGAAGGTTCGCCAGGATCCGACTCCCGGTACTTGTCACCGCCAGCTTCTCTTTTTCCATCGCGTCCTTCTATTGCACAAACCGTATTACCAAGATTAGAATAGTCTTGTGATCCAGTCGTTCCGGGACCGCGAAACCGAGGAGCTTTTCCATCGGTATGTCTCAAAAAGATGGCGCTCCATTGCCCGTCCGGCCCTTCGGAAACTGCGTTTGATCCACCGGTCTAAGACTCTGGGCGACCTGCGAATCCCTCCCGGAAACCATCTGGAAGCCCTCCAGGGCGACCGCGCCGGTCAGCACAGCATTCGGGTGAATGACCAGTATCGCATCTGTTTCCGCTGGGACCGTGGCGATGCCTTTGAAGTAGAAATCACCGACTATCATTAGAGGAGAAACTCGTGGCCCGCAAAACCAAACTTCCACCCGTCCATCCTGGCGAAATCCTCCGTGAGGACTTCCTCAAGCCCATGGGACTCTCCATCAACGCCCTCGCCCGCGCGCTCCACGTGCCGCCGAGTCACGTCTCTGGAATCGTCAACGAAAAGCGCGGCATCAGCGCGGTAATGGCGCTACGCTTGGCCCGCTACTTCGGCTCTTCTCCCGAACTTTGGCTCGGCCTTCAACTCGATTTCGAACTCGACACAGCCTGGGATATCGCCGGCTCCCGCGTCGAGGCCGAAGTCCTGCCGCAAGCGAGTTAGGAATGCCCAAACTGCTGCCCCCCATCCACCCCGGCGAACACCTCCTCGAGGACTTTATGAAGCCCCTCGGCCTCAGCCGCAACGCCCTCGCCCGCGAACTCCGCGTCCCGCCCCAGCGCATCTCCGAATTCGTCCAGGGCCGCCGCAGCATCTCCGCCGACACCGCCCTCCGCCTCGCCCAGTTCTTCGGCACCACGCCACAGTTCTGGCTCAACCTCCAAACCCGGTACGACCTCCAAGTCGCCCTGGACACCACAGGCCCCGAACTCCGTTTAATCCGGCCTCGTGCGGCCTGACACCCGCCCTGCCTTCCCGACGCTTACCGTAATGGTTCGCGCCTTCTGCTCCCCCATGACAACGCGCGGACCGGGAAGGTAGGGCCGCGAGCCTAGCCAGGGTCTTCGCAGGAGTCCGCGCGCGTTTTTGGGTCTTTACCTAAACCAAACCAGATCTGGTCTATCCATGCTATGGTCTCTAGGCATGACGCTCCGCAACATCTCGGAAGCCAAGGCCCAACTCTCTGCCCTCATTGAGGCCGTTCAGACCGGGGAAGAGGTCATCATCGGCAAAGCTGGCAAGCCCGTCGCCCGGCTCATCCGCTACCAGGGGGCGGCGGAGCCGCGCCGTCCCGGAGCCCTCAAAGGGCAGATCCGGATCGCGGACGACTTCGACGAACTTCCCCCGGACCTTGCCGAAGCCTTCGGCGTTGAATGAAACTGCTGCTCGACACGCACGTGCTCCTTTGGTGGCTCGACGACTCGCCGCGCTTACCCCCGCAGATGCGCGAACTGATCTCCGATCCTGAGCGAACGGTCTTCGTCAGTACCGCAACGGCCTGGGAAATCCGCATGAAGCAGAAAATCGGGAAGCTTGATCTGCCGGCACAGTTCGATGCCGCGCTCGATTCGTCGGCCTTTCACTGGTTGCCGGTCTCCCGCGCTCATGCCGACTACACCGCGCAACTACCATTTCACCATCGCGATCCGTTTGATCGGATGCTCATTGCGCAGGCTCATTGTGAAGGCTTCACGCTCCTCACCGCCGACGCGCGTCTTGCCGCGTACGGCAAAAACATCCTCTGGATCAGCAGCCCATAGTAACGGGGGGGTGCTGTCTGGGCTGTGGCAGATGGAGATCGACTCATCAGCTTCCCGCTATATGGCTTCACGCCTTCCCATCGACCATGACATACGCGCGGACCGGGAAGGTCGCGCCGCCGGACCAGGGAATCGGGACGGCGTGGAGGTAGCCGCCTTCGTCCGGTAGGGCCGCGAGGTTCGTCATGTGCTCGCAGATGGGGATGCCGGCGCCGAGGAGCTTGGTGTGCGCGGGACGACGGAGGTCCGACATGGAGTCGATGTTGACCGAGTCGATGCCGGCGAAGTGGACTCCCTGGTCGAGCAGGAAGTCGCAGGCGTCGGCGGTGAGGTGCGGGTTGGGCTCGAAGTAGCGGGGCGTGCGCCAATGGTCACTCCAGCGAGTCTCGATCAGCACGGCCTTGCCCGCTAAACGCAGACCCCGGAAGGCGCCGGGACCGATGGCGTGGTCCGAGGTGCGGACGACGACGATTGGCAGGTGGGCCAGCCGCTCGAGCGGTAGCTGGGCCAGGTCAGCGGCGCCCCGAAAGCGATGCATCGGCGAATCGACGTAGGTGCCCGTGTTGCCGCAAAGGTGCAGCGAGGCGATGTAGAACTCGGAGAGGCCTTGATTGCGCTCGCGCGAATCCTCGTACGTCGCGATGACCTTCTCCTCGGGCACGGGCAGATGGGGATAGGTCCGCATCCCGGCTTCAATGCGATGCGAGACGTCGATGAGGCGCATTATTGCAAGGCGACTTCGAGCGTCACGCTCGCGCGGACCTCCACCAGCCCCGTGTCGAACGTGGTAGCCGTAGCGAAGCCGCCGGCGCGGCTGTCGGCGGGGTTGAAGCTGGTGATGGTGGAGCTTTCGTTGGCGGCGAGCACGGCGCCCAGGCGCAGATTGAGCCCTTCCGCGATGGCGGCTGCGTTCACGCGAGCCGCCTGCGCGGCACGCTTGAGGGCCTCACGGCGCTGGGGTTCGCTGTCCCGCAGGCCGAAACGAAGCCCACCCACCGAGGTGGCGCCCGCTTGGACCGCGGCGTCGATGATGCGGCCGGCGAGGTTGATATCGAAGGCCGTCGCCTCCAGCGTATTGCTGGCCGTGAAGCCGATCAGCGTGTTGCCGCCCGTAGGATTGCTGCGGTAGGTGGCGCTGACGGAGTAGCTGGTGGTGCGGGTCTCGCCGTTCGTACCCAGTAGCGACCGCACGCGGGTGGTGACCGCTTGGACGATGGTCGCGTTCTGGTCCGCGGCTTCTTGCGCCGTGTTCGCCATGTTGGAGACCGTGAGGCTAATGCGCACGACGTCCGGTTGCGCGGCGACCACGCCTTCGCCACCGGCCCGCACGGAAGCGGCCGTCGTTTGCCCGGGGAGCGAAAGAGCCAGCAGGGACAGCAAAAAGAATCTCATCATGCCTCCCATTATCTCAAGCTCCGCTGGCCGCGGCACGGGTGCGCTTGCGCCGCCGCTCCAGTTGCAGGAACTGCCGCCGGCGATTCTCCTTCACGTGCGCATCCACCTTACCCCAGAACTTGGCGAAGTAACTCAGCGCCGAGGCGATGGAGAAGAACACGACCACCCAGATGCTCCAGCGCGCCACTTCGCTTAAGCCGGGATAGCGCATGGCCAGAATCACCAGCGAAATGGCGAGGACCTGGAAGACCATCTTGGTCTTGCCGAGGTCGCTGGCCTTGATGGTGTAGCCGGCACTAGCGGCGATGCTGCGCAGTCCAGAGATGGCGAATTCGCGGCCGATGAGCAGGATGGTGAGCCCGGCGGGGACGTCGCCGGTTTGCACCAGCGAGATCAGCGCCGCGGAGATCAGCATCTTATCGGCGATGGGATCGAGCAGCGTGCCGACGGTGGTGATCTGTCCCCAGCGGCGGGCGATGTAGCCGTCAAGCAGGTCAGTCAGCGCGGCGGCGAGGAAGATCCACAAGGCGAACATCTCGCTAGCGAGGCGCAGGCCAAGGAGGTCCCACTCCACTTTGCGTTGCACCAGCGCGGCGACGAGCAGGGGCACAAAGAAGATACGCAGCAGCGTGAGTGCGTTGGGGAGGTTCATCAGGCCAGTTTTACTATAGCAATCCCGCTGGTTGGGTGGCCAGGGTGGGTCTAAGCGGAGAAGAGTTCGTTGAGTAGGAGTCCCGTGACGCGTTGCGGGGGGCTGCCTATCCGCGACTGCAAAGCTCGCTGCTCCACCGGGTCGATCACCCAACAAACCGGCACGCCCCAGGCGTGATACTGCTGGCACTTGTCGAGCATGCCTGGCAAGTCATCGCCGGGAGAGAGGATCTCGACGCACAGTTCGGAGCCTCTGTGGGATAAGGGCTCTGCAAGGCCGTCACCACCGCGACGTCCGGCACCAGATAGCGCGACTCGGACATCCGCAACGTGAGTTCAGGCAAAGCCGGCTTGCCTTGGCGAGCCAGGAGCATCATCACGCGGCACTGCATCCTGGCGTGCAGAGAAGTGGGCAGGGCTTTGCCGCGGACCTCCCCATCCCAGTATTCGGCATGGGGTTTTTCCGTGCGACAGAGGTAGTCTTCCACCGGGATCATTACTTCACTTCGAGGATGTCTTTTTCCTTCGACTTCGCAATCGCATCGACCTTAGCCATGTGCGCGTCCGTCAGCTTCTGGATCTCGTCCAAGGCGCGGCGCTCGTCGTCTTCGCTGATGGCTTTGTCCTTCAGCATCTTCTTTAGCTTCTCGTTGCCGTCGCGGCGCTCACTGCGCAACGCCACGCGATGCTGCTCGGCGATAGTGTGCAGGCGCTTCACGATCTCCTTGCGGCGCTCTTCGTTGAGCGGCGGAATCGGAATGCGGATCAGCTTGCCGTCGTTGGCGGGGTTGAGTCCCAGTTCGGCGCTGCGGATGGCCTTTTCGATCGGCCCGATCAGCGAGGCGTCCCAGGGCTGAATGGCGATCAGGGCGGGCTCCGGCACGCTCATGTTGGCCACCTGATTGAGGGGCGTGGGCGTGCCGTAGTATTCCACCAACACGCTGTCGAGCATGCCGACGTTGGCGCGGCCGGTGCGCAGGGAGGAGACGTCCACCTGTAAGTCGGCGACGGTCTTCTCCATCTTGGTGCGAATGTGTGCTTCCACTTCCTTAACTGTCATAGTGCTTCCTATTTTGGCAGCTTAGCTGCCGATAATGGTACCTATCTCTTCGCCCTGCACAAACCGCTGAATGTTGCCGTGGACGTTTAGGTTAAACACGGCGATGGGCATTTTGTTGTCACGGCACATGGCGACGGCCGGGGCATCCATCACGGCCAGGCTCTGCGTGAGCACCTCGGTGTAGGAGATGTGCCGGAAGAGCACGGCGTCGGAGTGCTTGAGCGGATCCTTGTCGTAAACGCCATCGACGCGCGTGGCCTTGGCGATCACCTCGGCTTTGATTTCGAGCGCGCGCAAGGTGGCGGCGGTGTCGGTGGAAAAATACGGGTTCGAAGTCCCGGCAGCGAAGATCACCAGGCGGCCCTTTTCCAGATGGCGAATCGCGCGGCGCCGGATGTAGGGCTCGCAGACTTGCGGCATCTGGACGGCGGTCATCACGCGCGTTTGAATGCCCTGTTTTTCGAGCGCGTCCTGCAAGGCGAGCGCGTTGATCACCGTGGCCAGCATGCCCATGTGGTCCGCCGAGACGCGGTCCATATTGCGGGCCGCCGCGGCGACGCCGCGAAAGAAATTCCCGCCGCCCACCACCAGCCCAATCTGGATGCCGGTGCGCGCTACGTCGGCCACCTCGGCCGCCAGGGCGGCGACTTTCTCCGGGTCAATCCCGAAGGAGCCCTGCCCCGCCATCACTTCGCCCGAGAGCTTTAGCAAAATTCGCTGATACGCCATGTTGTCCTAAAAAGAAAAAGGGCGGCGTTTCCGCCGCCCCATTTTGCTTACTGCGCGGCTTCTGCCTCGGCCGGCTCACCCGCTTGGGTTTCGCCGACTTTCATGCGGATGAAGCGGGAGACGCTGATATTCTCTCCCAGCTTGGCGATCTTCTGGTTGATCAGGTCCTTCACGGTAAGGGAGCTCTCCTTCACGAAAGGCTGTTCCATCAGCACCACTTCTTCGTAGTATTTCTCGATGCGGCCTTCGATGATCCGGTCAATGATCTTCTCGGGCTTGCCTTCGTTCTTGGCGCGATCCCGCGCGATATCGCGTTCCTTGTTGAGGATCGCTTCGGTGACTTCTTCGCGGCGCACCACCAGCGGATCGGCGGCAGCGATGTGCATGGCCAGGTCGCGCACCAGTTCCTGGAAGTCGTCCGTGCGGGCGACGAAGTCGCTTTCACAGTTCACTTCCACCATCACGCCGAGCTGGGAGCCCGGATGAATGTAGGTGCCGACGCTGCCCTGCTTCGTGGAGCGCGAAGACTTCTTCGCGGCCGAGGCCATGCCGCGCTTGCGGAGCACCACTTCGGCTTCTTCCAGATTGCCCTTAGCTTCCTCAAGGGCCTTCTTGCATTCCATCATGCCCGCGCTGGTTTTCTCGCGGAGTTGCTTAACGAGTTGAGCGGTAATTTCAGCCATGAATTATTCGGAGACCTTTGCTTCCTCGGCGGCCGCCTTCTTGGGCAGCGAGACACTGGGGAGATCCTCGTCAGAGACCAGGCTCTCCGACATGAGCTGCTCGGAGTAAGAGGGGTCGACGTATTGGGTGTAGGCCGACATGTCGAGCGTTGTGGAGCTCTCGTCGGTGACGATCTTCTCAGGCACGAAGTCCTGCTCGGTGGCCAGCGAACGGCCTTCGCTGATCGCCTCGGAGATCTTGCTGGTGAAGAGCTTGATGGCGCGCAGGGCGTCGTCGTTGCCGGGGATGACGTAGTCCACCATGTTGGGGTCGCAATTGGTGTCCACCACGGCGACCACCGGAATGTTCAGGCGGCGGGCTTCCATCACGGCGATGGCTTCCTTGTGCGAATCCACCACGAAGAGGACGTCCGGCAGGCCTTGCATGTCGCGGATACCGGCGAGGTTCTGCTGGAGGCTCTTGCGTTCCCGCTCCATGCGCGACGCTTCCTTCTTCGAGCGGCCGGCAAAGCTGCCTTCCTCGGCGATGGCGTCCAATTCCTTCAGGCGCTTGATCGATTTCTGGACCGTGATGTTGTTGGTGAGCAAACCGCCCAGCCAGCGATTGTTCACGTAATACTGTTGGCACTTCGTAGCCTCTTCAGCGATGGCTTCCTGAGCCTGCCGCTTGGTGCCGACGAAGAGAAAAGTCTTGTTTTGGGCGGCCATTTCGCCGATAAACCGCATCGCGTCCTTGAATAGCTTCAAGGTCTTCTGCAGGTCGACGATGTAGATCCCGTTGCGTTCGCCGAAGATGTATTCTTTCATCTTGGGATTCCAGCGCTTGGTCTGGTGCCCGAAGTGTACGCCGGCTTCGAGCAATTCTTTCATGCTAATGGAAGGCAAAATGCGCTCCTAACTTTCTGTTGGTTTGGTGGATGAGCGGAACTCATGCTCCGGCGCCGGCGGTCCAAGGCGAGATTTGCCGGGCCAGGAGAGTCGAGTCCCAGGACGGGGAAACACACGAAGGGGCAAAGTGGGCTGGATGGCCACGCTTTGCCCCGGGAAAACGGTACAAATTAGCGCTTCGAGAATTGGAACTTCTTGCGGGCGCCCTTTTGTCCGGGCTTCTTGCGCTCATGGGCGCGAGGATCGCGCGTGAGGCAGCCCAAGGACTTCAGACGCGGCCGCAGTTCTGCGTTAAAGTCGATCAGCGCGCGCGCGACGCCCAAACGGACCGCGCCCGCCTGGCCCATCGAACCGCCACCCATCACGGTGCAGAGTACATCGAACTTATCGGCCAACTCGGAGCCAATCAGCGACTGCTTGGCTAAAGCACGCGCCGACTCGGTCTTGAAGTAATCTTCGAACGTACGGTTGTTCACCGTAATGGTGCCCTTGCCGGGGCGGAGGAACACACGGGCAATCGCCAACTTCCGGCGGCCGGTTCCCAAATTCTGTTGCAAAACGGGCATGGTAACTTTCACTTACTCCTTCGCCGCCTGCGCGACGGGCTTCTGCGCTTGGTGAGGATGCAATTCGCCGGCGTACACCTTCAGCTTGCGGTACATCTGCTTGCCCAACTTGGTCTTGGGCAGCATGCCGGAGATGGCGAGTTCGACGATCCGGATCGGACGGTCAGCGCGCATCTTGCGAGCGGTGGTTTCCTTCAGCCCACCCGGATAGCCCGAGTGCGTGTAGTACATCTTCTGTTGTTCTTTATTCCCGGTCAAGACTACCTGCGAGGCATTGACGACGATCACATGATCGCCGGTGTCGAGAAAGGGGGTGTAGCTGGGCTTGGTCTTGCCCATCAAAATCATTGCGGCTTGGCTGGCGAGACGTCCCAGGGCTTGCTCTTTCGCATCAAGAACATGCCACTTGCGCTCGATCGCCTTCCCCGAGGGAAAAGCGGTACTCATAGGCGTACGAACTCCAATCTCTAAATCTCTCCTCATAGAGTAGCAAAAAAGCACCCTCTGCTGTCAAACCGGACGCCGGAAGCGTAGAAAATCCCAGCGAAAAAAAAGCCTGGTGGACCCGGCCTCCGAGTTGCCGGGTCCACCAGGCTCTTACCCGCCAACCGGAGAGAGCGAGTTGCGCGAGTAGCGGACCGCCCCTGTGCTGTGGGGATTCAGGCGGCCCTCATTGAGTAACGCGGAATCGGCTCGCAAACCGGCTCAACATGCCAAAATAATGCGAAAAAGCCGGTCGAGCGATGGTTCGCTCGACCGGCTCTTTCGGGGTTTCCGCTGTTCACAGACTAGGTGAGGAGCACATTCTCCGCTTGCAGACCCTTCGGACCCGTCTTGACTTCGAACTCGACCTCGGCGCCCTCTTCCAGCGACCGGTAGCCATTCATGTTAATCGAGCTAAAATGGACAAAAACGTCCTCGCCCGTCTGGCGTTGGATGAATCCATAGCCCTTTGCATTGTTAAACCACTTCACTAATCCACGTTCTTTCACGTCGGGGTACTCCTCGTTACATCATACTAAACGTTAATTAATTTTTGTACATCTGCACAATCAATAAACGCAAGCTACCCGATTCTGACAAGATTTCCGCAGCCCCGCAAGTTTAGGGGACATTGTGGCTTTCACTGGAGTGACAATGGCGATCAAACATTGAGTGCCACTAAAACAGCTTAGAGTAGATCTTCACGCTGGAGCCTTTCGAGCAACTTGACCATTTCGCCTACTTTCTGCGACTGCTGCCGGGTAGTGACCAACAAGGCGTCCGGCGTGTCGACCACCACCAGATTCTCCACGCCGACCAGCGCGACAAGTTTGCCTCCGGCATCGACATAGTTTCCCCGGCTGTCGATCGCCAGCGATTCGCCCCGCGTCACGTTGTCGCCCGCCTTGCGGGTCAACAGCTCGTACACCGCGTTCCAACTCCCGACGTCGTTCCAGCCGATGTCATCCGTGGCCAGGCCCGTAATCCCCTTAGCCTTTTCCATGATTCCGTAATCGACGGAGACGTTCTCGCACAACGGAAACACTCGCGCCAGTTCGGCCGGAAAGCTCCGCGCGGAGGCCTTCGGTAAACCGGCCAGGAGAGTGGCCGTCTTCGGCATGAACTCGCGCAGGGCCCCCGTAAAGACCGAAGTCTTCCAGAAGAACATCCCCGCATTCCAGCAGAAGCGGCCGGAGGCCAAATACTGCTCGGCGTCCGCCAGCTTGGGCTTCTCGCGAAAGCTGAGCACCCGGAGCGGCGTGGTGCCACCCGCGGCGAAGCCCTCCGGGAATTCGACGTAGCCATAGCCCGTCTCCGCCCAACGCGCCTGAATGCCCAGCACCACCACCTGCCCCTGGCTCGCGCCCTGGTAAGCGGCGCGGACGAACTTCAGAAAGCGCGCCGGCTTGGTAATGACGTGGTCCGCCGGGAAGACGCCCATCACGGCGTCGGGGTCCTGCTGGCCAATCAGGTGCGCCGCCAGGCCGATGGCGGGCGCGGTGTTGCGCTGCGCGGGCTCGGCCAGAATCTGCCGCTTGGGGACACCGGGCAGTTGCCGTACGATTTCGGCGCGCAGAATCGGATTCGTCAGGACGAAAATGCGCTCCGGCGGCAGCACTTGGGCCAGGCGGTCGACGGTCTGCTGAATGAGCGTGCGGTCGCCGGTGAAGCTGAGCACCTGCTTCGAATGCGACTTGCGGCTGCGCGGCCAAAAGCGGGTGCCGCGTCCGCCGGCCAGGATGAGGGCGTAGTAGTGCGAATTCTTCACTCTTCCAGCTTACGGCCCGATAGGGGTATACTCAACGGTTATGAATAAACAACTCGCCGACGCCATCCAACTCTTGCAGAAGGTCCAAGCCATGCCGCCGGGCCAGTCGGCGGAAGCGGTCGCCGCTTTGGACCAGGCGATGCAGATGCTCATCAGCGCCCGCCGAGAGTTCCAAGGCCCCGACGTGGAACGCGGTGGCTGAGCCAATTCGCCGCAGGCCGCGCTGCGACCACGACAAAGTTCCCCGGTAACGTGCTGCTGCCCAGCGCCCGCATCTCGCGGCTACCGGCGGCAGTTGCGGTGCGCCTTGGCCAGCGCCGCCAGCAGATTCTCCATCTCCTCGGGCTCATAGACAAAGTAGTGGCCACGACGCGGCAACACCTGCAGTCCGCTTTCTGGAATCCGGGCGTGCAGGTCGTGCGCCACGGCCGCCGGCACCACGTGGTCGTCGCCGCCGTGCGTGATGAGCACGGTGCAGGCGGCGAGTTGGTTCAGATCGATGCGCGGATCCGAATACAGGGCTTGCACTTCTTGCAGCAAGTAACCTGGCCCGTGCGCGTAGCTCTCGCGCCGGTTCTGCCGGAAGTTCTCCTCCACGTCGGGCTGCGACAGCAACCGCTGGTCGTCTGCCGATAGGCCGCGCTTCACGTCGGCAAAGTAGCTCTCCCAATCATTCAGTAAGCGGTTCCGGTGCCGGGTTTCAATGTCGAGAAAGGTCGCGGCGTGGAAGTTCGCGAGCTTGGCCGAAAGCAGGATGTGCCACGTCTCCTGCGAGAAACGCCGCCAGTTGGCGATGAGATGCGGCAGACCCAGACTGCCGGCTAACGAGACCGCCCGCAGACCGGGCAGCTGGCCGCAGGCCAGCGCATAGGTGGCTCCGGCGGAGAAGCCCAGAATGGAGAAGCCCTGCCCGGGCGCGAGCAGATGGGCGGTCAACTGCCGCACATCGTACGCCCACCCCACCACGGTGCGGTCCCGCGCTGGCGTGGACAAGCCCATGCCCGGACGGTCCGGCGAGATGAGCCGGATATTCAGCTTCGCGAGCAACTCGCCGGAGGCGGCCATACGCTCCAGCCGCGAACCCTGAAAGCTGTGGAAGTGAAAGACCGGAATGCCGTCGCGTGGGCCGCGATCCATGTAGGCGAGCGTCCGGCCGTCGTGGAGAGTGAGCTTGCCGAAAGCCGGGTCGGACTCCCCCGGCGCCGGACGCAGCCCGGGAATGCTCTCCATCAGGCCGGCAATGGCGTCCCGCAAGCGCGCGGTGTCTCCTGGCGCGTCGGAAGACGGCTGGAGCGGAGGCCCAATGCGTACGTGGATGCGAAACGGCGGCTCGACACCCGAATCCTTCTCGTTGGCCTTGGTCCCCATGGCGGAGAAGATGACCGTTTCGGGGGTCCAGTCCAGACGCAGCCCGCCGATCGCGGCCGGCACCACCGGACAGCCGCCCTTCCTCGCCGCCACCATCGCGCCCGTACTCCAATCCTTGAGTTGCCGCACCGGATCGGCAATCGCGCGGCCCGCCGGGAAGATCAGGACGGCATGCCGGTTGCTCTCGCGAAGATAGGCGGCGATGGTATCTGACGCGCCCTGCCGTTGTCCCCCCACCGGGTCATTCACCAGCAGCGCGATCCCATAGTGATGGAGCACCCAGCGCTCCATTCGCACCATCCAGTTGCGGCTATCCGCGGTAATCACAATGCGGGGCACCCGGCCCGCCTGGGTCACCAGCAGATGCCCCAGAATGAAGCCGTCCACGCCGGATTTGTAAGCGTGGTTGGCGGCCAGAACATAGGATCCCTGGGGCAGATTCTCGAGCCCTTCGACGTCCACCCAGCGCCGCACGTATTTGGCGAAAAGGACGTGCATTAGCCGGATGGGCCAGCCCTGGGACTGCAGGTCTTCCGGGGCATCGGCCAGTTGCTTGCGCAGCATCAAATGGAGGGGGATGGCCACGGCGGCAAAGCCCAGGGCCGAAAATCCCACGGCACGCCCGAGGGTGCGAACGAAGCTCTTGCCCGGTTTTGATCTCATAGCGGAACGTCTTTTCTCCTCTTGCCGCGCTCAGTCCAGTAATGGTATCTCAGAGTCCCGCGGAGGCCAGACGGTTCTCGAGCACGAACGACTCGTCGAAGTGCTCCCAGCGGACGTCCCGGCGGGGCAAGGCGGCGCGAGGGATCAGGCCGACGAGTTCGCTACCGAGGATTTCGGCTTCGGCCTCGACCGCCGCGTAGACGGTGTCGATGCCGGTGACTTCGTAGTCGGTGAGATTCATCGAGACCTGCACGATGCCGCGCGTGGCCAAGGCCAAACCCAGGGCCTTCACGGCGGGGAAACCGCCCGAGGACGCGCGCAGCCGGCGGGCGATCCGTTGGGCCAGGGCGAGGTCATCCGAAGCCAGGTTGATGTTGTAAGCGACGAGGAATTTGCGGGCGCCGACGATGGCGGCGCCGGCCGTGGGGTGCAGCGCGGGTCCGCCGAGGTCGGGTTGGCCAGCTTGGGGAGCCTCGAAGCCGCCGCGACGGACGTCGGCCAGGTTCACGCGATCCGGCCGCATGGCGGCGGCTTCGTAGAAATAGACCGGGACTTGCAGACGGCGCCAGATCTCTTGGCCGGCGGCGTGGGCGAGACTGACGCAATCCGCCAGCGTCGCCCCGGTGAGGGGCACGAACGGGATGACGTCGGCCGCGCCGAGGCGCGGATGGACGCCGGCTTGCTGAGTGAGGTCGATGCGCGCTGCGGCCACTTCCACGGCGCGCACGGCGGCTTCTTGCGCGGCGGCGGGGGGGCCGGCATAAGTGATTACCGAGCGGTCATGGTCCGGGTCGGCCGTACGGTCCAGCACGGCGACGCCTTGGACGGAAGCGATCGCCGCCGCAATCGCTTCGACGATCCGCAAGTCGCGTCCCGCCGAGAAATTCGGGACGCATTCGACGATCATGTGCGGGCGCCGATCATCTTTTCGACGTACTTGGCGATGACGTCCACCTCAAGGTTCAAGCGGCGGCCGGGGCGCCATTCGCGCATCGCGGTGACCGAGTAAGTGTGCGGAATAATCGTCACGGCGAGTAAGTCGTTTTGGAGAGAAGCCACGGTGAGACTAATTCCGTCGATGCAGATACTGCCCTTGTGGACGATGTAACGGTCTAACTCCGGGGGCACGCGGAGGGTGAGCCACCAATTTTCGTCGCCGAGTAAGTCGAGGGCGACTAACTCGCCGGTGCCATCGACGTGGCCCTGCACGAGGTGCCCGCTGTAACGGCCGTTGGCGGGCATGGATCGCTCCAGATGCACGAGGGCGCCGGCGGTTAAGCTACCCAGGTTTGACCGCTGCAAGGTTTCGGGGGCCAGATCGGCACTAAACGAACCGGGCGCTAAATCGACGGCGGTTAGACAGACACCATTGACGGAGATGCTGTCGCCGGTGTGCAAGTCCTGGCGGACGATGGCGCAATCGATGCGCAGGCGCGCGCCGGTGGTGTTGGGCGTAAAAGCGGCGACGCGGCCGCTTTCTTCAATAATTCCGGTAAACACTTACTCCGTCCCCTTCGCTACCCAGGCCTCGACGGCGAATTCGTCGGGCGGAATTACGTGTAACTCGGTATGGCAGAATTGAATCGCGTCAGTGCGGTTCTGTATGCCCACGCCACCGGCGACGGGCAGAGAGCGCAGGCCGCCGAGAATCTTGGGGGCGTAATAAAAGAAGATCTTGTCGATGACACCGGCTTCGAGCGCGGCCCAGTTGACTTTGCTGCCGGCTTCGATCATCAGCGACAGGTATTTCTTTTCGGCCAGACGTTCGATGGCGGCGCGGAGGTTCGTCCGGCCATTGGGCGCGTCGAAGGTCCAGACGTCGACGCCGCGTTGTTCGAGGGCGGCGCGACGCTCTTTGGAGGCGGCGGAGGTGGTGACGGCGACGAGGTCGCCGGCGGCGGTGGTGACCATGCGATGGTCGAGGGGCAGGCGCAATTGCGAGTCGGCGACGAGGCGCAGGAGGGGGCGGCTGCGGGGCAGACCGCTGCGGTCGTTGAGTTGCGGATTGTCGGCCAGGACGGTGCCGATGCCGGTGAGGATGGCGTCGTGCCGGTGGCGCAAGCGCTGGACGTGGGCTCGCGCACGCTCCGACGTGATCCAGCCGGAGTTATCGCCCGGGGCGGCGATCTTGCCATCGAGCGTGACGGCGGCCTTCAGCGTCACCAGCGGACGGCCGGTGCGCATGAAGTGAACGAAGGCCTCATTCAAGCGTTCGGCTTCGTGCGTGGCCGACGTGTCGATCTCCACCGCGACACCGGCGGCGCGCAGCCGTGCGAAGCCTTCGCCTTTCACCAGCGGGTTGGGATCCTCCATGGCGGCCACGACGCGGGTGACGCCGGCGGCGATGAGCGCATCGGCGCAAGGGCCTGTGCGACCGGTGTGGGCGCAAGGCTCTAGCGTCACGTAAGCGGTGGCACCGCGGGCTTGTTCGCCGGCCTCGCGCAGGGCGAGCACCTCGGCATGATCGACACCGGACCAGCGATGCGCGCCGCGGCCGACGACGACGCCGTCGCGCACCAGGACGCAGCCCACGGCGGGATTCGGGGAGGTTTCGCCTGCCGTCGCGCGGGCCAGGCCGAGGGCTTCGGCCATGGGGGCCTCGGCCATGGGGGGGGCTTCAGTTTTCGAAGAGGCTGGCAACGAATTTCTCCGCTTCAAAAGGCAGCAGGTCGTCCATCTGCTCGCCGACGCCGATGTAGCGAATCGGCAAATTCAGTTCGCGGGCGATCGCCACCACCACGCCGCCCTTGGCGGTGCCGTCGAGCTTGGTGAGGATGATCCCCGTTACGCCGGTGCTTTCGGTGAACTTGCGCGCCTGCTCCAGGCCGTTCTGGCCGGTGGTGCCGTCCATGACGAGGAGCACTTCGTGCGGCGCGTCGGGGATGACGCGCTGCGTGGTGCGGCGCATCTTTTCGAGCTCGGCCATGAGGTTCTCTTTGGTATGCAAGCGGCCGGCGGTGTCGACGATCACGACGTCAACGGCGCGGGCTTTCGCGGCCTGCAAGGCGTCGAAGACGACGGCGCTCGGGTCAGAGCCTTGCTGCTGCCGGATCACTTCGACGCCGTTGCGGCGGCCCCACACTTCGAGTTGCTCAATCGCGGCGGCGCGGAAGGTGTCGGCGGCGCAGAGCAGCACGCTTTGCCCTTCGGCCCGCAGGCGCGCGGTGAGTTTGCCGATGCTGGTGGTCTTGCCGGCGCCATTCACGCCGACAATCAGCACGACGCGGGGCGGCGCGGCGGGCCGCACGATGGGGCGTTCGGTGGCTTCGAGCACGCCGAGCAGATGTTGGCGGATGAGGAGCTTGATCTCGTGAGGGTCACCGACGAGCTTGCGGTCCACGCGTTGGCGGACATCCTCGAGGATCTCGGTGGTGGTACGGACGCCGACGTCGGCGGTGATGAGTGCGTACTCGAGCTCGTCGAGCAGATCGCTGTCGATCTCTTTGCGGCCCTTCAGGGTATCTTCGATTTTGTCGACGAGGCCGGCCCGCGTCTTCGCGATTCCGGCTTTCAGACGGTCAAGGAGGCTGGACATGGAGGGTAATCTCTTAGTGTAGCCTTTGACGGGCGGAGGCGGCTCCAGTTGATGGTGATTTTCAGGCGGCGCGGGCGGTGGCGGGGATTCCGGATGAGGCTTGGCCGCAGCAGCGTTTGTATTTGAGGCGGCTGCCGCAGGGACAGGGGGCGTTGCGGACGGGTGTTTTGGGGATGGCGGGGACGGTGGTGGCTTGGTTCGCGGTGTGGGCGAGGTCGTCGTGGAGCTCGACTTTGAGTTGCGCGAGTTCGGTAGGGCGTTGGTGCTGGACGACTTTGACGATCTCGAGGGCGGCTTTGAGGCGGGTGGCAGCGGGGGCGTTCTCGTCGCTGAGAATCTGTCGAACGGTGTCGAAGGCGAGTTGGTGGAGTCCGGCGAGGGAGTCGGCGAGGTGTTCGGCGCGATCCTGGCGGGCGGTGAGGAGAGCGTGGGAGAAGGTGGGGTGGTGGCGGGCCCAGAGGTGGACGGTGCTGCGGTGGACGCCGATGCGAGCAGCGGCGGCGGTGACGGAGAGCCCTTCGGCGAGGGCGGCGACGGCCTCGGTCTGTTGGGGCGTGAGAGTGTCGAAAAGTGTCGAATCGGTGGGGGCGGACATGAAATTTGCCTCAACTCCAGTTTATCGCGGGGGAGCAAATTCCGGGATGGCCAAAGCCTCGTAATATACACATACGAATGGGTTTATTTAGTTTCGATTGGCTGTGATTGCCACCGCCGGGCCGGCAACGGAGGATGAAACTAGGCGCGAGCGACCTCCGCTGAGAAACGAGCCACTTACTCTCTCCAGAAACCAGCTTGTAAGTGATTGATTCTGTTAGAGCCGATTTTAGGTCAGAAGAGTCTGGATGAGGACAGGCCGGAGGCCTGTCCTACCGTGGACGACCTCGGTTTCCGGTCCTCATGACGCGTGTGAATCGGGACAGGCCAGAGGCCTGTCCTACCGTGGGCGACCTTTGCCGTCCCTCAGCTCCACACCGCGAAGTCTCGACTGTCTTCACCACTACTTGTGGCCCCGCAGGAGCCACCGGGACTCTCCAGAAACCAGCCCGTAAACCCTTGATTCTTATGGAGGAAAAACTCGGCAAACGAGCCGCTTACTCCGTGCGCGGCTGGGAGACGGCGCTTGGTTTGCGGCCTTCATGACGCCCCAGGGCGTCGGGGACTACGTGCGTGGCTGGCGGGTGTGCGACAGGCGATAACAAGGGAAGCCTTACTTCCACTAACCCGCTTGAATCAACGACTTGGCTTTGGAATAGTTTGGAAGGAACTCGGCACCGCCGGGGCGGCGACGGAGGATGAAACTAGGCGCGAGCGACCTCCGCTGAGAACCACCCGGTCACTATCGTTCCCGGCTGGACTGGGAGCGTTTCTGCACTGCTTATTTCGCCTAACCCATGGCGGCCGTGGGGTCGGTGCGGCTACGGCGCGGTGGGTAATCCGATGATGATGAGGACCGCGTAGTCCTGCTGCCTGCAGCCCTGCACGACGGGCATGGGCGCGCCGGGGTTTACCCGTGAACCGGTGGTCCGCACATTCGCGGGCGAGCACGCGTTGCTCCCCACGGCCGGCACGTAGCGGGCGGCGCGGCAGGCGAGGTGGGTGACATCGTAGACGGTCGCGCCGCCGGACAGTTCCCAGCGCTGGCGGCCATCTTTATCCTTGGGCTGAACGGTGAGCACGGCCGACACCTCGCGGTCGCCGGTGACGAGGTACTTTCCGGGCGTCAGGGGAAAGACCGGCTTCTCCATGATGAGGTTGTGCTCCTCCAGCCACCAGTCGGCCGGATCGAATTTCCAGCCAGACGGGGCCACGCCGCCGGCGGATTTCAGTTGGGGGTAGCGGTCCAGTTGGACGCCGCGTGGGCCGGGGTCCAGGGTCCAGATACCCCAGGACTGCGCATCGTTGCCGGACTTGGCCCCGGGAGCGGCCAGCGCCGCGATGTACTGCGGCTCGATGCGTCTGAACTTGGCGAGATCGACGTCGGCGGCGAGGGCCGGTAGGCTGGTTGCCAGGAGGAGGGCGATACGGTGGCGAGTCTTCATAGGGCTTGCTGTTATCCTACATCGGCGCGCGTTGCCTGTCCTAAGTGTTAACTCGGAGATCAGGAATGTCCGAGAAGTCGGACCGGTTCAGGGTCCAGAGCGAAGCGTTTCGGAGAAGGGCGGTGGCGGCGATGGCGAGATCGATTTCGCGGCCTCGTCCACGGGCCACGCTTCGGTAGAGCTTCGCGCTGAGCGCCGCCTCCGCATGGCCATAGGCGAGGGCTTCGTGAGCGGGGAATAGGGCTTCCTGCGCGGCAACTTCCTCGGTGAGGCGGGGTCCTCGCAACCATTCATACAGCACGACGGCGGGCAGAGCGAGCCTTTCGCCTCTTTCGATGGCTCCGCGCAGTTTGGCAGCGGACCGCCGAGGGCCACTTAAGCTATCGATCAGGAAAGAAGTATCGAGGATGATCATGAGGCTAAGGTGCCGCGTCCGCCGTCGCGACGAGAGAGGCGCAGGTCCTCGATCTCCCGGTCGACTTCCGCCACGGCCCGCTCGGGAATTTGCGGCACGAGGCTGTCGAATGCTCGTAGAAGAGTCGTGCGTTCTCGTTCGCTCAACCGCCCGATGCGCTCGTGAAATTCCATGATGGCTTCGCGGACCACCTCACTCTTTGGCATCGCCAGCCGTGACGCGGAGTCGTTGAGCCGGGCTAGCGACACGTCGTCGAGAGTGAAGGTAACTTTCGTGGTGGCCATACCTAGGCCATACTACCATAGCGCTTTTGTTGCAGATTTATGATCGACGCGGAGCAAGCGGCAATCGCGCGAGGCGCTTGTCGGGATTTCGGCAAGGGGAGACACAAAGCTGGATTGAATCTGGGCGACTGCTTTGCCTACGCCCTAGCGAAGAAACGCGACCTGCCGATTCTGGCGAAGGGGCCGGAGTTTGGGCGTACGGACTTGCCGTTGTGGCAGCGGTAGGCTGATGGATGGCAGGAGTTGGCGATGGTCATTAGGGGGCCTGCGGTCAGTGCTACGCACGGTCATCCAAGGAGCGGAATTGGCCGTCATGGTAAACTCACGTTGCATACATGGCCCTGAGTGCAGCAGACCGCGAGTTTCTGAAGTTCCTCTACCAGCGAGTCCGTGACCATGCCCTCCAGCCAGACCGCGAGGAAGACCGGCTACTCTACCAGCCGCTCTACGAGTCTGCCGGAACCTACGATCCGGTAGCCGAGTTGCAGACCTCCATTGAGTGGAATGGGATGGAGAGCGTCCAGTTCTTCTCCGGCTTTAGTGGCACCGGAAAGACGACCGAGTTCTATCGTCTGAAGAAGCACCTTGAAAAGGCCGGCTTCTCGGTGGTGATGGCCGACTACCAGGATTACCTGAGTCTATCGGAGCCGGTGGAGATCACGGAATTGCTGCTCGTAATCGCCGGAGCGTTTGGGGACCGCATCCAGACGGACCTGGCTTACCTAAACGTGAACATCACGAAAGATAACGCCTGGGAGCGGCTGTTGCACTACCTCACGGAGACGGAGGTACAGGTGAAGGAAGCCGGTGTGAAGGCCGAGGCCGGCCTGGAGGGCTTCGGCAAACTGGGCGCTGACCTCAAGCTGAACCTGCAGAGCACGCCGACGTTCCGGCAGCGGATCAAGAAGCTGTTGGAGTCCCGGATTGGCCACTTGAAGCACCAGGTGGACCAACAGATTCAGGCGGGTGTGCAAGAGATCTGGCTGCGGAACAACCAGCGGCCCATCGTGTTTCTCTTCGATTCGCTAGAGAAGCTGCGGGGATCGTTTTCGAATGAGACGGACGTGCGCCGCAGCGTGGAAATGCTGTTTTCGCTGCACCTGCCCTTGCTGAAATTTCCCAATGTACACATGGTCTACGCGGTGCCGCCGTGGCTGAAGTTCATTAAGCAGAATGTCGGCTCAGTGGTGATGTTGCCCACCATCCGTTTGCGGGACCGGGAGGGCCAGCGGTATGAGGCGGGTTGGGAGGCGATGCGGGGCTTCCTGGAGAAGCGCTTTGAGACGCCCGCGAACTGTGAGAAGCTTTTGGTCCGCGCGGGGAGGATGGCTGCCTGGCGCGGGCCGAAGTGCTGATTCAGAACTGCGGTGGGGACTTCCGCACGCTCTTGAACCTGGTGCGCGAGGTGCTCTTGCGGGCCAATCGGCTGCCGTCGCTGCCGGTGACGGACGTAGCCATTGAAGAGGCGTGTACCGCCGTCCGGGCGCAGATGCTCCCGATTCCCGTGGATGAAGCCCGGCGGCTCGACCGGATCTCGCGCTCCAAGACCGACGTGCTGGAGACCGATGGCGCCAAGGAGGTAGACTCCGTGACGCGCCTGCTGGACACGCACCGGTTGCTCTTCCTGAAGAATGGCGGCGAATGGTACGACGTGCATCCGCTGATTCAGGATGAGGTAGCGGACATCGTGAGACGAAATCGTATCGACTGATGCCTTCCGCGCGCCTGAATCCGAACCCGACGCTGGTGGAGGCCTACGCGCTGGACCGGTCAGCCGAGTGGAACAAGCTCCTGACGCACTTGGAGTTCACGCCCCGAGCGTTCAGCTTTTTGATCTTGCGGACTCCCGACGCCACGGGCGGCGAGATCTGCCGACGGGCGCTAGAGGGTTGGGCGGCGGCGCGGCAGGTGGAGTTCGTCTCGTGGGACTGCGCGGACGCGGAGGAGTTGCGGGCGATTCCGGCGCGCCTGTCGCAGTGGGAGCCTGGAGAGCAGAGCGGGTTGCTGTGGATTTCGGGCCATCCCGCCGATGCGGGCGCTTGGCAGAGCGTGGCCATGCGTCTGAATGAATTCCGGGACGCGTTACGCCGTCGCTTGCCGCTGCCGGTGGTGCTGGAGGGGCCGGAGAGTCTGCAGGACATCTTCCGCGAGCACGCGCCGGACTTGTGGTCAATCCGGGACTTAGTGGTGACAGTGCGGCCGCTCAGCGCGCCGCCGGAGGCGATCCGGCCTGAAACGCTTTGGAATTTGCCTTGGGTGGAGCCGGTGACGACGGACCCCGCCGCCGACTATCAGCAAGCTTGCCTTCTCTTGGGGGCACCAGAGCCCAACCGAGGCCGCGGGGCGCGCGGCGCAGCGGAGTTGCTGCAGCGGGCTGCGCGAGGCTGGATCTTCGCGGGAGACTGGGCGAGAGCATTGCAGGCGTTGCAGCAGGCGGAGGTGCAGTTTGCGCTCACAGGCGATGCAGGCGCGGACGTAGCGTACAACCACTTGCTGCGGGGGCTAGTCTACCGGCAGTTGCATGATTTTTTCGCCACCCAGGCGGCACTGGAAGCGGCACGCGCGCTTTACGAAAGCGTAGGAGATATCCGCGGTGTGGCGATGGTGCGGTCGGTGCAGGCGGACATTTTGGAAGCGCGAGGCGAGTATGACGAAGCGTTGCGGATCCGGTGTGAAGAGATGTTACCGGTCTTTGAAAAGCTGGGTGATGTTCGCTCGCGAGCAACAACGTTAGGG
This sequence comes from Bryobacteraceae bacterium, assembly GCA_019752335.1. Lineage (GTDB taxonomy): Bacteria > Acidobacteriota > Terriglobia > Bryobacterales > Bryobacteraceae > JALHNI01. The sequence goes on from JAIEMJ010000038.1 coordinate 239,743, forward strand.
AAGATCGCGGACATTTATCAGTTGCGAGGGGATAATGACGGGGCGTTGCGGATCCGACGCGAAGAAGAGTTGCCGGTCTACGAAAAGCTGGGTGATATTCGCTCGCGAGCATCAACGTTAGGGAAGATCGCGGACATTTATCAGTTACGAGGGGAGTATGACGAGGCGTTGCGGATCCGACGCGAAGGGGAGTTGCCGGTCTTCGACAAGCTCGGCGATATCCGCTCGCGAGCGCTAATACTAGGGAAAGTCTCGGATATCCATGAGGCAAAAGGCGATTATGGCGAAGCGTTGCGGATCCGACGCGAAGAGGTGTTGCCGGTTTTCTACAAGCTGGGCGATATCCGTTCGCGAGCGGTGACATACGGGAGGATAGCGGACATTGTTCAGGCGCGAGGCGAATTTGACGAAGCATTGCGGATCCGGCGTGAAGAGGAGTTGCCTGTCTACGACAAGGTCGGCGATATCCGCGAGCGAGCAGTGACGGTGGGGAAGATCGCGGACATTTGTCAGGCGCGAGGCGAATTTGACGAGGCGTTGCGAATCCGGCGGGAAGAGGAGTTGCCGATCTACGACAAGCTGGGCGATATCCTCGCGCAAGCGGTGACGAGGGGGAAGATCGCGATGACCCTATTCCTCATGGGTGACGCCTCGGCGGCTATTGAGCTATTTCAGAGCGATGCAATTCCAGCCCTGGCGGCTCTTAGAGCAGAAGACTTGTTAGCGCAGACGCGGACCCTGCTGGCGGAGGTCTATTTGGCTCGGAATGCGGCGGGCGACCGGGCGAAGGCCCGCCAGTTGCTGGTGCAGGCACGCGAGACAGCGCAGCGGCTGGGGTTGGCGCCTTGGTTGCCGCAGATCGAGCGGTTGCTGGCCCAAGCCCTTTTAGCATGGGCCTTCATGGCCGACTTTGGGTGAGTTTGTTTTGCCAACCAGCCCCGAACGGAGTGACCGGGTTAACGTGCGGGATTACCCCGTCACTCCAGAAACACCTCGTAAACCATTGATTCTCAAAGACCCCCTCCCTTACGGGACTGTGAAAAAATAGGGTGAAATCGAACATTGTGATGTAAAAATGTTTGGGGAAGGGCTACG
>JAIEMJ010000007.1 GCA_019752335.1 Bryobacteraceae bacterium
ACCGCGTCGGCAGGTAGTACTTTTTCTCCCAGGTGGACAAGTCCATCCGGTAGCACTTCGGGCAGCGGGCGAAAATGGCATTCGTGATGCGCAAAACACTGTCATAGAAGCGATGGCCGCAATCCTCACAGCGCACCGGGTAGGTACCGAACGCGCTGAGCAGACGTTCTTTAAAGCCCCGAATCTTCGATAGACGCGGGCGCTTGCCTTCACAACTGGGACACGTTAACGGCATGATGATTTCGGGCCGAGAGTACTTACCGGTTTACATGTTAACATGCATCCCGGCATCCGTTACAAGGGTTTTCTTTGGGATACGTAGGTGTCTAAGTACTCATCAAACCTTTGCTGTACAGCAATCCGGCCAATGCACTCTTCGGCCGAAACGAAGCGCAGCTTTAGGTTTTCGATGGCCGCGACCGGCAGCGTGTCACGGGTGGAAGAGGTGACGAATACCTCATCGGCGGCGGCCAAGTCGGCCGGAGTTAGTACCGCTTCACCAATCCGGTACCCCGGTACGGTAATCTCTTCCAGGATCAATGCCCGCGTAATACCCGGCAGGCACCCCGAATCGAGCGGGGGCGTCAGGATCTCGTTTCCCCGCACGATGAACAGATTCGCCGACGTTAGTTCCGCCACCTCCCCGCGTTCGTTCAGCAGCACCACCTCATCGAAGTCTTGCTGCCGTGCAGACTCATTCCAGGTCAGATTGAAGCACCAGGAGAGCATCTTGGTGCCCCGAAAGACGTTGGCCGCATGGCGCGCCTGCGGCACCAGGCCCAGGCGCATGCTGGTGCCCCAATTGGCTAGCGGCTTGGTGAAGGCGATCAGGTCGAAGTCGCGGTCCAGATTGGGGGCATCGAATACCCCACCCTGGTTCCGCACCACGGCGATGCGCAAGGTGGAGTCCCACGCCTTATTGGCCGCGATCAGCTTCGCCAGGCGGCTGGTGAGGTAGTCCGAATCGGCAAAGGGCACATGAAGCACCTCGGCGTCGCGCCGCATGCGGGCGTAATGGCGCTCCCACGCGAAGAGCACGCCGGCCTTCACGCGCAAGGTGGAGAAGACGCCCCACCCATTCAAGAGTCCTACTTGGCCGGGCGAGAGGAATTTTTCCGTCGTTTCCCGCACGCCGTCGTTATAGAGCAAATAGCGATGCACTGTTGGCTATTCTAACCCCGCTATCCTGGAGAAGTGCATTGTCTGATTGCCGGCGCCGGTTTGATTGGCGCTTCTCTTGCCTGGCGACTGGGCCAGCGCGGCCACTCCGTCACCCTGGCGGATGCGGGAACCTTCTGCGGCGAGGCCAGCCACGCCGGGGCTGGGATGCTCTCGCCGGAAGGGGAACGTTTTCCGGACGCGATCTGGGCGGAACGAGCTCAGCAAAGCTTGGCGCTCTACCCTGGCTTCATCGACGAATTGAAGCGCGAATCGGGCCTCGCCATCGACTACGACGTTTGCGGCGCCCAAGAGGACGGACGCCACTTCCCAAACGAAGCCATTGTCGACCCCCGGGACCTGGCCCGCGCCTTGCGTCAAGCCCTCGCCCGCTACCGGGTCGAGGTGGTGGAACATCAGCGGCTGAGCGCGTTAACGTATAGCCCGGAAGGCGTACAAAGCGGTCGCTTCAGGGCTGATGCGGCGGTGGTGGCGGCCGGCGCCTGGAGTAGTCAGCTTCAGGTGAACGGCGCGGCCTTGCCGGAGTCGATTCCGGTGAAAGGCTACCTGCTGGGGTACCACGGCGCGCCCAAGCTAGGGCCCATCCGGCGCGACGGCCATACCTATATCCTGCAGCGCACGAATGGCTATACCATCGCCGGTTCCACTGAGGAGACGATGGGCTTCAGCCGCGACATCGACCCGGCGCGCGTCGCCGACTTGCACCGGCGAGCGGCCGGCCTCTGGCCGCCGCTCGCCAATCTGGCGCCGGCCGACGTCTGGACGGGCCTGCGTCCCAGCACGGCTACGGGCCGCATTTATACCGAACGCTGGGGCGCGGCGCCGGTCTGGCTCGCCTACGGGCACTACCGCAATGGCATCCTGCTCGCCCCTTGGACCGCGGAGTATCTGGCGGACCAAATTCAGCGCCAGTAGCCGCCGCGCCAGACGAAGGTGTTGCGACGCGGCTGCCAGCCAGGCGCCACCCAATATGCGTTCGGACGCGGCGCGCGTACCCATCCACCGGGCACCCAGGCATAGTTGCGCCCCCGTACATCCCAGAAGCCATCCCGCCAGAGATAGCCCGGTCCCGGCGCGCGGCCCACCGCGCCCACCACGTAGCCGCGCGGCATCGGCGGCACATGACCGATCCGGAAGCCAAAAGAGACTTGGGCGCTGGCTAAGGGGACCATGGCCAGGCCGAGGAATAAAACGATATTACGGATCATCTTCTTGATCCCTCCCGTTTGGCTAAACGCATGGACGAGGATAAAGTTGTTGGCTCATTTCGGCCACCGGAACGGCAAAAATGAACCACTGGTTCCACAGCAAAGAAGCTTCCGGCGGCGCATACTAGGATAGAAGTAAGGCGTTTTTGTCTGGCGTCGCACGCGCGTTTACGAAACTTTACAGCCAGGCACGGGTTCGAGTGGACGTAGCGGGTAAATTTCGGTAGCGGGGGAAAGCATTTATGCGCAAAACGAAGCGCTGGCTGGCAGGCTGTGGGATGGCTTTGCTGTGCGGCGGAAGTTGGGTTTACCTGGGGGCGCAAGAGCCGCAGGTGGTGACAGACGACGAACCGGTGATCAACGCCGACCATTCGCAGTGTACGCTCTTCGGATCTGATCGGGACCATTTCTACGAAGAGAGCGTCAACCGCATGGCGCGCAAACAGTATCGCTTTGGGAAGGCGACAGTGGCCGCAGTGTCGCACATGTCGCAAGCCTATGCCGCGGCCCTGCCGGACCCGAAGGGCGCCGCGATCTTTGACCGCATTGACCAACTGGGCTTCATCGATCAGTTCCTCTTTAAGGCCATGCAGAAGGATGGCGTGGAACCGGCCAATCGCAGCAACGACTACGAATTCATCCGCCGCGTCACTTTCGACCTCACTGGGCGTCCGCCCAAGTACGACCGCGTGGTGGCCTTCGCCGAGAGCAACGCGCCGGACAAGCGGGCCAAGCTGATCGACGAATTGCTGAATACGCCGGAGTGGGTGGACAAGTGGACCATGTTCCTCGGCGACCAGTTTAAAAACGTCGATGACAACGGGCAAGCGAGGCGCTTCGCCGAAGGCCGGAATGCCTTCTATCAGTACATCAAGACTTCTCTCGCCAGCAACAAGCCCTACGACAAGATGGTGACAGAGATGATCACCGCCACGGGATCCAATAGCTGGGAGCAGGGTGAACTCAACTGGAACATCAGCGGCATGATGACCGGCGGCCCGGTGCAGGATAACTACGACTTCCAGGGCGAGATCGTGGCCGACCGGCTGTTGGGAATGGGGCACCAGAATTGTCTGCTGTGCCACAACGGGCGCGGCCATATGGAAGCGCTGAGCGTGTGGGGCAAAAGCGTGACGCGGGTGCAGGCTCAGGGCCTGTCCGCGTTTTTCTCGAAGTCGGTTTCCCGCCGCACCTATCCGGAGCCGGCCAACCGCAATGTCTGGTACTCTTCCTTCGAGGACGCGCCGCGCAACGCCGAGTATTCATTGAATACGACGACCGGCAATCGGACGCCGCGGCAGCCGCTGGGCGACATGCGCACCGTGCTTCCGAATTATCCCTTCGGCGACGGCGGCAAGCCCCGTTCCGGCGAGAACTACCGCGAAGCTTTGGCGCGGATTGTCGTGGCCGACCCGCAGTTCGCCCGGGCGTCGGTGAATTTCATCTGGAAGCAGTTCTTCGTGCGCGGCATCGTCGAGCCGGCGAATCTCTTTGATCCCGGCCGCATGGACCCGGCGAATCCGCCGCCCGCCCCCTGGACCATTCAGCCCACCAACCCGGAACTGCTGAATGCCCTCGCCGCGGACTTCCAGAAAAGCGGTTTCAGCTTCCGAGACCTGATGCGCAAGATCTGCAACTCCGAGGCCTACCAGCTTTCGTCGGCCTACGCAGGCAACTGGCAGCCGCAGTACGAGAATTACTTCGCCCGCCACTTTGTGCGCCGCCTGTGGGCCGAAGAAGTGGTGGACGGCATCACGCAGGTGAGTAACTCGCCCATGCGCTACACCTACAACACCACCACGCCGCTGTTGCCGGGCATGCCGGCGCCAGCCGGCGCCACCGTGAACTGGACCATGCAACTGCCGCAGACGCGCACCTTACCCGGCGGCGCGATGGCTCAGTTCCTCGATAGCTTCCTGCGCGGCAATCGCATCGACGCGGAGCGTAATGACGAAGGCGCCATTCCCCAGGTGCTGAATCTGATGAACGACAGCTTTGTGATGGACCGGACTCGCGCGGCCACCAACGGCGGTGTGCCGACGCTCACCCGGCAGTTGCTCGACAAGTACACCTCGAACGACAACGCGGGCCTGGTGCGCGAGTTGTTTCTCACCGTGCTCAGCCGTCCGCCGAGCGCGGATGAGTCGATCACGGCGAACGGTTTGCTGGGTGGCGCGGTGTCGCCGCAGATCCGGCAGCAGCGGCTGGAGGACCTGGTGTGGTCTCTCTATAACAAAGTTGACTTCGTGTTCAATTACTAACCGGGAGCAGACCTCATGCGTAACGAAAAGAAGTTCCTGAAGTCCTTTTTGCGGAATCCGCACACGACGCAGCCGTTCTTTGAGCGGCCCTACCTCTCGCGCCGCGCCTTCTTCCAGACGGCGGCCGGTGTGGGTGGAATGTTCCTGGCCGGACGTCCGGCCCTGGGGCAGGACGTCATCAAGCGCGGCGGCATGCCGGTGAACGGCAAGGCCAAGAACGTCATCTTCATCCTGCTGGCCGGCGCGCCTTCCCACGTCGATACCTTCGACTTCAAGGACGGCGCCGACACGCCCATGAACCTGATGAAGCCCGATACCATCAGCGGCATCCGCTTCCCGGTCGGCGTGATGCCGAAGCTCGCCAATAACCTGGGCGACCTGGCGATCGTCCGCTCCATTCAGCCCTGGGCCTTGCAGCATCAGCTCTGCCAGACCTGGGTGCAGATCGGCCGCTCGCCGGCGGGCGCCCTCGGCGATATCGCGCCGAACATCGGCACCATCGTCGCGGTGGAGAAAGAAGCCGAACGCAAGCCCGGGCAAGTGTTTCCCACGTTTCTGAATCTGAACAACGACGGCGCCATTGGACCCGGCTATATCTCCGCGGACTATGCGCCCTTCAAGATCACCGCCCCGGCCAACACCGCTTCCAGTGGCCTGCCGGACACCGTCAATACCGATGGCCAGACGCGCTTCGACGCCAAGTGGAATCTGCTGATGTCGCTCGACAAGCCCTTGCGCACGGCGAATCCTTACGGCAGCGAAATGCAGGATTACGACAATTTCTACCAGAACGGCCGCGGCCTGATGTTCAACACGCAGGTGAACAACGCCTTCCGCCTCACCGCGGCGGACGCGGCCCGCTACGGCAATAGCTCCTTCGGTAACTCCTGCCTGACGGCGGCTAATGTCCTCGCGGCCCAGGCCGGCACGCGCTACGTGCAGATCACCCTGGGTGGCTGGGACAACCACCAGAACATCTACGCCAACAACGTTCTGCCGGCCAATCTGAAGCTGGTGGACGATGGCCTCTCCGCCTTGATCGCTGACCTCAAGAAGAGCGGCCTCTTCAACGAAACGCTGATCGTGATGATGGGCGAATTCGGCCGTACGCCGGGCAAGCTCACCGCCACGGCTGGCCGCGATCACTTCGCGCAGCAATTCGCCGTCTTCGCCGGCGCCGGAATCCGCGGCGGCCGCACGATTGGTTCTACGGATGGCCAGGGCACCCAAACGGTGGACTCCGGCTGGAGCCGGCAGCGGAATATTCGTATGGAAGATGTGGAAGCGACGATCTACTCCGCCATGGGCATCGACTGGGGCACCGTCCGCTACGACGACCCCTTCAAGCGCGGCTTCTACTACGTCCCCGCGCCGCGCGCCGACAGCGATCCCTATGCGCCGATTGAGGAGCTGTGGAGCGCCTGAGGCTTGCCAGAGAGCCGCTCCTGCGAACGCGCCCGAAAGGCTTTCGAATCAACCACTCGCCGGTCCGTTTCGTCCGACCCGCGGGGAGACGAAAACCATGACGGATGAACACCTCCGGCGCGTGCGCCGCATTTGTCTTACCTTGCCGGAAACGACCGAGAAGCTCTCCCATGGCGAGCCAACCTTCTTCGCCCGCAAGAAGGTCTACTGCATGTTCGCCAACAACCACCATAATGACGGCCATATCGCCGTCTGGATTGCCGCGGAGCCCGGCGCGCAAGCCACGTTGATGCAGGCGAATCCGCGCGCCTACTTCCGGCCGCCCTATGTTGGCGTGAAGGGCTGGGTGGGCGTGGAGCTCAGCGAAGTCAGCGACGAGGAACTGGCTCAACATCTTTTCGCAGCTCACCGGCTCATCGCACCCCCCAAGCGGCGATAAGCTAGCTGGCATGAAGTATTTCCTCTGGCTTGCCCTGCCCTTGTTCGCTGCCCCAGAAGCCCTGTACCAGGATCCTGCCGGTAAGTTCACCGTCCGCTACGCGGTGGAAGGCCCCACCGCCGCGCCTACGACCGACCCGCAAAAGCAACTCGGACTGATCCTCTGCTTTCCCGAGCATGACCGTCCCACGGGCGACGAGCTTCTCCCGGTGCGCGAGTCCTTGCGCCGGCAAGGCCTCAGCCAGAGCTACGTTCTGCTGGGCGTTCATCCGCAAGGGCAGAAGTTCGGCGATATTGACCATGAGCCGCTGCGCCAGATGATCGCCTGGGCCCAGAAGAATTACCCCATCAATCCGCGCCGTATTTATCTTTATGGCAAAGGCGAAGGCGCCAAGATCTCGGGCGAATTCGGTACCCAGCATCCGCTGCTGATTACTTCGGCGGTGACTTACAGTTGGGGTTGGTGGAAGATCCCCTCGGAAATTACTCCCGCTACTCACCGTTTGCCCACTTACTATACCGTCCTGGGGATGCGCGACTTACTCACGCACATCCAGACCGTGCGCGACACCGTCAGCCGTATGAACGCCAAGGGCCTCACCATGATCTATCGCGAATTCGACGACCTCGGCGCGCGGACTTACCATCCGCCCAGTAACGACGACGGACTCGCCTGGGCACTGCGCCAACGCAATCCCAATCTGCCGCTTTCCGCCGGCGAAACTGACTTACTCAAGAATTTCACTCCTGCAGTGGCCCACGGCTATTTCCCCAGCTTGGCCTTGGTGGGCGGCGACGCCGCGGGAAAGATCGTCCAGAAGTACCTTGCGAACCCGGACGCCAAGTTACGCGCGGCCGCCGTCGAAACCTGCTCCCAAGCCATCTTTAGCGACGCGGTGGTGGAGGACTTAGGCAAAACGCTGGTTGACCCGGACGAGAAAGTCCGCGCGGTGACGCTGAAGACGTTGGCCACGCTCGCCAACTGGCGCTCCCAGGCGGCGCAGCGTATTCTGATCTCCTACGTCAAGGCTCCGCAGAATCCTCTGGACCGGATGAGCGCGATCGACGCTTTGGGCTACGCCGTCCGCTATCAGGTGAAGGGCTACCGTCAGGATCCGGCCGTCTTCGCGGCCCTGATTCAGTTACTCCAAGACCCCGACGAAGAGGCCCGCGTGATGGCCGCGAATATTCTCGCGCCCATCCGCGACAAAGACTTCCGAGGCGATGCGGGGCGGCCGGAAGCGAAGTCTCCCGCCGGCGGTTGGGCCGCATGGCTGGGCGAGATTACCGCCAAACAACGCGGCTACCTCGCGGACTTCGACGACTGCCAACGCGGCGCCCCGGCCACCTACTGCGAAGCGGCCGCGCTGCTGGGCAAGCAGCCCGCCGAAGCGTTCGCCAAGACCAAGCAGGCCGCTGAAATGGGTTGGGTGCCCGCCCAGGCTCTGCTGGGGATGCTGTATGCCAACGGCATGGGCGTGGAGCAGGACTACTTGGAGTCCGCCAATTGGTGGGCCAAGGCCGCCGCCCAGGGCCACGCGCTCGCCGCGCAGAATCTCGCACGGAACCCCCGCCGTCCCCAAGTAAAATAGATCCATGACGCCAACCTTCCAGCTTCGCCGCCGCGACTTACTCTTCGGCGCTCCGGCTCTTGCCTTGGCCGCCCCGCCCAAGCGGCCGAAGCTTGCCGCCATCTGTACCGTCTACTTCAAACACTCGCACTCGCAGCACATCGTCGACCGTTTCCTCGAAGGCTACGGCTGGAATGGCGAGCATCATCATCCCGAAATGGATCTGGTTTCCATCTACGTCGATCAGATCGGCAAGACTGACTTTTCCAAAGACCGGGCCGCCCGGTTTCCCTCGATGAAGATGTATCCTTCCATCGCCGAGGCCCTGACCGCCGGTGGCAGTAAGTTAGCCGTCGACGGCGTCTTGCTTATCGGCGAACATGGCGACTATCCGAAAACCGAAAAAGGCCAAGTAAAGTACCCGCGCTACGAGTTCTTCAACGAAATTACCAAGGTATATACGGCTAGTAATCGGGTGGCGCCGATCTTCAATGACAAGCACCTCTCCTGGAATTGGGCTTGGGCCAAGGAAATGTACGACACCGCCCAAAAGATGAAAATACCTTTCATGGCGGGCTCCAGCCTGCCGGTAACCTGGCGGACGCCCTCGGTGGAAATGCCCCTCGGCTCGAAGATTGAAGAGGCCGTCTGTGTCGGCTACGGTGGCGTCGATAGCTATGACTACCACGCCCTCGAAACTCTGCAATGCATGGTGGAGCGCCGCAAGGGCGGCGAAACCGGCGTGAAGTGGCTGGAAGCTTACCGGGGCGAACGCTTCTGGACCGCGATGAAAGAAGGCGTCTGGTCCCGCGAGCTGATGAACGCCGCCCTGTGCCGCAGCCATACGCTCAAGCCCGCGCGGCCCGGCTTCAACAATATCTTTCCCACCGATGACGACTTACGGCGGCTGGTAAAGAATCCGGTGGCTTACCGCTATGACCATACCGACGGCGTGAAGTCCACCATGATTCTCTTTAGTGGTCTGGTGGAGGATTTCAACTTCGCCGCCCGGCTTACTGGCCAGAAGAAGCCCTTCTCCACCCAGATGTATTTGCCGATGCCGCCCGCGCGGACGTCGCTGGCCAATTTCTTTTCACCCTTGGTGAATAACGCCGAGAAGATGTTCCTCACCGGCCAACCCACTTACCCGGTGGAACGCACCTTACTCACTACCGGACTCACCGCCGCCGGCGTGGACAGCCTCTTTGCCGGCCAGAAGCGCCTGGAGACACCGCACTTATCCGGCATCCACTACCAAGCCACCAAAGAGTCCACTTTCTGGAGAACCTAAGTGCCCAAGCGCGTCGCCATCATTACTACCCTCTATAAGTACCTCTCGCACGCTCAGCACATGGGCGACCGGTTTCTGATCGGCTATCCGCACGAAGGCGAGTGGCATAAGCCCGACCTGCAAGTGGTGTCCTTGTATACCGATCAAAAGCCCGCCGGCGAGGACCAAAGCTTCGACCGCGCGAAGGAGTTCGGCTTCACGGTCTACAACACCATCGCCGAGGCGCTGCGCTGCGGCACCAACAAGCTGGCAGTGGACGCCGTGCTGATCATTGGCGAACACGGTAACTACCCGCGCAACGAAAAGGGCCAGGTACTGTATCCGCGTTACGAGTTTTTCAAGCAATGCGTCGACGTCTTTGAGCAGGACGGCCGCGCCGTCCCGGTCTATAACGACAAGCATCTGAGTTACAGCTTTGAGAAGGCCAAGTGGATGGTGGACCAAGGCAAGCGCCTTAAGTTTCCTATGCTGGCTGGATCCTCGCTGCCGGTTACGTGGCGTTTGCCGGACCTGGAACTGCCTCTCAATTGCGAGATCGAAGAGGCCCTGATGGTCGGCGTGGGCGGTAGTGATCCGATGGATTATCACGCGCTCGAGGCGATGCAATGCATGATCGAGCGCCGTAAGGGCGGCGAAACCGGCGTACGCCGCGTGCAACTCATCCAAGGCGATGCCGTCTGGACAGCAGGCGACGCCGGCCGTTATTCAAAGCAGTTACTCACCGCCGCTCTCTCGCGCAGCGACACGCCGCAGGGAAAGACACTCGTCGATGGCCGCACGCAGGACTTACTCGGCAATGGCGAATTACCTAAGTTAGTGAAAAATCCCGCGGCTTACTTTATCGAACACAACGATGGCCTGAAAACAACTTTGCTCATGCTCGACGGCGCCGTCCAGGACTACTGCTTCGCCGCCAAAGTAAGGGGCATGCGGGGTTATCCCTCCACGCAGTTCTTCCTTTCGCCCGTCCCCAACGTCACTTATTCCGCCTGCCTAGTGAGCAAGATCGAGGAAATGTTCGTCACCGGCAAAGCGCCCTATCCGGTGGAAAGGACGCTGATCGTCAGCGGCGCCCTGGAAGCTTGCCTTACCTCGAAGTTACAAGGCGGCAAGGTTCTTGATACGCCCGCCTTGAACGTTCGCTACCGCGCCCCCAAGGAGCCGCAACACGCGCGGACATAATGGCCCTTTACGTGCTGCACTCATCGCCATGAAATGGCTCTTCACTCTGCTGGCGACGCTAAACCTCGCCGCGCAGGACCCCAGCTTCGGCGTCCAATCGCGCTTTGTCCTGGTGCCGGTTATGGTTACGGATGCCCAGGGCAAGCCCGTCGATGGCTTGGAGGAGGCCGACTTCGCGCTGCTCGACAAGGGCAAGCGGCAGAAAGTGACCGTCGACACCATCGGCACAGGTGTGGCGCCGATCGCCCTGATCGTGGCAGTGCAAGCGGCGGGAATTTCCGGCCCCGTGCTCGACAAGGTACGCAAAGTGAGTTCCATGGTGCAGCCTTTGCTCACCGGCGCGCGCGGGTGCGCCGGCTTGGTCGCGTTTTCGGAACGGGTGAACTGGCTCACCGAATGTACCCAGGATCCGAACGCGCTGGACCGTGCTTTCGCCGCCCTGCAGCCCGGCGCCGCGAAGTCGGCGCACATGCTCGACGCGGCCCAGCAGGCCGTGGAACGGCTCAAAGTTCGCAAGGCCCGCCGCGTCTTGCTGCTGATTTCCGAGTCGCGCGACCGCGGCAGTGAAACCGACTTACAGACGCTCTTACTCGCCGCGCAGAATGCCGGCGTGACCATTTACGCGATGACTTACTCCGCTTTTCAAACCGCCTTCACACAAAAGAGCGCCGCCAACGCGCCGCGGAAACGCGGTCCCGCCACGCCCAACGTCATCCCGGGTGACCCGAACTTCGTCCCGCTGGAAGGCCGCATGGACATCCTCGGCGGGTTCGCCGAGTTGGCGCGCTTGGGACAGGTGAATATGACCGAGGTCCTTACCAAGCAGACGGGCGGCGTTACGCTGCCGTTCGCCCGCCAGAAGGGCCTGGAGAATGCCATCGAGAAGCTCGGCGGGGAGCTACACACCCAGTATGTTCTGGGCTTCACGCCGGACACGGACGACCCTGGCTACCATCCGCTCGAAGTCCGCGTGAACGGCCGTCCCGGCCTGCAAATCCGCGCCCGCCCCGGGTACTGGACCGTCCCCGCCACTCCGTAACCGCTATAATCTTGGGGTGTTCCGTTTTCTCCTGTTTGCCCTGTTACCCGGCCTCCTGGCTGGCGCGCCGGTGCGTGTCCTGTTCGTCGGCAATAGCTACACTTACTACAACAGCTTGCCCAGCATGGTGGAAGAATTGGCGCAAGCGGCGGGCCTCGACATCGAAACCAAAGCCTTCACCCGCGGCGGCTCGACGCTGCTGGAGATGGAACTGCACCCCGAGTTACGCGCCCTCTTTAACGAGAAGTGGGACTACGTCGTGTTGCAGGAGCAAAGCACCCTCGGTTTCTCTTCCTGGAACGGCGAACTGAGCGTCAACGATCCCGCCTACTTCCTACAGGGCGCCCGCCTGCTGGCGCAGCGAGCCAAGGCGAGCAACGCCAAGCTGATTCTGTACGCGACCTGGGCCCGCAAAAAGCGACCCGAAATCCAGAGCCACCTCGACTATGGCTACCAGGCCGCTGCGCGCGAAGTGAATGCCACCATCGCACCCGTGGGCCGCGCCTGGGCCGCCGTACGCGAGTTGCAGCCGTCGCTCGAACTCTTTGACCCGGACGGCTCTCACCCCAGCGCCAACGGCTCTTACCTCGGCGCCTGCGTCATCATGCGGACCATCTTGGGCCGGCCCTGCACGGGCTTACCGGGCACCTTGCGCGGCTCCGTGCTGAACGTCCGGGGCCAGCGTGAGGACAACAAGGTTGCCGAGTTGATCGCTTTGAAGCCGGACGTCGCCGCCCTTTTGCAGCGCGCCGCCGACGAGGCTACGCCAGAACCTGGCGTCTATCCGCCGGCGCCGGTGCCGGTGTTCACGTCCGGCCACAAGCCCAAGTCCGACGAGTTTAGCGGCCGCTGGAAAGGCCGAGTCTTTTTCTATGCGAGCCCCGCGAATTTTGAGCTGGACCTGAAGCCCGACGCTGACGCCTGTGTCGGCAGTTTCCGCCTCACGGCCGAAAACGGAAGTTGGTCCACGGCGCGCCGCATGGCCACCTGTCAACTTACCGAACAGGGTATCGTCTTCACCTTGGCTGATCCCGTGGGCGGCGCCACGGAGCGCCACACGCTGGTCTTCAACAGCAAAGGGCAAATCAACGCCGCCGCCACCGTGGATTACCGCACCAGCATGCGGCGTTCCGGCGGCACCTACGTGGCGCGTCAGGATGGCCCGCGCACGTCATCGCGTTAGTACTGGGGAACCACATCGCCCGGTACTAAGGCCGCTCCCCGAGGGGGAGAAATCTTCGGTACCATTTGGGGATCACGCCTCTGTCCGACGTGCCTTACTCTGAGGTTGTCATGAATCAACGCACTGGCGAAATCATCCGTTTGAACGAAATATTGGGCGTCGGCTACGTCCGGGATCCGCAGGCCCGCGAGTTGTTTCCCTTCCGGGTTACCGAAAACACGCGCAAGGTGAATGAGGGCGACAGCGTCTCCTTCGTGGTGGAGCGCGACTGGGCTCGCTCCTTGACGGTGGTTCCCCGGCACTACACGGCAACCGCCTAGCCTCAGGCGAATCCCCCATGCACGGGGCGGGGCAATCGCCCGATATTTCAGGCGTATGGGTTTCGGGGGTATGGTTCGCAAGCTTTTTGGCGTGCTCTGGCTCGCTGGCCGGTTGCTCGCCCAGGATGAGGACGACGATAACGGCAAACTCGCTTACGTCGACCTGCGGCTGGACTCTTCCGGCCACGGCGAGCTCACCGTCTCTTTCACGGGCGTCACCGGGCTGGACCGGTTTCTTACCCCCGCGCTGCAAGCAGCCCTCACCCGGCCCTTGCGTTGTGAGCAAGTGAGCCTCTCCGGCCAAACCCTACGTGCCTTCTGTCCCCAGCAACTTTCCTTAGTCGGCGCGAATCTGGCGGGCGCCATCCGCATGGACGCTCTGTTTCAGCCCCTCTTCGACCTCGGCATCGACGATGTGGTGGCGTTCATCCACGTGCCCGACGCCGCGGCCAACCCCACCACTCCGGAAGCCGCCAACTGGTCACAGGTGCTGCGCGAAGGCAGCGGACTGCGTTACGGCCATCGCTCCGGCGCGCGTCATTACCTGCCGGCCACCTTGCAGATCGAGTATCCAGCCCGCCATCAAGGCGGCGGCGAGATGCGTTCTACGCTGCTGGCCATCTGCGGCATCATCTTTCTTCCGGCCTTCGTTGCCTTCGCCCTTGCCCGCCGCGCCACTTCGGCCTTAGCCGACGACGAGGAAGCCGCCATCGGTGAAGAAGCGCTGTGGGTGGACTTACTCGTCCAGTTCCTGACCCTGGTCTGGATCGGCCTGCTGAGTTCGTTGGAGATGCGTGATCTTGCGCATTCCCTCTTTCCGGGCGAGCCGCTGGCGGGTGCGCTCTTCGGGTTCTTGCTCATCGTTTTGCCGCCGGTGCTGGGCGGTATGAACTGCCTCGGCGTTTGGTTCCCGGTGCTGGAGCGCGCGGGACTGACGGGCGGGCTTAGCTTTGGGCGAGCCCTGGTGGTCCACGCTGTTCACCACGCCCGGTTGCTGGTGCCCACGGCGATGCTGGGGATTGCGATCGAGGTCTTTCCGAAGAGCTTCTCCGGCGGGCTCCTCGCGCTGGCCGTTACGGGGGTGGTGAGCCTGGTGCTCGCGATCCTTGGGAGCGAAGGCACCTTCCGCAACGCGCAGCCCCTGCGCGGGGGCGAGTTGTGGGAGCGCGCGCAAGCCTTGGCCGCCGCCGCGCGAGTCCGCTTGCGGCGAGTCTGGATTCTCGATCCCGCCACACCGGCTAATGCTTACGCCTTGCCCGGTAAGCAGATCGCCCTCTCGCCCGCCTTCCTGAGCACCCTCGACAAGCCGCAGGTGGACGCGATTATCGCGCACGAACTGGCGCACATCCGGCACAATGACTTCAAGAACTCGACGCTCGTCTACATGGCGTATCTCGCCGTCGGCGCGCCCCTACTGCACGCTTACTTCTCGCACTGGATCCTAGTGCCGCAATCGCTCGTGATCCTGCTGCTGTTGGGCGTCTTGTCACGCCACGCTGAATATCGCGCGGACCGGCTCGCCGGCGAACTCGTCTCCCCGGAAGCTGCCGTCCGCGCCCTGGCCCGCATCACGCGGCAGGGCCGCCAGCCCGTTACCCTGAACCCGTTCACCGAGGTGCTGCTTTCGCACCCGTCGCTCGAGAACCGGGTCCGGGCGATCGCCTACGATCATCAGCAGACGACGGACTGGCTGCGCCGCATCCTGCTGGACGAATGGGAGAACCGGCCGGCGGCCACCGAGCTTTACCGGCTCGCGGAGCCGGTAAAGCCGGTGCTTGTCGAGACTTGAAAGGGAGGACAGACCGGGAGGTCTGTCCTAGTGCTTAAAAATCGAAGCGCAACGCGAACTGAAGAATGCGGGCGCCGGATTGATTCGAGGCGCCAGTGGGCGTCCCCGAGATCACGCCGAAGGTTTGCGGCGTTTGCAGATTTACCGCGGGCGCCAGGAAGTTCACAGTGTTGAAGAGATTGTAGGCTTCCGTGCGGAAGGTGGCGTGGGCTTGCTCCGTGATGCGGAAGCGCTTCACGATGGAAAGGTCCGTATTGAAGAAGCCAGGGCCGCGGAAGGTATTGCGGCCCGAGTTGCCCACGGAGCCTGGCGCGGGCACCGAAAAGAGGGCGAGTTGCGCGGGCGTGAAGAATCGGACGCCGCCCCCGAAACGCTCGATCTTGCCGATGCTGCGATCCGTGCCATTGTAGTCGGCGAGCGAACCGATGTTGCTGGCCAGCGGACCGAAGTCCGTGGTGTTCGGCCCGGTCAGAACGCCCGAAGAGATGCTGAGCGGCTGGCCGGATGTGAGGATACCCAGCGAGCCCACTTCCCAGCCGGCCGCGAAGCGGTCCACCCAGCCGGGCATATTGCGGCCGATGAACTTGCCGCGGCCGATCGGTAGCGTGTAGGCGGCGGACCAGTTCAGCGTATGCGGGCGGTCCGCATCGGAGCGGCCGCGCATGAGGCTGAAGTTGTAATTGTCCAACGGACCTGTGTTGCCGCCGCCATCGATCGAGGCGTTGTCGATCGTCTTGGACCAGGTGTAGTTGATCGCCCCCTTTAGGGCGCCAGCCTGGCGGCGCAGGCTCAACTGGAGCGAGTCATAGGCGGTACGGCCGGCGTTCGTGGAGAGCCAAACATTGGTGAACTGCGGGAAGTTACGCAGGTAGAAAGGCGAAAGGCCGGCGGCGGCGTAGCGAGAGAAGCTATTCGTGTCGATGGTGTTCGCCGCCGCGCCGACTGCGCCCTGGCGTACCGGCGTCGCACCGATGGCGTTAATGGCTGCCGTGGGAGTATCGAACATGCGCACCAGAGCGTTGCCCGCGGAGGGGGCCGTGTTGTTGGCCTGGAAGGCGCGCAATTCATTGAAGTCGCGCAGGAAGCCACTGCCGTAGATGCGGGTCTGGTTGACGTTCTGGTCGAGCAATTGCTTCACGCCCCGATTGGAGACGTATCCGGCTTCTACCACCGTATTCCGCGCGATTTCGCGCTGCACGGTGAGGTTGAGCTGCATGACGTAGGGCTGCCGGAAGTTGGGATCGAAGAGGTTGATGGCGCCGAAGGTACGGGTGGCCGCGGGAGTCAAAGTTGGGGTAGCGGGCGGGGCCGGGAACACCAAGCTACGGTCACTGGCGCGGACGTCGCTACCGGCGGCCGAGTTCGGGAAGACCGAGATCGCCTGGGCGAAGCCCGGCGTCGTGCTATCCGGGTCAATCGTCGCCGTGCCCACCACGCGGTCGTAGAACAGGCCCCACGAGCCGCGCACGGACGTCTTTTGGTCGGCGAAGGGCGACCAAGCAAAGCCAAAGCGCGGCGCGAAGTTATTCTTGTCGTTCTTAAACCAGGAGTTACTGCGGGCCACGGTGAGGTCACTGATCTGGCCCACGGTATTCACTAAGCCGGACGCGGCCTGGACGATGTTTCCCTGGAGCTTGTCGCGTTCAAACGGGACGCCGTAGAATTCGTAGCGCAGGCCGATGTTCAGGGTCAGGTTCTTGCGCACGCGCCAATCGTCCTGAAAGTAGTAGGCATAGTCGCGGAAGATGAAATTCCGCACCCGCGGCTTCCCGGCGGCGAAGGTGGTGAGGTCACTGTAGAACGTGGTATTGATCGCGCTCACGCGGCCCAACAGGTCGTTGTAGAGATTGTCAAAGCGTTGGCGATCCGCCGCGGCAATCTGTGCTCCCGCAGGTCCAATGTTGCCCGGCGCAGCGTTGCCGTTGCCCTGGCCCACCGCGATGTTGGGCCAGATATTGGCGTCGTTGGTTTGCCATTGCAGAATGCTCGAAAAGCGGAAGCCGGTTTTATAGGTATGGTTCCCCTTGATGATGGAAAGATTGTCCGCGATCTGCGGATTCACCGGCGAATTGCGCGAGGAACCGAAGCCCGTCGGAATCGGATTTGTGAAGAGGTTCGCGCTGATCAGCGCCTGGCCCGGATAAGTCACGCTGCGGACGCGCCCGAAGGTGACGGAGCTTTCGGAATAACCCAGGACAAAGTCATTCACCAGGCGCGGATTGATCGTCCAGTTGACCCCGGTGGAGTAGCCGGAGCGGATGCCGCCTTGGGTGCCGTTCGGTTGGCCAGGGAAGGTGGCTTCGGCGTTGTTGAGCGAATCCGCCAGGGTGACGGTTTTGAACCAGGAGTAACGGAAGTAGGCGCGAATTTTTTGGGTCGCCTGCCAGTCCGTCTTGAAGGTGTGCTGGTCGCCGTTGTTGTTGGCGGGGGCGTTGAAGCGGAAACCGGCCGTGTTCAGGCGGTCGCCGACGTCGAAGTTGTTGGGCGGGGGTAGCAGGGCCAGGTTCCCGGCCACTTGCCGGTCAATCCCGATGCCGCGCGGGTCGTTGCGGACGATATCGAAGCTGCGCGTTTCGCCCGCGCCGGGCTGGCCGGCCGGTACGATCCAGCGGAACACGCCCGCTTTCGCCTCGGGCGTGAGCACCGTGCGATTGCGGACCACTTCCTGCGCCACGCGCGAGCCCTGGTAGTTGTAGAAGAAGAACAGCTTGTCCTTGCCCTTAAATACTTTCGGAATCGTCACCGGTCCGCCGAAGGAGCCGCCGAATTGATTCTGAATAAACTTAGGCCGCAATAGCTCCACGCCGTTCGACTTATTGAAAAAGTTATTCGCGTTCAGCACCGTGTTGCGGTGATATTCGAACAGGTTGCCGTGGAAGATATTCGTCCCGGAGCGCGTGATCAATTCCACCGTACCGCCCGCGTTGCGGCCGTACTCGGCCTTGGCGCCGTTGGTGATGATGCGGAACTCTTCCACAGAATCGGTATTGCTCGCGTTCATCGTCAAGCCCAGGCGAGGCGACACCGCGTCGTTGACGTCGATGCCGTCGAGCGTGTTGTTGTTCGAGCCCTGGCGCATGCCATTCACGCGCGCGAAGCTAGGGTCATTGGGACTGGTGCCCAACTGTACGCCCGGCTGATACGTCGCCAGCGCAATCGGGTTGCGGGCTAACTGCGGCAAGGTGTCGATGTCGCGCAAGGTGATGGCGCGTTGAATCGTCGCCTCGGTGGTCTGCACGCGGACGGAGCCGCTCTCCACCATGATCGTATCGGTCACGGTGCCCAGTTCCAGCGTAATGTCCTGGCGCAGCGTGACACCGATGTTCACCTCGATGTTGTTCACGGTCGTTTTGCGGAAGCCAGTGGACTCTACCGTCAGCGTATAGAAGCCGGGCGGCAGCACGGGATAAATGTACGTGCCGGCCGAAGTCGCTTCGGCGTCCAGGCGCACCTGGGTGCGGTTGTTGACGATCGTCAGTTTGGCGCCGGGAACCACGGCGCCGGAAGAATCCTGAACGGTACCCTCCAGGCGGGCGCTCTGGATCTGAGCAAAAAGCAGCGGCAAGACTAAGCAGCTGGCCACGAACACGCTGAAAGAGCGTTTCATTGTACGGCCTCCCCAAACAAGAATGGGAGTAGAATACCCCAGGGGTGGCTCGCCACGCAAGAAGTTTTCGTTGATAGGAGTTATGGCTGGGACTAGAACGTGAAGCGCATCTGGAGTTCCAGGCGCCGGTTATTGGCCGATTCGGAGAACGTCGTACCTAGCGGCACGGCGGACCCGGCTGCCTGATTCGCTTGGCCAAAGATGGGCGAAGTGAGATTGCCGATGATCGGCCCTGGGTTGTTGCGATTGAGCAAATTGCGAATCGATAACCCCACCGTGATGTTGTACTTGCGCGACGTCCGGGCGCCGCCCGCGGCCGTGCCGGTGCCGGTGGCGAAGACGCCGCTTGCGTCGGCGCGGCGCTCGCCGCCGCCGGGAATATTGGTGGGCGCTTCACGGCCTTCGCCGATGCCAAACGCAAACGTACGGCTCAGGCGCAGGTTCAGCAGAATACTGCCGGGTCCGCGGCCGTAGTTGCGGCCAATGGTCGCGACGCCGGGTGCGGGGTTGGGGTCGAAGAAGCCGTAGCGCGTCTGAATCAGCCCGGGCTTGCTCCCTGCGGCGGCCAGGGCCGGACGGCCATTGAAGAGCGTATTGCCATAGAGATCCCGCCCCACCGTGATGTCGTACGGCGGACCGCTCTCGGCCGTCAAGAGCGGATTCAAGCGCACGCCCCACGGCGCGACGATGGTGCCGCCGAAGGTGCCGCGCTGCCGGATGTCGGTGGCGGCGGGGCCGTACTCGCCTACGTCGGTCGACGGGTTCGCCGGAAACGTCCCGATGCCGTCCGTGTTGCTGCGGGCGCGATTCAGTACGTAGGAGCCGAAGAGCGACACCTTGGCATTCAAGCGCGAATTGACGCTGGTGATCCACTGGTGCTGTCGGTAATCGCCGGTGGATTGGGCTTGAAACACCGGTCCGGCGAAGGCGCGCGATCGTAGGAGCCGGTCACCGTGGGCGAAGGCGTAGGTGAGCGACAGCGTCGTGCCTTTGCGCAATTCGCGGTCATACCCGGCGGCCGTCTGCCACAGGCGCAAGGCGCGCAGGCCGGGGCTGATGGTTTGGATGATCTGCGTCGTACGCGCGGCGGCGAGTTGCGTGGGTGTGGGGAGCGACGGGAAGAAGTCCGGATTCGAGATGACGTATTGCTGCTGCACCACGCCGTTGTAGCGCGCGGCGTTCAGCGTATTGGCGAGCCCGAAACGGTCGTAGAACAGGCCGGTGGCGACGCGCAGCACGCTCTTGGCCTTGGTCTTGCCGCCGCCCCCGGGCGCCCACGCGAGCGCCAGGCGCGGCGCCAGATTCGTGCCGTCGCTAAGATTGCTTTGGCGCTCATAGCGCAGCCCGTAGCCGAGGGTCAGGTTCTGCCGCAGGCGGAAGTCGTCGCCGAGGAAGAGGCCCACGTCTACTTGGTTCGCCGAGAGGCTGGGCTGGCCGGCGGTGAGCGTGAATTGCGTCGCGCCGCCACCGGGCAAGCCGGCGAGTGTGCGCCGGTATTGCTCAATTGAACTCAGTCCCAGCGCGTTGCCGCCAAAGGTAAACGTGCCGTTGAAATTGGTGCGAACCAGCGTATCGGCGAACTCGCCGCGCAGCCGGGTGCCGAAGCGCACCGTGTGGCGGCCGCGATTGAGCGACGTGTAATTCTGCACCTCAAAGCTATTGCGCGTATCGCCCGAGATACCCAGCGGCGCGCCGCCGCCCTGGAAGGCACCCAGCACCTGTAGCGCGGGCCCGGCCGTATTCGGCGTGTTGTTGGCGGCCAAGCGGAAGAACTGGACGCGCGTCTCGTTTACCGTGTTGGCGTTGGGAATCCAGGTATCGCTGAACTGCGCCGTATTGGCCGTGCTGGCCGCGCGGAGTCCGCGCTCCGGCAGGTTAAAGCTGCCGACGCCCGAGTTGGTGACGCCGGCTTCGAGATACGTGTAGCGCGCGGTGAGCGTGTGCTTGGCGCCCAATTGCCAATCGGCGCGCGGCGACACGGACAGGCGCTGCTGCGGAATGCGGAGGACGTCGGTATAGGGGTTCACCACGGCCAAGGTGAGCCGGTCGAGCACGCTGCCGTTGATGACGGCGCCGTTGGCGATGTCGTCGCGGCGGACGTCGACGAAGAAGGACGACGTCTTCCCTAGCGGTCCGCCGAAGTTGCCGCCGAACTCGTGCAGATTAAACGGCGCCTTCACTCCGGCGTAGGGGTTGCGGGTGTTCAACGCAGAGTTCGCGAAGTTGTAGTAGAGCGCGCCTTTGAACTTCTCGGAGCCCGGCTTGGTGAAGACCTCAATCGTGCCGAAGCCGACACGGTCATTCTCCGGCGCAAAGGGATTCTGGTTGATGCGGATCTCGCGGATGGCGTCCTTGGAGGGGAGTTGGCCGCCGCTGAAGCCGTCGACGAAGATGGCGCCGCCGCTGGGTCCGGCGGAGGGTCCGGCCAGGGCCATGAGGTCGGCGGCGAGGTCCTCGGGCTTGTCGCTCAAGACGTCGAGGTCTTCGCCGCGCAGGACCAGGGCGCCGGGGTTATTGCGTGTATCGGCGGCGATGGCGTTGGCGGCCACCTCTTCTACCGTCACGCTTTGGTTTGCCGAACTGACTTTGAGCTCAATGTCGAGCGACACCGGCTGAGCGGAGACATTCACGAACAGCGGCGCCGCCATCGCCATCTGCTCCGCCGAAGCGACGACACTGTAGCGCCCGGCGGGCAGATTGTCGAAGCGGTACTCGCCCTGGTTGTTGGTGACCGTTGTTCGCTTCGCGGGCCCGGCAATGGCCACACGCGCACCGGGGATGATCGCCCGGCTTTCGTCGGTAACGTGACCCCGCCATTCCGCAGCGCTCACGGGCACGGTGAGAAGAAGGGCCAGATAAGGGATCACTATTAAGGATAGCGTTGGCAGCAGGTGAGATCGTTACAGCTCAATGGGATCTTAATGAAACGCTAGGCGGTCCAAAGCGTTCCCAATAAGACTGGCGGAACTTGCGGTGGCTTCATGCGCGACCGGCCGACACGCGGCGCAGGTCATGGATGCTGCGCAAGCTTTCATCACATGGGCTGATAGCATGAAGCCATGGGAAAAGCGACTTTGCTCCTGCTCCTTGGTTTCGCCGTCTGGGGCCAGGTGCCTGCCGGCGTGTCCGCCCAGGGGTTGGCCCAGGAGGTGATGCGCAACAAGCGCGCGCAGGATCGCGACCTTACGGAATACACCCACGAGTTCGATTACCGCTTCCGGTACTTTGACCGCCAGGGCAAGCTGCAGCAGCAAATTCACGACCAGGGCGAAGGCTACCAGAGCTCAAGCAGAAACATCCCCGTCCATCTTTTCTGGAACGACGCGCCCGTGCCGGCGGCCAAGGTGGAGCAGAAACGGCGTGAGGCCGCGAAGGAACTGCAGAAGGACCATGAGCAGCGCCTGAAGCAAGGTCCCGCCGCCGGCGAGGGGCATGAGTATGGGTCGGATTTGTTTGGCCTACGCATGGAGTTTTACCACGTGCTGCGCCGGTGCCCGTTGGAGAATCTCCGCCGCGAAACGGTGGACGGGCGCGAGACCTTTGTCTTCGATTACCTGCCGGCCCCCGCGCCCGTGAAGGAGATGCCGCAGATTACTCAGATGCGCGGCACATTCTGGATCGACGCGCAGGATCGCATGTTACGCCGTTGGACCGCCCATGTCGCCAAGGGACCCAGCCAGGGACATCGCTTCTGGCAGGAAGACTTCGAGCGCGTGTTGCAACGCATCTGGGCCGTCACTCGGATTGAGCTGAATCTCAATGTACCGTTGCCCGGGTGGAAGGTGTCCCGTCGCGTCGAGATGGAGTCGCGCTACAGCGCGTACAAGCACTTTGGGGTGGAGGTAGAGCAGAAGATCGCCGAGCCCAAGCCCTAACGCGGCGAGGTGGGAATTTCGCGGTAGCCGGACTCCATGCCGTAGATCCGGACGGTCTGGCGGACGGGCGCCGGCGCCGGCGCCGGAACCGCGACCGGAGCAGGAGCCGCCTTCGCCACCACGGGCGCGGGCGCTGCCACGGGCACCTGTACCGGGACCGGGAAGAGCCCTTGCGTGGCCTGCGTCATCGCGGCCTGGAAGTTCTCGGCGGTGCCACGCATTTGGAGGCGCACGGATGAGCCGTTCGGATGCACTTCCAGCGCCTGCGAGAAATCCGCCCAGCGCTTTGCCCCTTCCGGTGTCTTCTTCATGTCGGCTTCGAAGCGCTGATAGAGGCTCATCAGCTGCAGCGCCGCGGCCTTGCTGCGCAGGTTTAGGCCAAGGTCGAGCGCCAAGTCATTGCGCAGCGCGATGCCAATCGAGAACGAACGCAGATTGTCGAAGATCGACTCGATTTCGCCCAACATGCCGCCTTCCTTCTTGAAGGAGCCGCGCGGCTTTAGGCCCGCCACCGGCGCCGGCGACCCCACCAGCCAGAAGTCGTTGGCGGCGGCCAGTTCCTTGGCGCGCGCCAATACCGGGCTTTCCAAACCGTCGTCCGCCTTCAGCCGCTCCGCCGCGCCGGCCATGCTCTCTTCGTCGCCAAGGAGGATCGTATGCCGGTCAATAAACCGTGCCGCCACCTTGGGCTGCTTCTCGAAGAGCTTCATCATGCTGCCGCTATCGAAGTTGCCGCGCAGGAGAATTACGCCCAGAGGCTCGCCGGCCGGGCGGCTCTTCACGTACTTGGTGCGCACGGAGACGTAGACCTCGTCGACATCTTCCAGCATGCGCAAGCGATCGCGATTCATGCCGCCGAGGCCGCCTAGGGCCTCCCGGATGGGCGCGCCGGCCGGGGAAGTGATCAGGCTTTTGAGGTTGAAGCCCATCAACATGTCGGCGCCGGGGTGGGCAAAACGCCAGTCCACTTGGGCCAGAATCGGGCAGGCGGCGAGCAGGAGTGAAGCGGCAATGCGAAGCATATAGCCTTACGTTACGACCCCTGGCCGCCAAAGCCCATCAGGCGAAGACCTTAAACTGGCCGGGATTCGCTAACATAGTACGATGAAGGCTTCAGAAGTGAGGCGGTCGGTTTGCGCGCTGGATTGCCCGGACGCCTGCTCCATGTTGGTGCATATCGAGGCGGGCCGCGCGACCAAAGTAGAGGGCGACCCGGATCATCCAGTGACGCGCGGCTTCCTGTGCGGCAAGGTCGCGCAGTATCTGGAGCGCGAGTACCACCCGGAGCGTCTGCTGTTTCCGCAACGGCGCGTGGGCAAGAAGGGCGAAGGCAAATTCGTCCGCATCACGTGGGACGAGGCGCTGGACACCATCGCTGCGCGACTCCGCGAGACCATCGCCCAGCATGGGTCCGAAAGCATTCTGCCCTACAGCTACGGCGGCAACATGGGCTTTCTGAACGGCGGCAGCATGGACCGCCGCTTCTTCCATCGTCTAGGTGCTTCGCGTCTGGACCGCACGATCTGCGCCACCGCCGGCGCCACCGCGCTGATGGAGGCGCTGGGCGCTAAGACCGGTACCGAGCCCGAACAATTCGCCGAGGCCAAGCTGATCATCGTCTGGGGCGCCAATGTCCACGGCACCAGCATTCATCTGTGGCCCTTCATCGTGGAGGCGCGCCGCCGCGGCGCTAAGCTGATTACGATTGATCCCGTCCTGACAAAGACCGCCGCGCTGGCCGACCAGCATCTCTTCATCAACCCCGGCACGGACTTGGCGTTGGCGCTGGGCCTGATGCACGTCATCTTCGCCGAGGGCCTGGAAGATCGCGACTATCTCGCGCGCCACACCACCGGCCTGGAAGAATTGAAGACTCTCGTCCGGGACTATCCGCCCGCGCGCGCCGCCGCGCTCACCGGCATCCCCGCCGACACCATCGTGCAACTGGCGCGCGACTACGCCACGACGCGCCCCGCCGTGATTCGCGCCAACTATGGTTTGCAGCGCAGCGAGCGCGGGGGCCGCGCCATGCAGGCCATCGCTTGCCTGCCCGCGATCACCGGATCGTGGAAGGACGTCGGCGGCGGCTTCTGCCTTTCGACTTCGGGCGGCTTCACGGTGGATCGCGCGGCGCTCGAACGGGCTGACTTGCAGCAACTCGCGCTGGGCCGCGAAGCCCGGCTGATCAACATGTCGACTTTGGGCGAGGCGCTTGCGCAGGACGGCGTCCACGCGATGGTGGTCTACAACTCGAACCCGGCGGCCGTCGCGCCGAATACGAACCGGGTCCGCGCGGGGCTGCTGCGCGAGGATCTGTTCACCGTGGTGTTGGAACAGTTCGCTACCGACACTACCGACTACGCGGATATTGTGTTGCCGGTGACGACGTTTCTCGAAAATACGGACCTCTACTTCGCCTACGGCCATTACCATCTGCAGATGACGCGGCCCGCGCTGGACGCGCCGGGCGAATGCAAGACTAACGTCGAGATCTTCCGGCTGCTGGCGGCGCGCATGGGCCTCACCGATGCTTGCTTCGCCGATACCGAAGACGACATGATGCGGCAGGCGCTGGCGAGCGGCCATCGTTACCTCGAAGGCATCACGCTTGAACAGTTGGACCGTGAGCGCTCCGTACGCCTGAACGTTGCGCCGGCCGGCGAACCCTTTCAACCGCACGCTCAGGGCGGCTTTCTCACGCCTTCCGGCAAGTGCGACTTCAAGGCCGAGACGCTTGCATATACGCCGCCCGTTGAGTCCCGCCAGGGCGACGCGGCCTTGCGCCAGCGCTTCCCGCTGGAACTGATCAGCTCCAAGAACAACGACAGCATGAACTCGACGTTTGGCTATCGTGAGCACGTGGATGCGCAAACCGCGCGCGCCATTCTGCACCCGGAGGACGCCGCCGCGCGGGGCATCGGCGCGGGCGATACGGTGCGCGTCTTCAATGAGCGGGGCAGCCTGCGTTTGCACGTCGAGATTGCACCGAAAGTGCTGCGCGGCGTCGTGCGCGTGCCCGCCGTCCGCTGGGGTAAGAAGGCGGGTGACCAGCAAACGGTGAATGTGCTGACGTCGGAGCGGCTAACCGACATCGGCGCGGGCGCCACCTTCTACAGTTGCCTGGTGGAGGTGGAAAAGTGCGGCGACTAGCCACGTCAGCATTCCTGATGGCCGCGCTGGTGGCTTGCCGCCGGCCGGGTAAGGGTCCGGCGACGATTGAGCCGGGCGTGGCCCTGGCGTCCACGGTGAATGTCGCGGATCCGGCGCACGCCGTCCAGTTAGTGAAGGGCTTTCACGCCGTGGAGAACGATGCGTGGCGCTGGACGCAAGGCCGCTTTGCCGTAAATCTCCAGCCGCCGGTGAGTGCGGCCGCCAAGGGCGCGTTTCTGGTAATGAAGTTCACGGTCCCCGACATCATTATCCGGAACCTGAAGGACGTAACCATCAACGCCACGGTGAACGGCCAGCATTTGCCGCCCGCGGCCTTCGCTGCCGCCGGTCCGCAGACGCTACGCCTCGCGGTCCCCGCCCACGCTTTGGCTGGCGACGCTGTGCGTTGCGAATTTGTCCTGGATAAGACACTGCCACCGTCGCCGCAGGAACAGCGCGAACTCGGCGTCATCGTAGCTTCAATTGGCCTCGTGAAGAAATGACCGTCTCTGGTACCTTGAAGCCAGCAAGACCCCTACCCGGTGGTGCGCTTCAAGGCGAAGACTTGGTAAGTTGGGATCATGCTCGATGAACACGAGTTTCGCCGCCACTGCGACGAAGCCCTCGACGACCTCTTCAAAGCCCTGAACCGCGCCACCGCCGCGCACGACTTCGACCCCGACATGGTGAGCGGCGCCCTGCAGATCGCTTTTGACGAACCGCCGGGCAAGTTCGTGGTGAGTCCGCAGACGCCGGTCCGCCAGGTCTGGGTGTCGGCGCACTCGCGCAGCTTCAAGCTCGATTGGGACGCCGCTCGCCAAGCCTTCGTGCTGGCCGATACCGGGCAAACGCTGAAGGAGATGATCGGCGCCGCGATGGCCACTCACCTCGGCGAACCGGTGACGCTGTAGATGCCCGGGGTCTACCTCTCCTACCCTTTTTGCGCGCAAAAATGCACTTACTGTAACTTCGCCTCCGGCGTCTTCCCCAAGGAACTGGAGCCGCGCTATCTGACGCGGCTCGAATCTCATCTGGCCGGTACCGCGTGGCCCTGGAAGCCCGAAACTGTCTACTGGGGCGGCGGCACGCCGAGCCTGATGCCGCTGGACTGGCTGCGCCGTCTGCACGACCGAATGCCGGGCCGCCCGTGGCGCGAAGCTACGATGGAAGCCGCTCCCGGCACCCTCACCGATGAGCGTCTGCAAGCTTGGCGCGAAAGTGGCATCACGCGGGTCAGCCTGGGGGTGCAGAGCTTCGTCCAGCAGGAGATCGCGCGCACGGGGCGCAAGCATACGGCGGCGATGGTGGAAGACGAGGTGCGCCGTCTGCGCGCGGCCGGCCTCGAAGAACTCAACCTGGACCTGATCGCCGGCCTCGCCGGGCAGACGCGCGAGAGCTGGCGCGAGTCGCTCGATTGGATTGAGCGGCTGGCGCCGCCGCATGTCTCGGTTTATCTTCTCGAGGTGGACGAAGACAGCCGGCTGGGCGCGGAGATGCTGCTGGGCGGGGTCCGCTACGGGGCGAGCGACGTGCCCGGGGAGGGGCTCATGGTCGAGCTGTACGAGACTGCCGTCGAGCGGCTTCAAGCCATGGGCATCGCCCGCTACGAGATCTCGAACTTCGCGCGCCCTGGCCACGAGAGCCAGCACAACCTGAAGTATTGGCGCCTGGAGCCGTACCTCGGCTTCGGCTCGGACGCCCACTCCTTTGCGGGCGGCGAGCGCTGGCAGAACGCCGAGGGCATCACCGAGTATCTCGAAGAACGCGACCCGCCGCGCGACCCCGCCCAGCCAGCCGCCGAGCGCTTCTTCGTGGGCCTGCGACTTAGCGAAGGCATTGTGCCGACGACCGAGGAATGGCACGGCCACGGTGACAAGATTCACACCTTTATCGCCGACGGTCTGCTCGAGAAACACGAAGACCGCCTCCGCCTCACTTCCCGTGGCATCCTCTTGTCCAACGACGTCCTGCAGGAATTCCTTACGACGGACGGTGAGCACGAGATTATGCAGGAACGCGAAAGACGGCCTTGATGCAGGCCAGATTGCGTATGGCGATTTGGATGTGTGTTTTTTCGCTAAAGCCCGAGCCAGGGTAGGCTGGTCCGCCTTCCAGAAAGAGGCCCTTGACGGAATCGACCGGCGGAAGACCTGTGTCCTCGACGATGGCATGGACCCGGCGAATTACAGCGCAATCAAGATATCGACGGTTTCCGTCGGAACTGTTGCGCGGAAACTGCCAGCCGCCTCGATCACTGACGGTGAGTGCGCTTTTGTGAGCAATCTGAAGTTGGTGGATTCCGCTAGAAGTCGTGAGATCCAGGCCAAGCCGCGTTCGGGATTCGCTTCCCAGAAGTAGACTCCCGGGCCGAGCCAGTCGTAGTCGTTGTTGCTAATCCGAAAGGGTTCCCCGCGAAGCAAGGCCTCGCCGACGGACTGATCGCAGCCGTGATAACCAAGGACGAAGCTGGAGGAGAGACGATGCAAGCCTAGTCGCGGTAGTGCCTAGACAGTTTCCCGGCCTTCGTATAGATCCCTTCCTTCACCATGGCCTCGCGCGCGGTTTCCGGTGACACCGTCGCCTTGCGTGTAAACTTCTCTGCAGCCTCACGGAAGCGGTCAACCGCCGCTTGACTTTCCCGCGCGGTGACGAAGAGTTTCCCAGCGTGTGATTTCGCCATTATCTGATCATAGCGCCCTAAGCAGCGGTAAGGGTGAGCGGGGGATGTCCAGCAGGAATTCCTTACGCGGCCGCGAAGCTCTCCAAAAAACAAAACTTCAGCGCGAGCTGGACAATGTGGGGCTGCGTCGTGTTCGCGTTCAAACGCGCGAAACCGTCGCTCAGATTGAGTGACTAAGCTAGCTCAGCGCGCCCGTCTGATTCGTTGCGGCGAGTTCTGGTGCGTTGGCCGAGCAGCCGCGCGACTACCGTATCCACGGCCGCACGGTCGAACTTCGCGATTACCGCGTCCCAGACGCTTCCGCGCGCAGATCGCCGAAGCGATTCTGGACGCCGAACACGGGCGTGAAGTGTTGACGTCGGGAGCCGTACCTCGGCTTCGGCTCGGACGCCCACTCCTTCGCGGGCGGCGAGCGCTGGCAGAACGCCGAGGGTATCCCCGAGTATCTCGAAGAGCGCGACCCACCCCGTGAGCCTGCCCAGTCCGCCGCCGAGCGCTTCTTCGTGGGCCTGCGCCTCAGCGAAGGCATCGTGCCGACGACCGAGGAATGGCGACGTCCTGCAGGAATTTCTCGCGCCGTAGATACTGTCCAACAAAAAAACGGGCCCCTTGGTGGGGCCCGTTTTGTTTGAGCGGAGGTGGCCTAGGCGTTGATCACGACCGGAATGGTGCGAGGCTTGGCGGCCTCTTTCTTGGGTAGCGTGATGGTCAACTCGCCGTTGCGATAGTCGGCTTTCACGTGCTCGACATCAAGGGTGTCGGGCAGGGTGTAATGCCGGGCGAAGGAGCCGTAGCCGCGCTCGATGCGGCGGAAGCCGGGCTGCTTCACGTCTTCGGCGAACTTGCGTTCACCCTTGATGGAGAGCGCGCCGTTCTCGAATTTCACTTCAATCTGATCCTGGGGCACGCCGGGAAGGTCGGCCTTGAGGACAATGCTGTGTTCGGTTTCGATGACGTCCACGGCGGGAGTCCAAACCTGGGTGGCCTGCTCGGGCTGCGTCGAGTCCGCGAGGCGGGCGAGGGCTTCGTCGAAGACGTTGAAGGGGGTGCGGAAAGCAGTTAAGGTCATGGTGATTGGTTCTCCTGTGATATCTACTGACAATCACAGTATGTAATATGAGCGTATGATTGTCAAGTAATTTGATACGAACTATATTTCATTCATTTTCAGTCACTTCCAGCCATTCGATTCCCGCCGATACCAAATATGGTCCCAAAAACGCGGAGGCGTGCTCCTCGGCCGCGCGCAAAACGCGCTCGGCGTGCGGGCGGCTGGCGGATACCGTCACCGCCGCCAGCATGGCGCGATTGAGCAAATCGACATCTTCGGTTTCGGCCACGGCAACGTTGAACTTCTTTCGGAGCCGTTCTTTTAAGCCGAGAACATAGTGGCGCTTGTCCTTGAGGGAGTGGGAGTCGACGAGGTGGAGTTCGAGAGTGAGGAGTCCGATGGCGGGCATATGCTGGCGAGTTTACAACCGTTTCGGGTACGGTTTGGCTAAGATGAAGGTATGAAAATTTCATTCGTTCCCTGGATCGCTCTGTTTGCCGTCACGGGTGCATTTGCCCAGTCCGCTGAGGATACGCGCCTGAAGGTTGCGGCTGAGGTGGTGAAGGAAGTGATGAGTATCAAGGAGAAGGCGATTCCGCAGGAACTCCTGGAGAAGGCGGAGTGTGCGGTGATTGTGCCGGGCTTGAAGAAGGGCGCGTTTATTGTGGGCGCGAAGTTCGGCCGTGGCTACTTTACTTGCCGGCAGAATGACAAGGTGGGTTGGAAGAGTCCGGCGGCGATTCGGATTGAGGGTGGAAGCCTCGGTTTTCAGATTGGCGGCGCGGAAATGGACGTGATTCTATTGGTGATGAACAAGCGGGGTGCAGAGCGTCTGCTTTCGAGCAAGTTCACGATGGGTGGCGAGGCCAGTGTCGCGGCGGGACCCGTCGGACGGGACTCGTCGGCGCAGACGGACGGCAAGCTGACCGCCGAAATTCTGAGCTACTCGCGGCAGCGCGGCGTCTTCGCCGGAATTTCGCTGCAGGGCGCCACGCTGCGCGAGGATATGGAAGCGAACAAGGCCCTCTACGGTCAGCGCTTGACGAGCAAAGAAGTCTTTGAGAAGAACCCGGCGGCGCCCGCCGCGGCGGCCGAGCTGCTGCAGGAACTGAATCGCTATAGCAGTCGCAAATAGGTGAAAATAATAGCCCGCGCGGGTTAAGGTAGCTATATAATAGGGGCAAATGTCTACGTATGCGCGGATGTGTTCTGTACTTTGCCTGACACTTTGCTCGGTCGTCTGGGCCGCTGACGACCCAGGCTGCCCCGGCTACCCGAACTCGCTACGCGCTGACTGGGAAGCCAGTCTAGCGCTGGACCAGGCGTATGTCGCCTATCGCAAGAGTCCTAACGCACGCCGCTCTACGGCCACTTATGCGCGCGACAGCTTCATTGATCACTTGTTGCTGAACAAGATGGCCGAAGATGGAGTTCCGCCCGCGCCACTCACGACGGACGCGGAATTCGTGCGCCGGGTCTATATTGACTTGACGGGCCGAATTCCGACTCCCGAACAGGCGGAGGCCTTCCTCAACGATACGCAAGCGGGCAAGCGGGCGACGCTGATTTCCCGCTTGACGACGTCGCCGGCGTTTGTCGACCAGTTCACGCTTTTCTTTTCGAATAAGTATAAGGTGACGCGCGGCAACTCGAACGTCGGACTGGCCGGGCGGAATGTCTTCTACCAATTCGTGCGCGACGCGTTCGCCAAGGACCGTCCTTACAACGAATTGATCAACGAGATGCTTTCTGCCAGCGGCGAGGTGGATACAGTGCCGGGTACGCAGTTCTTCGCGCGCAATATCGCCGAAGACGGCCCGCTTCAGGATACCTGGGACAATACGACCGACGTGATCACGACGCAGTTACTCGGCTTTAAGAGTGAATGCGTCTCCTGCCACAACGGCCGCGGCTATCTCGATAAGATCAATGTGTTTCTGACGCGCAAAACACGGGCCGATTTCTGGCAAATGTCGTCGTTTCTCTCGCGCACCAGTTTTCTGCGCTGGAGCGACGACACGATCGGCTTCCGGCCGAGGGTGGTGGTGATTGACCGCGAGTATGGCAATTACTCGGGCGCGGTAAATACGCCGGGCAATCGTCCGCCGCGGGCGAATACGAATTACGATCCGGCCTTTTTTCTGAATGGCGCGACGCCGAAGACGGGTAACTTCCGGCAGGAACTGGCGCGCATGGTAACCACGGACCGGCAGTTCGCCCGGGCCACGGTGAATACGCTGTGGGACTACTTCTACGGCCACGGCATCGTCGATCCGCCTGACGCGTGGGACTTAGCCCGCGTGGATCCTTCGCGTCCGCCGCCCGCCGGTTGGCCTTTTCAGAATTCGAACCCTGAGTTACTCGAGGCCTTGACCGACTATTTCATCAAGAGTAATTACTCCATTCGAGAAATGGCGCGACTGATGACGAGCTCGACGATTTATCAACTGTCGAGTAACTACCCGGGCGAATGGAAGGACGCTTACTCGCGTTATTTCGCGCGGGGTTACGCGCGCCGCCTGACGCCGGAAGAGGCGTATGACTCCATCATCACCGCCACGCGCACCGAGGCGCCGATGACCGTATTTGGCTGGGACAAGCCGGTCACTTACGCGAATCAATTGCCGGACCCCACGGAGCCCTCCACCGACGGCGGCGTGGTGAACTTACTCGCGCAATTCGGCCGCGGCAACTGGATGACGGTGGCGACCAATAACGGCCCGACGCTGCTGGGTCTACTTTATTCGATGAACGATAGCTTCGTCGTGTTCCGGACGATGGGCGACACACGCGCGTCGGTGGTGCCGAATAACCGGGTGAGCCAGATACATGCGAACGCGACTTCCGATGAGGATGCGATCCGCCGAATGTTCCTGGCGACCTTAACGCGCTACCCGACCGCGGCAGAGTTGGCCACGACGATGGCCGCCCGCACCGGCACGCGAGACCAGTGGCTGAGTGACCTGCAATGGGCGCTCCTGAACAAGCTCGACTTCATCTTCAATTACTAAGGGGCGTGACATGAGAAAATCGAATCAGAATTGCGACGGCCACGCTCCGGTAACCCGGCGGCACTTACTCTTCGGCGCGGCCACGGCGGCGAGCGCCGGCTTGTTACAGGCGCACCCGGACGCGGAAGTGACGACGAGCCGGGCGGCGGTGAAGCTGCGCGGCACAGCACGCTGCTGCATCTTCATTAATCTGAACGGCGCGCCCAGCCATCTGGATCTCTTCAATCCCCAGGACGGCTCCTGGAACCCGCGCGACGTTGACCTGCGCCAAGGCCCGGGCGGCATGGTCCTCTCGAATCGGTTTTTCCCGAACCTGAGCCGGATCACCAATGACCTGCTCGTGCTACGTTCCGTGCAGAGCTGGGAGAATGCGCACGAACGCGGGCAATTCTACATGCAGACCGGCCATACGCAGAACCCGGCCTTCGCCGGAGAGACGCCGCACATCGGGGCGGTAATTTCGCGCGAGAAGGGCGCCAACGGCCTGATTCCGCCGTTCATGTCTTTCAACCAAAGCAATCTGCAAGGCGCGACTTTCCTGGGGGGGCGCTTCCAACCCCTGATGCCGCCGGCGCAACGTACGGGCATTTCGACGCTTTCGCATAACTTCTTCGGCACTCCAGACCAAAGCCGCGCTCGTTTTGACCGCCGCTTCCGCCTGCTCGAAAACCTGGATACGCCTCTTCGCGAGAACCCCGTCAATCAGAATATGGCGGACTATGCGAGCTTCTATGCGCAGGCCCGCCGGATGATGTACAACGACGCGGTGGAGCAGGTGTTTCAATACGGCGCCACCGACGAAGGACGCTATGGCAACACCACCATCGGCCGCAGCTTGATCATCGCCCGCAACGCCGTCAACGCCAATAACGGCGCGGTGTTCATCAACGTGACGATGGGCGGTTGGGACCTGCACGACACCATGTTCGACCTGGGCCGCGGCGGCAACTTCTACCAGCTTTCGGGCGAACTCGACCGCGCCGTGGGCGCGTTGGTGGAGGACCTGCGCGGCGCCGGTACGCTCGATTCCACGCTGATCGTGATGATGGGCGAGTTCGGACGGACGCCGGGAAACCTGAATTCGCGCGGCGGCCGCGACCATCATAAGGACGCCATGTGCGCCGCTATGATCGGCGGCGGCGTGAAGGGCGGCCGCGCCCTCGGCAAGACCGACGGTACCGGTGCGCGCGTCACGGATCCAGGTTGGCGCGAGGATCGCCCCATGTACACCGAGGACATTGCCACCACGATTTACTCGGCGCTGGGCGTTGACTACACGAAGTCCATTCTCGATACGCCATCGGGGCGCCGCTATCAGTACGTACAGGGCGCCGAAGAAGGCCGCTACACGCCGATTGAAGAGGTTTGGGGTTAAGCGAATGCGGCTTGCGCTGGGGTTCCTCTCGGCCGTCACTTGCCTGGCGCAAGTGAATCCGGCCTCGATTCAAATCGTCTCCGATACGGACCAGGTGCTGGTGGGCCGGAGCGTGCAGATGCGTGCCGTGGTGCGCGATGCGCAAGGCAATCCGCGCACCGGCGATCCGGTGTTGTGGACGGTGAACAACCGCGCGATCGCCGAAGTGAGCTCGCAGGGCGAAGTGCGCGCGGTGGGTTTGGGCATTGTCCGCGTCTCGGCGCAGGTGGGCACCGTGCGCGTCGAAGCGCCGATCCAGACGATGCCGCGCGAAGTGACCATCTCGCCCGGCAGTTCCACGCTGGACATCAATGCGACGCAGCAATTTCGCGCGACCGCGCTGGACGCCGATGGCGCCGTCATCAACGGTGTCACGTTTACCTGGGCGGTGACCAATAAGAACGGCGGCGGCACGTCGTTGGTGACGGTAACGACCACCGGCATGCTGACGGCCCGCGCGGAAGGCGGAGCCTTGGTGCGCGCGACCTACACCTACAACGAGAACGTGACCGGGATGCAGCGCCAGTGGCTGGCGATGGCCCCGGTGGATGTTGCGATGCCGCGCACCTACGAGGTCACGCGGGTGATCAACACGCGCGAGAAGATCCAGCGTAGCTTTGAACTGCGCGCCCGGCCCTCCATGCTGTGGGGCACCGACGATGGCCAGCTCTTCTTCAACGCGACGCTCGACGGCCTGTCGAACGGCCTGGTGCATTGGAACTACGGCGACTGGAAGATGGTCGCCGCGGGTGGCACGCCGCGCTTCACCGGCGGCAGCTTCGTGCAGGATCTGCGCATTCACACCATCACGTCGGGTGGCCAGATCATGGCGCTTGAAGAGACCAATGGCAACGGGAATCAACTGAGCCGCGGCGACCGCACCGGTTTGCAGCCCTTCCTCACGGTGAACGCACCGCTGGCCGGCACCGAAGGGGCTAACGGTATCTTTGTCAGCCGTAACTCGTATACGCCGTCGGGTTGGGTGATGGTCCGCGCGACTTTCCGCTTCCCCGGGACCACCACGACGCTCACCGGCCTCTTCCGCGGCTTCGGCGAGCGCATCACCGAACTGCTGGCCCACAGCGGCGAGACGCTACCCGGCTTCACCGGCGCGCTGAACCTGGAGGGAGATTTCGGCATCACGGACGACGGTGTGGCTTACTACGCTATCTCAGCGGGCGCACAGCGCACCATCTTCCGGCATCAGGACGCGCGCGAGAAACTGATCACCATCAATGACCCGTTGGCCGGTTCTACTGTGAGGCGCTTCCTCGGCGGCCGCGCCAACGCGCCCACCTTCTTCGTCAGCGAGCGCGGCGACGTGCTCTGCTCGGTGGAACTCAACGACAACACGCAGCACTTTGTGCGCTACACGAAGGCCGGCGGCGCCACGCCGCAAACCTTGCGCCAGAATAGCGTCACCGGCATCCTCTGGCACAATTCGGACGCGGGCACCCTCTTCTTCGGCAATCCGTTTAACAACCAGGGCAGTGGCATCTACATCTGGCCCACGGGCGGCGGCAATCTGCGCTCGTTGCTCGTCCCCGGACGCACGCAGGTGGCGGCGCAAGCCGTGCAGGACGTCGAGAGCGGCTTCCTGGCGCCCAATGGCGAAGCGACGCTGATGATCCGGGGCGCGAGCTCCAATATGCTCGTCGTGCGCATGCTCGAAGAGCCCTGGGTGATTGCCCAGCACGGTGACCGCATCAACATCGACGCGCCTTGGAACATGATCAACTTCGTGGGCGGCGCCCGGCAGGGTCCGGCGCACTTACTGACGGGCGGGACGGCGAGCACCGTGGCGGTGGCGGATCGCGATACGCTGCGGCCCGTTGTCACTTACGGCGAGCGTCTGTACGGCACGCAGATGTTCTTCGGGAGTTCGGTGAATAACTCGAACTGGAATGCGCGCAAGGCTCCCAACGGCGACCTCTACTTCACCCACGGCCTGGGCCTGGGCCGCGTTGCGGCGGGCAGCACGAATATCGAGATGTTCCTGCGCTTCCCGCTGACGATTGACGGCCTGACGATTTCGGCGCCCTTCTGGGTGGACGCGAATTCGCGCGGCGATGTCTTCTGGACCTCCTTCGCCAACTCAGGCGGCGGCGAGAATCGCCTCTACGTCACGCGTGACGGCCAGCATCGTTTCCTCCTAGCCTATAGCGCGACCTCCACCACGGCCACCACGCTCGAGGGGCGCATCGTGTCTAACGTATCGAGCTACACGCTCGACGACGACGGACGGCTGATGGCGTCGATGCAGTTCCGCAATCAGCCGGACAATACCATTTACCTGTGGAACGGCCAAACCTGGCAGTTCCTGGCGCGGCAGAATGAGACGCGCATCGGCGGCCAGGTAATTACTTCGATCAGCAACTATATGCGCGCGGGCGGAAACCGCTTGTTCTCCATGTTTCAGGTGGCCGGCGCGCGCAACATCATCGCCGAGTGGCGCGGCAGCGCTTGGGAGGCCGTCCTGAATGACTCGCAGGTGCTGCCCCATGGCCAAGTGGTGAACAGCGTCAGTCTTTTTGACGTCAATCGCGCGGGTGACATCTTTTTCCAGCACAGCGCCGGCACGCCGTTCCTGATGGTGCGGAAAGGCGACCGCTATCTGAAAGTCGCGAACCTGTTTCAGCCGACCGCCGCCAGCGAGTACATCATCCGCGTCCTCGGCATCGACTTCCGGGATGACGGCACCGTTTTCCTGCTGGCGATCAACAGCGAAGATGAGCAAGTCCTTTACCAGGCGCGTCCCTTGTGATGGAAGTCCTGGCGAACCGTCTGGCCTCGCTGGCCAACTTACGCATGCAGAGTCTGCTGAATTTGCGGGGCACCGTGCATCACTATGACCCGGTGCCGGGAGACGTGAACTCAGTGTCGCGGGTGGCGGGGGGCGACGTCATGTTGAAGCATTTCCGCCGCGCCGAGCAGCCTTACCACGACCTGACTCGCTTTACCGGCCCTGACCGCATCATGCCCCATGTGATTGACCGCGGGCTGCTGCCGATCGTCACGGCCTTGGCTAAGGAGATCCTGGGCCGGAAACTGCTGGTTACCCGCTACTCCGCCAGTCCGACGCTGAAGGGCGCGACGGTGGTGCACCTTGCCAACTACGGGATCCGTATCCAGATCCACGTGGACGCGCCGAGCCAGGACACGATTGTGGCTTGGGAATGCCTGTACGGGGCGCGCTGAGTCTACGGGCGCAGCATCGCGACCAGACGGCCAGGATGATCGGTCTGAATTCCGGTCGCGCCGAGGCGGATCGCCTCTCGCCACGCGGATTCGTTATCGTCCTCGCCCAGGCGATCCACGAAAATTCCCTTGCGCGCCGCGGCGGCTACGGTGATCACCTCCGCGCGAAAGTCGCGGCGGTCGAAGGCGATCACTTTGGGCCGAAATTCGCGTAAAGCACTGCGCAGCGCGCCAGCGGAGACCGCCTCCGGCATGCTCAGATAGCTGTGCCCCAGCGCGCGCAGTTCGCGATGCAGGGCGAGACCGCCGTAGACGACGCAGCGATCCAGCATCCGATGGCGGCGCAGGTGCGCGATGATGGCGGGCGCGGCGATCTGTTTCGCGTCGAGGTAGAGACCGCATTTACCGCGTAGAGTTTCGAGCGCCTGGTCGAAGCTGGGCACTCGCGTTCCCGCGTACTCGGGCCGATGCGCTCCGGCGTCGAGTTGGGAGAGGTAGGCCATGTCTAACTCGGCTACCGCGCCGTGGCCGTTGGTGGTGGCGTCCACTGTAGGGTTGTGCATGAGGACAGGCTGGCCGTCGCGCGTGGTGCGGACGTCGAGTTCCACCCAGTCCGCGCCGAGGGCGATGGCGCGTTCAATCGCGGGCAGGGTGTTCTCCGGGCACTCGAGATGCTCGCCGCGATGAGCGATGACCTGAATCGGGCGGGTGGCGGCGGGGGCAGCGATGCAGGTGAGGATAGCGCGGCGGCTCAGGCTCATGCCGGCCGCTAATTGCTGGCGCTTTTGGCCGCGTATTCGCGACGAGCGACGCCGATCGCCACGGCGACCGACGCGCCGCTCTTGGCCAGCGCTTGCTCCAGGACGGTGTCTTCAAAGTGATCCAGAAAAACGCGCTTGTGCAGGTCCATGCGCAAGCCTTTTTCCTGAAGTTTGCCGGCCCGTTCGTAATTGACGATCGCGAAGGGCAAAGGCGGTTCGTCGAAGACCGTAGCCCCGACAAAGACGACTTCGCCGTCGCCAAGACCTTTCGGCAGACGAATTTCACGAGCCTCGTAATTCATGCGAATCGGTTGGTCCATGGTTAAAAGATCTCCCAACGATTTTGAACTTGAGCCTTGTCGACCGCGCCCACGGCCAGAATCCCGGCATCGCGCAGGGCCCGCACCAAGGCTTCGAGTCTCCGCGTGGAGTTGCGGCGCCCGCGGCGTGGGCTTGCCACCGGGCGGGAACAATGCGGGGCGTTGTACTTCGCGCGCGTGGCCAACCGGATCTATGACGCCCAACAGGAAAGAGGCCTCGCCATCATGGTGATAGCTTTTCCATTCATACGGCGGTTGCAGTTGGCGCCCAATCACGGACACCGGGTCCAGCAGCTTGGTGCCGAAGCCGTCCTGCTCTTCAATTTCAATCTGATAGACATAAGCCGGCTGGGCAGCCGTGGGCAATTTTTCGCCGGCCAAGGCGTATCCGCAAGCGATGCCATAAGAGCGGGTGAGGGAAACGAACGGACTGATGGTTGTGCCGCGCGCAATGTGATGCACCAGACGGCTCACCTGCTGGCTCCTGCCCGCGCCGGGGAAGTGCGCCCGAAAGCCGGTGCGGCGAGCGTCGTGTTGATGCCAGTAAGTTCCAATACTTGCCCCTCGATAGAAGATCGGCATATCTGCTAGTTCCTTTAGTCTATGCGCCGCGAGAGCCCGTAATGATGGTGGCTTCGCGGAGTTTGCGGAGTTCGCGCCTAGCCACTTGGGCCCAGGAACTGCCGGGGTCGAGCTTGAGGTAGGTCTTCCAATGGCGTAGGGCGCGGAGGCGGTCGCCGGAGCCTTGGTAAAGGAGGGCAATGTTGTAGTGGGCGTCGGCGTAGCTGGCGTTGAGTTCGAGGGCCCGAAGATAGTGTTTGAGGGCGCCAGCGCGGTCGCCGCGTTCGTCGAAGAGGTTGGCGAGGTTAAAGTGAGCGAGGGGATAGTTGGGATCCGCCTCCACGGCGCGGGCATAGTAGCGCTCGGCGTCGCGATGGCAGCGAGCGTTGAAGTAAATGGTGCCGATATTCACTAGCGCCGGCGCGAGGGCCGGATTGGCCCGTAACGCGGACTCATACATGGCCATGATCTCGCGGGCCGGCGCGTGCGCCTGTTCGGCTTCGAGCGCCAGATGAAAGAGCCGTTCGGCCTCGCTCTTCAGGCGGCGCTCCTCGCTCGCCGCCGCCGCCGCGACATGCGTGGCTGGCAGCGCCGTTACCGAGCGGGTTTCGAAGTCGAAGAGCAATTGCCCGGTGCGGGGATCGAGCCGGTAGCCCGCCGCTTGTACGCCGACGCGCTTCCCGTCCAGGAAGAGCTTCAGTTCGGTAAGCGGATTCTTCACGTCGCGCAAACGCTCGCGGATCGACTTGAACGTGCGCTGCAACTGGTCCGCGCGGATGCCCTGCTCGGCCAACTTGCGCAGCGACCGGAGAGCCAAGAGGTCCTGATACTCGTACGTTTCGAGCGCAGGCATCAGCTTCCAACGCTCCCACGCGCGCAGGCGCCGCTCATCCAGATTGAGCAGACGAATCACCTGTGGGCGAGTGTAGGTCCGTTGCACCGTCGTTTGTACCGATTCGAGTGTAGCACTCACGTGCGCAAAACCACCGTATCCATTACTGCGATTGCATCCCGGAGAACCACCAGTACCAGCGTAGGAAAGAAGCACCGGTCAATAGCAGACAGATCGATCCCAGTACCTGCCAAACGCGCTCCTTCAGGTTCATAAAGAGCGACGGGAAACCGGCGGCATACGTCACCGCGAGGCCGGTTACGAGGCCGCCCACGTGCGCGGCGTTGTCCATGCCCGGCAGGCAGCCGATCACTAAGCCGTAGATGGCCCAGCGGATCGCTTGCTGCTTGATCTCCTCGCCCATGGCCGAGCGGTCCAGGAGGCCGACGGCGATCAGGGAACCGATCAGTCCGAAGATGCCCGCCGAAGAGCCTACCGAGATCGTGTAGTAGGACATGTTGCTACTCAGCAGGTATCCGCCTACAGTGGACGCGAAGTAAATGGCAATGTAGCGCCACACGCCGAAGGTTCTTTCGATAAACGCGCCGACGTCAAACAAGGCCCAGGAGTTCATCAGAATGTGCAGCAAACTTCCGTGCAGAAAGCCGGCCGTCACCAGCCGGAACCATTGGCCGTTTTGGAGAATCCAGTCGCCGCGTTTGGCGCCCAGGAGCGCGGAAACGCGGCCGTTGACGTCACCAAAGTCAGTTCCCTCGGGATTCATCAACAAACATGCCGCGTAGAGCGCGACGTTGATGGTGAGAATCACGAAAGTGACAAAGCGGTCCTGCGGAATGAATCCGCCCAGGGCTTCGGCGGCTTCGGTTCCCCGGCGTGCGACTGGGGGCCGCGGCGGCGCGATCTCGAACTCGCAGTAAGGGCAGACCCGGTCCGCCGTTGAAATGAAGGCCCGGCAGTTCGGGCACATAGGACGATTCTCCACACTTCTATTCTATTGCTAGAATTAGGTTTCCCGCTTACTTTCCCAAGAAACGCGGCGTAGACGAACGAATGGCGAAGACGGAAGCGGAACTCCGCGAAGACATTGTTGAGATTGGCCGCCTTTGTTGGACCAAAGGCTGGGTCGCCTCGAACGACGGTAATATCAGCGTACGGCTCGACCCGGAGCGCATCCTCTGCACCCCTACGGGGATCAGCAAGGGACGCATGCGCCCGGATGACCTCATCATTGTGAATCCGCAGGGCCAGAAGATCGACGGCATCCGCGAGCGCACCAGCGAAATCAACATGCACCTGGCCGTCTACCGCTTGCGGCCGGACATTCAGGCCGTAGTCCATTGCCATCCGCCCGTCGGGACTGGGTTCGCTGCCGCCGGACGCTCACTCAATCAGGCGATTCTGCCGGAAGTGATCGTGGCCTTGGGCTGCGTCCCTCTCGCCGCCTACGGCTTGCCGGGCACCGAAGAGCTATTGAAGCCGATGCTGCCACTGATTCCGCATTACGACGCCATCCTGCTCGGCAACCACGGTGTCACGTGCTACGGAACGGACGTCTGGAAGGCTTACTACCTGATGGAGACGGTAGAGCATTCTTCCCGCATCACCTTAGTGGCGGAGTTACTGGGCGGCCCCAAGTTGTTGCCGCGCGAGGAAGTCGACAAGCTCTTCGACGCCCGGGGGCGCTACGGGATTGCGTCGCGCAACGCCGCGGCGCCGGGCTGTCCGGTGGTCGCGGAGGAAGCGGCGCCGTCGGGCGAGCGATTTTACGTGACGCGCGAAGAGCTCATCGCCCTGGTGGACGAGGCGCTCAAGGCGCGAATGGGTTAGCATAAGAGGGCTGGAGAAGAAACAAAGCATGGGTGAAGCACTCGGTATGGTGGAGACCCGCGGAATGGTGGCGATGATTGAAGCCGCCGACGCGATGGTGAAAGCGGCCAAGGTAAATCTGGTCGGCTGGGAAAAGATTGGTTCGGGCTATGTGACGGCCCTGGTCCGCGGCGACGTCGCCGCGGTCCGCGCCGCCACCGACGCGGGCGCCGCCGCGGCACGCCGCGTGGGCGAATTGATCGCCGTGCATGTGATCCCGCGGCCGCATCCGAGCCTGGAAGACGTCTTGCCCATCGGCAAGGCCAGCACGAAGTAAGCGATGATTCTGGCGCGCGTTGTCGGCACCATCGTCGCCACGCGGAAGGATCCGCGGCTGGAGGGGCAGAAGCTCCTCATCGTGAAGCCCGTTTCCCCCGAAGGCCACGATGAAGCCGGTTATGTGATCGCCGTT
Organism: Bryobacteraceae bacterium; assembly: GCA_019752335.1. Classification (GTDB taxonomy): domain Bacteria; phylum Acidobacteriota; class Terriglobia; order Bryobacterales; family Bryobacteraceae; genus JALHNI01. Next base: position 41,646 of record JAIEMJ010000007.1, read on the forward strand.
GACACCGTAGGCGCCGGCAACCGCGAGAAGGTGCTGCTCGTCGGCGGCAGTTCGGCCCGCCTGGCCGAAGGCTGCAAGGATAAGCCGGTAGACCAGGCCATCGTCGCGATCGTCGACACCGTCGACCTGGATCGCTAGAGCATGCAACTGGGACGCGTCATCGGCCGCGTGTGGGCCACCGTGAAAGATCCCGCCTTGCACGCCCAGCGACTGCTCGTCGTTCAACCACTTACCCCGGAAATGCAGCCCACCGGCAAGCAACTCGTCTGCCTGGATGGCACCGGATCCGTTGGCGCCGGTGAGCTGATTTACTGGTGTGGGGGCAAGGAATCCAGCTTCCCGTTCCTCCCTTCCGAAGTGCCCACGAACGCCACCATCGTCGGCATTGTCGACCAACTGCACGTCCAGAGGGACAAATGCTGATCGCGCGCGTCATCGGGGAAATGGTCGCCACGGAGAAGCATGCCAGCCACGCCGGGTGTACCGCGCTGCTAGTGCAGCCCTTGGAACTGGACGGCTCGAATCGGGGCAATGCCGTGATCGCCTTTGACAGCATCGGTGTCGGCGTGGGCGAGTGTGTCCTGCTCACCACCGAAGGCTATAGCGCGATGACCAGCGTCGGCCGGCCCAACTCACCGATTGACATGGCTGTGATCGGTGTGATTGACCGTGTCGAGCTTGGGGGTGCGGCTGCCCCGGCGTTTCCGATCCGTGCGGGACAGCACGAGTAAGCCGGCCAAGCCGAGTCCGGTGAGCACCTTCAGTGCTTCAAAGGTCGCATAAAGGCCGTGCATCGCTTCGAGTTGCTTGCGGTGGGAGGGGAACTTCGTAGAGTCAGAGAATTCGACGGCGCGGCCCAGGCCAATGATGCTCGGCATAATGGCGAATTGGTTTACCGCTACTAACACCACCAGGGCAAAGGATACAATCAGGGTCTTTTTACTCGCCAGCGTGCCAAACAGCAACAGGAAAAACAGTAGGAGCCCCAGGCCTAACTGCGCCAAACCCCAATATTCGAACAAAGCGCGGTTGATTTCGCCCGTCTGATAACGGAGTAAGTAGCGGGCTTCGACGGAACCCAGGGTCTCGAGCGCCTTGGCCGCGCCGGACGCGCCCGGAGTGAGCAGGATGCGGTCGGTAATACGAAAATTGCCGACGGCAATCGCCGCAAGAATCAAGCTGCCGCTTAACCATGCTCCGAGTAAAATACAGGCCAATCGCTGATTATTCATTCGCGTTTTCTATTTTAGTATGCTGGAGTCCTTATGAGTGGTGGAAAAATTACACGCCGGGTGGCGCTGCTCGCGCCGCTGCCCGCCCTGGCTGCGCCGGGTAGCCTCAATTTGCCGAAAAAGGTCCGCGTCGTGCTGATCGGCAAAGAGGGACATACGGGCGAGGTCACCACGCCGGCCAAGCAGATTCCCGGGATCGAGATCGTCGCCCAACTCGACAGCCAAACGGACTATCGCCCCGTCCTGGACCGCGAGAAGCCTGACCTCGTCGCCATTTGCAACGACAACGGACAGCGCGCCGCCGCGATTCTGGCCTGCGCGGAGCGCAAGCTCGCCTTCATCGCCGAAAAGCCCTTCGCCATCACGCTCGACGACCTCGCCCGTTGCCGCAAAGCCGTAGAGAAGAGTGGCGTCCGCTACACGATGATGTTGCCTTTGCGCTTCACGCCGCACTTCCTCGCGCTCAAGCAGCTTGTCGCCTCCGGGCAAATTGGCGAAGTCGCGCAGATCGGCGGACAGAAGTCTTATAAGCCCGCACCCAACGTGGCCTGGCGCAATAAGGCTTCAAGCTACGGCGGCACCATTCCCTGGGTGGGCATCCACATGGCGGACCTGATGCGTTGGACCAGTGGCCGCGAATTCGTCGCGGCCGCCGCGTTCCAGACGCGCCTCGGCTGGCCCGCCTTGGGCGACCGCGAGAACGCCGCCGCCGCGCTCTTTCATCTCGACAACGGCGGCGCCGGCACGCTGCGCATGGACTACCTGCGGCCCGACGGCGCCATCACTCACGAAGATGACCGCCTGCGTCTGGCTGGCACGAAGGGCGTCGCCGAGTACCAGGCGTCGACCGGCGTTACGCTCTTGACCTACGATGCCCCGCCGCGAGTTATCCCGCCGCTCGCGCCGCAGTCCCTTTTCGTCGAATTCCTACGCGCCCTGTATCTCGGGGGGCCGGACCCGATCAGCGCGTCTGACATCTGGCGCATCAACGAGATTTGTCTCAAAACGCGCGATGCGGCGAACTCCGGCCGCGTCGTAAAGCTGACGTAGCTTAGCGCGACTCCAAAGCGTCCAGGATCAGCCGGACATCGGCCTCGGTAGTGCGCAGGTTCATAAAGCAGGCTCGCAGCCCGGTGCGGCCCTTCACCAACGCCGGGCCGAGGAAGGCGGTGCCGCTCTCCAGCAGACTTTGGAGGGCGCGCAGGTTCCCTTCGCCGTCTAAATCTTTGCGGCGGAAGCACACGCAGTTGAAGACCACGGGCGCCAGCAGTTCGTACCGCGAGCGGGCGGCGATCTGCTCGCCCATATAGGTGGCCAAGTGGTGCATATGATCGATCACCGCCGCGTACGCGTCGGCGCCGAAGTGCTTCAGCGACCACCAGACTTTGAGCGCCTTGAAGGCGCGGGACAACTGGGGGCCCTGGTTGGCGAAGTCAATAAAGTCCTCGTCTTCGGACATGGTGAGGTAGCTGGGATGCGCACTGAAGGAAGCCAGCAGGTGTTGGCGGTTGCGCACCAGCACGCAACCCGCTTCGAAGGAGCAGAAGAGAAACTTATGCGGGTCCAACGAGACGGAGTCCGCCAGACGGATGCCGGTGAGGGGACCTCGGAAACGCTCGCTGAGCGCGGCGAGCGCGCCGTAGGCGCCGTCGATGTGGAGCCAAAGGTCCTGCGCGCGGCAGAAGTGCGCGAGGGCCTCCAGGGGGTCAATCGCGCCGGTGGTGACGGTGCCGGCGGAACCTACCACACAGAAGGGGATGCGGCCCGCCGCCCGGTCCGAAGCGACGGCTTCCGCCAGCAAGTCCAACCGGATGCGGAAGTCGTCACCGGTGGCGATGTAGCGCAGGTTTTGCGTGCCCAGGCCTAGCAAGGAAACCGCTTTGCCGATGCTGGAGTGTACCTCCTCCGATGTGTACAGCACCAAGGGGGCCCGCTGGCCTTGCAGACCCTCGCGGCGCGCGCCGGGGCCCAAGGCATGGTCGCGGGCAGCCGTTAGCGCCACTGCGTTGGCCATCGAGCCGCCGCTGGTGATGATGCCCCCGGCGGTCCCTGGCAGGCCGAAGAGCTCCACAAACCAGCGCAACACCGTCTGCTCCACCGCGTTCGCCGCGGGCGACAGATGCCAGAGGTTGCAGTTCTGATTGAGGGTGGCCGCGACATGGTCCGCATAGGGCGATAGTGCATTCGGTGAGGGCTGCACATACGGCAAAAAGCGCGGATGCGCGGTGTGCGTGGAGTTCGGCACCACCACGCGTTCCAATTCCTCGAACAGGGCTTCCAACGGCTGCCCCGCGCGCGGCAGCGGCTGCTCCTTTAGCCCCCTTAGCGCGGGCCGGTCCAGCGGCGGATACACGGGCAGGGAATCGAGCGACGCCAGGTAGCGCTGGCTGAAACTGGCGAGGAGAGCGGCGGCTTGGTCATGCTGTTCTTGCGTGAAGAGAAGAGAGTCCACGTTTCTATCATGGCAGTTGAATTGCAGAAGAAAGGGCATGCTACCCTTTCGCAAGATCCTTTTCCCTGTCGATTTTTCGGAGCCTTGCCGCCACGCCGCGCCTCAGGTGCGGGCCATGCTGGACCGTTATAGCGCGCAACTGCTGCTGGTGAATGCCGTGAACCCGGCGCCACTGGCGGTGGGCCCTCCCGAAGCGCCCATCTTCTATCCGCCCCCCCACCAGACGGAGATCTACCAGCAGCATCTGGACCACTTGCATCGCTTTGCCGCGGAGCACTTCCCCAGCCGCAAACCCGATCTGCAGGTGGCCGTGGGTGACCCGCCTTCCGTCATCGAAGATACCCTGCGCCACCATGGCGCGGACCTCGTGATGCTGCCCACCCATGGCCACGGCGTTGTCCGGCGACTCCTGCTCGGGTCAGTCACGAGCAAGGTGCTCCACGACGCCGACTGCGCCGTCTGGACGGCGACGCATGACGCCGCCCGCGCTGGACTCCGCTGTCACCATGTGCTCTGCGCCGCCAGTGTCGATCAGGAGGACAGCGCGGCCGTGCTGCGCGCCGCCGCGTCTCTCGCGCAGACCTATGGCGCCGAACTGCGCCTCCTCCACGCGGTCGATTTGCCTGACGCCGGACTCGAGTACGCCTACCGCGAAGCCATTATGGCGGCGGCAGACCACCGTCTGCGGGAGTTACGCCAGGAAACCGGGGTTCACGCGCCCTACGATGTGGTCGCCGGCGACCCCGTGGAGCAGACCCGTCTGGCCGCGATCCAGCATGGCTCCGGATTGATTGTCACTGGCCGGGGCCGCGCACGCGCACGCGCGGGCAGGTTGTGGTCTCAGCTGTACTCGCTGATTCGGGAGTCGCCGTGCCCGGTGCTGAGCGTTTAGAACCAGGGTGCGCGAAAGCACTCTCGCCCTGCGTCGCTTGACGCTATTTTGCCGAGCATTACCCTTTCTGATTTATAGCGAAACTTTAAGTAAGTCGCATGGTACAGCAGTGAGTACTAGAACAGTGTAGATTTATTCTACGTTTGTACCGCGAACTTCATACCCAAGAACTAGAAGTACTTGTCTTTCCAAGGGGTTTCGTTCTACACTGACCTGCATAACCTGCTGAAGTTCAGGCAGGACCGGAGTGGTTTTATTCCGGAAAGGTAGGAGGACAGGTTCATGAAATTCAGTAGGCTAATTTTGTTGGCTAGTTTGCTCACGGGGTCCGGCTGGGCAGCTACGATTGCGAACATGCAGTACGTTTCGGACTATGTTGGCTCGGGGGTATTCATCTTCAAGGTGGATGGTGTCAACTCACAATTGTTTTGCGACCAGTATCTACCCAATGCGGTTACGATCCCGTACCAGGCTAACGTGGGGACCCTGACGGATTTGTCAGGTACTTTTCTCGGCTTGGCGAACGATCCCGATGCGAGGCTGAAGTATCAGCAGATCGCGATTTTGAATCTCCTGGCGTTACAGGGTCTCGCGCTGAACTCGACCGCGGGAAATCAAACGGCGATCCATGCCGTTGAGGCTGCCCGGCGTATCGTCGACGGGTACCGCGCTCTTCCCCTAGAGGCGCAGAACCTCTTCGACTTTGTCACCGGTCTATCCACGGCGCAGATCAATAGCTATAATCTCACCGGCTTCCGCATTTACACCGGCTTGCGGATTCAGACGCAAGAACTCACGGGCTTTGTCGGCGGCGGCGGTGGCTTTGACGTAAATCCGGTGCCAGAACCCGCATCGCTCGCGCTGTTCGGTTCGGCGCTCGTGGCCTTGGCTCTTTACCGGCGCCGGAATTGATTCAACCTTGGCTGCAACGCCAGCAGTACGGCAGCGCCAACGACGAGTAGCGCTCCCGCCAACTCGAGCATCACACTAAGACCGAAGGCAGCCTTCAGCGTCCCTGCCGCAAAGGCGACGGTGCCTCCTACCAGCGTCCCCGCGCAGTTCAGGAAGCCGTAGGCGGTGGCGCGCAGTTCTTCGGGCACGAGTTGACAGACCACCGGCATGTTGTTAGCGTCGTAAGCGCCGCGGCCGAGTCCGTAGACGGCTAGCCCCACCAGCACCAGGACGGGCAGCGCCGTGAAGCCCGCCAGAAACAGGAACGGCGCCGCGATGGCCAGCCCCAGGGCTTGCATCCGGCGCGCGGACCAGCGGTCGCCGATGGGGCCTCCCACTAAGATCCCCAGGATGCTAGCTGCCTGGACGTAAAACGTCGCGTTGAAGCCGGCCTCGGCCAGGCTCATCCCGAATTTCTCGTAGAGAAACGCGGGCATCCAGGCGGCCACCAGCCATCCGGCTACCGAGAAGATGCCGAATACGATGGTGATGCGGGGGAAGCCAGGCGTGCGGAGTAACTGCCTCGCCGCAGCCAGGAAGGGGACCGGCTCGGTGCGCACGCCCGCTGCCGTTGCCGGCAAGGCGGTCAACAGCAGCGAGTATGCGACCCCGATGGCGCCCAGAAAGAGGAAGGGAAAGCGCCAGCCGTAATGTGCGCCCAGCCAGCCGCCGCCCCAGCCGCCCAGCACGACGCCCAGATAGATGCCGCTGAAGTGCAGGCCGGTGGCGAGTCCGCGGGTGCGTTCGCCGTGGTGCGACGCGATCAGCGCCAGGGCGGCGGGCAAATAGAAGGCCTCCGCGATGCCCATCGCCGCGCGCGCCGCTACCAATTGCGTGAGGTTCGCCGCTTGCCCCGTCGCCCAAGTGACTACGCTCCAAACCAGCAGGCTCGCGATAATCACGCGCTTGTGTCCGAACTTATCGCCCGCGTAACCCGCCACGGGACTCAACAAAGAGTAGATCCAGAGGAAAGCCGCGCCAGCCAAGCCTAGCTGAGCATCGGTAAGTTGTAAGTCGGCTTTGAGGAGCGGGAAGACAGAGAAGATGACCTGGCGATCCAGGTAATTCAGCAGGCCGGCGAACCAAAGTAAGCCGACCGCGAGCCATGGCTTCACGACGCTTCCCACGTCTCCCATTCGGTGCGCAGCCACTGGGTCTCTTCGCTGGTGAGGCGTCGTCGCGGTCCGGCGGCGTGGCCGCAGGGAATACCGCGCCAACTCATCAGTTGCTTGCAGGCGGCAATGGTCGGCACGCTGAGCAAGATGCGAATCAGCCGGTTGATGCGGTCCTGCACGGCGACGGCTTCGGGCCAGCGATTGGCGCGAGCGTGCCCGTAGAGTTCCAGGAAGAGCTTCGGCATCACGTTGTAGGTGGTTCCAATTCCGCCGTGCGCGCCCAGCAGTAAACCTGCGGCGAGCATTTCGTCCGGACCGTTGAAAACCACTGCGCCGCGCAGGCGCAACTGGCGCATGGTGTAAAAGTCAAACGACGTGAACTTCAGGCCCGCCACATTGGGCAGGTCGCAGAGCTCTTCAATCTGCGCGAGCGACATCGCGGGCGCCATGGCCGGGAAGAAATACACCAGAAACGGCGCATTCGCCGATGCCGCGGCCAACGCCGTATAGTAGCTCTTCACCTCGCCAAAGCTATAGCCCGCCCCGGGCGGCAACGCCGACACGGCCGCGACGCCCGTGCGCGAAGCGTGGGCCGTGAGACGGAGTGCATCCTTGGCGTTGTGTGCGCCGGTGTGGACGATTACCTGCTTACCCTTAGGCGAAACGCGTACCGCAATTTCGGTGGCCTGCTCGCGTAAGTCTGGCGGCAGCAATAACCCCTCGCCGGTATTCCCACAAACGTAAATGCCATCGACGCCTTCGCCGTACAAGTGTTCGATCAGCGCTTCGAAAGCCTTTACATTGAGGCTTTCGTCTTCATGGAGAGGGGTCAGGATGGCCGGCAGAATGCCGTGTAGGTTCGTCATGCTAGTCCTTCGGAGCGTTCCACCGTTCGTGCGGCTCCGGCTTTTTGAGCTTAATGCGCACGGGCGTGCCAGTGAAGCCGAAGCGCTTGCGGAGTTGGTTGACTAAAAAGCGCTCGGTGGAAAAATGTAAGTCGGCGCGGGCTTCGGCGAAGAGCACAAAGGTCGGCGGCCGGACGCCGACCTGAGTCATGTATTTGAGCTTGATGTCGGTTTCGTGCTTCAAGAAGTCCAGGAAGCGATTCAATTCGCCCGTCGACGCGCGTACCCCGGCTGACTCCCAGCTCTCGCGGATCAACTTAAAGAGCCGCTTCACGCCCGTGCCTTTCTTGGCCGAAATGCATTCGAGCGAAGCATACTCGAGGAACTTCATCTCGTCTCGGACCTGCTGCTCGAAAGCCGCTTTGTCTTTCTTCGTGATCAAGTCCCACTTGTTCACGCAGATCACCACGCAGCGGCCCTCTTCGTGGGCATAGCCGGCAATGGTGGCATCCTGCGCCGTCGGGCCTTCCACCGCATCCACCACAATCAGCACGACGTCGGCCGTTTCAATGTGCTTGCGCGCCATCACGACTGAGAGCTTCTCGGCCATCTCATGCGTCTTGCCTTTGCGCCGGATGCCGGCCGTGTCGATAAAGGTGTAGTCGCGGCCTTCGAACGTGATCGTCTCGTCCACGGCGTCGCGGGTGGTGCCGGCGATGGGGCTGACGATAGCCCGGTCGGACCCGGTGAGTGAATTGAGCAACGTGCTTTTGCCGGTGTTCGGCCGGCCGACGATGGCCACGCGAATGGGGCGCATGTCGCGCGGCACCATTGGCTCGGGCTCCACGCGCGTGAAGTCCGCCGTAATGTGTTCCAGCATCTCTTCAATGCCGCGGCGATGTTCGGCGGAGACGCCGAAGATGTGCTCGAAGCCGAGCGAGTAGAACTGCACCGTGAGGTCGTCGCGCTTGGGATGGTCAATCTTGTTCACGGCCACGGTCACCGGCTTGCCGAGCCGCTTCAAGAGCTGCGAGAGCTCGCGGTCGATGCCCGTCAGTTCGGCACGGCCGTCGATCACGAAAATAATCTGGTCGGCCTGTTCAAAGGCGGTGCGCGCCTGGCGAAAGATCTCGCTGGGGATCAAGGCCTGGTCATGCGGGATGATGCCGCCGGTGTCAATCAGGGTAAAGGGCCGTTCGTCGAAGAGAACTTCGCCTTCAATCCGGTCCCGGGTGATGCCCGGTTCGTCGCCCACAATGGAGCGTCTTTGGCCGATTAAGGCGTTGAATAGCGTGCTCTTACCAACGTTGGGCCGGCCAACAATGACTACGGTGGGCCGCTCGGGTAAGGGTTCTGACATGGGTTCTTTTATTGTAGCGGGCTGCAAGTTCGCGCGAGACCTGCGATTCTGGTAGATATAGGATGTCCACTCCACCTTCAAAAACTAATCAACAGATTCGTAACATTGCGATCGTTGCGCACGTCGACCATGGCAAGACCACGCTGGTAGACGCCATGTTCCGCCAGTCCGGCATTTATCGCGCCAATGAGGCGCAGAGCGAACGCGCCATGGATTCGAACGAACTCGAGCGCGAGCGTGGCATTACGATTCTCGCCAAGACCACCGGCGTCCGTTTCCACGACGTCAAAATCAACATTGTCGACACGCCAGGCCACTCGGACTTCGGCGGTGAAGTTGAGCGCGCGCTGAAGATCGTCGACGGCGTCATGCTGCTGGTCGACGCCAGCGAAGGCCCACTACCCCAGACTCGCTATGTGCTGGGCAAAGCGCTCGAGGCCAAGCTGAAGCCGATCCTCGTCATCAACAAGATCGACCGCCCCGACGCCCGCGCGGCCGAAGTGCTCAACGAAGTCTATGACTTGTTCATCGATCTCGACGCCACCGAAGAGCAACTCGACTTCCCCGTGCTTTACTGCATCGCCAAAACCGGCATCGCGAAGACGTCGCTCGAGGATCCTTCGGAGACCCTGGAGCCCTTGTTCCAGGCCATCGTCGACCACATCCCGCCCCCCGCCGGCGACCCGGAGATGCCCCTGCAGTTGCTCGTCGCCAACCTCGACTACAGCGACTTCCTCGGCCGCCTCGCGATTGGGCGTGTCTTCAACGGTACGCTGAAGCACGGCGACGAGGTCTCCATCTGCAAGTTAGACGGCAGCGTCCAGAAAACGCGCATCACGAAGATGTTCTCCTTCGAGGGGCTGAAGCGCGTGGAAGAAACCGAAGCCCGGCCCGGCCACGTGCTCGCCATCGCCGGCATGGACGGCATTACGATCGGCGAAACGGTGACTAGCACCGAAACGCCGATGGCGCTGCCGAAGATTCAGATCGACGAGCCCACCATCGCGATGACCTTCACCATCAACAACTCGCCCTTCTGCGGGCGCGAAGGCCAGTTCGTCACCTCGCGCAATCTCAGGGACCGGCTCGACAAGGAGTTGCTCACCAATGTGAGTATCCGCGTCGAAGAGGCCGGCGGCCCCGATGCCTTTAAGGTGATGGGCCGCGGCGAATTGCAGCTCGCCATCCTGATCGAAATGATGCGCCGCGAAGGCTACGAGCTTACCGTCGGCCGCCCCGAGATCATCACTCGCGAGATCGACGGCAAGACGATGGAGCCGCTCGAAATGCTCACCGTCGACGTGGCGGAGGAGTACATCGGTGTCGTCATCGAGAAGCTTGGCATTCGCAAGGCCAAGATGGAAAAGATGGTCAACCACGGCTCCGGCCGCGCGCGCCTCGAGTTCCTGATTCCCTCGCGCGGCCTGATCGGCCTGCGCAGTCAGATGCTCACCGATACGCGGGGCACGGCCATCATGAACGCGCTTTTCCATGGCTACATCGAGTGGCAAGGCGACATCCCGATGCGCCCCACCGGGTCACTGATCTCGGATCGCAACGGCAAGGTAACGGGTTACGCCATGTTCGCCCTGCAGGAGCGCGGCGTCATGTTCGTGGAGCCCACCACCGAAGTCTATGAGGGCATGGTGATCGGCGAACACTCGCGCGACACGGACTTGACGGTGAACATCGTCAAGGAAAAGAAGCTCTCCAACATGCGCGCGTCGGGGTCGGACGAAGCGATTCGCCTGGTGCCGCCGAAGCTGCTCAACCTGGAGCAGGCCATCGAGTTCATCCAGGACGATGAACTGGTGGAGGTGACGCCGAAGTCCATTCGCTTGCGGAAGAAGATTCTGAAGGCGAATCAGCGCTAGCTGGTGTGGGCTTGAGCTTTATAATTGGGTGTTATGACGCCCAAGCCCGAAAACTCGGGGAACCGAGGCCCGTCATCGAAGCGGTCGAACTCGCCGAGGAGATCGCCCTCGGCCGGGCGATGATGAAGCGGTTTGCGAACGTATTTCGGGAGTTGGCGAAGTAGGCCCGTCGTTCGGATCGTAGGACTCGTCCGCGATTTTCCTCAATCTCGCTAACGTATTTGTGACGTGTTCTTTCACCTCTGCGTCGACGATGTTCGGCAGCAACCGTTCCAGGAGAAAAATGGAAAAGCGCGGCGCCTCCTCCTGAGGACAAGGATCGTCGGCAAAGGCGCAATTCAAGGCGATCGATATTCTCCGCAAGGTCTCTGTTTCCGTCAATCTTTCCCAGTCCACGGCCATGAGACAACTTGCCGCAGCGCGATCGCCTAGGCGCACGAACGTTCTCATTAGATGGCTAGTGAGAACAAACGCCGGAACGTCAAAATAGAATCGCAGCCGGTCCACTTCGTAAGGATCGTGTTTCATGACAATCCTTGTATTGTGATATACCTGCTAGTCGATGAAGATCACCCAGCTGAACGCGTTCGCCTCGCCCGGCGCCACCCTGCTGCGCATCGAAACCGACTCCGGCCTACGCGGCTATGGCGAATGCCGCACGCTCCCCGCCAGCGACTTGGCGCTGCTCAAACAAGCCGCTATCGGCGCTGACCCGGCCGCCTACGAGATTGCGCGTGCGCGTCTGGCGGACTCACCCGGCGCCCAGGCCGCCCTCAATATGGCCCTGCTCGACGTCCTCGGCAAGCAGGCCAAGGCGCCCATTTATAGCTTGCTGGGCGGGGCCACGCGCCATAAGGTGCGCCTGTTGACAGCGCTCACCGATCTGGCCGCGCAAATGCGCGCGGGCGAACGCGCCTTCGTCGTGCCGCTCGCTACGCCCAAAGGCTCGAGGCTGAACTTCGTTGCGAACACCGTCGAGCAATTAACCAAGCTACGCGAACAAGCCGGCGACAACGTCGACTTCGTGCTCGACGCGCAAGGCAAGCTCGTCCCCGCCGAAGCCGGTAACCTCTCGGCGGCGCTCGAACGCTTTCATTTGCTCTGGTTCGACGAACCCTGCCCGATCGCCAACCTGGCGGCGGTGCGGAAGCTGGCGAAGGAAAACGTAACTCCCCTGGGCTTTGGCCGCTCGATTACCAAACCAGCCGGCGTGCCGGACTTATTCCGCGAACAAGCCATCGACGTGTTGCGCCTGGATATTCGCTTACACGGAATCTCCCAGATTCGGCGCCTCGCCGTGGTCGCGGAGACTTACTACACAGCGGTCGCGCCGTTTAACGACGGCGGCCCCATCGCCTCCGCCGCTGCGATACAACTCGCCGCCAGTATGCCGAATTTTGTTATTCAACAAGTCGGCGCTTTGTCGAGCGCGGTGGTGAGCGGCCTGCCCGCGCCGCGCGACGGCTTTCTGCCTTTACCGACGGCGCCCGGCTTGGGCATCACCATTAACGACAGCGCGCTCGAGCGCTTCCCGGAGGCTGTATGAAACGGCGTGAATTTGTCGGTGGAATGGGGCTCGCACTACAGGCGCAGCCGGTGCGGCCGCTTGGCGCCGCCGCGCTCGATGGCGTTGGATCGAAGACGCGCATCACCAACGTGAAGACCTTTGGCGTCACCTACGAGAACAATTCTGACCGGCCTTACGTCTTCGTCAAAATCGAAACCAACGACGGCGTCGTCGGCTGGGGCGAAGGCACTCTAGAAGGGAAGGCCAATGCGGTGATGGCTTGCGTCGCCGACTTCAAGGAGTTCCTCATCGGCGCTGACCCGATGCTGGTGGAGCACCACTGGCAGTCGATGTACGTCCATAGCTTCTATCGCGCCGGCCCCGTGATGGGCTCGGCCATCGCCGGCATCGATCAGGCGCTGTGGGATATTCGCGGCAAGTTACTCGGCCTACCCGTCTACAAGTTACTCGGTGGACCTTTTGATCCGGCCGGCGTGCGCGGTTACTACCACGTCCGCGCCAATACCATGGACGAAATGCGGGCCGTGCGTGAGAAGGCCGCGGAACTCGGCGTTACTTGCGTGAAGGGCGGCATTCCCGGTTACTACGAATGGATCGAGACCCACGCGAAGATCAAAGCGGCGGTGAAGCATCTCGAGAATATGCGCGCCGGCCTGGGCCCGGACATCGACATCGGCATCGATTTCCACGCCAAGACGTCTCCGGCTGTCGCGTCGATTCTTTGCAAGGAAGTGGAGCCGCTCAAATTACTCTTCATTGAAGAGCCCTGCCCACCCGAAAATGTGGCGGCGATGAAGAAGATCGCCGAACGCTGCACCACGCCCATCGCCACCGGCGAGCGGCTGATCGCGGCTTACTCCTGCCGCGAGTTAGTCGAAATGGGCGTCGTCGATATTCTGCAAACCGACATCAACCACGTGGGCGGCATCACCGCCTTGTGGAAAGTGGCTTGCCTTGCCGAGCCCTCTGGTATCAAGATCGCGCCGCACGCCTGCGAAGGTCCGATCGGCGCCTTGGCCACCGTGCATGTCGACGCGGCTGCGCCGAATTTCCTGGTGCAGGAGATTTGCAGCGGCGTCGTGGCCAGCAAGATCGAGAAGATGTGGGAAGAGTGGCTCGGCTTTCCGGCCATGCGCATGGTGAATGGCAAATTCCCCTTGCCCACTAAGCCCGGCTTGGGCTTTGACTTGGAGGAGTCCGCCTTTGCGAAGTATCCGTTCGCGGGCACCAAGCCGATGGCGCGCGTCTTCCACGAAGACGGCAGCGTCGCGGCCTGGTAAGCGAGCTTAGACGTCCAGGTTGCGCACGTCGAGGGCGAACTCTTCGATGAACTTACGGCGGTTCTCGACGTCCTCGCCCATCAGTGTGGAGAAGATCTGGTCGCTCTCGACAAGGTCAGTCAATTCGACGCGGAGTAGCGTGCGCGTTTCTGCATTCATCGTGGTATCCCACAACTGCGTCGAATTCATCTCGCCGAGGCCCTTATAGCGTTGGACGTTGGCGTCCTTCATGCCTTCTTCTTTCACCTTCGTGAGTAACTCGCGCCAGGTTGTGATCGGCTCACTGCGCCGGTTCTCGCGCACCGTGACGAACGGCCCCGCCGAGTATTTGGCTACCTGCTTCGCCAAGGTCCGTAGCTTGCGGAACTCCGGCTGTGCCGCAAAGTCCGTACTGATGGCCCGCTCGGCGTTGGTGGGGTCGAAGTAGACCAGCATCCACGCGGAATGGGCTTCGTCTTCGCGCAGTTCGCAACGGATGCGGGCCGCTTCCAGGCCTACCTGCACATGTTGCAGCTTGGCCTTGTCCTTGAAGTCTTCCTTGCTGTCGAGCACGAGAGTGGGATCCGTGAGTAACTCGACGACGCGCGAATCGCGCAAGCGCCGCTCTGCGGTCTTCGCGGCTAGGCCGAGTTCGTCCAGCGTCGTCAGGAATTGACGCAATTCGGCGCCTTCCAGCGTCTGCGCCGTGGCCCCGGTGCCGACGACCACTTCGAGCGCGTCCGTCGCGCGCCGCAGAATCTCCTTGGTGAATTCCTTGTCGTCCTTGAGGTACTTCTCGCTCTTGCCCTTCTTGATGCGATAGAGCGGCGGCTGCGCGACGAACAGATGGCCCGTCGAAATCAGGATCTGCATGTGGCGGAAGAAGAACGTGAGAATCAGCGTGCGGATGTGCGAGCCGTCCACGTCGGCGTCCGTCATGATGATGATCTTGCCGTAGCGCAGCTTGGTGACGTCGAGGTCCGGCCCGATGCCGCAGCCCAGCGCCGTAATCATGGCCCGAATTTCCTCGTGGCCCAGCATCTTGTCATAACGCGCTTTTTCGACGTTGAGGATCTTACCCTTCAAGGGCAGAATCGCCTGATACTTACGCTCGCGGCCGCTCTTGGCGGTGCCGCCGGCGGACTCACCTTCGACCAGGAATAACTCGCAGCGATCCGGATCGCGCTCCTGGCAGTCGGCTAACTTGCCGGGCAGGCCACCCGAGTCCAGCGCGCCCTTACGGCGAGTTAAGTCGCGAGCCTTACGCGCTGCTTCGCGGGCGCGCAGCGCGTCAATCGACTTACTCACAATCTTCTTCATCACGCTGGGATTCTTGTCAAAGAATTCGCCGAGCTTCTCGTTTACGAGCTGAGTCACGAAGCCCGCGATATCGCTATTCAGCTTGCCCTTCGTCTGCCCTTCAAATTGCGGCTGCGGAATCTTCACGCTGACGACGGCGGTAAGTCCTTCGCGGACGTCGTCGCCGGTGAGGGCCTCTTTCTCCTTCATGATGCCGGAGGAGTTGCCGTAGGCGTTGATGGTGCGCGTCAGGCCGGAGCGGAAGCCCGATAAGTGGGTGCCGCCGTCCACCGTGTTGATGTTATTCGCGAAGCTGAAGACTTGGTCGGCGTAGCTATCGTTGTACTGCAACGCAATTTCCATCGTCAGCGTCCCGTTGGGAATTTCGCGCTCGCCTTCGATGTAAATCGGCTTCTCATGCAACACTTGCTTGGAGCGATTCAGGTGCTTAATAAATTCGGCGATGCCGCCTTCGTAAAGAAACTCGTCGCTACGCAACGGATCCTGCCGCTCGTCGGTAAGAACGATTTTTAGGCCCTTGTTCAAGAAGGCTAACTGGCGCAAGCGCTGGGCCAACGTGTCGTAGTTAAACTCCGTCACCTCCATGATGGTGGCGTCCGGCTTAAAGGTAATCTTGGTGCCGGTCTTGCGGGCTTTGCCCACTTCACGTAAACGGCCCTTCGGCACGCCGCGTTCGTAGTCCTGTTCCCAGGTCGCCTTGTCGCGCCAGATTTCGAGGTGCAGCGTTTCGGAGAGCGCGTTCACGCAGCTCACGCCGACGCCGTGCAGGCCGCCCGACACCTTGTAGCTATTGCTATCGAACTTCCCGCCGGCGTGTAACTTCGTCATGACGACTTCGGCCGCCGACACGCCTTCTTCCTTGTGGATGTCCACCGGAATGCCGCGGCCGTCGTCCGAAACCGTTACCGAGTTATCCATGTGGATCACGACGTCAATCGCGGTGGCATGGCCCGCCAGGCATTCGTCCACGGAGTTGTCCACCACTTCGTACACCAGATGATGCAAGCCCGCTTCGCGCGTGGAGCCGATGTACATGGCTGGCCGCAACCGCACCGCTTCCAGGCCTTCCAGGACCTTGATGCTCGTTGAGTCGTACGTATTTTCGTTAGCTGCCATGCGCGGAATTCCTACCTGAATCTGTTGTTTGTCGGATCGCTCAGCGCCGGCTGGCCAGGTGCTGGCCACACACGCGGAACGACAAGGATAACTACTCCTAAATTATACAAAATCCGAGGTGTTGCTGTCCTGCTTGCGGGAGAAGAAAAGACGAATAAGTGAATGCTTTTTTACAGCTCCGGCTGGCCCCGCAGCACTAAGTCCTTCACCAGGAACTGCGCGTTACGATACGGGCCCGCCAGCGAGGGCAAATAGACCTCAACATCGATCTCCTTGGCCCCTTCAAGCGCCTCGCGGGGGAAGATCAGGCGAAGCGTGGGGTCGCTCGGTGTGGGGGGGAAATGGCCGGTTGCTTTCCATTTCCGCTTTCCGATCCGCAGCAGGCTTTCTTTGTCCATCCGTTTGGTCTCGGCGCTGTCGGCCAGCGCGTCCGGCGACAAGGGCACCGCTACCACAATCACCTTCCCCGCGTGCTCGTCGAGGTATGCCAGGTACTCTTCGCGGGCCTCACGGGCGGCGGCGTAGAGGTCCGCCTTCTGCTTAAAGCGCCGCCGCAGGATCTCTTCCTCCGCCTGCCGCATCGGCGCGGCGCTGGCCAGATAGATGACGACGGGCGGGCCGGGGACGGGTCCGCGGCTGGTGTCGGGCGCCGGCTGGGCCCAGGGAGAATTACTGAGTAACTGGGATAACTGCTGCTCGCTCCACTTGTCAGCCGGCACGGCTTCCCAATAGGGTTCGGCCAGCAGCCACGAAATGCACCACAGCAGCGTCACTCCTCACTATTGTACGGGCTATCTTGGAGAAGAGCATGAGCGAGTACCTTTATTGCGGCCGACGGGCGCATCGGATCGAGAACGCGCAGTTACAAGTCACCGTCCTGGTGGAAGGCGGACACCTCGCCGCGCTCACCCATCGCGTGACTGGCGTCAACCCCCTGTGGACGCCGCCCTGGTCTACCATCGAGCCCTCCACCTACGACGCCGCACGGCATCCCGAGTATGGCCAGGGCAGCGAGAGCCAGCTACTGGCCGGCATTCACGGCCACAATCTTTGCCTCGATACCTTCGGTGCGCCCTCCGAGGCGGAAGCCGCCGCCGGGGCCGCGGTCCACGGCGCCGCTGGCCTGCTCCCTTGGACCATCGAGAGCGCGGAGACGCACCTGACGGCACGCGTGCGCGCCGAGCAACTCGACTTCACCCGCCAATTGCGCCTCGAAGGCGACAAACTGCATTTCGAAGAAAGCCTCACCAACCTCACCGCCGAGGACCGGCCCATCGCCTGGACCCAGCACGTCACGCTGGGCCCGCCTTTCCTCGAAGCCGGGCAAACGCAATTCGACGCCCCCATTGTCCGCGAACAGGACCTCGATGACGGCGAGCACGGGCACGTCGACTTAACGCGTTTCACCGCTGGTCCTAGCGCGAGCGGCTATACCGCCCACTTGCTGGACCCCGCCCGCGAGCAAGCTCATTTTCTAGCATGGTCACCCCGTCATCAGTTGCTGCTGGGTTACGTCTGGCGCTCCGCCGACTTCCCCTGGCTGGGAACGTGGGAGGAGTACCGCCGTCGCGACGCCGCACCCTGGAATCGCCGCACGGAGACGCGCGGCATGGAGTTTGGTGTATCGCCCTTCCCGGAGTCGCGCCGCCAGATGATGGATCGCGCCCGTTTATTCGGTGTACCCACATACCGTTGGATTTCCGCCAAGGAAACTATCCGCGTGAGTTACTATGCGTTCCTCCGCGCGGCGGATCGTTTGCCGGAACGTTAGTGGAGTTGCTTGCGCAGTGACACTGAGGTAAACCATCGTGAAGCCCGTTATCGTCTCCGACTACGACCCCGCTTGGCCACACTGGTTTGACCAACTCCGTGAACGCATCTGGCCTGCCGTCAGCGACCTCGCCCTGGCGATCGAACACGTCGGCAGCACCTCGGTCCCGGGGCTCGCCGCCAAACCCGTCATTGACCTCGATATCGTGATCGGCACGCCCGCCGATTTACCGGCCATCGCGGAGCGACTCGCCGCTCTGGGCTACCGCCATCGCGGCAATCTCGGCATCGAAGACCGCGACGCCTTTCGCCACTCCGGCTCCTCCCACCCCCCGCATCATCTCTACGTATGCCCGGCTGGCAGCCTGGCACTCCACAATCACTTAGTCCTCCGCGACCACCTGCGTGTACACCCCACTTGCGCCGCCGAATACGCTCAGCTCAAGCTGAATCTCGCACGGCAGCATCCGTTCGACATGGACAGCTATGTCGAAGGCAAGTCGGCCTTCATTCTGCACGTCCTCGCTCTCCACGGTCTCGACCCGCGCGCATTAACTGCAATCAGCGACGCGAATCGCAGCCACTAAGGTGCCCCCGATCCCATCGGGGGTAGAGTGAGAATTGTGGACACGCAACTCGCTCCCACCATTCTCGGCCGTGCCAGCGGGAACGATAGTGACCGGGCGGTTGTCAGTTTGTTAGCTGCTAGCGAACGCGCGCCGCGTGCGATAGTGAATCAGCGCGGCCACCAAGTAAAAGACCCCGCCCACCATCAGCGTGTTGCCGAGGCCGATGTAGATCGCCAGAAAAATGGCGCTCGCCGACCCCAGCACACTTGACGCCGCATTGAGGCTCCAGGCCCAGCGGACCGCGGTTGGGAAGCGCTCCTCCAGCGTGTTGAGCGCCGTTGGGAACGGCAGACCCATCACGAAACCCACCGGCACGATCAGCAGGATCGTCAACAGCACCTTCAGCTCCCACGGCCAGCCGACCAGCGCCGCCGTCAACGACGGGGCGATGAAGCGCAGCAGCGCCACCAGCACGAATACCAGGCATAGCGCCTGCCGCAAGCGGACCGGATGCGTAAACGTCAACCGGCGCGAAAACGAACTGCCCAGCCCGCTCGATACCAGCATGGAGAAGATGATCACTGTTAGCGCGTAAGTGGGATGGCCGAGGAACAGGACGAACTTCTGGATCAGCGCCACCTGAATCAGGATGTAGCCGGCGCCGATGCAGAGGAAATAGAGCAGGAACTGGCGCGCGGCGGAATCCTTCGGCAGTTTCGTGCCGAGCACCAGCGGCGGCAGCGCCAGCACCACGACGGTGGCCAGGATGCTGATCACCATCAGCCCGAAGAGCAAGGGCACGGCGCGGTTGATCTTGTAGTCGGCGCTGTCCTCGCCGCCTTGCGTGAGGAAGGCCCACAGGTCGCGTGGTTGCACGGTGTAGAAGAAGAACGGGCGATCGTCGCCGACGGGTGAGAGGTCATAGCGGTAGTTGGCCAGGAAGGCGTCCTTGTCGGCGGCGAGCAGATAGCGGCCGAACTCGTTCACCGGCTGGTCGCCGGGCAGGTAGATCGTCTGCATACCGCCGATCCGCGCCACTTCCCGCGCGCGGTCGACGTCTTGCGTGCTGAACGGCTTCCGCGAAATCATCACCGTATCCTTGGAGCCCCAGCCCTGCGTGCTGCCCTCGCGGACGATGATCACGTGCTGGGCCAGGTTCGGTGTGCCGCCCAGGCGCGTCAGCGCTTCGTTGGCCAGCGTCAATAGGCGCAGGCTTTCGCGCGGTGGATCGAAGCCCCAACGGGTGAAAGCCATGAAGCCGTCATCGGTGAGATGGCTCAAATAGTCGTGGAAGGCATCGGTCGTATAGAGGTTGTTTTCCGAAAGCGCGAAGGCCCCGGCCGCGGTGGACGCCCAGGTGTCCACCAGAGTCGCCTGCAGCACCTGATAGCGGTCCGTACTGCGGCGGACGAAGCTGCGCCCGTCTTCCACCTGGATGTGGACGTCCGGCCGCTGATACAGATTGCGGCTGAGCTTCGCGAATTTCTCGCGCATGATGGTGTTCGCGATGATGGGATTCACTTCCACGCCCGTCACGTCGGTGGCACCGGAAGCGAGCGCGCGGGAGACGTCCCAGCCGCCGCCCGGCCCGATGATGAGCGTCTTGGCGCCGGGCCGGATCGCATAGGGCAAGCCCGGGCCTTGCAGCAGGAGGTCCTTGCGTTCGCGTTCGGAGAGGTTACGGAAATCGAAGTGCGGCACGCCGGTGCTGGCGTCGGCGTCGATGATGATCAGGTGCCCGCCGGAGCCTTCGTCGGCCACCAGGCCGATGCGCGATAGCCCGTTCCACTTGGTGAAGATCTCCTTCCCGATGTTCTGCCCCTTGGCGAAACGGACGTCGATCAGGTTCCAGCGCAGGTTGATCACGAAGAGTCCGACGAGGCCGAGTGCCAGGGCCACCGCGGTGGCGCGCCAACGCGTCTGCCCCGCGACGTTGAACCACATCGCGGCCGACGCCGCGAACAGCACGCCCACCGTGATTACGGTGTTCGGCCCGCCGAAGCCACTCAGAAAGGGCAGCAAAAGCAGACAACCACCGGCGGCGCCCAACAGGTCAAAGAAATAGATGCGGTCCACGCGCTCAATCGTCTCGTTGATGACGAGCGAGATGATGGCGCCCGCGAGAAAAAACGGCAAGGCGCTCGCGAAGTAAACCGCGGCGAGCGTGGCATTGGTAAACTCGCCACGCCGCGAAAGCAGAAAGATCAGCGACCCGACGACGACCAGACTATTCGCCGAAGCCAGCCAACCGAGTTTCAAGAACGTCCCGCCGCGCCAGCCCGAAACCACGTAAGAGAACACGCCGCCGGCGCCCAGCCCAAAGAGGGCGATCGAGATCGCCAGGAAAGCGAAATGGTAATAGAAGACGACGGAAAATACCCGCGTCAGCGAGAGCTCCATCACCAGGGTGGCCAGCGTCGTGAGGGCGACACCGGTATAGATCTGCCACCAGTTCAGGTTGCCTGGTTCATGGGCCAAGGAAAGGGAAATACGAGACAATCCCTTATGGTAGCGTGCTACGCCGCCGTCCAGCCACCATCAATCGAGATCACGGCCCCGTTGACGAAGGCGGCTTCGGCGGACGACAGGTAGAGCGCCAAGTGCGCAATCTCGTCCGGCTTGCCCAAACGCCCCACCGGCTGCCGCTGATTCAACTCCGCGCGGACTTTCTCTTTTTCGTGCGAGTGATACTTCTCGAGGTAGCCTTCCACAAACGGCGTGTCGACGGTGCCTGGGCAAATGCAGTTCACGCGCAGTTGCTGCGGATAGTCGACGGCTAACTGCCGCGTCATCGCCACCACGGCGCCCTTGCTGGCGCAATAGCCGAAGCGCCGTTTCACTCCCACCAAGCCGGCCACCGAACCCAGATTCACAATCGACCCGTGCGACGCGAGAATCAGCGGCAGCGCGTACTTCGTCATCAGGAAGAGTCCGTCGACATTGACGCGGAAAACGCGCTGGAAGTCAGCCAGGTTCGTCTCTTCCACGTTGCCCACCAGTCCGATGCCGGCGTTATTCACCAGAATATCCAGCCGCTCGATGGGCAAGAACGAAGTCGCCACGGCCTCCTCGTTGGTGATGTCGCAAGCCATGGCGCGTCCGCCAGGCAGGGAAGCAGCGAGCGCTTCCGCCTTTTCGCGATTCACGTCGCAGATGATCACCGAAGCCCCAGCGGCGGTGAAGATGCGCGTGATCTGCTCGCCGATCCCACTGGCGCCGCCAGTCACCAAAGCAATCTTGCCGTCAAGACGAAAGGGTGTACTCATGAACCCTATAGTGTAACCTGAGGCTAAAGCTTCTCGCGCTTTTCGAGGTTCTGTTCGATCTCCGGCCGCTCCCGCCAGACGGGATGCAGCTTCTTATCGCGCAACAGCGGCAACTGGTCTTCGATGTGCGGTGACCCCGGCTGGCTCGCATTCCCGTAGCCCAACGCGCACTGCGCACGTTGCGGCGCGCCGAACTCGATCGCGCAAACGAAGGTCTCGCCGTGCGACGGGAAGAAGCGATTGCCGCTCTTCTTGCCAAATTGCATGGTCCGGAAAACGCCCATCCGGCCGTGGCCCCCATTGCCCGGTACGTCCGTCTTCCCGCGCGCAAACCGGTACACTTCACCCCATGGGACATCCAGGCGGCCATAGGCGCGCCGGCACTCCACCGCCGCCGCGCGCAGGCTTTCGAGCGCGGCCTTCGGGTCCGCAATGCCGTACGCCGTGTCGAGCGGGCGCGTATGGTCGTACTTCACGCGCAGTTGGGCTTCGATCGTATCGCCCGGCCCAAAGAAGCGGTCCGCGAAGATCTGGAAGAGTACGGCGCCTTGGCTCGCGGCCTCGGTCTGGCGGTCCCACTGTTCCAGGACCTTGGCTGCTTCGAGCGTCAGCGCGTCGGGACTCGTGCGCGCGGCCGCGATGAGTTCGGGCAGCACGGCGTCGGCCAATTCCATGCGCGTGGAGTGCTTGTAGGCGAGCAACTCGTCGTAGGTGATGGACGCGTCCTCGGAGATCATCCGCAAGGAGCGCTTGGTGCGGAACGACGTCAGGCGCTGATTCCCCGGAGCCACGTAGGCCGGGTA
Source organism: Bryobacteraceae bacterium (assembly GCA_019752335.1). Lineage (GTDB taxonomy): Bacteria > Acidobacteriota > Terriglobia > Bryobacterales > Bryobacteraceae > JALHNI01. Next base: position 63,998 of record JAIEMJ010000007.1, read on the forward strand.
TCTGTTGGGGTCCAAGGGCGGCATGGTGAATTGCCAGGGAGGCTCGTTGGCGTTCTGGTGGAAGCCGCTGGCCGGGTCGAGCGACTTCGGCAACTCCTCGTACTTCAGATAATCAGTCCACAGCGTCTTCGACGTATTGCCCGCCACCACCTGGTTCCAGTCGGCGTAGTTGCCGGACGGGCGCCGCGCGACGAGTCCGTTGAAGACGAGCAGAATGTGGCCCGCGGAGTCGGCGTAGTTCACGTGCCACATCGGAATTGCCTGCATCCGCAGGGCGCGTTCGAATTCATCCAAGGACCGGGCGCCGCCCATACGGAACCATTGTTCCAGCATCTTCGGCCGGTCAATCCCCGCCACGCGCATCGCCAGCGTGACGCCCTGTTCGTCCAACACCACGGGCCCTTGAATGCTGCGCCGCACTTCGAGCTTCTCTTCGCGTAGCGTGCCATTGGCCTCGCGAATCTTCAGTGTCTTGGTGGCGCGTTCAAAGTCCTTCCACTGGCCGTCATATTCGTACTTGCCGTCGCGCGTGGTCAGCCGGTAGAAGTCCACCGTATCGATCGTGTTGACGGTGCGCCCCCAGCCGGTATAGCGATTGAAGCCCACCACCGGCACCGGGAAGCCGATCTGAGGGGCGCCGTAGAGGTCGTAGCCGGGGCCCGTGAGATGCACCTCCATGTAGCTGTAGAAGTCTTCCCAGATCAGATGCGGATTGATGATCAGCATCGGCTTGCCGCTGGCCGACCGCGACGGGCCCACCGCCCAGGTATTGGAGCCGGCCGGCGCCACCGGTTCCGTCAGCCCGGCTGGCAAAGCCGCCAGCGAGCGCTTCGGTAATAGCGGCGCGGCTTCCGTGCGCAGACGCGCCTGGCTGCCCATATACATGTAGTGGACGGCGCGCAGCGTGTGGCCTACGACATCCACGCCGCTTACCGGCAGAACTTGGCGGTAGGCCGGGCTGGTATGCTCCGGATGCGCCGCGGCGAAGGCATTGATGCCGCGGGCAAAGGCGTCCAGGTACGCCCGGAACCGCGGATCCTGCGCCCGGTGCCAGGCGATGGCCCGTTCGGGCACTTCGTTCGTGCGTACCCAACGATCCAGCGCAAGATTATCGCGGCCCTGCGCTTGCGCGCCCCAGTATTCGGCGGCGCGCCCGCGGGATTCGCCGTACAGGCGCAGCAAGAGGTCGGCCTGATTCTGCATCTGCGCCCAACCGTGGGCGTAAAACATTTGTTCCAGGGAGTCGGCGAAGATGTGTGGCACGCCGTAGCGGTCCCAGAGGATCTCGGTCTTGCCGGCCGTCTTGGCGAGGTTGGGCAGAGCCACCAGCAGAAGCAGCACAATCTTGCGCATGGCGTTTTCCTTTCGGCTTTCGTGAACGAATCTCAAGATTCTAGCGAATTTTGGGGGGTGATAGCGTTGCGGCGAAAAAGGGAATACAATAAGGCCGTAATGTTCGAGAATAACCACCAAATGGACTCGCTGCTGCCGTCGCCGCAGCCGCGAGTGTTCCGCTTGTCGCAAAGCGCTGGACCGAAAGCGCAGGCCGTGTTGTGGGGCAGCGAATGCGAGGCGCCCGCTTCGCTGGGCAGTTGCCACGCGGGCATCACGCGGGCCTTGCGCGGTGATCAACCGATTGAGTTGGGTTGGTGGTCGGAAACATTGGAGCGCCACCTTACGCAATTGGTCGATGGCTACATGGCCGGTTGCCGCGCCGCCCATCACTGGGACTTGCCGGAAGTGGTCCGCGTGCATTGGCACGCCTACTCCATCAAGGCCCGCTTGCGAGGCGCGCGCTTTTTCCCCCGTGTTTGGGTAGGCGCCAGCCGTTCGTTAGCGAATTTGCAGGCCATTCACTCGTAATATTCGCCTAATTGATCGCGTGCGGCGTTAGCTTGGTCTCGTCCTTGCGGATTGGCGGGCGGGCGAGTGTCGGCTTCGCCCTCCGGGCGGATCGCCCAGATCCACAGCACGGGAAACAACACCGAGCCGATCCCCAGTAAAGTACCACCCCAAGCGAAAAACTTGTGGTTGTTCAGCCACGCTGCCGCCGAGGTAGTCGCCGCCATCGCGGCGATGATGCGCTCATGCCAGACGACATTGCGCCGCCGTCGCGGGTCGAAGTAGTTCAGCAAAATCACCAGCCCCACGGCGCTCATCGCCACCGCCAAACCCAGCACGCGCTGGGCTACGAACAGCCCGCGTTCTGTGTTGTAGGCCGGCTCCAAGGCTCCCGCCACCAGGGAGAAAAGCGCCACCACGCCGCACGCCGCCCCAATGGCCCGGCGGCTCAAGCCGGGATAGTGCTCCAGAGAAAGCGCCACCGTTTCGAGAAATGCCCCCAGGAGAGTGAGCATCGTTACGAGGGCACCCGCGGCCCACGCACGCATGCCCCACTCGGTGTCCAACCTGGTGATTCGTTGGGCGATAGCCCAGACAGCGTGGGAGGCCAGGAAGGTAGCCAGCAGGGGGAACCGGCGCAGTAGCTTGGTGCGCCAAAGGTGCCAAACCACGGCAATCTGCAGGCAGGCAGCAATCAATGGGACAAAGTTGGGCACCCGGCGCTATCGTACGCCCAGTACGCAACATTTGCAAGTTTGAGTCTCCTGTCGCCAAGCGCTGTACGGCTTTAACGGCTCGTTGTGCCGGTCCATCGGCCAGCCCTCCGCGAAGCCTTAACGCATGCGACCGAGTCGAGAGCACGTCAAGAACCCGTAGCGCAGCACCACCCCGGTCCGCCTGGTCGAACTCACCAAAGGCTGACCCCGCCTTCCACACATTGCGCGCAGGGAGCGTCCTTCTCTGAGAATGACGAACCTGTACGCTGACCTACGACATGCGCTACGCTCCATGCGGGCGGCCCCCGGATTCACGGCGACGGCGCTTCTGACGCTGGTGCTGGGAATCGGCGCCACCGCTTCATCGAGGGCGAGCCCGAGGAGACCAACAAAAGCCGGCCACTGACCTGGACCACCGTCAGTGGAGACTGCTTTCAGGCGCTGGGGATTCCCCTCTTGGCGGGCCGGCCATTTTCTGACCTCGACCGGAGCCGGCTTAGCGGCCGGCGCGACTCAGCTTCTTTCGAGCTTGCTGTTTGGTGTGACGGCGACCGATCCGGCGACCTTCGTTTCGGCTCTCACCCTTTTGCTGGCCGTCGCTGCCGTAGCCACCTTGATCCCGGCCTGGCGCGCCTCGGGCACCGACCCTCTTGTGGCTCTGCGTAATCAGTAACGCAACGACAATGATGGCGCCAGCAGCTCACCTTGCGGACCCGGCAAGAGTCCGGTGGCGCGTAGCGCGGTAAAGAGGGGGCGCAGTTGCTGGAGGGTGGCGCGGTAGCGATCCGTCTCCGTGGTGGTGACCTCTGCGTCGTCCGAGTTATCGCCGGATTCGCCGCTGCCAAAACGCGCGACCAGGGCCGCGATCCCCGTCTTCCGCTTGGGGAATTCCTTCAGCTCAATCTCGTCACTCTCCTTCAGCTTGATGGCGCGTTTGGCGGCGTTGAGCGCGGCGTTGAAGCCGCCGAGTTCGTCCACCAGCCCCAGGCCGAAGGCGTCCTCGCCGCTCCAGACGCGGCCCTTGGCGATCTGCAGTACCTTCTCCTTCGGTAGCTTCCTACCGGCGGCGACGCGCGAGGTGAAGTTCTCGTAGATCCGGTCCAACGACGAGCGGAAGCGCTCGAGTTCGGTGGGTGAGAAGTCCTGGCCCGCGTCGTACATGCTGGAGTTCTGGCCGTACTTCACGGCGTCGAAGGAGAGGCCGAGTTTCTCGAAGAGGCCGGCCATGATGAACTTGCCGGCGACGACGCCGATGGAGCCGGTGATTGTGCCAGGTTGGGCGACGATGCGGTCGGCGTCCATGGAGACCCAGTAGCCGCCCGACGCGGCGACGGCGCCCATCGAGATGATCACGGGCTTGCCCTTCTGGCGCGCGCGCTGCACCTCGCGGCCAATCACGTCCGAGGCGATGGCGCTGCCGCCCGGCGAATCGACGCGGAAGACGATGGCTTTCACATCGCGGTCGTCCATGGCTTGCCGGAAGGCGGCGGCGACGGTATCGGAGCCCATCGTGCTTTCGCCCATCAGCGGATCGGAGGCGCTGCGTCCGGAGGTAATCGCGCCCACGCCGTAGATCAACGCGACGCGCGTGCCGCTGTCGTTCAGCTTCTTGGCGGAGGCGTGGTATTTGCTCAAGAAAAGTAGCTTGGCGCCGGCGCCCGCCTTCTTCTTGGCTTGCTCATAGACCTGATCCCGGTAGGCGAGCTCATCAATGAGCTTGTGCGTGACGGACTCGGCGGCGAAGTGGGGAGCCTGGTCAATCAATTCCTTTACGCGCTCCGGCGTGAGTCCGCGGCCGGCGGCGACGCCCTTGACGATCTGCTCGAAGAGGCTGCCGACGAGCTTATCGGTGGCCTCGCGATGCGCGGGCGTGAACTTCTTTTCCATGTAGTAGTCGCGGGCGTTCTTGTATTCGAAGCGCCCCTCGAAATGGGGTTGCACGCCGAGCTTGTCGAGCGTGCCGCGAATGAACTGCTGGTCGGCGAAGATGCCCGTGATGGAGACTTCGCCCGAAGGAAGCAGATACAAACGGTCGAAACTGGAGGCGAGATAGTAGTTGCCAAGGCCGCCGTAGCTCTCCGAGTAACCGTAGACGAATTTCTTCTTGGCGCGGAATTTGGTGATCGCTTCGCGCAGGTCCTGCATGGTGGAGACGCCCACGGGCGCGGCGCCAAGCGTGACCAGGAGGCCGGAAACATTGGGGTCATCGCCCGCCACCTGTAGAGTGTCGAGGTAGTCGCGCAGGGTTAAGGCCGAACCCCGTCCCGATAGCGCCTGCAAAGGATCCTCGCTGGACTCTTCGGGAATCCCGCCCAACTGCCACTCCAGCACGATCGGACCACTGTAGGATTTGGGGCCGCGGAAATATCTCCCCGCCACCGCGGCCACCGCGAGGACGATCAGTAGGCCGAGAATCAGGCCCCGGACACCTTTGAATAAATTGCGCATTGCGAACGCTCCTGCTTTGAGGATAAGCGAGGCTAAGGGGTGCTGAGGACTTCTTCCTCTTCGGCGTCGTAGGGCGCATTCTGCGCGGCGCGGTAGGCGCGGCTAAAGGCGCGGGCCATCGGTGTGCAGGCGAGGTCCGGGTAGATCTTGAAGAACGAGTCGCGCAGGGAGTTCGGGCTCAGTTCCGCACAGATCGAGGCCAGGTTGGCCGCTGATTGCTGGATGCAGGGCAGGCACTCGAGCCCCACCAGACGGCAGCTTTGCGGCTTGGGTAACTCCTCATCCCCCACCTCGCGGTCGCGAGGTGGACAGCCCGCGCGTGGCCCAAACTTGTTGTTCTCCATACTTCTCCCCACTTCCCCAATAGGCCATCCGGCGTGACAGAACGAATAACAAATTTAACTCATTCCCGCTTTCGAACCTATGCGTGGATGAGGGCTTCTCACGCCTCTTATGGGGGGTGGCGCCGGCACTGTTTGCTGCTTCACAGAACGGCGTTTCAGCTTGAAACATGGCCTCTCCAGGGTTGCCAACGTGACGAGTGAGATGATCCAGAGCCACATCGGGAAACGGGCCATGGGGTAGTCGAAAAGGGCATGCAGACCCGCCACCAGCACTCCCAAAAGCCAGGGCGTGGCCAGCGCAAGTCGGCAAGTGTAGAGATATCCAGCGAAAACAAGTACTACAAGTACTACTCCGCCCTCTACCCCACATTCGAGCCAATCGTTATGCGCGTGGTCCACCAACTCACCGGTGTCAAACGTCGCGGCCTGCGGATAGACGACGGCGAAGGTGCCGAGCCCGTGGCCCAGCCACGGAGCTTCCCGCCACAGAGTGATCGCCGAACGCCACATCTGATCGCGATACAGCAGCGGTTCCGGGTCACGCAGTTTGCGAGCCAGGGTGTCGCCCCCTAACAGAACGGCGAGCGCGGGAAAGGCAATGGCGGCTAAGGCGAGCTTACCGCGATGCCGACGCATCCCGGTCCAGGCGAGGAGCAGCAGGAGTTCCAGCACCAGCAGCCCGAGTCCCGCGCGGGACCCGCTCGACGCCCCGGCCGTCAGCAACGCCGCTGCTGCCCACCAGAACCGCGGCTTCGTCGCCGCGAGCCACACCGCCGGGGCCAGCAGCAGTTCGCACCAGACGGCCAAATGATTCGGATTCCCCCACGGCCCACGGCGATGGGCGGCCATCATAGCCAGCGAGAGCAGGGCGAGGGCGCCCGCGCCATGGACCGCGAACTCCAGAAATCGCACTCGCGCGCGGACCAGCTCGCGTTGGAGGGTGAAGAACCAGGCCGCCAGGGCGAGCGCGCGCACCCCTGCCAACAGCGTCGCCGACGGCAGAGGCGTTGCTCCGAGAGCAATCTGCCCCAGGGCCAGCGCGGCGATGGCCAGCAGTCCGAACCCAAAGCTGGCCGGGCGCCAACGCTCTCCTTTTGTGAGACTCACCGCCGCCAGGAAAAAGACGGCCGCCGCCAGCACCAGTTCCCAAGCCGCGTCGCGCCAGAACGCGCTCAGCGTCGCGACCCACAAACCGGCGAAGACGCCCCAGGCGCGCGGCGGCATCAGCGTGTACTCCAAGCGACGCGCCGGATGACGATCGGCTGTCGCCAGGGCTTTTGTCCGGGCGAGCGGCGGTACTCCACTTGCAACATACCGGCGCCTGCGGCCGGTATCGCCGTTGCCACTAGGTAGCCGGGTGCATTGCTCTCAATCTGAGGTACAGGGGCTGGCCACAGGACGCGCTGTTGCAACAAGACGGCGCGCTCCGCCGGATGCGGTCCTAGGTCAATATGCCAGCCGTCCGCGCCCTGGCGGCCATCGACGCCCTTCGCCGGACGCCAGTCGAAGCCGCGACCGGTGGGTGGGGTGCGAAACGTAGGATTCACCACTTGCCGGCCCACGCGCTCCGCGCCGTCGGTGGTGACCAACCCGCGCCGCACCAGCGACTGCCAGAGCTGAAGGGCCTGCGGGGACTCGCCGCGGTCCAGGTGCAGATCGGCCAGGTCAAGCCCGAGGTGCGCTCGCTCGGTGGCGCTCGCGACGAGTCCCGCGTTGGCGCGGCTCTCGGAGGCGATGGGCAAAGCGATCAGGCGCGCGAGAGCCGTCCGCGCGGCGCCGAGGTCGTCCTGTTCCATAAAGAAAGACGTGGCGTAGAAGAGCACGGGCGGTGAATCCGGGATGACGTTGCGCAAGAGGAATGTGCCGTCCGGCCGTGCGCGCCAAAGCGCTTCGAGTAGCGGACGGCGGTCGCCGTAGCTCATCATGAAGCAGCGCCGTGCGGTCGTCCAGGGAGCGCCGCGTTCGGGATGCCGTAGCTCGAATTCGAGCCGCGGCCACTGGGCCCGGTAGCGCTGGTCGTCACGCGCCGCCTGCGCGAGCGCCGTATCGGCGCCGTCCAGGTCGCCCCGCCACTCGGCCAGCAGAGCGCTGCGGACGCGGGCCTCGGTATCGCGCGGCGCCAGCGCCAGCCAGCGCGCGAGCCAGGGTTCCGGTTGCTGTTCCGCCATGGCGCGCGCGTAGTCCGGCCACCACGCGAGCAGGGCGCATGGGCCGGCAAAGGTCTGTAAGGCGTAGGCAGCTGTCAGACATCCGCCGGACAGGATCAGGGCGGCGGCGGCAAGAAATAATGACGTGGCGTGTCCCACTACCTCATCCTTCGGCAACGATCAGCGCTCGCACCAGAACCCCGAAAGCCCTACTCCCCTGCATTCCGCACTTACTCCCTCTTATCGACGCCCTCCCCGCCGAAAACTAACTGAGGGACCCGCAGTCCCGCGCAACAGAAGAATAGGTAAGGACCACACAGCATGAGACTGAAGAATCTGACACAAGTAACCGCCATGGGCCTGTCCCTGACGCTGGCGGCGGCGCCAGCCGCGCCGTTGAGTACGGGGCGAGTGATCGGGACGGCCGTTAGCGCCGGGAATTTTCAATTGAACGAACGCACTATGCCGGGTAGCGGCAGTGTTCCGGACGGTGCGGTGCTGGCCACCCAGGGCGCCGGCTCGATGCTGCATTTGGACGGCGGTGTACGCCTGGAGCTCGCGCCGCATTCGCGCGGGCAGGTCTATCAGAATCGGCTGGTGCTGGAAGCGGGCGAGGCCGCCACGGAAGGCGCTTACCGGATTGACTCGGGTGAGCTGCGGGTGCAAGCGGCCAGTGGTGCGCGCTCGGCCGTGGGCTACGCCGCCGATGGCCGCTTGCAGGTCTCGGCGAACTCTGGCGCGGTGCGCGTCAGTCATCGCTCCGGCCTCCTGCTGGCGCAGGTGATGCCGGGTCACAGTGTCCTGTTTGCCCCGCGCGCCGGCGGCGCGACCAACGCCATGTCTTTGGTGGGCACCGTGGAGAAGCGCGAAAACGGCCTCTTCCTGACGGACGAGACTGCGGGCATCACGGTCAAGCTTCAAGGCGGGGAACTCGACAAATTTGTCGGCAAGAAAGTCCGCATCGCCGGTAAGACGGATGACCAGGCTCCGCGCCTGGACGGTATCGCGGCCACCGTGGTGGTCGACCGCGTACAGCCGGCGGGCAGCGCGGCCAAGAAAAAGACCGGGGTCGCCGCCGGCGCCGCCGGTGGCGTTGCGGCTGGCGCGGCGGGCTTGTCCACGACGGCCATCGTCGTCGGCGGCATCGCCGTGGCGGGCGCGGTTACCGGTACTTCAGTCGCCGTGAACCGTAGCGGCCGGAGTGCTCCCGCCCCGCCGCCCTCCGGTGGCTTCGGACCCACCACTATCAGTCAGTAAATTAATTTCGCCATTTATTCGCCTTGCCTCGGTAGTACCTTCCTGCAAGGTTGGTTTTGGTAAGATAGAGCCAGTGGGCAGCCCTCAAACGCTGCCCACCCGCCGACTCATTCCGCGGTTTTTGTTCGACCGCTGATTGCCGCTGTTTCGCATCCGAGTCGTCGTTTCGCTAGACCTCGGCCCTCCGGGCTTGGTTTGGCTGTGGATAAAAATTATGATGAACAACCTTGTCCGGAAATCGGTTCTTGCCGCTGGGCTCTTTGGATTCGCCGCCCTCCCGGCTACCGTCAGTCCGGATGCTTCCTTCGAGCCAGTTCCCGACGCCCGCCTTCAGAAGCTCCGTAAATTCTTTGTCTTACGAGCCAGCCCCATCTCTCACCTCTCCGAAGACTTCCTCCGGGTCGCCGACCGTCATGGCCTCGATTGGCGCCTGCTCCCCAGCATCGCCATCGTCGAATCGAGTGGCGGTAAATACTACCCCAACAACAATATCTTCGGCTGGGCCAACGGCGCCACCCGCTTCACCTCCATCCAGCGCAGCATCGACGTGATCGGCGCCCAAATCGCCGCCATTCGCTATTACAAGAACAAAGACCTGAATGGTTTCTTACGGGTCTACAACCCGGTTGGCGACTACCCCAGCCGGGTGAAACGGGTGATGCGCGCTTTGGACCCTCAGTTCCAGGACTCGGGCCGGGCCGTGTTGCAGCCCTACTTGATTCGCCAAACCATCTAGTCTTGCAGGCGGGGAAGAATGAGGGCGTCCAGGGAGGCGTCGCTGATTTCGCTTAAGCTTACCCCGCGGTCCAGGCTCCACGTCTCGACAAACTCGGTGTGGCCGCCGGGTGCGACGAACTCATACGGGCCCATCGTCTCCAACTCCAACATGTCGCAATTGCTGAAGGACTGGTAGCTGCAACCCATGTCGGCGTAGGTTTTGCTCGGGTCCGGGCGGAATTGCTTAAGGAAGAGATGACCGTCGAGCAGGTAAGCGCCAAAGGTGTGCGGGTTGAAGAGGCCGAGCTTTTGGGGCGCCTTGGCTTGCGGATCCTGACGCAGGGTGACGTACTTCGAGGTGAAGCGCCAGCGGGGATCGCTGAAGTCGGTGTAGCTCCACATGACGAGGGGGTTGACGGGTTCCAGGTCCTCGGGATGGGTGCCGCGCGGCGGGAAGCCAGTAATGCCGAGGCCGCCGGGGGCCATCACGGTGGGTCCCCAGGCGGCGCAGGAGATAGGGAAGAGGGTCGTGTTGGTGAGGCGATTGGTGACGGTGACGCGACGTCCGGCCAAGCGCAGGATCATCGTCTTTTGCAAACCGGTGCGCGCGTCGACCGGCGACGTCGCGTGTACCGTGTCACCCGTCACCGTCACCTCCACCGGATGGTTGTCGAGCTCATAAGTGATGTTCGCGCGCTCAGGCGCCACCCAGACGCGATGGCCGCCGCGGATCTTCCACGTCGTCTCACCGGTGCCGCCCAGCTCTTCGGCGTACTCTTTGAAGACGTTCGGACCGCCCACGAAGCCGCAACGAATGACGCGCGGGCCGACGTCGGCTGTGAGAATGAGTTCGATCTCGGAATTCGCGAGGCGGTAGCAGTGGGGCCAGCCGCCGTAAGCGATGGGCTCAATGTGGGTGCTCATGTGTCCCTATAATAACGACTGATGCGTCGCGCCATTTTGTTCGTGTTGAGTATTACCGCCCTGGCCGGGCAACCCCGCCAATCCCCGCCGGGCCAATTCGACTTCTACGTGCTGAGCCTCTCCTGGTCTCCCGACTATTGCGCCAGCCCGGCCGGGGCGCGGGATCGCTTTCAATGCGCGGGTCCCCGGCGCTATGGCTTCGTCGTGCATGGCTTGTGGCCGCAGTTCGAACGTGGTTGGCCCGCGGACTGCACCACGGACCCTTTGAATCTGCCTGGCCAGCTGCGGCGCGACATTTTGGAGATCATGCCGTCCGAGCGCTTGATGAATCACGAGTGGCGGAAGCATGGTACTTGTAGCGGGCTGAGCGCGAAGCAATACTTCGAGAGCATTCTATCGATCTGGGCGAACGTCCGCATTCCTCCGGAGTTGAAGAGTCTGACGAAGGCCGAGGTGGAGTTCTCGCCCGCCGACCTCGAGCGGCGCTTCGTCGCCGCCAATCCCGGTTTGCAGCCGAACATGATCGCCGTCGATTGCGGTGGGCGCTTCTTGAAAGAAGTGCAGGTCTGCTTCGACAAGAATCTGAGGTTCCGCGCGTGCAGCGCGCAGGTGGAGCGCGGCTGCCGGCTCCCGAAGATCATCGTGCGGCCGATCCGGTAATCAGGTGGCCCAAGCACGCTTCACTTGCGACGCCTGCGGCGCCGATTTGGTGTGGGACCCCGCGCAGGGCCAACTGAAGTGCAGCGCGTGCGGCAAGCTGCAGACCGTCGCCGCGGCCGGCGGCGATGCGGCGGCGAAGGCCATCGCGGAGCAGTGCTTCGATGCGGCCTTACGTGCGCAGCAGCCGATCACGCCCGGGGCGCTCGAAGTGAAGTGCGACGGCTGCGGGGCGGTGTTCAACTTTGAGCCGCCGCAGGTGGCGGGCGCGTGCCCGTTCTGCGCGGCCAGGATCGTGGCGCAGCCGAAAGCCGCGAGTCCGCTGGTGTCGCCGAGCGCGCTGTTGCCCTTCCGTACGCCGGTGGAAGGCGCGCGCGGCTTGGTGCAAAGCTGGATCGGCGGGCTCTGGTTCGCGCCCAGCGCGCTGCAAAAGATGGCGCAACTCGATGCTCTCCGTGGCGTCTATCTGCCGCACTGGAGTTACTCCGCAGCAACGCGTACGCGCTACGCGGGCGAGCGTGGCGACCGCTACACCGAACTCGTCACCACGACGAATGCCCAGGGCCAACGCGTGCAGCAGACCGTGGTGCGTGTGCGTTGGCGTGCGGTGCAAGGCATCGTCGAAGGGCCGCTCCGCGACGTTCTCGTCGTAGCCACGCAGGTGGTGGATGAGCGCGTCACGGCGCTGGAGCCTTGGGATCTTGAATCGCTCACCGCCTATGAGCCCGCCTACCTCGCGGGCTTTCAAGCGCAGCGCTACCAGATCGACTTGCCTGCGGGCTTCGAACTCGCCAAGCAACGGATGCAGCCGGTGATTGAGGGTTGGATTCGCGCGGACATCGGTGGCGATGAGCAGCGCATTCACGCGCGCGACACGCGCTATGACGACGTCGCCTTTCGGCATATCCTGCTGCCGGTCTGGATTGGCGCGTATCGCTTCAAAGGCCGCGTGTTTCAGATCGCGGTGAACGCGCGCACGGGCGAAGTGCAAGGTGACCGGCCTTACAGTGCGCTGAAGATCACGCTGCTGATTTTGGCCATTTTTCTGGTTATTTTGGTTTTGGCGCAGGCAAGTCGGCGCTAGTGTGGTCGAGCACGATCTTCCAGCCATCTTTCGTCTGTTGCAAGACGAGGGTGAAGCGTCCACTGGCATCGCCACCGCCTTCTGCCGTACGGGCCAAGTGAAAGCGGCCCATCACCCACGCGCTTTTCTGGTCGAGCGGATGCACTTCGAGTTCCGAAAAAGTCAGGTGGCCCATGGCGGCCGGTGTGGGATAAGTTTTTTCGTAGCGCTCGAGTGTGGCCTGCCAACCGCGCGTCACTTTCTGTCCGACGAACGTGAGTTCGGCCGAAGGCAGGTACTCGCGCATGAAGGCGCGCAGGTCGCCGCGATTCCACGCGTCCTGCTGGCGTAGCAGGGCGGCTTTGATCTCCGCGGAGGGATCGGCGGCCGGGAGAAGCGCGAGCGTGAGGGCGGCGGAGAAGAGGAGTCGCAAGGTGGTGGGCATAAGAGAAAAGTGCGTTTTGCTGGGGATTTTTCGACTTTTAGAGCCGGAAAAGAGAAAAGCCCCACTTGCGTGGGGCCTTCCTCGGTCTCACTCTCCGAAGAGAGCGTTCACTACTTCTTCTTCTTAGCAGCCTTCTTGGCCGGAGCCTTCTTTGCTGCTTTCTTGGTCGCGTTCTTCATCGAACCATTCTCCCTAACATCAAAATTACGATCAAGATTGATCGCGTATGTGATCCAGATATAAAAGGTTTTGAAAGTAATGTCAAGAAGAAAAATGTGAAGCCGCGCGATGGGCGAAACAGAAAAAACGCGGAGGGCTACAATTGTTTTAGAGGACCGGCGCCCGTGTATCGTTTTCTGCTCTCATGCACCGCACTTTTGGCTCTGTTGAGTGTCACCGCTTGTGGACGCAAGCAGGCGCCACGCATCACTGGCATGGCGCGCGTGAAGCTCGGCTACGAAGAGCGCGGCATCGCCAGTTGGTATGGCGTGCCGTATCACGGACGCCAAACCGCGAGCGGCGAGATCTACGACATGGAGCGCCTCACCGCCGCGCATCCACGCTTGCCCTTCGGTGTCACCACGCGCGTCGACAATCTGAGCAACGGCAAACACGTCGAGGTGCGCATCAATGACCGTGGACCCTTCGTGGGCGGCCGCATCATCGACCTTTCGCGCGCCGCCGCGCGTCAGATCGATCTGCTGGGGCCGGGCATCACGCGGGTCCGCCTCAAGGTGATCGCCGCGCCGGCGAGCGTGCGTGCGGGGATGGGCGCCGGTACTCCCCCTAGTCCGCGCTTCGCATTCTTGCTGCATCCCATCCGCTCCCGGCGGGAGCGCGCCTTTCTGGCCTCGCTCAGTACTTTGGCCGCTCCTGATCCTTCCCCCCGAAAGTCAGAATAGTCCCCCTCACAAGAACCGCCAAACCCCACGCTTGCGGACTGGAGAATCTCAGTGGTTTCCTCTAACCTCAGAGTTCGGAATGAAACACCAGTTCGAAACGAGCCCATGTCGCGTTCCGCTCCCCCAGAACCCTCTGTCGATGACTATTGAAGACCAAACACGCGTCCTGATCGGACAATCCGCGCGTACGCGCCAACTGCTCCGCCTCATTGAGAAGCTCGGCCCCGCGCAGTGGCCGGTCCTTTTGATGGGGGAGACCGGCACGGGCAAAGAAGTAGTGGCCCGCCGTCTGCATTCCGCCCGCGCCGCCGGGCCCTTTGTCACAATCGATTGCTCCGCCATGGTGGGGCCGTTGATGGAAAGTGAACTCTTCGGTCACGCCAAGGGCGCCTTTACGGGCGCGCAAAACCAAAAGCTGGGGCTGGTGGAGGCAGCCACCGGCGGCACCGCCTTCTTCGACGAAATCGGCGAACTACCGCTGGATCTGCAATCGAAGCTGCTGCGGCTATTGCAAGAGAAAGAGTACCGGCCGGTGGGCTCCGTCGCGGCGCGCAAGGCGGACTTCCGCGTGGTGGCGGCCACCAATCGCGATCTGGCCAAAGAAGTCGAGAAGGGCACCTTCCGGCGCGACCTCTACTATCGCCTCAACGTCGTCACCGTGCGTCTGGCGCCCTTGCGCGAACGCCGTGAGGATATACCGGCGCTAGTGTCGCACTTCCTGGCGAGCCATGGCACGCGCCATCAGCTCTCCACCGATGCGCTCGAAACCCTGTTGGCCTATGACTGGCCGGGGAACGTCCGCGAACTCGAAAACGGTGTCGCGCACATGGTGGCCGTCAACTCAGGCCCCTACATCACGGTGCGCGACTTGCCGACGGGCGTGCAGAACTTTGCCATGCAGCGCGGCCAACCCCAAGCCCGCGCGGCGGCCGCCGCGGCGCCCGGTCTGCTTGCGCCCGGCCTCACCGTCGGCCACCATGCTGGCCACCATGCTGGGGCGGCCCCCGCCCTGGCGCCGATGGTGGAAATCCACTCACACTCGGCGCCGGCTCCGCGCTTCAATGGTCCGATTTTGCGGCTAGCCGAACTCGAGCGGCAGCATATTCTCCGGACGCTCGAATACACGCGCGGTGACCGCATCACGGCCGCCTCGTTGCTGGGCATCGGCCGCACAACGTTGTATCGCAAGCTCAAGGAATATCAGGCGCGGCCGGGCGTGTTATAACTGGCGCTTGATCGCCCTGGACGCCTCTTACTCGCTTGACCCCCAACCCACCGGCGTCGCCGTCTATTCGCAAAGGCTCCTGCGCGGCTTGGCCGCCGCGCAGCCCGCGCAGGACTTCGCCTGGTGCTACCGCGGGCATCGCTACTTACAGGCGCCGCCGTCGCAAGGCAATTGCCGGCGCCGCCTGCTGCTCGACGCCGGACCCCTCACCCTCCGCGCCCCCCAAATCTTCCATGGCTTGAACCAACGGCTGCCCCGGCGCAAGCGTTCCCCCTCCGTCGCTACATTTCACGACCTGTTCGTCCTTTCCGCCGAGTACTCCACGGCTGACTTTCGGCAGCGCTTTGCGGAGCAAGCGAGAAATGCCGCGCGCCAAGCCGACTTGGTGATCGCCGTGTCGCAGTTTACAGCTTCACAAGTCGAGCATCATCTGGGGGTACCGCGAAGCCGCATCCGCGTCGTGCCGCATGGCGTCGACCTAGCGGATCCCCCCATCGGCGACCAAGAACGCCTCCCCGTCATCCTACATTTGGGGGCCATCCAAAAGCGCAAGAATTTGCGCATGTTGGTGGAGGCTTTTTCCGGCGTGCCGGAGCCTTGGGAGTTGCACTTGGCCGGCGGCCACGGTTACGGCGCGGACGAAGTGCTGGCGGCCGTGGAGCAGAGCCCCGTCCGTGCGCGAATCCGGCTGCCCGGCTACCTGTCACCGGATGAACTTGGGCGAGCGTACCGGCAGGCGAGTGTTTTTGCCTTTCCGTCGCTCGACGAAGGCTTCGGCATCCCGGTGCTGGAAGCGATGGCGCATGGACTGCCGGTGTTGACCTCCACCCGTTCGGCTTTGCCCGAAGCGGCGGGTGGCGCGGCTTGGCTGCTGGATCCGGATGACACGGCCGCCTGGACCGCGGCCTTGCAACAACTCTGCGGCGACCCTCATCTCCGGCGCCAGTGGCAGGCACGCGGCCTCGCTCGCGTCGCCGATTGCGGCTGGCCGCATGCGGTCGCAGCCACTTGGCGTGTTTATGCAGAGCTCCTGATTTAGAATAGGGCCATGCTCCAACTGGGATTCGTCAGCGCCATTCTGCCAGACCGTTCGTTTGAAGAGGTGATCGGCTTCGCCGCGCGGGAAGGCTTCGATTGCGTCGAAGTGATGTGCTGGCCCCCGGGCAAGGCCGAGCGCCGCTACGCGGGCATCACGCACCTCGACGTGGTGGGCTTCACGAAGAGCGAAGCCGCGCGCGTGAATGACCTGGTAGCCGAAGCGGGCGTCTCCATCAGCGGCCTCGGCTACTATCCAAACCCGCTCAGCGCGGACCTGGCCGAAGCCAAGGTCTACACGGAGCACATCAAGAAGGTGATCAAGGCCGCGTCGTTATTGGGCCTCGGCGTGGTGAACACGTTCGTCGGCCGCGACCACACCAAAAGCATCGACGAGAATTGGCCGCGCTTCCTGAAGACCTGGCGCCCGCTGCTGAAGTTCGCCGCGGATCACGGCATCAAGATCGGCATCGAGAATTGTCCGATGTCCTTCTCGAAGGATGAGTGGCCCGGCGGCAAGAATCTGGCCGTCTCGCCCGCCGTGTGGCGGCGCATGTATCAGGACCTGCCGGACGCTAACTTCGGCCTGAATTTTGACCCTTCGCATTTCATCCTGCAACACATGGACTACCTGGCGCCGCTACGCGAATTCACGGATCGTCTGTTTCACATTCATGCCAAGGACGTGCGCATTGACGTGGCGCGCCGGAACGACGTGGGCGTCTTCGCGCATCCGAATCAGTTCCACACGCCGAAGTTGCCCGGCATGGGCGATGTGAATTGGGGCCAGTTCTTCTCCGTGCTCACCGAGGTGTACTCGGGGCCGGTGTGTGTCGAGGTGGAAGACCGCGCCTTTGAAGGCTCGCTCGCCGCGCGCGAGAATTCGCTCCGCCAGAGCCGGAATTACCTGCGGCAGTTCATCGCATGAGCACGCTAGCCCGCATCGGCGTGGCCATGGACGCCGAACTCCTCGCGGATTTCGACGCCTACCTCGAACGGCGCAAGTACGCCAACCGCTCGGAGGGCTTTCGCGACCTGGTCCGCGACGCCCTCATCGGGGAGAAGACCGCCAAGAGCAACGCGCCCGCCGTAGGCACGCTCACCTTGGTCTATGACCATCACACGCGCTCGTTGAGCGAGAAGCTCACCGCTATGCAACACGAGCATCAGGATCTGGTGGTGTCGACGCTGCATGTGCATTTGGATCATCACAATTGTTTGGAGGTGCTGGTACTGCGCGGCCAGGCGGGGCGCATCCGGCAATTAGCTGAAGGCATCATCGCCACCAAAGGAGTGCAGCACGGGCAACTCACGCTGACCACCACGGCCTAGCATAATAAAGGTATGTATAGACTGGCTTTGCTGGCCGTCCTTCCCGCGATGGCCGCGGTGGACTATGTTACGGATGTCGCTCCGTTGCTGAAGAAGCGCTGTTCCGGTTGCCATGGCGCGGCGCAAGCCAACAGCGGCTTCCGCGTGGATTCCGCTCCCGCCCTCCTGGCCGGCGGCTATACCGGCCCGGTCGTGATTCCCGGGAAAAGCTCTGGCAGTTCGCTCATCGAGCGCGTCACGTCGGCCAAGGAAGGCTTCCAGATGCCCCCGATGGGCGCCCGCTTGACCGCCGCCGAAGTCTCTCTGCTGCGCGAGTGGATCGACGCGGGCGCCAAGCACAACGAGACTCCCGCAGTGTCGACCGCGCCGAAGCGGGCGAAGCATTGGGCTTTTGAACCGCTGACCCGGCCGGTGCCGCCCTCGGCGAGCGGGGTCCGCAATCCGATCGACAATTTCGTTTTCGCGCGACTGGCCAAGGAAGGTGTGGCGCCGTCGCCCGAAGCGTCCAAGGCCACCCTGCTGCGCCGCGCTAGCCTCGACCTGCGCGGCTTGCCCCCCACGCCCCAGGAAGTGAGCGAGTTCCTGGCGGACGCGCGCCCGGACGCCTATGAGCGCATGGTGGATCGCTTCCTGGCCTCCCCCCACTACGGCGAGCGCTTCGCACGCCCTTGGCTCGACCTGGCCCGTTACGCCGACTCAGACGGCTTCGAGAAGGATCTGGTCCGCCCCTGGGCCTGGCGCTACCGCCAGTGGGTCATCGACGCCCTCAATCAGGACCTGCCGTTTGACCGTTTCACCGTGGAGCAGATCGCGGGGGACCTCTTGCCGAACGCCACGGTCGAGCAACGCGTCGCTACGGGCTTTCATCGCATGACGCTCTACAATCGAGAAGCCGGCGTCAGCCGCCAGGAGGATCGCTTCGAGCAGACCATCAACCGCGCCAACACCATCGCCACCACCTGGATGGGACTTACCGCCGGTTGCGCCCAATGTCACGACCATAAGTACGACCCCATCTCGCAGCGCGAGTATTATCAGCTCTTCGCCTTCATGGATGCCGCACAGCATGAAGATATTGACGCGCCATTACCTGGCGAATTGGGCCCGTATTTACGCGCCAAACCCTCTTACGACAAAAAACGCCAGGACTTACTCACCGAATACAACGTGCCCGCTCTCCAGGCTACTTTCGAGACGCAGTTAATCAAGGCGATCCGGAAGCCGGGCGACAATCTCGAATGGGACTTCTGGGTAACCTCCTGCACCGCGATGGTGGAGCGCTGCCAGCAACTCTGGTTGAAGCCGCCAGCCGAGCGTACGCCGCGAGAAGCCGAGATGCTCACCGACTATTTCATCGCCAACGTAGGGCCGGATCTGCCGCGGGACCAAGCCGTGCTCGACAAGATCAAGGAACTGCGTACGAAGCTCTCCGAATTGAAGCGCACCCTGCCGCGCTTCACGCAAGCCTACACGATGGCGGCTGACCCTCGCGCGGAGCCGACGCATATCGCACTGAAGGGCGACTACAAGCGGCCCGGCCTCGCCGTGCAGCCGGGCACTCTCGCCGTTTTGCCACCGTTTAACCCGGGCCAGGAACCGCCGCGCTTGGCCTTCGCGAAGTGGCTCACCAGTGTGGAGAATCCGCTCACGCCGCGCGTGATCGCCAATCGCGCGTGGCAGGAATTCTTTGGCCGCGGCATCGTCAAAACGGCCGAGGACTTCGGCACCCAAGGCGACCGCCCCACGCACCCCGAGTTACTCGACTGGCTCGCTGTCGAATTGCGCGAAGGCGGCTGGAGCCTGAAGCACCTGCACAAGACGATTGTGCTCTCGGCCACTTATCGCCAAAGCTCCCAAACGCGCCCCGAATTGAAGGATCGTGACCCGGAGAATACCTGGCTGGCGCGCCAGAATCGTTTGCGTTTGCCGGCCGAACTCATCCGCGACGCGGCGCTGGCCGCCAGCGGCTTACTCATGTCTACGATTGGGGGACCTAGCGTGATGCCGCCGCAACCCGCCAGCGTTACCGCGCTGGGCTACGGCAGCCGCAAGTGGGAAGAGAGCCAGGGGCCGGAGCGTTACCGCCGCGGCCTCTACATCCACTTCCAACGCACGACGCCGTACGCGCAACTGATGACCTTCGACGCTCCGGATTCGAACGTGGCCTGCGCGCGCCGCCGCCCGTCGAACACTGCGCTGCAGAGCCTGAATCTCTTGAATGACCCGGTCTTTTTCGAAGCGGCGCAGGCGTTGGCGATTCGTATTGACCGCGAGGCCCCGCCGAATCAAAAGCTTGACTATGCGTTTGCGTTAGCGCTGGGACGTCCGGCCGCGCCGGCCGAACGGGAGCGTTTGGCGAAGTATCTGGATCTGCAAGCGAACTTAGTGGCAAAAGAAAACTCCGCCGCGACGTTGTTACCCGCGGAGCCGTCACTGGCCCCGTGGGTCGGGCTGAGCCGGGTGCTGCTGAACTTAGACGAATTCATGACGCGGGAATAACTACCATGAACGACGTACTTTCCATTCACGCCCGCCGCCGTTTTTTACAAGCCATTGGTGGCGGTGTCGGTACTCTGGCGCTGGGTGACTTACTCGCTGCCGAAGATCCGTTAGCTCCGCGCGAGCCGCATTTTCCGGGCAAGGCCAAAAGCATCATCTTCATGTTTATGGAGGGCGGGCCGAGCCAGTACGATTTATTCGATCCGAAGCCCGAGCTACAGAAGTGGCATGGGAAGCCGCTGCCCGAGTCCTTAACGAAGCAGATGCAGTTGGCGTTCATTAAGCCGAACGCCGCGGTGCTGGCGAGTCCGCGGGTGTTTACGAAGCACGGCCAGGCGGGCACCGAATTTTCTGACTGGATTCCCCACACGGCCTCCTGCGCCGACGACATCTGTCTCGTGCGTTCGATGCACACCGATGCCTTCAACCATCATCCCGGGCAACTGCTGATGTTCACCGGCACGACGCAGATCGGCCGCCCGACGTTGGGCGCGTGGAGTGTTTATGGCCTGGGGTCGCAGTCGAAGAATCTGCCGGGCTTCGTCGTGCTGTCGTCGGGGGCAGGAACTTCCGGCGGCGCCACGAATTTCTCTTCGGGTTTTCTGCCCTCCACATATCAGGGCACTCCACTACGCTCCACCGGTGACCCCATTCTGTATCTGTCGAACCCGCCCGGTGTCTCCGGCGACATGCAGCGCGCCGGGCTCGACGCCATGCGCGACCTGAATCAGCAGCGCCTGCAAGCCACGGGCGACGCTGAGATCGCCTCGCGCATGGCCAACTACGAGCTCGCTTACCGCATGCAAGCCTCGGCGCCGGAGATGAGCGACTTGTCGCAGGAGTCCAAAGACACGCTGGACCTCTACGGTGTCGGCCAGGCGCCGACCGATCAGTTCGCGCGCAATTGCTTGATGGCCCGGCGGCTGGTGCAGCGTGGTGTCCGCTTCATTCTCATTACGCACGCGAGTTGGGACGACCACACCAAGCTGAATCCGAATCTCAAGAAGAACTGCGACATCACGGACCGGCCCACGGCCGCGCTGCTGAAGGACCTGAAGCGCAACGGCCTGCTCGATTCGACGATGGTCGTCTGGGGCGGCGAATTCGGCCGCACGCCGATGCAAGAGATCCGCAACACGCGCGACCCCGAAGGGGCCGGGCGGGACCATCATCCGCTGGCTTTCTCCATGTGGCTGGCCGGCGGCGGCATCAAGGGCGGGCAGGTCGTCGGCCGCACGGACGACATCGGCTTCAACATTGTCGAGAACCCGGTCCACGTCCACGACCTGCAAGCGACCATGCTGCACGCCATGGGTTTCGACCATACACGTCTCACCTACCGCCACATGGGCCGCGACTTCCGTTTAACGGATGTCGATGGCAAAGTGGTAAAGGCGATGCTCGCCTAGATCAGGCAAATCCAAATCGCGTTAGGCTGCGTACTGGAGTTTGTAGCACAATAATGATGATCGTATGCACATCCCTGACGGCTATCTGAGTCCCTCCACCTGCGCGGTCGCCTACGCGTCGGCAGCGCCGTTTTGGTATGTGGCGATGCGGAAAGTGAAGCGACGGCTCCATAGCCGGTTCTTGCCGTTGATCGCGGTTTTTTCGGCTTTCTCCTTCGTTATCATGATGTTCAACCTGCCTCTCCCCGGCGGCACGACGGGGCACGCCACCGGGGTCGGGCTCGCCGCTGTCGTCCTGGGGCCCTGGGCCGGCATGCTCGCCATCTCCGTCGCGCTCGTGATTCAGGCCGTCTTCTTCGGCGACGGCGGCATCACCGCGATTGGCGCCAACTGCTTCAACATCGCCATTGTCGGCAGCCTGGTGGCGTCGCTCGTTTACCGCCTCGTCGCGGGCACGTCACCCACGGGCTCCTCGCGACGCTTGCTCGGTGCCGGCCTCGCTGGCTACGCCGGCATCAACGCCGCCGCGCTGCTCACCGCCATCGAGTTTGGCCTGCAACCTTTGCTCTTCCACGATGCCACGGGAACGCCCCTGTACGCGCCCTATGCTCTGGGCATCGCCGTGCCCGCCATGATGATCGGCCATCTTACCTTCGCGGGCTTTGCCGAGTTCTTCGTCTCGGCCGGCGTCGCGAGTTACCTCCAACGGACCGACCCGGGCTTGCTCGCCCGCGAAGCGCCCGGCGCCGAACGTGGCAAGCCGGATTCGCTCAAGAAACTCTGGGCCGCGCTCGCCATTCTGATGCTGCTGACGCCGCTCGGCCTGCTCGCCGTCGGCACCGCTTGGGGCGAATGGGCTCCCGAGGACTTCAGTAAAGCCGACACCCGCCGCGAAATTGCCGCCGTGACGCATGGCCAAGCGCCCGCCGCCGCCCCCGCGGGCCTCGCGCGCCTCTCCACCGTTTGGACGGCCCCGATTCCGGACTACGCGCCGCCAATTCTTAAAAACGCCGCCTTCGGCTACGTCCTCTCGGCCATGGCCGGCACCGGGCTCATCATCCTGGTCACCTTAATGCTCTCGGCGCTTCCCTCGCGGACCCGCGATGTCTGAGGGCCTGCACCATCTCGTCCACCGGCGCAAAGGCTTCCTGGATCGCACGCTGGGCGAGATCTCGCACGTCGTGGACCGCTCCTTCTCAGCCGAACTCTCCGCCGCGCAAGGTGGCCTCTTGCAAGGCGTCGACGCGCGCGTGAAGCTGGCCGGCGCGGCGCTGCTGATCCTCACCGCCGCCGCGACGCCCTCCCACGCTTTGGTTGCGGGCATCGGCGCCGTCGCCGTGGGGCTGGCGCTGGCCAGCCGCTTGCGGCTAGGCGAACTTACCACGCTGTGGACGGGCGTCCTGCTCTTCAGCGGGGTCATCGCCCTGCCCGCGCTCTTCCTCACGCCGGGCGAACCGTGGTGGCGCGTGCCGATCCTCGGCTGGACGGTTACCACCACCGGTTTCCGCACCGCGACGCTGCTCCTGGCGCGCGTCTTAACCACCAGCACCCTCGGCTCCGTCCTGGTCTCCACCACGCCCTGGCACGCGCTGCTCCGTGCCATGCGCGCCTTCCGCTTGCCCGTGGTAGCGGTCGTCCTCATCGGCATGACGTACCGCTATATCTTCCTCTTCATCCAAACGACGCTCGATATGCTGGAGGGTCGGCAAAGCCGATTGGCCGGGGAACTGCCCGCCGCGCAACGCCGCGGCATGGCCGTGGCCACTGTCGGCGTGCTGATGAGCAAGGCCTTCGAACTCAGCGGCGACGTCCATTTGGCCATGCAAGCGCGCGGCTATCGTGGCGAGGTCCACGTGTTGGACGAAGCGCCCCTGCGCCCGCTCGACTGGTTGATGATTAGCGCGCTCACCGTGCTCTGCGCGGGTGTCCTGTGGCGGTAAACGTCTTCGAACTCGAACGCGTCAGCTTCTCCTATCGCGGCGTGACGGCGCTGGACGATGTGTCGCTCACCGTGCCCACCGGCCGCCGCCTCGCCCTGTTGGGCGCGAATGGCTGTGGCAAATCCACCTTACTGCGAATCCTGGCCGCGCTCTACTTTCCGGACTCGGGCAGCGTCCGCTACCACGGCGCGCCACTCACCGAAGCCGAGTTCGAACACGATAGCTTCTCGCACGCCTTTCGCAAGCGCGTCGGTTTGGTCTTTCAGAATCCCGATGTCCAACTCTTCTGCCCCACCGTCTTCGACGAAGTCGCGTTCGGCCCGCTCCAGTTAGGCTGGCCGAAGGAGCGAATCCGGCAGACCGTCAACGAAGCGCTCGACTACTTCGAAATCGCTGACCTGCGGGAGCGCGCCCCGCATCGCCTCTCCGGCGGCGAGAAGAAACGCGTGGCGCTGGCGTCGGTGCTGATCATGGACCCCGAGGTGATTCTGCTCGACGAGCCCACCGCCGCGCTCGATCCGCGCAGCCAGTCGCAGATTGTCGCCCTCATGAAAAGCTGGGAGAGCCTCGGCAAGACGCTCGTCATCGCCACCCACGACCTACACCTGCTCACCGAAATCGCCGACGACTGCCTCGTGCTGGACAAAGGCCGCATCGCGGGACGCGGCACGCCCGCCGAAATCCTCGCCGACGAATCCATGCTGCTCCGCGCGAACCTGATTCGCCCGGCTTGTTGACCGGACTATTGAATCGTGGCCTTCGTGATCTTATCGAGCTTCGGGAAATTCTGCGCCAGGTAAGCGTCGCCCTTCTGCTCAATCTCACTCTGCTGCGGCGACTCGCCGTATTCGGCGTTAATCTTGTCTACTGACTCCATCCCCTCCGTCACCAGGCCAAACGGCGAGAAGCCCATCTGATCCAGCCGCATGTTGTCGCCCACGTTGATAAACAACTGCGTCGTGCGGCTATTGGGCCCCGACGTGGCAAACGTCACGAAGCCGCGGCCATTGCTGCGCCGCACCGGATCGTCCACTAAACTGGGAGCCTTCCACGCCGCGGTGACCGCCGGGTCAGCATTCAAGCCAAATTGAATCACAAAGCCGGGCACCACGCGGAAGAAGCGGGCGCCATCGAAATAGCCGCTCTTCACCAGGTTATAGAAACGGTCCGCCCCGAGCGGCGCCCATTCCCGCTGCACATCGACGGTGAAGGGCCCGGCCGTCGTCTCGAAACGCGCCTTGAAGGACGCCGGAGCCTGCTGGTTCCATTTTGCCGGTCCACCCACGGCGGCCGTCTCGGTCTTGCTGCAACTGGTGAGGGCCAAAGCGGCCACAAGGAGTAAGGTCAGACGCATAATCTTTCAGCGTATCGCGATTCCCTTTCGCTTGGCGCTCGTCTACCATGGGCAGTATGCGCTGGCTTCTCTTTCTTGCCATGGCCCTGGCGGCGTATCCGCAGAGCCGTACCCTGTTCCGGAACCCGACCGTCAACCGGACCCAAGTCGTTTTCTCCTACGCGGATGACCTTTGGACCGTGCCGCGCGCCGGCGGCGAAGCCGTCCGCCTCACCTCCGGCCTCGGCACCGAAGCCGCGCCCATCTTCTCGCCCGACGGCACCCAAGTAGCCTTCACGGCCACCTACGAAGGCAACGTCGACGTCTACGTCGTCCCCGCCAAGGGCGGCGTACCCAAGCGCCTCACCTATCACCCGGACGCCGACATCGCGCAGGGTTGGACGCCCGATAGCCAACGCGTACTCTTCTCGAACACCGGCGGCACGCCGAACGACAAGCCGCGCCTCTACACGGTGGACCTCGGCGGCGGCTTCCCGTCGGAGTTGCCTCTGCCCATCGCCGCCGCGGGATCGTACTCGGCTGACGGCAAGCAGATCGCCTACCTGCCCTTCGCCCGCGCCAACCTGATCTGGAAGAATTACCGGGGCGGCCGCGCCACCCCCATCTGGATCGCGAACCTGAGCGACTCATCCATCACCAAGGTCCCCCACGCCGGCTCGAATGACCATTCGCCGCTTTGGATCGGTGACAAGATCTATTTCCTGAGTGACCGTAATGGCTCCGATACCCTATTTGCGTATGACACCGGCTCCAAAGCCGTCACGCAGTTAGTAGAAAATAAGGGCCTCGACTTCAAGAGCGCCACCGCCGGACCCGATGCGATTGCCTACGAACAATTCGGCGAAATCTATCTCTATGACCTAAAGACTAAGAAACCCGCCAAGGTGAATATTACGCTCTCGGCGGATTTACTCAACGTCCGTCCGCGCCTGGAGAAATTGGCGCGCAGCATTACGAATTGGAATATTTCGCCCACCGGCGCGCGCGCGGTCGCCGAAGCGCGCGGCGAAATCTTTACGATTCCGGCCGAAAAAGGCGACGTCCGCAATCTCACGGCCTCCTCCGGCGTCGCGGACCGCGATCCCGCCTGGTCACCCGACGGTAAGCTGATCGCCTACTTCTCCGACGAAAGCGGCGAGTACGCTTTGCACCTGCGCGACCAGACCGGCCGTGGCGACGTGACCAAGATCTCTTTGGGCGAGACCCCGTCGTTCTTTTATTCCCTCCAATGGTCACCGGATAGCAAGCAGCTTACCTTCACCGACAAGCGCCTGAATCTGTGGCGCGTCGAGTTAGCATCAAAGCAGGTGAAGTTAGTCGATAAGGGATTATTCAATGGCGACCAGAACGTGTTCCGCGCGCGTTGGTCCCCGGATAATAAATGGATTGCTTACGCGAAGAGCATGCCGAATCAGCTTTCGGCGATCTTCATTTATTCGGTCGAAACCGGCCAGACCAAGCGCATCACCGACGGACTCAGCGACGCCGGTTTCCCCGTCTGGGATAAGGGCGGCAAATACCTCTACTTTGCCTCCTCGACGGACTCCGGCCCCTCCAGCGAGTTCGACCTCTCCTCCGCCTACCGCGCCTCCAGCAGCAGCCTTTATCTCGCTGTTCTTTCGAAGACCGAGCCCTCACCCTTTAGCCCAGAGAGCGACGAAGAGAAGCCCGCGCCCGCCGAGGGCAAGAAGGAAGAGCCCAAGAAAGAAGAGTCCAAGGCCGTGAAGATCGACTTCGACGGCATTGACCAGCGCATCGTCCCCTTGCCCCTGCCCGCCCGCAACTACCGCGGACTCGAAGCCGGCAAGGCCGGCACCCTTTTCTACTTCGAAGCTCCCGCCACCTTTGGCTTCACGCCCGGCAATCCCCTGCAGAAGTTTGACCTCAGCAAGCGCAAAGCCGACTTATTCGCCGCCGGAGTCACCGCGTTTCGTCTATCGGCGAACGGTGAGAAGATTCTGATCGGCCTGCCCGGTGGCGTTGCCGCCATCGTGGCGACGGCCGCGCCGATGAAGCCCGGCGACGGCTTGCTCAAGCTCGATGGCGTCGAAGCCTTTATTGACCCGCGCGCCGAGTGGAAGCAGATGTACAAGGAAGCCTGGCGCATCGAACGCGACTTCTTCTACGACACCAAGTACCACGGCCTGGACTTACAAGCAGCCAACGAACGTTACTCGCTCTATCTGAATAGCCTGGGCAGCCGTAGCGACCTCACTTACTTATTCCAGGAGATGCTGGGCCAGATGAGCGTCGGCCACTTATACATCGGGGGCGGCGATCAGCCGAATCAACCCAAGCCCGTCAATGGTGGCTTACTCGGCGCCGACTATATCATTCAGCAGGGCCGCTACCGGCTGGCGCGCGTTTATTCCGGCGAAAACTGGAATCCGCAAACCCGCGCTCCGCTCACGCAACCCGGCGTCGGTGCCCAGGCCGGCGAATTTCTGCTCGCCGTCAATGGCCGCGAACTTACTGGCTCCGACAATATTTATTCCTTTTTCGAAGGTATGGCCGGCAAGCGCGTCCTGCTGAAGCTGGGCCCAAACGCCAATGGCGAGGGTTCGCGCGAAGTGACGGTGATTCCGGTCGACTCCGAAACCTCCCTGCGCACCCTGGCTTGGGTGGAAGAGAACCGCCAGGCCGTCGATAAGCTCTCGGGAGGTAAGTTGGCCTATATTCACATGCCCGATACGGCGGGTGGCGGCTACACTTACTTCAATCGTTACTTCTACGCGCAAACCGATAAGCAAGGCGTGGTCCTCGACGGCCGCTTCAACCGCGGCGGTAGCGCCACTGAGTACGTCATTGAACGCCTGCAACGTAAGCTTTCGAGCCTCTGGGCCTCGCGCGACGGTGCCGTTACCACGACGCCGAGCTCGGGAATCTTCGGGCCCAAGGTGATGGTGGTGAACGAGTACTCGGGCTCCGGCGGTGACTTACTCCCGTGGCTCTTCAAACGCGCCAAGCTGGGCCCCGTCGTGGGTAAGCGCACTTGGGGCGGCCTGGTCGGCATCGGCGGTTACCCCACGCTGTTGGACGGCGGCTCGGTCACCGCGCCGCACTTCGGCTTCTGGAGCCCCGAAGGTAAATGGGAAGTAGAGAACCACGGCACGCCGGTCGATGTTGAAGTCGACCTGGATCCGAAGGCGTGGCGCGAAGGCCACGATCCGCAGCTTGAGCGGGCCGTGGAGCTCGCCATGGCCGAACTCAAGAAGAACCCGCCGCCCACGCCGGTGCGGCCTGCCTTCCCGGACTATCACACCGGCAAGCCCACGGGCCGCCCGGCCAACGGCGCGCGCGCGGGCGGTTCTAACTAAGAACCGCTCCGAATTAGCGCGTGCCAACCAGCCGCGAACGATAGTGAGCGGGTCCTCCAGGAGCGACGGTGTTGCGCAGGAGTCAGCGCGGTGAATCTATTTGTGATAAAAGATTCATCATGCACTCGCTCAGAACTTGGCTCCTGCTCGGTGGCTTGGCCACCGTTCTCGCTTCCAGCGGATTCGGCCAAACCGCCACCGCCACTATCTTCGGCACCATTACTGACTCCAGCGGCAGCGCGCTGACGGCGGCTCGCGTCACCGCGATCCTCGGGGAAACCGGCGCCCGAGAAACCGTCAACGCCAATGAGCGTGGCGATTACATCTTTCCCAGCCTGCGCCCTGGCACTTACTCGGTGGAGGTGGAGTCAGCGGGCTTCAAGAAGGCGCAGGCTAAAGGCGTGCTGATCGAAGTAAACCAGCGCGCCCGGCAGGACTTTTCGATGCAAGTGGGCGAAGTGCAGCAAGTGCTGGACGTCTCCGCGAACGCCACCACGGTGGATACCTTCAGCGGCACCATCAAAGAAGTCGTCGATTCCGGCCGCATGGCGGAGTTGCCGTTGAACGGCCGTAACGCCCTGCAGCTACAGGCGCTGCTGCCTGGCTCCATCCAGATGGGCACCGGTTCGGCAGCCTCGGGCATCGCGCTCAACACGAATATCGTTTTCAGCGTGAACGGCGCGCGCCCGAATAGCAGCGCCTACACCCTGGATGGCGGGCTCAACATGGATATGTACAATAACCTGCCTGCCGCGTTTCCCAATCCAGATACCCTCCAGGAGTTCTCTATTTTGCAGAACGGCTACAACGCCATCAACGGCCGTAACGCCGGCGCGGTGGTCAATATGGTCACCAAGTCCGGCACGAACGAATTTCACGGCGTGTTATTCAACTTCCTCCGCAACGACAAGCTGAACACCCGCAATTTCTTCGCCGCCGGCGTCGACCCACTCCGCCGCAATCAATTCGGCGGTACCATCGGCGGACCCATCCGCCTGCCCCGCTACAACGGCAAGGACAAGAGCTTCTTCTTCGTCGCCTACGAAGGCACGCGGCAACGCCTGGGCGCTACATCGAGTTCGATTATCGTGCCCACGGCGCTCGAACGCATCGGCGACTTCAGCCAGAGCGCCCTGCGCGGCACTCGCGTCTCCGTCGCGCCGCCGGATACGGTTACCGCGCAAGCCCCACAAGGGATTCCCTTCCCGAATAATGTCATCCCCCGTTCCCTGCTGGATCCCGTCGCCGTCAAGTTTACTGACGTATTCATGCCGCTGCCGAATCGCACGGGCAATATCTTTGCCTACAACGTCTCGCTGCCGACGGAGGAGGATCAGGTCACTATCAAGCTTGACCATAATTTCTCTGACAAGCAGCGCACCAACTTCCGCATGTTCTTCGACGACTTCCGCCGCAATCAGAACGCTGGCTTGCTGCTCTTCAATTCCCAGAATAACTGGGTGACTTATAACGGCACCCTGAACCACAGCATCGTCTTCTCGCCGAGCCTGGTGAACAACACCACGGTCACCGTCGCGCGGAATACCTTCGTGCGCGCGCCCCTGCCCACCACGCCCGCCCTCGATTGGGCCGCCTTGGGTTGCCGGAGTTGCATCAGCCTCTCGCCCCCCGGAGTCCCGACGGACTGGGCCATCTCGATCGCCAACGGCCTGAACGTCCGCGTTGACACGAATTTTCAAAGCTACATGATGAATTACCAGGTGATCAATAACATGACTTATACCCGGGGTAATCACACCATGACCTTCGGCGGCGAGATTTCGCGCGTCCGCCGCAATGGCCGTGAGTTCTTCCAGAAAGACACACAGTTTAGCGTCAACGGCCAACGCAGTGGCAATCAAGGCTACGGCTACGCGGACTTCTTCCTCGGCGCCGCCAACGACGTCTACCAGAATTCGCCCATCCGCGCGTACCAATATAAGTGGACCCCGTTTTTCTACGTCCAGGACGACTGGCGCGTCACCCGCCGTCTAACCCTCAACTTCGGTCTGCGTTGGGAGCCCTTCCTGATGGTGAAGGAGAAGAATCAGGAACTCGGCGCCTTCCGCCCCGGCCAGCAATCCACCATCTATCCGCGCGCGCCGCTGGGAGCGCTGTTCCCCGGCGACAATAATATCCCCAACGGCATTGTCGGCAACGACTGGAATAAGCCCGCGCCCCGCTTCGGCTTTGCCTGGGATCCTTTCGGCAACGGCAAGACGAGTATCCGCGGCGGCTACGGCATCTTCTGGGATACGTTGCGTCTCGTCGGTCTGAATACGAATTCCATCAATCAGCCGTTTTCCTTCGGCCTGCGAACCTTCACCGTGCAACTGAGTGATCCTTACGCCGCCAACCCCGGCCAGTTACAAACGCTGCGCAACTACACGCCGCCCGTCACCGCGGACGACCGTGCTCGCCGGGCCTTCATCACGCCGATCACCCATAACTCCGTAGACCCCAATTTCACCAGCGGCTATATGCAGCAGTGGAATTTAAATGTCCAGCGCGAGTTACTCTGGAAAACGGTATTTACCGTCGCTTACATCGGCTCCAAGGGCTCGAAATTCATGGTGGGCCAGAATATCAACCCTGCCGTGTTCGTCGCCGGACAATCTACCACGGGCAACGTCGACGCCCGACGCCTCTATCCGGGCTTCTCCGAAATTCGTAGCACCCAAGCCACCGCGAATTCCACTTACCATTCGTTGCAACTCAGTTGGAATCGCCGTCTGAGCGGTGGCTTCTCAATTCTGGGGAGCTATGTTTGGTCCAAGAGCCTGGACCTCTCCTCCAACGACGGCAACTCCGGCACCGGCAATCAGGCCACGAATCCTTTCCGGCAGAATCTCGACAAAGGCCCCAGCGACTTCGACGTCCGGCATCGCGTCGTCAACAGCGTCCTGTGGGATCTGCCCTTCGGCCGGGGCGCCAAGGGCCTCACCAAGTATCTGCTGGGTGGCTGGCAGTTGAATGGCATCTCGACGCTGCAAACCGGCTTGCCCTTCAGCGTTTCCGCCGGCGTCGACCGCAGCTTGGCCGGCATTGGCCGTGACCGGGCCGACGTCTTGCGCG
This sequence comes from Bryobacteraceae bacterium, assembly GCA_019752335.1. Lineage (GTDB taxonomy): Bacteria > Acidobacteriota > Terriglobia > Bryobacterales > Bryobacteraceae > JALHNI01. The sequence continues at coordinate 94,646 of JAIEMJ010000007.1, forward strand.
CTCCCGAAATCTACGGTGGCCGCTCCCGCAACGACATGATCCCCCGTTACTTCGAGACGGGAGCCTTCGCGCTGCCCGCTTTGGGCACCTTCGGCACATCGAGCCGCAATTACCTCTATGGCCCGGGCATCATCAACTTTGACCTGGGCGCCTTCAAGGCCTTCCAGTTCACCGAACGCCGCCGGCTGGAGTTCCGCTGGGAAGTCTTCAACGCGCTCAACAAGCCGAACTTCTTCAACCCGGTGTCCGCTGTCCAGAACGGCAACTTCGGCCGCATCACGAGCGCCCGGGATCCCCGGATTATGCAGGCCGCCCTAAAGTTCTACTTTTAGCAGGCCCTGGCCCGCGAGGATCCGCTCGAGGTTCCTCGCGATCCTTTCTTCGCGCGTCTTGCTTTGTTTGGCGGATGAGAAGTGGAGCAGGTAGCCGCGCTGGCGCCCCGGTGTCAGCGCGGCGAAGGCCTTCTTCAAAGCCGGCGACGCCTGCAGTCTCCGCGCGAACTCCTCCGGCATCGCAAACTCCCCCGTCTGCCTCAGCGTCACCTTCAGGCCGGCTTTCTCCACTTTGATCGCCTGTTGGATGTACGCCTTCAGCCCGCGTTCCAGCTTGCTGATTTCGCGCGCATCCTTGAAGCGCACCTGGCGCGCCGACTGCACATTCTCCGTCTGTTGCACCAGAATACCCTGCGGATCGTTCACCAAAGCACCCTTGTGAAAAAGCAGCGCGCAGTACTCCTTGAAGCCGTGGATCAGCACCACGTTCTTCTGGTTCAGGGTGTAGCACGGGCAACCCCACTTCAGTTCCTCGCTGAGGCCGGCGTCGAGTAGGATCACGCGAAGCTTCGCATACGCCTCCTGCCACGGCGACTCTTTTTCGAAGAACCAGTTAACTCTCGGATTCATCAGTAGCCGCGAAGTTCGAGGTCGCGCCTTTCTCGCCCGCCCCGCGTCAGCGTGACCTTGCTGGCAGCCGCCGAGAGCCGTTCCAGGTCGTCCGCATCATTGATGTTGGCGGACACCGACGCAATCACCCGATAGTCGCCGGGCGGCACGTCGCTGAAGACGTACTGCCCTTGGTCATCGGTCTGCGTGGACATCACCGCCGACTGGCCGCTCAGCAACAGCACCGGCACGCGCTTCGCCGGCGACTGGTCCGGTCCCATCACGCGCCCCGTCAGTTCCGCCGTGCCTTTCTCCAAAGCCACCACCAGCTCGCCCCCAGCCCCCTCCAGGTTCAGGCGATCCTTCACCTCCAGGCTGCCCATGCGCATTTGCCGCACATAGTAGCCCTTGGGCCGGCCATTCACCTGCACCTGGTAAGTGTCTTTCTGCAGATTGTCGACGCTGAACTGGCCCAAGGCGTCAGCCCGGCCATAGGCGCCCACGCTCGGGCCGTCGCTGCGCCGCAGATGAAGAGTGAGCCCGGTGAACGAAACCGGATCCTCGGCCACGAAACGGCCGTTCAGCGTGAGGAGCGGCTCCAGCGTCAGCGCGATCCCGGTTACGTCGCGGTCGCCCACTTCGAGGTTCATCCGCGCCGTCCGCCGGTCCTGAGTGCTGCCGAAAATGTTGGCGATCAGCGTATAGGAACCGGCGGGGACTTCGGTCAAATCGAAGTCGCCCAGCGAAGTCACCGGCGACGAGCGCAGGCGCTCGATCCGGTTCATCGGCGACGCCGCGTGGCGCGGCTCCAACTGCACCATCATGTTCACGCCGCGGCTGGCGGCGCCCATCACGGGCAAGGGACCCACTTTGCCTTGCACCCGCACCACCCGCACTTTACTCAACCGCAAGTCGACGCCTTCGCGCGTTTGGCCCGGCGCCATCGGAATGGCCTCCGCGGTCGCGACGTTGGTGACGCTGGGAAAGTAAACCGTGGTGTAGGCTTGGCGGCCCGCTTCGTTCTCCAGGCTAGCCCGGTAGGTGGCTTGCGCCGCGATGAGGTACTTCCCCGGCGCCAAACCGTAGAGCCGGTATTCGCCCAGGTCGTTTGTGGAGACGGCGCCGCCGCCTTGCGGCATCAGTGTCCGCTGGCCGTTCAGCCCTCCGGTGATCACCCATTTCAGCGGCTGCACCATAGCCCGCACGATGGGCTCGCCGTCCTCGTCGAGCACGCGCCCGGTGATCACGCCGTGTTTGTTGAGCTTGAGCGTGACGCTCACCGTCTCACCCGCGGTCACGGTGACGCTCTTCGCGGACTCCAGGTATTCGACATAACGCGCGTGCCCCGCGCTGGCCAGGTAACTGCCCGGGCTCACCTGCCCCCGGAAATTGCCCGCCGCATCGGTAACGATGCCCCGGTCGCCGGGGGTGGTCGTTATCTTCGCCAGAGGCTGGCCATTCACGAACCGGGCCACCCGCGGACCGCGATCCGTGTCGGGCACCAGCGTCACTGTGGCCTTACGAATCGGTTCGCCGGTAATCGAGTCCACCACGCGGCCGCTGATGATCGCGCTGGACTGGAACGCCGCGACCGCGCTAAAGAAAAGCATCGTGGCCAGCATGGCCTTTATTCTACGCCTACCAGATCAGAGTGGTGACGGGCTTCAGCCCGTATTTGTACGACGGCCCCCTGGTCCGTCACCCCTAGGGAATCCAGTCTACAAGCCCAACTCGGCTGACCGCGCCTGCATCGCCCGCAGGCAGAAGCCGAAATGCGCGTCCAGATCGATCCCCATCTCGGCCACACCCAAAGCAATGTCATCCCGGTTCACGCCGCGGGCGGAGGCCTTGTTCAGCTTCTTCTTGATGCCCGCCAAGCTAGTTCGTCGCAGGCGAACAGGGGTGCATGCGACAGAATCGCGCTCTGGATCGTGCCTCCGCAGACTCAAGGACTGCACAACGCGCAGACCATTTTCCTGGCTCCTTCCCGGGTCATATTTGGATATTCGGACAGAAATTTCGAAGCTGAAGAATTTACCGGTCAGCGCTCTATCCGCCGATGAAGGAGGGGCACCCTTGGGTCCCCTCCTTCTCTACGGGCTGGTTGGCACGTTAGTGGTCGGCTTGGCCGACGAGGATCATGGACACCGGGAGGTCGCCGATTTTGCCGGAGAGGACCCAGTCGTGGTCGCCTTCCTTGTGGAAGCCGGCTTTGAATTCGGACGCTTCGGGCTTCCAGATGGAGAAGACTCCCGGGTGCGGGGTGCCGGTGGCCTTCATGCTCATGCCGACGAGTTCGGCGAAAGCCGGGGTGGCGGCGCCGTTCTGGTCGTCCTTGGCCGGCGAGAGCAGGAAGAAGTCACGTTGAGGGGCGACGCCCTGATGGTCGCCGGTGATGGGGAAGAGGCTGTAGCGCATGGTGTACAGGCCGGGCTTGATGGTCTGGCCGCGCCGGTCTGCCCATTTTTCGGGGAAACTCACGACCGCCATGAGCGTGCCTTGGGGCACGGTGTTAATCGACACATTCTCTTCGGCGGAGGCGGGACCCTTCGGGGCTTCGGCGCGGAGCCAGATATCGAGCGCGTGCTTGCCCCCCGCGCTGAGAACGCGGTGGCCGTCCTTGGCTAGCAGCGCCGAGACGGAAGCGGCCAATTCCGCGGGTGGGGCGCCGGTTTTCTCCAGGCGATATTCGGGTCCGCCGATGGTTACTTGCGCGTAAGCGGTTGTCGCGGCGAGGGTTAGCCAATAGAACAGTTTCATCTTCATCCAATCAGATGCTCAACTGGCCGGTGCGGTTACCAAATCTGGCCACATAAGTACGCAACTTTCGCTCGGCGCCCAGGGTTACAATGAGAAGCTCATGGCCCCCGCACGCTTGCACGCCGTCTCGAAAACGCTCTTTCTGCTCCTTTTTGCCAGCGCCCTGATGTTCGCCGCCACGTTCGGTACCGTGGTGCCACTGGTGGGCGGCGCGACGGACATCGTGCTCGACGCGTCCCGCAACCGGCTCTACCTGGTGGGTGTGCCGGACACGCTGCAGATCTATTCGATTCCCGAGCGGCGCTTTCTGGCTTCGATTCGTACGGACGCCCTGGCGCTCTCGTTGGCGATGACGCGCGATAACCGCTTCCTCTACATTGCCTGCCACAACTCTTCGTCGCTGAATGTCGTGGACCTGAACACCTTGCAAATCATTCGCCGGATCAGCCTGCCGGCGCGGCCCGAGGGCCTGGCGATTGGCAATGACAACCGCGTGCTGATTTCTACGATCGGCACGGGCGCGAACAATGCGCAGAATATTCTCCTGCTGTACGATCCGGCCGCCGAAGCCTCGGGACAGGCGATTTCCGCGATCCCGGTAACGCCGCCGCCGCCCACGCCTCCGGTTTTGCCCGCGCCCTCCGGACGTACGTTTCAGGCGAATCGCAGCCAGTTGCTGGCCTCGAACGATGGCCGCTTTATTGTCGGTGTGAATCTGCCGAATGCTACTACGCGCGCCGTCTTTGTGTATGAAGTGGCTTCGAATACGGTGTTGCGCAGCCGGTCCCTGACAGGCGCCTCTAGCGTGTTGGCGATCGCGCCGGACAACAGCCGCTTTATGGCTGGACTGACGCTCTTTGACCTACAGACCCTCGAGGTGCTGGCCCAGCAGAATCTGGCCAATGCGCCGTATCCGATTCCGTCGAACACCAATTTCAACACGCAGGTGAACCAGGGCGGCAGCGTCTTCACCAGCGACAGCCAGACGCTCTATTCGGCCTTTAACGTAGCACCCGTGCAGAATCCGCCGGCGCGCGCCAACATCGCCCAACTCATGTATTCTGACCCGGACAACCTCCTGATCCGGGGCGCGTTGCAGACCCCCGAGAATTTGGCGGGCAAGATGGTGATGTCGGCCGACAACGCCAATCTTTACGCGCTGTCGGAGTCCGGTTTTGTGATCTTTCCGCTTTCCACGCTAAATCAAAGCGTGTTGCTGACGCCCACGCGGACTGCCGTGTTGCTGGCCAATGACCAATGTGGCGTGGTGGCCAATCAACGCACCGCGCGTGTCACGTTGCGCAACGATGGGCGCGGCCCGATCGGCCCAGTCACGACGCAACTGTTGGATGCGACGAACACGCCGTCCGGACTGGGTGGTGTGGGTGGCATCGGCGGCGGAGTGATCGGCGGAGCTGGCGGCGGCGGCGCGATTCCGGGCATTCCGGGCGTGCCGGGCGGCGGTGTCATCATCAATATTCCTGGCTTCCCGGGCATTCCCGGTGCGGGCGGAGCCGCCGGTGGCCAACAGAATAACGCGGCGAATGCCTTCGCGAATTCGGCGCCGGCGGTGCGGCCCGTGGCGGGAGCGGAGTCCGCACTGGACTTTACGATTACCACCGCGACCCGCAACATCGGCACGGTGACGCCTACGCACAACTTTTTGTTGCAGGCGCCCCAGGCCGTTAACCTGCCGCCGCGGGTGACGGTGTATCAGAACAATCGCAACTCCGAGGCCCGGGGCGACATCATGCCGATTGAGACCGGCATTTCGGCCGCCGAGGGCCTGGTGGACCTGGTGATGGATACGCCGCGCCAACGCGTCTACATCGCGAACTCCGGCCTGAACCGCGTGGAGATTTATGACATTCGCACGCGGACGATGCTGCCGCCGATCAAGGTGGGCCAACTGCCGCGGGCCCTGGCCCTGGCGCTGGACGGCACGCTGCTGTATGTCGCCAACTCCGGCGGCGAGAGCATCACCGTGGTGGACCTGGACCGGCGCACCACCGTGGGCCGCATCAAGTTCCCCCCGATTCCGTTTAACTCAAACGCCGTCCTGATCACGCCGCAGGCGCTGGTGGCCACGCAGCGTGGCCTGATGGTGATCATGAATAACGGCACCATCTGGCGCGCCGTGGGCGACGAACTGGTGCCGCGCGACTTGAGCCCGATCATCGGCACGGCGACGATTCCCGCGCCGCGCACGATGACGTCGACGCCGAATGGCGAATACGCCCTGCTGCTGGCGGGCAACGGCAACGCCTACCTGTACGATGCCGTGGCGGACCAGTTTGTGCAGTCGCGGACACTGTTTACGGGCACTTCGCTGAACTCTGGGTTTTACGGCCCGGTGGCGGCGGGTCCGCGGGGGCAGTATTTCCTCGTCAACAACACCGTGCTGAACCAGAGCCTGACTCCCCTTTTCAGCGCGCAGAGCAGCACCGCCGCTCCGGGACAGCGTCCCGGCCAGCCGACGGTGTTCACGAATACGCCGATCCCGGCGGTGACGCCCTTAGGGGCCACCAGCTTCCTGCGCGTCACGCTCGGCACGACGGCCACGACGAGCACTGGCGTCGCTTCGCTCGAAATGGTGGACACCAATACCGGCAATACTATGCGCCGGCTGGAGATGCTGGAAGGTCCGGCGGTGGTGGTGAACAACCAACGCCAGAATATTGTCGCGCGGACGATGGCCGTTGACGCCACTGGCACCAACGCCTACGTGATTACCGCGAGCGGACTGAGCATCGTCCCGCTCGACCAGACCGTGCCCGCGGCGGATCGTCCGGCGCCCAATCAAAACGGCACGGTGTCAATGGCCAGCTACCTGCCGCCGGTGGCGCAAGGCGGCCTGATCTCGATCTTTGGCCGCAACCTCGCCGAGAACGCTTCGGCTGACACGTCGCGCGCCCTGCCCACCACGCTGGGCGGCCTGTGTGTGACGCTGAACAACACGCCGATCCCGCTGATCATGACCTCTTCCGGCCAGATCAACGCCCAGGTGCCGCCGGAGTTCGCGGCCGGCCGCTTCCCGCTGCTGGTGCGCAATATCAACAAGAAGGCCGCCGCGCTTCTCGCGACGCAGCTTACCGTGGCCAAGTATGCGCCCGCCGTCTTTGTGCAGGCCGAGAACAAGCAGGCGGCCATCTATCATGAGAACGGCCAACCGGTGACGCCCGCCAATCCCACGACGCGCGACAAGCGCGTCACCATCTACGCCACGGGCCTCGGACTCACCAAAGGCACGCGCGTGATCGGCGGGACGCCTTCCCCGGCGGGCACTACGACGGACAAGGTGGAGGTCTTCTTTGGCGATCCGCGTTTCTCGCAGTCCGATGTCGTCGTTGAAAGCAGCCGGCTGCTGCCGGGCGCCATCGGCGTTTACGAGATTAAGGTCTACGTGCCGGGGGACCGCATGCGCGGCTCGGCGTTGCCGGTGACGCTCAAGATCGGTGGTGTCAGTTCGCCGGTGAATGGTCCGCTGCCGCCCACGGTCGCCGTCGAATAATCGATAATGAAGAAATGAAGACTCTCCTCACGCTGATCGCCGCTGGCGCGTTGACGCTTGCCGCGAAGAACCAGGACCTGGGCAAGCCGCTCACCTTGAAGCAGCCGATGAACGTCGGCACGGTGGTGTCGCAGCCGGAGCCGCTGATCGGCAAGACCGTCCAGGTGAAGGGCAAAGTGACGGAAGTCTGCACCATGGCTGGTTGCTGGATGGCGCTGGTGGATCCCGAAACCAGCCAGACCCTCCGCATCAAGGTGAACGACGGCGAAATCGTTTTCCCGAAGGAAGCCATCGGCAAGCTCGCGCTCGCCGAAGGCACCCTCAAGAAGATGGTGCTTACCAAGGAGCAGACCATCGCCCGCATGAAGCACGAAGCCGAGGAGACGGGCCGGAAGTTTGACCCCGCCAAGATCACCAGCGGCATGACCATCTACCAAATCAACGGCACAGGCGCGCGCCTGCTGGACTAGTGCTTTATCCTAAGCTGGACCTGCTGCACGAATTCGTCGCCAACGGATACTGCACTCGCCGCCGCCATGCGCGCTTGCCGCTGTGGATCTACAACTACTCGCAGCGCACCCAGTTCGACTTTAAGGCCCATGACTGGCCCGACGTTCTGCGCGACGCCCGCGGCCTGGTGCTTGATGAGCAGGGGCAGGTGGTGGCACGTGGCTTCGCCAAGTTCTTCAACCTGAGCCAGCTCACCGAATTGCCCGCTGGCCATCCCGAATTCTGGGAGAAGGTGGACGGCAGCCTGATTCTGCTCTTCGCCTACGAAGGCGAACGCGTCTTTTCAACGCGCGGCAGCTTCGAGAGTGAACAGGCGGTGTGGGCGCACCAGTGGTTTCTGTCGCAGGCGCCTGAATACTACCCGCCCGCCGGCGAGACCGTGTTGATGGAAGCCGTCTATCCGGGCAACCGCATCGTCGTCGACTATGAGGGCCGGGAAGAACTCGTCTCATTGGGTTCGGTGGACCTGGCCGGCCGCGACACGGCCACTTGGCAGCAGTTACCCGGCGTGATCCGGCCAGCTCGCTTCTACGGGCGGCAGGACGCGCGGACGATCCCGGCCACGGAAGGCGAGGGCTTCGTGCTGCGCTGGCCCGACGGCACGCGCGCCAAGGTGAAGCTCGACGAGTACGTCCGCCTGCACCGGATGATCTTCGGCACGTCGACCAAGACGATCTGGGCGGCGTTGCGCGCCGGCGAGACGCCGGACGAGATTCCGGCGGACATCCCCGCTGAACTGCGCGACTGGATTCGCGAGCAAGCCGCTTTGTTGCGCGCCGCGCACGCCGGCGTCCTCGCCGAGGTGCAAGGCTATGTGGACGAGGCGTCGCGCTTGGGTTTGGTGCAGGGTCCGCGCAAGGAGTTCGCGGCGTGGGTGACGTCGCATCCGGTGATCAAGCAGCGCGGCCTTAGCGGGCTGATCTTCCGGGTCGCGGACGGACGTGACTCTACTGATGAAATCTGGCGTTGGGTGGAGCCCGAATTCGCCCAGCCCGCGTGGCTACAGGGTGCCGACGCCGAGTAAATTGTTTTATGCGACTCTCTTTGTTGTTTCTCGGGGCTCTCGCTTTCGCGCAAAGCCCTTATCAGATCAAGACCCGCTGGCCCATCGGCGGCGAAGGTGGGTGGGACTACATCACGCTCGACGTGGCGGCGCGGCGCTTATATGTGTCGCACGCCACCCGCGTCGAGGTGCTGGATGCGGACTCCGTTAAGGTAGTGGGTGCCATCGCCGACACGCCCGGCGTCCATGGCATCGCCATCGCCGGCCGGCATGGCTTCACGACGAATGGCCGCGAGAATAAGCTAACGGTCTTCACGCCCGGCACCCTAGCCGTCGTCAAGAAGCTGGATGTGGGTAAGGGTCCGGACGGCATCTTCTACCACGCGGCGACGAAGCGCGTCTTCACCTGCAACCATGGCTCGCACGATATGACGGTGGTGGATGCGGAGAAGGCCGAGGTGATCGGCACGGTGGAGTTGAAGGGCGATGGCGAGTCCGTTGTGCTAGGTAAGGACGGGTTGCTGTACGTCAATGTGGAGGACACGACGGAGGTGGCCGCGGTGGATCCGAAGACGATGAAGGTGATGCGCAGACTGCCGACTCAGGCCGCCAAGATTCCCACGGGCCTCGGCTACGACCCGAAGACGAATCACCTCTACATCGCCTGCCGCGACAAACCGCTGATGGTAATCATGGACGCCGGCACCGGCCAGGTGGTCACCACGTTTCCGATCGGCACGGGCGCCGATTGGGCTCATTTTGACCCGAAGAGCAAACTCGTGATGTCGTCCTCCGGCGACGGCACGATGGGCATGTTCCAGCAGAAGGGCGCGACTTACACGGACCTGGGCGCGTTCAAGACCGAGCTCGGCGCCAAAACGTTTGCGTTTGACCCGAAGACCGGCCGCATCTTCCTACCGACGGCCGATATCGTTGTGACGCCAGCCACCGGCGAAAAGAAGGGCGGGCGCACCGTCACCGCAGGCACGTTCCGAGTGCTGGTGGCGGCCCGGTAATTCCAGCTTCCGTACCCGCAGATTGCGGAAGGCGATGCGTTGCTTCGGTTGGCATTGGAGCCCAATTACGCCCGCCGCGTGCTTTTGATCGTGTGCGTCGAGCACCACGGCGCCGTTCAGCTTCACGACGAAGTGGTCGCCGCGCGCGGTGACGTCGAAGCGATTCCAGGCGTCGGGCTTGATCTTGGTGGGCGACGCCTTTACGCTGCCCACCAGACTTCCGGTAAGAAAGCCGGCGGGTTGCATGTCCCAGATTTGGAGTTCGTAGCCGGTGACGTGGGGTTCGCCTTGCTTCTCGCTGCGCAGGAAGACGCCGCTGTTGACGGTGGCTGCGCCGCGAAACTCGAGTTGCAGGCGGAAGTCCTGGAAGCTCTCGTCGGTAGCGAGCCAGCCCGCGCCGCCGCCTCCGCAAAGAATGGCGCCGTCGGCGATTTGCCAGTCGCCGGTGACGGGGGGCGCGGAAGTCGCGCGGGCCTGCCAGCCCTGGAGCGACTTCCCATCGAATACCAGCCCTGAGCGTTCGCGACGGAGGCGAGTAATAACGGAAATAAGAACCAGCGCATGGAGGGCAGCTTATCAGAGAACAGCGTTACCGGGCCAAGCGTTCGGCCAGGGTGAAGGCAAGTTGCGTTACGCGCTCCATCTTGTCCCAGTTGATCAGGTCGAGGGTGTCGGTGGGTTCGTGGTAGCCCGGGTGCCAACCGGCGAAGAGCCACAAGTCCGGCACGCCGGCCACGAGGAAGGGGAAATGGTCGCAGCGGTAGAGCGCGTTCTGGGAAGAGTCGTGGTCGTACTTTTCGTCCAGTTCCAGGCCGACCTTGGTGTTGGCGCGGCGCAATTGCTTTAGCAGGCCAGGGAAGTAGGCGCCGCCCAGAACGTTCAGATGGCGGCGGGTATCGGCCGGGACCTTGACGCGGCCCTCCGTCTGCGGCGTGTGCGCCTCGTCGCGGCCGATCATGTCGAGGTTGATGACGGCTTTCGTTCCTGCCAGAGGAAACGGCGGATGCGCTACATAGTGGTAAGCGCCCAGCAGGCCCTCCTCCTCCGCGCCGAACGACACGAAGACCAGCGTTCGCCGCGGCTTCTGCTTACGGGCGGCGAAGCGGCGAGCCAATTCGAGCACGGCCACGGTGCCGGAGCCATTGTCGTTCGCGCCCGGATAATAGCCGGTGTCGCGCGCGGGCAGATGGTCATAGTGCGAAGTGAGCAGCACGGTCTCCTGCGTGCGGCCAGGCAACACGCCGATCACGTTCCAGGTGACGCCTTGGCGTTCGACGCGATTGCGTAAACGCAGTTCAACCTCGCCCGCCAACGGCACGGCGACGGGGCGCAGGGTGCGGTCTAACTCGGCTTGGACCTCGGTATACTTCGGCACGAGTTGCCTGGCGGACTCGCGGGTCAGGGTCAACATCGGAATGCGCAGTGCCTCGTCCAACATCAGAGGCGCCCCGCCGCGGCGAGGTGTACGGTCACTGGCGGCCGGCGCCGTCGTCGTGCGCGGGCTGGGAATCACCAACACGGCGACCGCGCCGTGCGCCTGCGCGTTCAGCCGCTTGCCGCGCGGCGCGACGTGCTTGGTCAGACCCGTGCCGAGAAAGACGCTCGTGGGGTTCGCCTCCTGCGGCTCGCGCTCGAAGATCACCACCACCTTACCCTTGGCGTCGATGCCGCGGTAGTCGTCATAGCGGTACTCGGGCGCAGTGATGCCGTAGCCGGCGAAAACCAGGGGCGCGCGCAGGTCGACGGCCTGGGAGAAGGTGCCCGTATAGGCGAGCTTTTGGCCTTGATAGAGCAGGTGGCTCGCGGTGGGGTCCGCCACGGGGGCGACGAGGGGGAACTCCTGCAGGTAGCTGCCGTTGCAGCAGGGTGCGAGTCCGGCTTGGCGGAAGCCCGCGGCGATGAAGTCAGCGGCGAGGCGCGCCGGGCTCCAGCGCCACGCGGCCATTCATCGCGGGTGCTGTCAGCGCGGCGAGGTCGCGCCGCATCCCGTCTTCCGCGGCCAGCGGAAGCAGGAGAAAGAGAAGGATTTTCATGGCTGGCTTCGATGATAGCTCGCGTTGGCCAGCCTCAGCTTCAGCGGCCGCCGGCCGCCGCGTCGCTGGCGCGCTGGAAGAGGTTGCCCATGCGGTTCATTTCGTCGTCGCTGATGTGTTGCGGGAAGCCGGCCAGGATGCCGGTGACGTTCCGGAAAGAACGGCCGATGTGCATGCCGGTGCCGTCGATCAGGAACTCGCGGATGTTTTTGTCGTGGTGCGAACCGCGCATTTTGAGGACGGTGATTCCACGGCGCATTTCGCCGATCATTTCGACGTAGCGCAGCAGGATGATGGAGTCCGTGACGGTGGAAATGTGGGCCTCAGTGACGGACGTCCCGCCCATCAGGGTGGGGGTGGTGGCGGTGAAGAGGCCGGCCATTTCGCGATGTTTCACGAACGACGTCAGGTCGACGACGAATTCGCGGTAGCTCTTCAGGCTGGCGACGCGCTCCAGCGCGGACAAACTGTCGATGGCGATACGCTGCGGCTTGAATTCGTCCACGGCGCGCTTGATCATCAGCAGGTGGTCTTCGAGGCCCTCATGCTCCGGGTAGGTGCAAACCACTTTGATGAGCCCCTGCGCTTCGAGCGCTTCGTAGTCGACGCCCCAACCGGTGGCGTTGCGGAAAAGCTGATCGCGGCTCTCCTCGAAGGCGAAGAGCAGGCAGCGTTCGCCGCTCTTGGCGCCGCCGGCGATGAACTCCGTGGTGATGAGCGTCTTGCCGCAGCCGGTGGCGCCGGTGATGAGGACGATGGAATCCCGGAAGAAGCCGCCGCCGCACATTTCGTCCAGCATTTCGTTGCCGGAACTCACCCGCATGCTGGAGGAGCGCTGCTTGAGCTCCAAAGCGGAAAGCGGGATGACGACAATGCCCTCGCCGTTGACGATGGTGAAGGGGAACTCGCCGCGCTGATGGCGGGTACCGCGGAACTTCAGCACTTCAATCGTGCGGCGGCGCTTTTCGTCATCAAGCGAATTGCGGAGAATGATCACGTTGTCCGCGACGAACTCTTCCACGCCATGGCGGCTGATCTCGCCGTATTCCTCGGTGCGCTCCGCCGTCATCAGGGCGGTGACGGCCATGCCCTTTAGCACCAGGCCGATGCGGAAGAGTTCACGGCGGATGACGGAACTATCGGGCAACTGGGTAAAGATGGCGCCGAGCGAATCCAGCGAAACACGGGTCGCTTTCACCTTGCGCACGGCGTACTCGATGCGGGCGGCGAGGGCGCCGAGGTCGTAGGAACCGCTGATGACGATAGACTCGGGCTCCGGCGACGCATCGACAAAGGCCCACTTGCCTTCGGCCTCCCACCGGTCAATGTTCCAGTTCAGGCTGCGCATGTTGGCGCGGATATCGGCGGGAGACTCCTCAAAGGTGACGAAGACGCCGCCCTCGCCCGTGCTCTCGATGCCCGCCGCCAGAAACTGCGCGGCGAGGATGGTCTTGGCGCTGCCGGAGGTGCCGGCAACCAACGTGGTGCGGCCCTTGGGCAAACCGCCTTCGGTAATCAAGTCGAGGCCCGGGATGCCGGTGCTCAGCTTTTCAATGGTGGCGAGTACGGGAGGATTCAAGCAGATTGGCCCTTTGCGGAGGAATTTGCGGAGTTGTGATCGAGGGCGACGAGGTCAAGCCCGATGAGAACTTTGTCAGCTTCGGAGAGGTCGCCGACGATGCGGCGTAGCGGCGGCGGCAGTTGGCGAATCAGGGTGGGCGTGGCGAGGATGCGCTCGTCCTCGGCCAATTGCGGACGTTCGAGCACGTCGATGATCGTCACTTCGTACTGGCCGCCGAGGTCGTCGGCACAGATGCGTCTGAGATTGTGGATAGCGGCGCGGGCGCGCTCGGTGTTTCCGGTGACATAGAGGCGGAGGATGGTCTTTTCCATGGTCGGTCGAGTTCTTTCTACCCCTGAGTAGCGGCTTGGGATTTCCCGGCATAGCTGGCCAGATAATGGGTCCGGTAAAAGCTCGCCAGATTTCCGACGAGGCTGAGAATCAAGAGGCGCCCTTCTTCGAGATAAGCCTGGCGGCGGGCGCGCGGGGCTTGCGCGGTAGCGGTTTGCATCCCGGCCATGTGCACTTCAATGAGGTCGCGCGGCGAGGCGCGCAGGCGGCCTAACTCCTCGCCCATCGTCACCAGCCGCGCGGCCACGGTCGACTCAATCTGGAAAGTGCGCTCCTCCAGGGCTTGCTCCAGCAGTTCACGATACGCCGCATGGAAGCGTGCGAAAGCGTCCGGGTTTACGTCTTTGAGCGCGGTGTTGGCATAAAGCTGAGTGGTCACCGCCGTGGCGGGCGAGGCCAAGCGTTCGAGCGACTGCAGTTCGCGCTCGCTCCGCGCCTGCTCCACCATCTGGTGCAGGCGATGCCGTTCGACGGCGTAACGGATTACCCGCTGGAGCAAGGGACCGTCCACGCGGTCCTTGTGGAGGTAATCCTGGCCGTCCACACTGAGCGCCTGCAGGGCGCTATCGCCAGCGTGTTCGCCAGAGAAGACAATTACGGGCACGTTGGCGGACTCCGCGCGGAAACGCGCCAGCGTGTCGCGCCCGGCCGAGTCCGGCAGATTGAGGTCCAGGAGGGCGACGTCAAAACGGTCCCGGCTCAGCCAGCTCAGACCCTCGCTCAAGGTGTGGGCATGCGCATCCACCACGTTCGCCGAGCCGGCCAACATCTCTTCCACCAGCAGCGCCCAGGCAGCGTCGTCCTCGATCAAGAGTACGCTGACTCTGGGATTTGCGGTCATTCCTCATGATAATATCATCAGTATTCAGAATAATGGTCGGAATTGATCAATCTTTTGCGGGTCTGGCGGGTGGGTATCTGCAGTGCCTACTATCCGGGAATGGCGACGGCGCCTGGCATTTGGTCAAGCAGGCAATGGCGGACGGGGTTCCCATCCGCGACCTCTATTTGCAGGTGTTTCAACCCTGCCAGTACGAAGTGGGGCGGCTGTGGGAAGCCAATGAGGCGACCGTCGCGCAGGAGCATTACTGCACGGCCGCCACCCAGACGATCATGTCGCGGCTGCATGCCCGGGTCTTTTCGGCTGAACGTACCGGCCGGTCCGCGGTGGTGGTGGGTGTCGGGGGCGAGTTGCATGAGATTGGCGCGAGAATGGTGGCTGATTTCCTGGAAATGAAGGGTTGGGATACGCGGTATCTCGGCCCCAATCTGCCTCCCGATGAGATCAGCCGCAACGTCATCGCGCACGATCCGGACTTGGTCTGCCTTTCTTGCACCATGACCTACCACGTGAGTCTGGTGGAGCAGACGGTCGCCGGGTTGCGCGAGGCCAAAGCGCGAGCCAAGGTCCTGGTAGGCGGGCTTCCCTTTAACCGCGACCCCGAATTGTGGCGCCGGACCGGGGCCGACGGCTGGGCGCCGGACGCTGGATCCCTGGTGGACTGGCTGCGGGCGGCGGCATGGTAGGGCGAGCCCCCCGGCCCTCCTCAACCACGAGCATGAGCCACCGGGCGGGCCAGGGGGCCCGCCCTACCGTATGACACTCCGATTTGCGGTGCGTTGCAATGCCGCCGGGATCATCACGGAGGTGCTGCGCGGCGCCGCGCCGCTCGGCGTGCCATTCCTTGATTTGCTGGACGGTGGCAGCCTGGGCAAGGCACGCCGTTTCGTGGCTCAAGTGGCGTTGCAAGGCGCCGTCTCCGGCTGGGAGTTCAACGTCCTGGCGGGCGACTCCGCCGAAGCCGTCCAATTCACCGGGCTGCTCGACGATGACGGCGGATACCGGATCATCGCCGCCAATCTCCCGCCCGGCTTTGAACAAGCGGCCCGCCTGCACAACGAACTCGTCTCTTCGCAGCGCGACCTTGGCCGCCAGAACGCGTCGCTCGAACGCGTCAACCGGGAATTGCAGCAATTCGCCGCCACCGTCTCGCATGATCTGCGCGCCCCCCTGCGCAACATCCGCCTGCTGATCGGTCTGTTCGAAAGCAAGGCCCCACAACTGCTTGACGAGAGGGCCGCCCTTTGGCTGAGCCACATTGTCGCCAATGCCGAACGCATGCAGCGGCTGCTGGACCGTACACTCGAATATGCCTCCGCCGAAGGTGCGCCTCTGCGTTTGGAGGCCGTCCCGTTGAATGAGGTGGTGGACGTTACGGCGAACCCCTACGTCACCCGCGGTGACCTCCCCGCCGTGCAGGGGGATCGCGTGCAACTCGAGCGCCTCTTCCAGAATCTCTTCGATAACGCCCTCGCTTACCGACGCGAGGAGACACCCCGCATCGAAGTACACGCGCGACCGGCGGGGAGCTACTGGCGGATCGCCGTCAGCGACAACGGCCTGGGCATTGCCTCCGCGGACCAGTCACGTATCTTCGAAATGTTCGGGCGCGTGAACCCCCGTGGAGAAGGTGTCGGCATCGGCTTGGCTACTTGCCGCCAAGTGGTACACCGGCATCAGGGAGAGATCTGGGTAAAGTCAGGGTTGGGGGAGGGAAGTACGTTCTATGTCACATTGCCCGCGGCGGCTACATCACCCGAGCTTGGCAGCCGTCCAGTAGACGGGATAGCGATTGCGGATCACTAAGGTCGCCCAGAATCCGCACGGTGGGCATCGGCATTAGGCGCAAAAGAGTCGGCGTGGCGATGACACGATCCTGCTCGGCCCGTCCGGCATCCTCCTGCACGTCCACCACCTCGATCTGCACCGTAGCTTGCCGCTCCCGGCAGAAGGCACGCAGGTTTTCGAGCGCCACTTGCGAACGGGAACTCTGGCCGTGGATGAAGAGACGTAAGATCACAAGCGCGACTTTCATCCTAGCAAAATCTGGCCGTCTTTAGCATGCCCCTGAACGAGGGTTTTCGAACCCCCGCCCCGGTTCGTCCTCAAGGTGATGGCCGCTATCGAATCTGTGAAAACGGCAGCGGTGAGAACATCGTGTTCGAGATATTCGAGACGATTTCGGCATCCGAGTAGCCGTCGGTGGCGCGCAGCTTCAGCCATTCTGGATCGGTAACAAAGGTGCGCCAGTTGCGTTCGCGCGACGCCAGGTCGTCGAAGGCCAGCAGGTAAGTGAGTGACGGCTGATTCGGGCCAAAAACCGTCTCGCCAAAGAACACCGGCAACAAGCCGGTCTTCTTGAAAATGCGAATCTCGCCCATCGTGTCGAACATGCCGATTTTCTTGCGCAACGCTCCCCAGTTGTTGGCTTCGTAGGTCCGCAATTCGAAGACGCGTGCCGGTTTCTTCTCATCGACCGGCGGCGCAACGACCTTGGGAAAGCCTTCAAAGGCCCGTAGCAACTGCGTCTCGACGCGCATGTAACTCAAGCCGGGCAAGGCTTGAAAGGCCTGCGTGGCTTTCTGATACTCCGCGTCGGCGCCGATCTTGTCCCAGGCTTGCTCCATGGCATATAAGGATCCATAAGAGCGCGCGGTGAGAATATAGGGCGTGTCGGCGCCAATCAAGCTGGAAAACACGCCCACCGGCCCCAGCCCGGCGCGCACCGCCACCGGCAAGTAGGAATTCTTGATGAAATCCACGACGCGCTGCCGTTGATTCTCCCGTGTGTTTCGCAGCCGGAAGTAGCGCAGCTCGATGTAGGAGCTTTCGGGACGCTTCGGCGCGGGCGTTTGGGCCATGGCCAGGGGGGCGGCGGCAAGAACGGATCGGCGTTTCATAGCTCTCCCGATTATAGCCGCTATAATCACTCTTAGCGTGCGCCACTTACTCCCCAGTTTGTCCCCGTTCCACGCCTCCGCCGCCTTCCGGTATCTGTTTTTTGCGCAACTGATTTCGAGCTTCGGTTCCGCGCTGACCTATGTCGTCCTGCCGTTCGAAATGTACCGTCTCACCAAGTCCACCGCGTTGGTGGGCCTGCTGGGCGTGGTGGAATTTGTGCCGATGTTCCTGCTGGCTTTCGCCGGTGGCGCGCTGGCCGATCATTTCGAGCGAAAGCGCTTGATTCTGTGGGCCGAGTCCGCGATGCTGCTGGTGTGCTTGCTGCTCACCGTGAACGCCGCGCAAGCGCAGCCGGCGCTGTGGCCGCTCTGGGTGGCGGCGGCCTTGCTAGCCGGGCTGAACTCTTTGCACCGCCCGGCAATGGAGGCTTTGACGCCGCAGCTTCTCCCGGCCTCCGAGATGACGGCCGTCGCGGCCTGGCAATCCCTACGCGGCAACTTCACCCACATCATCGGCCCCGCCCTGGCCGGCTTGTTGGCGGCAACGTATGGGGCGCAAGCCGCTTTCGGAATCAACGCCCTCACCTACTTGCTTTCCCTGCTGATGATTGCGCGCGTGACGGGTATTCCGGCGCTGACACCGCCGGAGGAAAGCCTTACTTGGGTTTCGCTCCTCGAAGGATGGCGTTATGCGCGTACCCGGCCGGACTTACTTGGTACTTACTTAATTGACTTGAACGCCATGTTCTTCGGCATGCCCAACGCCCTGTTTCCCGCCATCGCCGAACGCTGGGGCGCCGCCACGCTTGGCATGCTCTACGCCGCGCCATCGGTAGGCGCCCTGTTCGCCGCGCTAACTTCTGGCTGGGCCAGGCGCGTACACCGGCACGGCTTGGCGATTACCTTAGCGGCGACGCTGTGGGGCGTGGGAATTATCGGCTTTGGACTGGCGGCGCAATTGTGGGTCGCCTTGAGTTTCCTGGCCGTCGCCGGTGCGGCGGACATGATTAGCGGCGTATTCCGCATGACTATCTGGAACCAAACGATTCCGGCCCACTTACGTGGCCGCATGGCCGGCATCGAAATGGTGAGCTACTTAAGCGGCCCCTATTTGGGCAACGCCGAAGCGGGCTTCGCCGCCAAGTTATTCGGCTTGCAGGTCTCGGTAGTGAGTGGCGGAGTGCTCTGCGTGCTAGGCTCCGGCTTACTCGCTCTCCTGCTGCCGAAGTTTATCCGTTACGATAGCCGTCTACTTCGTCACCACCGGTAGCTCTGGCCGCGCGCTCCAATCCTGGAAGGAACCATCGTAGAGTTTCACCTTCTTACCGCTCAGATGAGCGGCAAAGAACAATACCGTCGCCTGCTGGCCGATGTGGCAGTAAGTGATGATCGTGCTGCCGTTGCCCATCTGTTCGGCGAGTTGCTTGCGGGGAATAAATTCCTTGGTCTCGGTGAGCAACGTGGGATATGGTACATTCCAGGCGCCAGGAATGTGGCCGCCCCGAGGCATCTGGCCCGCGTTCTCGCCCGTGTAGAACTCCGGCAGACGCGCATCCAGCAACACGACGCCGGGATCCGTACGATGCGCATTCAGCCAGTCGGCGTCGACAATCAACTCTGGCCGCCGCACCAGCTTCACGGTGGTAGAAGCCGCAAATTCCGAGGGAGCTTTGGTGACTTCGAGGCCCTTCGCCTTCCAGGCGGCCAAGCCGCCATCGAGCAACTTGGCGGGCAGGCTGAGAAACTCGAAGGTAAACCAGACCCGCGTGGCGCTCTGCACGGACTCAGTCGCGGCGTAGATCACGGTCTTTGAAGCATTGGTGATGCCCAGCTTCAGCAGCGCCGCCTCCAGTTTCTCCGTGGGCGGCATCTCCAGGCGCAGATTCCGGTCGCCGGTGACGGAGATGTCGGCCAGCGTCACCAGGCGGGCGCCCGGCAAATGGCCCTCGTCGTAGTCCTTCTGGCTGCCGACGTGGAGCAGGACCAGGTTCGGGTCCTGCAGTTGCGTGGCAAGCGCGTCCACGGAGAGCAGCGCGTCCTGGGCGAACGCGCCGGTAGCAAGAGCAACGGAGGAGAGAGCGAGCACGGCGAAAAAAGTGCGCATAACCTCATTGTGCCAAATGCCGAACGTGTAGAATAAACGCCGGGAGGCTTTCCGCCACAACATGAAACATTCCGCTCTCGCCCTGGTTTTCGCCCTCACTCTCTCCGCGCAGGACCGCAGCGTGCCGATCGACAACGACCAAGTGAAAGTGCTGAAAGTGACGCAGGCGCCGCACATCAAAACCAAGCTGCACAAGCACGACATGAACCGCGTGATGATCTACCTGCAGGCCGGCAAACAGACCATCGCCTATCAGGGCGCCAACACCGCGCACCTGAATTGGAAGGCCGGCGAAGCGCTTTGGAGCCCTAAGTCCGGCATGCACATTGCCGAGATCACTTCGGACAATCCGGTCACCATCGTGGAACTCGAGCTCAAGAACGCCGGCCGCAAAGTCACCATGCCGGCCAAGGATCCGCTCAAAGTGGCGCCGGCGCAGTACAAGCTCGAAATGGAGAATGACCAGGTGCGCGTGCTACGTTCGCGCGTGGGTCCCAAGGGCTCGATTCCGCAGCACGAACACGGCTTGAACCGGGTCGTCGTGTTTCTCACCGATCAGGACTTCAAGATCACCAAGGCCGACGGCACCGTGGATATGCTGAAGCATAAAGCCGGCGACGTTACCTGGAGCGGACCCGTGACGCATAAGGAAGAGAACCTCAGCGACAAGCCCTTCGAAATCCTGATCGTCGAGATCAAATAGTCGCTTACCGCGATTTCCACTTCGATTGCAGCGCCGCCAGCTTGTCGTTCATATTCGGCGCCGGCTTGGCCGCCGGTGGGCGGGGCGCGTTCGGCCGCTGTGGCGCGGGCCCCATCAGGGCCTTCATCGAAAGCGCGATGCGTTTCGCCTTCGGGTCCGCGCTCAGCACCTGTACCTTCACGATCTGCCCCACCTTTACGGCTTCGGACGGATCCTGAATGTAGCGATTCGACAGTTCGCTGATATGCACCAAGCCATCCTGATGCACGCCGATATCGACAAAGGCGCCGAACTTCGTCACGTTGGTGACGACGCCTTCGAGTTGCATGCCACTCGACAAGTCAGAGATCGCGCGCACGTCGTCGCGGAAGGACGGCGCGACGAACTTATCCCGCGGATCGCGGCCCGGCTTTTTTAGCTCTTCGAGAATGTCGTTCAAGGTAAATGTACCGGCCTGGAGTCCGGTCTTGTTTACTTTTTCCAGCAAACCTGGCTCGGCAATCAACTCCGGAATACTCTTCCCCAGCGACTGCGCGATCTGCTCTACCAGCGGATAGCTCTCCGGATGCACGGCGGTAATGTCGAGCGGATTCTCGCCGTGCCGGATGCGTAGGAACCCGGCGGCCTGTTCAAACGTTTTGGGGCCGACGCCGGGCACGGCCATCAGTTGTACGCGCGACTGAAACGCGCCATGCTGATTGCGGAATTCCACAATCTTGATCGCCGTGCGCTCGTTGATTCCTGCCACGTAACGCAGCAAAGCCCACGAGGCTGTATTCAAATCCACGCCGACGCGGTTCACGCAGCTCTCAATCACCGTTTCGAGCGACTGCTGTAACTGCCGCTGATCCACGTCGTGCTGATACTGGCCCACGCCGATCGATTTGGGGTCGATCTTCACCAACTCGGCCAAGGGATCCTGCAAGCGGCGGCCAATGGAAATCGCGCCGCGCACCGTCAGGTCAAGGTCGGGGAACTCCTGGCGCGCGATGTCGGAAGCCGAATAAATCGAAGCGCCCGATTCGTTCACCATCACCGTGAAAATGCCGCTCAGGTTCTCGCGCTGGAAAAAGTCCTTTACGAAGCTATCCGTCTCGCGCGACGCCGTGCCGTTGCCGATGGCAATCGCCTTTACCTTGTGCTTTTCGATCAGATTCTTTAGGATGCGCGACGCGCCAATCACGTCATTCTTGGGCTCATGCGGATAGATGACGGAATGCTCGAGAATCTTGCCGGTTTCGTCGATCACGGCCAACTTGCAGCCGGTGCGAATGCCGGGGTCCAGCGCGAGGACGGTGAGTTCGCCGGCCGGGGGCGCGAGGAGTAAGTTCTGCAGGTTATCGCGAAAGACGCGGATTGCCTCGGCGTCTGAACGCTGCTTCAGCTCCATACGAATATCTGTCTGAATCGAGTTATTCAATAGCCGCTTCCAGCAATCATCGACACTGAGCTGTAAGTGCGGCACCCAATCGCCCGGCGTGCGAATCACCTGCGACTTCAAATAAGCCAAAGGCCGCTCGGCCTCCAGCTCAATCAGGAAATAGAGTACGTTTTCGTTCTCGCCGCGGCGAATGGCCAGCATGCGATGCGACGGGATGGACTTCGCGGGCTCGCGATAGTCGTAATACATCTTGAACTTCTCTTCCGGATCCGGCGCATCGGTGACACGGCGGCTGGTGATCACGCCTTCATCCAGCATCATCTGGCGCAACGTCTTGCGATAATCCGCCTGCTCACTAATTAACTCGGCAACAATGTGCCGCGCCCCTTCCAGGGCCTCATCCACCGTCGCGACGCCCTTTTCGGCATCGATAAACATCGCGGCGAAGTCACTCAGCGGCACCCCCGTGGCTTCCTGGTTCCATAAGTACAGGCCCAACGGCTCCAGGCCCTTCTCCTTGGCGATAGTAGCCTTGGTGCGCCGTTTCGGCTTGTAGGGCAGATAGAGGTCTTCCAGTTCGCTCAGGTCCAACGTGGCTTCGATGCGGGCCTTAAGCTCGGGAGTCAGCTTGCCCTGCTCTTCAATGGATGCGAGCACGGTGGCCTTGCGGTCCACCAAGGCGCGGAAGTAAGCGAGATTCTCTTCAATGGCGCGGATCTGCACCTCGTCCAGATTGCCGGTAGCCTCCTTGCGATAGCGAGCGATAAACGGGACGGTGCCGCCCTCATCGAGTAACTCAATCGTCGCCATCAGGCTTTTGATGGAGACGTTCAATAACTGGGAAATGTGAAGAAGAATTTCGGGAGTAAGTTGCATGAAGAAAAAACGATTACCAAACGTGGAGCGCGAGTATTTGCGGTGGGCTCGCGCTGGAGCCGATTACCTTGGTGGCGATCACCATTTGCAGGTTCTTGGCTTCCCAGCCCGCGGGCGCCTTGGCGAGCGCCTCATTCATTAGGGTGGGGGATAAGACGAATTCGCCGCCCGCTTGTGTGGCCAAGTGCGTAATGCCGCCGATGCTGATCACCGGATGGCCGCTGGTACGGTCAAAAATACGATTCAAAATGGCGTAGTCCGCGTACTCGCTGGCGGAGGGACGATCCACCGGAGTGCCCTTCCATTCCCGGCGCTCGGGATGTTCGCGATCCAGCAGATAACGATGACCATCGGGCAGGAGGTCCTGATAGAAGCGCAGATTCTTGTTCATCCGCAGCGTCCAATCGTTGCTGAAGGCGCCGAAGAGAATCGTCGCACCCTCGCGTAAGTCGGTCAGCCGCGTCGCGGAACTGCCGCGGATGCGATACTCCCGCCGGCGATGATCCAGAAAGATGGCCATGTTGGAGATGCTCACCGCGTCTCCGATCGGGACGTAGCGTTCCCACGCCGGAATCAGGTCCTGGGCGGTGACGGTTTGGCTGTCGGGAATCGTCCGTGCCGGTTGGCCGGTCTGGTCCTGGTCGAGCGCGGCTTCCACGCGTAGCGCCAATTCTTTGCGCAGGGAGTAAACGCGACTTTGTCCAACCGACAGCAGAATAGGCCCTGGCGTCGTTAGGGTCGGCGCCCAGAAGCGCTCAAACGGACTTGGTGGGCCAATCCACCCGGCGCGCCACGCCAACAGCGTCAGCGTTCCAAACAAAGCCAATCCCCACCACCAACGCCGGCTCGGGCGGGTAGATGGCCCAGCCAACGGCACGTCCGGCACGGGAACTGGGGTCTGCGCGGGCGAGCTTGGCTGAAACTCCGGCACATACGACCCAGCCACCAGTTCGATGCGCAGTTCCGAAGCGTGCCCCGGTTCCAGGTAATACTGCGCCAGCCGCTTGCGGACTTCGCCCGCCGTCACGCGCACTACGGGGTCGTCATTCGAGTCGTAACCCGCGCTCCGGCCAAAGGCCTCCACGCCGATCACCTTCTCGCGAAGATTGTCCGCCGCGCCGGCGAGGCGCTGATTCACGACATATTCGAGAAAGACGACACAACGACGGCTGCCCTTAAAGACGTCGCTTGACAAAATACGCCGCAACTGCCGCTGGACGTCCTCCGGCGGCATGGCCAATTCCGTCAACTCATCTAACCTCGACTTCACTCACTCCAAAGCGTATCATACGGTCCGGTAAAATGTTGAAACCACGTGAGGATACTGTATTTCTCTTGGCCAATGTGACAATTGGGTGCAAAATGGTAGGTACACCACTCAGGTCTTATGAAAAACATTACCTCGTCGTACCGCTTGCTCCCCGTTTTGCTGGCCTTGGCCGCCAGCGCCCTCGCTCAACAAACCACCGCGACCCTCACCGGCATTGTGACGGACGCGTCTGGCGCGCCCGTCGCCAACGTCCGCGTGAAGGCCACCAGCGTCCTCACCAACGCCATTCGTGAAACCACCACCAACGAAGCCGGCAGCTACAGTCTGCCGTTCCTCGCCGCCGGTGACTATAATGTCGACACCACCAAGGAGGGCTTCGCCTCCGGTAAAGTAGCCGGCCTTTCGCTCCAGGTGGGTGTTACGGCTCGCGTCGACATTCAGATTAAGGTTGGCAACGTGGCCGAGTCGATTAACGTGGAGGCTAGTTCCGCCGTCCTGCAGACGGAGAACGCCACTGTCGGTTCGGTGATCGACGCGCAGAAGATCGTGGACCTGCCGCTCAACGGGCGCAACTTCATTCAATTGGCGCAACTGATTCCCGGCGCCCAGGCCGGTACGCCCGGTTCCATCACCGTCCGCCGCGGCCGCGGCTCCATTGGCCAGGCCGATAGCTCCTTCGGCAGCACCGGCTTTTCGGCCAACGGCTCGCGCGACACCGCGAATCGCTTCTTCCTCGACGGCATCGAAGTGATGGACTACGACGCGATGACTTACTCCTTCTCGCCCTCGGTGGACTCGCTCGCTGAGTTCAAGGTGGAAACGTCGAACTACTCCGCGGAGTCCGGCGGCGCCCCCGGTGGCCACGTCAACATGCTCACCAAGCGCGGCGGCAACGTCTATCACGGTACCCTCTGGGAGTTCAACCGCAACGACGCCTTTACCCAAACCTACGACGCCATCGCCAAACGCTCCTTGACGAATCCGCGTCTGAATCGCAATCAGTTCGGCGCGAACATCGGCGGCGCGGTGCGCATTCCGAAGGTGTACAACGGCATCGACAAGACGTTCTTCTTTTTCAATTGGGAGCGCGGCCGTAACGCGCAAGGGGCCGTCCCCGGCTTCCGCACCGTTCCCACGGCAGACTTCCGCAATGGCGACTTCAGCAAGTTAGTGAACGCCCGAACCGGCGCGCCGATCGTTTTGCTGGACCCGCAGCGCGTGCCGATCGCGAATAACATCATTCCGCGCAGCGCGCTGAGTCCGCAGGCGCTGGCCTTCCTCAACTTCACGCCGCTGCCAAATTTCGCCGGCCCGAATCCTCTCGTCAATAACTTCCTCAATAACCCGGCCTCGGCCATTTCGAAGCAAGATAACTACAACGCCCGCATTGACCATCAGCTCTCTTCGAAGGACGCCATCTTCGGCCGCTTCGTCTTTAACGACACCTTTGAGGCCGGCGTACCTTACTGGGGCAACGATCAACGTGACAACCTGGGCCGTACCAAGAATCTGTCTCTCGGTTACACGCGCACCGTCTCCGCCTCCATCGTGAACGAACTGCGCGGCGGCTATCATAACTTCTACGAGAACGAGACCTTCGGGACCACCGGCCGCGCCGATTTTGACGTCGCCAATAAGATGGGCTTGCCGTTGGTTTCGAAGGACCCCAAGTTCTTCGGCCCGCCCATCGTCAATGTTACGGGTAATGAGGGTGGCTTCAGCTTTTTCGGCTTGCAACGCACCATCGGACCGCGTGAACGTTCGAACGGCATCCTGCAGTTCGTAGACAACCTTTCCTGGCAGCGCGGTAAGCACTTTGTCAAAGTGGGCGCCGACATCGCCCGCCGCACCGTCACCTTCAATCAGGCTCGCGATCCGCGAGGCAACTTCTCCTTCGATGGCACGTACACGGGCAGCGCCTTCGCTGACTTTATGCTCGGTTATGTGCGTTCGGCCAGCTTGAATCCGGCCGTGACGGTAACCGACCTGAGTAACTACTGGCAGGCATATTACTTCAATGACGATTGGAAGGTCTCCTCGCGCCTGACGATTAACTTTGGTGCACGCTATGACTATTTCGGCAAGATGGTACAGAGCGATGATAAGTTCGTGAACATCGAGCAGAACGGCTTGCAACCGGCAGGCTTCGCCGGCCCGAAGGACTCCCGCTACGGCCGCGGCCTCTTGCAGCCGGATCGTAATAACTTCAGCCCGCGTTTCGGTTTCGCCTACCAGCCGGCCTTCGTGAAGGACGCGGTAGTCCGCGGCGGTTATGGCATTTACTACACGCCGCAGATTTCGAACGCCATCTTCGCGATGGCCGAAGGCGCGCAAGCCACGGCCGGCGCCAACGTCATCGGTAACATCGCCGGCGCGCCGAACCTCTTCTTCAGTAACCCCTTCGCTGGCGCCGCCACCACGGGCGTCTTCAATTTCGCCGTCTCGAATGACCAGAATATGCGCGACTCCTACATTCAGCAATGGAACCTGAATATCCAGAAGAAACTCTGGGGCGGCTTCGTCGTTGATGCTGGTTATGTCGGCAGCAAGGGCACCCGGCTGGTGGCCACCTTGGGCGACATCAACCGTCCGGTAGCTGTCCTCGATCCTCGCGTACCGGGCACGCCTTCGCTCAACTCACGCCGGCCCAATCAGCTCTTCCAGCGTCCGGTGACGGGTGACAAGGCCATCGGCAACTCTATTTATCATTCGCTCCAAATGAAGCTGGAGCGCCGCATGGCCACCGGTGTCACGGTGCTCTCCGCCTTTACCTGGGCTAAGGCCTTCACGGGTCCCACGGATATCGGCGGCCAGGTAGGCGGCGGTAACTACATCGGTAGCGTGCAGGACCTCTACAACCTTCAAGGTGAACGCACCATCGCCGGCTTCGACCAGAAGCTGCGCTCGGTAAATACCGTGCTCTACGAGCTGCCTTTCATGAAGCGCTCTCGTGGACCGCTGGCTTACGTCGTGAAGGGCTGGCAGGTCTCCACCATCATCACCGCGCAGACCGGCTTTGGCGCGCCGATCTCCTACGGCATCGACACGACGGGTACCGGCGTTGGCTCACGGCCCGACCTCGTCAGCGGACAGAATGGCAACCTCGACGGTTCCGCCCGCACCTACCAGCGTTGGTTCAACACCGGCGCCTTCACCATCAATGAGCGCAACACCAATACGCCGTTCTTCGGCCGCTTCGGCACCGCGCCGCGCACGAACGCCATTCGCCTGCCCGGACTGATCAACACTGACTTCTCGGCCAACAAGCGCTTCGCCGTCGGCGAACGCCGCTACTTCGAGTTCCGGTCTGAGTTCTTCAACCTCTTTAACCACTACAACCCCGACGTCGCCTCGGTGGACTTAAACGTCCGCTCGCAGACCTTTGGCACCATCGGAGGCGGCATCCGCGGCACCACTACGCGCGTGATTCAACTCGGGGCCAAGTTCGTCTTCTAATTCCTTGCGGAAACGGTGAGCGCGTTTGAAGCGTCATACTGGTTATGATGACCCGGATCTTCGCGCTCACCCTTTTTGCGGCCGCGACCTTGGCCGCGTCCCGCGGCACTGACCTCTATGCCGCCAATCAATTCGCCGACGCCGAGGGCGCCCTGCGCGCCGAGGTGGCGGCGGACGCGGATAACGCCAAGAGCTGGCAAGCACTCGGCATGACCCTCCTGCGGCTGAACAAGATCGCTGACGCCCAGGAAGCCTTGCGCAAAGCTGCAACGCTGGATCCTGATTCGCCCGAAGCGCCGCTCGGTCTGGCCGAAGCCTCCGCCTTCTCCAAAGAGTTTGCGGAGGCCGAAATCTTCGTCCAGGAAGCGGCCAAAATCGACAACGACAGTAGCCAACTCTCCTACGTGCGTGGCGTGATCAAGGCTGGCCAGCGCAACTTCGCCGGCGCCGTGAAGGACTTGGAAGACGCCACGGCCAAGGACGACCGGCACGCCTATGCGCACTACTACGCGGGCCTTTCTTACAACGCGTTGAAGCGCCCCGACAAAATGATTGAGCACTTCCAGAAGTTTCTGCGCCTGGCGAACAAGGCGCCCGAGGCGGATCGTGTACAGTCGATCCTGAGAGCCGCGAGGTAACCTCTCCCGGGATGGCCACTTGGCGGCGCAGAGCGATTTACTTCAGCGCATTGCCGCTGCTGGTGATCTGCGCATGGTGGATGCTCCATGGCGACGCCGCTCGTCGCGCGATCCTGTCGCGGCTCGAGACCGAAACCATTCAGATGCGGGCGGGCCGCTTGGACTATGACTTACTCACCCTGTCCGCCAGGCTGCAAGACGTCACGCTGCTCGCGAAACAAGCCCCGGATCTGCCACCCTTCCTCCGGGCAAAAGACTTACGACTCCGCCTGAATTGGCGGACCCTGAGCAGCCTTTCTCTCGACTTAGACCAAGCCGACATCGAAGGCGTGCAGATAAACCTTGTCCTGCAACCGAACGGTCGCAACAACTTGCCGAGAGCTACCAGCGGCGAGTCCTCGCCGTGGTTGATTCGACGGCTACGCGCGCGGGGTGCTTTGGAAGTAAACTCTGGTTCGCAGGGTTCCGTCATCTTTCCAGCGTGGAACTTACAACTCAGCGGCGAGCCCGCTACGCGACAGCATACGCTGCTGCTGAACGCCGGCGCTGGCACGGCTAATTACCAGGGGCGGCGAATTCCGCTGGACCAACTGTCGCTGAAAGGAATTCTTACGGCGAATGCCTTTGAATCTCTGCAAGCGACTGTCGCTAGCCAGCTTCTGCAAGTTACAGCCACCGGCCGTCTCCCTTTCCGCGGACCCATCGCGATCACCGCCCATGCAGGTCTCGATACATCTTTTCTGGGAATCCCCTTACAAGGCAAAGTAACTTCGGTGAGCGAGATTACTGGCCTAGTCGGCCAGCTCCAACTTACTTCTTCGCTCAGCTCGGTTGCGTTAACCTACGAAAACTATCCGCCCGTTGCGCTGCAAGCCAAAGCGGAGTACCGGCAGGCGCAAGATCGCCTCCTCGTGACGGAAGCGGCGCTCAAGACGGCCTACGGCGGCGCTCAGGTAACAGCTGACGTCGCCCTGCGCCAAGGCGAGAGCCGCCTCAGCGCCCAAGTGCCGAATCTCGTCCTACCGGATTTCCCGCAAAAAATCTCCTCCGCCACATCGGTCACCGTGGAAGCTCGCTGGCCCTCGCTCGACTTCGCAAGTGCCACAGCCACGGGCAATGTGCGGCTGAAACCGCTACCCTCGCCGGATCGGATCCCGGTCGCGGCCGATATCGGTTTCGCGGGCAACCTCGCATCCTTGCGGATTGCTGTCCGATCACTCGCCGCCGCCGGCGCCGAAGCCTCCGGCATCCTGTATCTCGAAGGACAGAAGAATCTGCGCGGAGAATTCGTGGCCGGCACAAATAGCCTAGCCCGCGTACTCTCGACCCCGGACATTGACGGACCTGCCGCCCTCACCGGAGTCATCGGCGGCACGATTGCCGCGCCAGTCGCCGCCGCCACCCTCAGTGCCGAAGATCCGGCGAAGGGCGCCAAGCTCACCGCCGCGCTCACTTACGAGGACCGCGTTCTGCGAGTCAGCGCCTTGGACGCGCGTTGGAAAGGCCAGTTGCTGCGTGGAGACGGATCGCTGGCGCTGGAAGGCAACTTACTCGAGTTCACCGCCTTTACTGACGGTGTCCGCGCCGAGAAACTTCTCGACGGCCCCATCACCGGCTCGCTACGCCTCGAAGCACACGGCGGTGGCACCTTGGAGCATCCCACGGCGCAAATCACTCTCACCGGCAATAATCTAACCGTCGCGGAAGAGTCACTGGGTCCACTGGAAGGCCAGGCGAGTCTCGATGGCCGCCTGCTTCGAGTAAGTCAGTTGCGGCTACCGCGCCAAGGCTTTACCGCCACCGGCACTTATGATCTTGCGCAAAAGCTCTACACGCTCGACGCACAAGCCACCGCGCTACGCCTCCGTTACGGACAGTTTGCCGTAAAGGCCGCTGGCCAAGGTACGCTCGACAATCCCCAACTTACTGCGCAAGCCTCTAGCCCGACGTTTACCTACGGTCACCGTCTCTACGGGCCTGTGGAAGCAACCCTCGACGTTAAGGACCACTTTGCGGATATCAGCGCCCGCGCCCCCAACTACCAGGCGGCAGCTAAGGCGCACCTATCTACCTCTGCACCTTACGCCGGCAACTTTACGCTGGAAGCGAACTCCATACCGCTGGAAGATCCGCTCAGCGGCAAGTTAGTCGTGAATGCGCAAGGTGAAGTCAGCCTTGAAAAATGGCAGTCCGGCAACGCAGAAGTTGCCGTCCAGTTACTCGGCGTGAAATACAACGGTGAACCGCTCACCAGCCAGAAACCTCTCCGCGCAAGGATCGCAGAGGGCACCATGCAACTTGAGCCCGCCACGCTCACGCTCGCCGGTTCCACGCTCTCGCTCACGGGTAGCCTACCCGTCGATCCCCGATCCACCGCCGGATCGCTTCAACTTCAAGGCGCCTTGGATCTCGCCGGCCTCACGAAGCTCATCCCCGAGTGGACCGCCTCTGGAATTCTGAAGCTCAACGGCGAGGTGAAAGGCAACTTACAACGCATTGAGCCGCAATTCACCGCCACTCTGCGCGACGCCATCGTCACTCCGCCTGGGTTGAATCCCGTAGTCGACCTCCAACTCGACGCCAATTTGCGCGACGGGCGCTTGACCTTGGACCGGCTCACCGGCAACTGGGCCAAAGCCCAGTTACAAGCCTCCGGCGATTTCCCTCTAGGTTTACTTCCCAAGAACCTGCCCATTGACTTTGCCCGCCCCAGCGGCCCCGCCAAGCTCAGCTTTGACGCCCGCGGCCTCGATGTCGCCGCGCTCGCGGCGGTACCTGCCAATACCGGTGGCCGGATTACACTGCATGTCGAAGCAGAGTCCGCCAAAGCAGAGATTAGCAGCATTCGCGCGCGCGCCGTTCTTGAGGAACTTACTCTGCGCGCCGGCGACTTCACCGTGCAGCAGACATCGCCCTCGGTGGTGATCGTAGAGGACGGGAACGCGCGGATTGAAAACTTCGCGCTCGCCGGACCGGGCACAGAACTGGTTCTGCGCGGCAAAGCAAGTCTGCTTGGCGATAACCCTGTCGCTCTGCGGCTCGCCGGCTCCATCGAAACGGGAGTGCTCTCCAACTTAGTCGCGCCCGCCAAATTGCGTGGGCCAGCGCGCATTCAGCTCTCGGCTTACGGCCCGGCGCGCGCGTTGAAGGCGGCTGGCTTTGTCGACGTCGCCAACGGCCAGTTACTTCTGCCTCGCCCCCGTCTGGCGGTTGACCAATTACAGGCCCGGGTCAACTTCACTGGCGAACAAGTGTCAGTGGAGAAATTCGAAGGGCTGCTCAATGGCGGCACCATCAGCGCCAAGGGCGGGCTGCGTTTTGCGGGGGGAGAAACGAAAGCGATTGATCTTTCCCTCAACGCACAAAACGTCTACTTCGACTATCCCTACGGACTCCGCACCCTATCCGGCGGTAGCCTGACCCTCAAGCAAATCGGCCAGCGCATTGTGTTGGGGGGGGACATCGTCATTGACGAAGGTTCTTTTCGCGAGTTAGTGACGATCGAGGGTAACTTACTGGCGGCTTTAAATCCTACCAGTGAGGACGCGTTTGGCGTGGAGCGAAACGCCTATCTGGAACGAACGCAGTTTGACGTAAAGCTGCGGACCGACTCTCCTTTGCTTGTTCGCAATAACCTCGCGAAAGCCGGCGTCAATGCGGACTTGCGCCTGACCGGAAACTACTATCAGCCGGCCCTACTGGGGCGCGTCACTCTGGAAGAGGGCGGAGAGCTATACTTCTCCGAACGTTCCTACGCCGTTGAACGCGGCATCGTTACCTTTACGAATGAGCAGAAAATCGAACCGATCTTCGACATCCTGGCGCGTACGCGTGCCGCCAACCATGACATTTCTCTGCTGATTGCCGGCGGTGGCCCGGAGAAAATCTCCACCACCCTTACCTCGGATCCGGCGCTGCCCGAGCAGGACATCGTTGCCATACTGATTACGGGCAAGGCGCCCGAAGAATACAAACGCAGCGATACGGCCACGCTGGCCAGCCGGCAAGCGCTCTCCTATTTCGCTGGAAGCTTTGGGAGCCGCTTCACACGGCAGATTGAACGCGCCACCGGTTTGAGTACGGTCCGCGTGGAGCCAGATCTAATCGCCAACGAGAGCAACCCCACGGCGCGTCTTACCGTCGGCCAGGATTTGTCGAAGGCCGCGCGCGTCATTTACTCGATGAATCTGGCCAACGGCGGTGATCAAATTTACGTTGCGGAGTACGACCTCACGAAGCGCTTCACGACGCGCGGCGTGAAGCAGATCGACAACACCTACCGGTTTGAGTTCCGCCATGATCTGCGCTTCGGCGGGCAGAAGCCGCCCACGCGTGGCCAACTTCAGGATCCGCGCAGAATCGGCCGGGTGGAAGTACCCGCGGACACTGGCATTCCGGAGAAGAAGCTGCGCGATCAGTTTCGCAACAAACCCGGCAAGCGCTATGATTTTTTCGAGATCCGTAAAGGACTTGATCGCCTCGAAAGACTCTACGCGAAGGCGGATTTGCTTGAAGCCCGAGTGAGAGTTCGACGGGATGAAAAGGAGAAGACCGTAAACCTGGCGCTGGATATCGAACCCGGCCCCGCGTTGAACTTTGCTTACGAAGGCTGGGACCCCGGCCGTAAACTCCGCAACCAGCTTCGCACCCTGTGGAGCAATGGCGTCTTCGATGCCCAGCGCTTGGACGATTCGGTGCACCTTTTGCAGACGAGCCTGGTCCAGGAGGGCTACCTGGAAGCGTCAATTGCCCCCAAGATCAAGATGGCCGAGCGCAAGCAAGTTACCTTTGACATTCAGCGCGGCACTAAGTATACCGGCGCCGCCATCGAGTTCCCTGGTGCCAGCCCCAAGGTCGCCACGGAGTTAGCCGCCGTTCTCAAGCGCCCCGGCCTGCGCTCCGCGCTTTACCTCGATGCCAGTAGGGTGCGCGACTTACTCCAGAATTACTATCGCGAACGGGGCTATCTGGATGCCGTCGTTAAGCTACCTGTGGCTCAGTTTTCCCAAGGCCAGGCGACCGTCCGGATACCCGTCGTGGAGGGCACCCTGTATCGTGTAGCCGCGGTAAAGTTCGAAGGCGCCGCCGCCATTCCCAACGCCAGCCTGGCCCGAAGCTCCGGGCCTCGCTCGGGCGAAGCATTCCAGCTACCCTTGCGCCAGATCTCCGTCGAGCGCATTCGGGAACTGTATGTAGCCGCCGGATACCACGATGCCCAAGTAGAGGCTGCCATCTCGCGCGACGCGGAGAAAGTAGATGTTACTTACAAGATTGTCGAGGGGCCCAAGGAAGTGGTGCAGAAGATTGAAGTCTCCGGCAACGACGCTACCAGCGCCAACTTAGTCAAAAGCCAATTGGCCATCAAGGAAGGCGCTGCGTTGGAGCCGGGGAAATTGGCGGAGGCTCGGCGTAATTTGTATAGTACCGGCGCTTACTCCCTGGTTGATTTGGAGAAGGTCCCCCTGGGCGACTTGAGTTCGGCGGGCACGAAGCCGATGCTGCTGCGTGCGAAGGTACGGGAGGTGCAGCCTTTCGATATCCGCTACGGCGCGTACTTCGACACGGACCGTGGCCCCGGCGCCGTGGTGGACTTTACCAATCGCAACTCCCTGGGCTCCGCGCGAGCGATCGGTGGCCGGTTGCGCTACGACGGCGATTTCCGCGAAGGGCGCGTCTTCTTCAGCCAGCCTTTTCTCCGTAGATTCCCGGTGCAAACGATCTTCTCCGGCTTCGTCAATCGCGCCCTGCTGCCCACCTTCATCACGGATCGCACCGGTGTCAGCGTGCAGCAGGAAACGCGTTTCAAGAAACGCTACCTGGTGAACTATGGGTACCGGTTGGAGCGCGTGCATACCTACGAAAAAGTGCCCAACGAGTTTCTGCCCTTCGATGTGACGCTTCGCGTTGCCCCACTTACGTTCACCATGAACCGCGAATCCCGCGACGATTTTCTCGACGCCACGAGGGGCTCATTTCTGTCGCATGCGTTCGAATGGTCACCGGAGTTACTCGGTTCGGACGTCCGCTTCATTCGTTACTACGCACAATATTTTAAGTACGTTGCCCTGGGCAGGCCGACGGAGATTCCGCTCAGCGGCGGGTTGAAGAAGCCACGGCTGGTTTACGCGGGCGGGGCGCGTGTCGGTCTGGCTCGCGGCCTGGGTGGCCAACAGTTGGTGCAGAGCGAGAGATTTTTCGCGGGCGGCGGTACCACTCTGCGCGGCTTCGCGCAGAATACCTTGGGCGAAAAAGACTTCCTCGGCGAGCCGGCCGGCGGCAACGCCGTCGTGCTGTTCAACAACGAGTTGCGCTTTCCCATGGCGAGTATCTTCGACGGCGTGGGTTTTGTCGATCTCGGCAATACCTACCGCCGCGCCGCAGACTTCAGCCTCTCCGACTTACGCAAAGCCGCCGGCTTCGGGCTGCGTATCCGTACGCCTTATTTCCTTATCCGCCTGGACTATGGCTTTAAGCTGGACCGCCGCCCTGGCGAATCGCGTGGCGGCTTCTTCTTCAGTATCGGGCAGGCCTTTTAACTGTTTATTCCTTCGCCAGAAGGCCGATTAGCACGCTGGGTTCCAGGGCGCCTTGATATTTCTTGCCGTTGATAAATAAGGTCGGCGTGCCCTCTACTCCGACACGGCTGCCTTCTTCAATATCCCGGTCTACGGCTTGCTTCGTCGCGGGCGCGTCCATCATCGCGGTAAACTTCGGCATATCCAGCCCGAATTCATTTGCCCAGAGCAGAATATTGGCGCGGTTGATTTCGCGGCTGCGAGAGTACATACGGTCATGTAACGGCCAGAACTTCCCTTGCGCGTGCGCCGCCAGGCTGGCCTGTGCCGCCAATCGCGCCTGCGAATGGTTATCCAACGGAAATTGCTTGTAAATCAACTTCACGTCACGCGGATAGGCCTTCATTACCGCCTCCAATTGGGCGACGGCACGAATGCAGTAAGGACATTGGAAGTCGGAAAACTCGACCAACGTGATGCGCGCATTCTCCGGACCCTTCACGGGCGAGCCCTCTACGGAAATGGCTACCGGGTCTAGCAAAATTCGGTTGCGATTCGCTGCCGCGACGGCGAGCGGCGACTTCGCCAGCGCGGCCACCACGTCTTCACCTTTTTTGGCAGCCGCCACGGCGAGCTTGGCCAGGATCGTACTTTGCGAACAGGCCGGGTCTTCCACGCGGCACTGCGCTAGCTTCATCTGGCAACCGCAAGTGCAGTTACCGTCGCGCAATGCTGCCAGTACCTGCTTCTTCTGCGCGGCAGTGAGGCCGGTGAAGTCGACGCCGGGAAGGTCATTCGCCACGCGCCAGGCTTGTTGGGCGGGAAGGGCGAGGGTGAGGCAAAGGAGGACGGCGAACTTCATTCCTCCAGTATCCTTCAAGCTTGCCGCTTGCGCCGCAACCCATCGCGATAGCGCGACGCCAATTTCGCGGTGATGCGGGGCATATCCCAATTCGCTTCCACCTCGGCCCGCGCCCGGCGCGTCATCTCCCGCGCCAACAATGGATTGGCGAGTAAGTGCAGCGCGTGGCGCGCGAACTCGGCGGGGTCGTCGGCTAGTTTGCAGAACTCGCCGTCGCGCGTGGCCAAGCCCTCGGCGCCAATATAAGTCGACACTGCGGGAATGCCCGCAGCGAAGGACTCGAGTAGCTTCACCCGCACCCCGGAGCCCGCCAGAATCGGACAGATAAACGCCGCGTACTGGGCCAACGGCTCGCGCACGTCGCCGACGCGGCCACGGATGATAATGGGATCTTCGCCGGTGGCCACGTGCGGTAGCGCATGGCGATCCGGCGGGTCCGATCCGACAATCACCAGCTTCGTCTGCGGCCTCTCGGCTAGAATCCGCCAGAAGACTTCGCGCAGGAACCAGAACAGCGCCTCCTGATTCGGCTGATGGCGGAAGCTGCCGATGAAGAGCAGCGTATCGGGCTCGCGGCCGTCTTCCATATAGTCGTAGGAGCGGCAGCGAATGCCGGCGCGTAGCCCGGCGTCGAGCTTACCGGCTAGCTCCGGCGCAAAGCTGAGTAAGTAGTCACGGTTGGCTTGGGTGCAGACCTGCGCCTGATCGACCTGGCGCAGCATGTTTAACTCAAAGCGCAAAGCCCGCAGATACTCAAAGGCCGCTGGCAACTTACCGAACTTACCTCCCGGCTGCCGCAGACCGCGGGCGATCGATTGGAAATAGACATCGTGTTCGAACACCGCATTGAGTAGCCGCTGATACTCGCCCGCATACTGCCCAAGATTCGTATATTCGAGTTGCAGAACGTCGATCCGCTGTAAGTAGATCTGCCGGTGAATGAGCCACTCGAGTTCCTGGCTCGAAAACTCGCGGACGGCGTGCGGCTCCACCGAACCTAATTTGCGGGGCTTGCCTTCCAGGCGGACTAAGTGCTCGACGGAGCCGCAGATTTCGCGCAGCGGTTCATGCGCGATGGCTTCGTCGGGCGCGTCGAGCAAGGCGATAACGTGCAGCCGGGTGAGCGGCGCTAGCTCGCGAATCGTCTGTGACATAAACACTGCGCCGCCATGAATGGGTGGCTCAATCGGGTAGGGCGAAACCAGCAGCACGCCCGGCTTTTCCACCTCGGCGGGCAACTCGGCGAAGCGATCCCGGAAGTAGCCGCCCAAGGGCCGCCGGAAGGTTTCGTCGTCGCTGATTTCGGAGCGAGTCTTCGCGGCCCAACGCGAGGCGAGTGCTCCGGGTAGTTGCCAGGCAGCGCGGGCCAGGCCGCTGAAAGTTGCTCGCTCTGGCGAGTGGCCGAAGACGGCGCTCAGCGCGCTGCCGCACCAGATATAGGCGAAGCTCTCGAGTAACTTCGGCCAACTCGTAATGTTTTTCCAGACAAAAAGAATGAAGTTCTTCTTGAGTACGCCCTGAATGTATTCCGGCGAAAACTTCTTGCCTATGGTGCCGCGGTGCTCATGCCACACGACGCTGCGCGGTTCGTAGTAGACCCACCAGCCGCGCTTCCAAGCTTGATAACCCAGATCCGTATCTTCGAGATAAAACGGCCGGAGCAAATGGTCAAAGGCGCCCAGCTCTAAAAACTTCTGCCGGTGAAAAGCGCAGGAGCCGCCGCCGCCGTAGAAGCAGGGCAGGGGCTCCGTAAGTGATTCGTCCAAACGATGCCGCACGCGGAGTCCGCCATCAGCCCACCAGCCTTGCGTCAGGCCGGTCTCTTCGCGCAGTTTGGTGGGGTCCGAAAAGAAGATCTGGCAGGAGACGGCGAAGACGCGTGGGTCGTGGAAGCCTTCGAGCAGCGGCGCCAGAAAGCCAGGGTCTACTCGCATGTCGGAATTGAGGAGGACGACGATATCGTTCTTCGCGGCACGGAAGCCGGCATTCGAGCCGCCGCCGAAGCCTAGATTCTTTTCGAGCGCCACTAGCTTTACCTGCGGAAAATGCTCCCGCAGAAATTGCGCGCTGCCGTCCGTGGAGCCATTGTCCACCACGACAATTTCGTTGTCCGGATGGCCGGCTAAGGCCGTAACGACGCTGGGCAGGTATTTCTCGAGTAAGTCGCGGCCATTCCAATTCGGAATCACGACGCTGGCGGAAGCGCGATGCGGCAACTGATCCTGCCGTGCCTTTCTCTTCCCAAATAACAAAAAGAGTAAGTCAGCGATGCCAAAAGCCAGTACGGGAATCGCCACCAGTAGCGGCGATAACAGCAGGAGCGGGAGCGCCCGCAGCAGACGCAGCGCCAGGGTCATGGATGCTGATTTACGGGACCCAGACCCAGGGAGCGGCCCAACTTCATCCAGCGCGACGCCTGCACAGCGCTCACTTGCGCTTCGAGGGCATGAATTTCGCGCTCCATGCGGCGGGCCCATTCGGTGCGTTCAATCACGCTCTGTTCGGCCGCGTCCAGCAGCGTGACGGCGGCGGCGAGTTCTTCGGCCTTGGCGTCGAACTCGGCCGTTCGCACGGCGTAAACCCTGCGCAATTCGGCCAATTCGGCGGTGAGCCGCGCTTCGGTCTCTTGAGCCCAGGTGACGGCGCGAGCGTGGTCGGCTTCGAGTTCCGCTTGGCGCTTTTCATACGCGCCCACCACTTCCTGGCCACGTTGTTGTTCGGCGGCGAGTTCCGCTTGCATCTCGCTGACGCGCTGTTGCGACGCCTTCCATTTCTCGCTGGCCTCGGCTGCCCAGCGATTGCTCTGCGTCAGTTCCTCCTCCAGGCGGCGATGCCGCTCCACGAGTTCGGCATGGTCCGCCAGCGCGGCCTGGTGCCAGGTGTCTTTCAAAGCCAGTTCGCTAGCTAGCCGCGCAATATGGTCTTCGCGCTCCTTGAGGACGTTGGAGACAGAAGGCAGATAGACAAACGTCGGCCCCCCGGTCTGCGGACTTGCCGCGCACACGGCGACAAAGAAGTGGCCGGCGTCCGTATTCAGTTGCCCTTCGTCCAGCCGCGCGTCGACGTTGAGCGAGCTGTCCACCGGCTGAAAGACGATGCCCGCGGCGTGGTTCTGCACGAACAAAGCGACGTGCGGAAACACCTCGCGCAGCGCGCCCTGGAATTCGTCGAACGTGAACTCGTGGACGTGGAACGGGTTGGGGCCGCTCTGTGCGCGCGCCGCGGCGTAGTAGCTCTTGTTGGGCGTCGATACGATCAACTGCCCGCCCGGCGCCAGCACGCGACGGACTTCGCGCAGGAAGCCGGCCCAGTCCTCCAGGTGCTCAATCACCTCAAAGGCTACGATTAGGTCAAACGAGTTTGGCCCAAAGGGCAAGCTCGCGGCGCTGCCTTGGACACGGTCCGGCACCGGCGTAATCGCCAGGGCGTCGGCCGCGCAATCGAGCGCCACGGTGAACTTCGCGCCGTGGCTGAGTAACTCGGCACCATAGCCCGCGCCGGCGCCCACATCGAGCACGCGGCGGAAGCGGGACAGGCGGCTGGCGAAGAGATAGCGCGCGTAGTGCTCGTTCCAGAGGTCGGGATCTACTTGGCCGGGGATGACTCGCTCGCCGGTAAACTCAGCCATGCGGTACCTCCTCCGGCTGCGCGAAGCGAGCGTTCACCTCCACCCGGCAAGGCAAATGCAGATAGCCGTAGACCTGCCCTTCGGCATGGCCCATTTGCAGGGAAATCGCGTTGTCGATCCAGTCGCACATTTTGTAGTGAGTGAGGTTACCGTCGGCAATGGCCGGGCTAAACGAAAAAGCGGAGGGGTAAAGCTCCGGCAGGTCGAGATGGAAATCCACCGTGACGACGTCTTCGGGCGCCATCGCCTCCAACTCAATATTCTCGCGCAAAGTGTTGGTGCCCGCGAAGTCCAGCCCCAAATGATTGCGCAGCATGAAGCCGATATTGGGTTGTCCGATGGCCTCATTGGCGCGCGCGGAGATGCGCACCACGCAGCGGGCGTTGGGCTCGAGCGACGCCAGCGGCCGGCCGTGCTCGTCCAGCACGGCGATGCCGATCACTTCGGCGCGACGGTCGCCGTGGCGGTGGTCGACGTTGGGGATGTGCCTCACCACTTCCGGCGCCTGCACCGCCGCGCGCTGGCCGGGCAGGGCAGTGGGCTTGAGTTCCAGATAGGCGGCGTCCTTTTCGGCCATGGCGGCGAGATACCGGCCGACGACTGCATCCGTTGCACCCAGGTCGCGGACGCGTCCCTGGTCCAACCACAGCGTGCGGTCCCCGATGGCCTTCACGTCGCCCATCGAATGGGAGACGAAGAGAATCGTCACGCCCTGCTGGCGCAGTTCATGCACCTTGCGCAAGCAGCGCTGGCGAAAGTAGATGTCGCCCACGGCGAGCGCTTCGTCCACCAGCAAAATCTCGGGATCGACGTGGATGGCCACCGCGAAAGCCAGGCGGACCACCATGCCGCTCGAATAGGTCTTTACCGGCTGCTCCAGGAACTCGCCGATTTCGGCGAAGGCGACAATTTGGGCAAAGCGGGCGTCGATCTCGGCGCGGGAGAGGCCCAGAATCGCGGCGTTGAGATAGACGTTTTCGCGCCCGGAGAATTCGGGATTGAAGCCGGCCCCCAACTCGAGCAGCGCGGCTACGCGGCCGCGGACCTCGGCCGTCCCGGTGGTGGGCTCCAGAATTCCGGCTACCAATTGGAGGAAGGTACTCTTGCCGGAGCCGTTTTCGCCGATCACACAGAAGGTCTCGCCGCGGCCGATCTGGAGCGAGAGGTCACGCAAGGCCCAGAAGTCACGGTGGCGTTTCAGGCGATTGAAGGTGGCCAGTTCCTTAAGCCGGTCGCCGGGAGAGTCGTAGATCGAGTAGCTCTTCGACACCGATTCGAAGGTAATGATGGGCTCAGGCACCATCTTGCAGGCTACACCAGTCCGGATGGGCGGTGGTAATGGAACTTTATTTTTCCGGCGAAAGTACTGGGAAAAATTTACAGTTTCACGTGCTTTCAGTAAGTTAGAGTCGTAGGCTTACCCCAGTTTGCGGGGATCACTCACCCCTTTGACCGCAGAGAGGAGCCGCTAAGTACCCATACCAGTTAAGTCAACGGTACCCTTGTGCGAAAGCCCGGATCGACCGATGCTACCTTCAGGGAAGACTGTATACCAATGGACCGCGCCGATTTAGAACAGTGGAGACCGAAAGAAGTTGCGCGCCTGCTGGCGCTGGTGGAAACGGAACGCAACTATCATCAGCAGATCGTTGCCTCCGTGCCGGTGGGCTTGCTCGTGGTGGATGCCGATCTCACCATCATTTCGGCGAATCGCTACATCCGCAAACTCTTCGGGCTGCGCGGCGAGGACGTGCTGCGTCGGCGCGTAGAGGACGTGCTGCCGATCGCCGGCTTGGGCGAGCGCGTGTCCGAGGTGCTCTCCACCTATAAGCCCCGGGAGCGGCAGGCGGTTACCGTCAAGGTGACCACCTCCGATGGCACCCGCGAGGTAACGGGTCTGCTCGGGTTGCAGCCGCTGCAGGGTTGGGAACTCGATGCGGGCCAGGAGGTTTTGGTCACCTTCCAGGATCTGACCTCCGTCGGGACGGGGCTAACGGCCTTGCCCGCGCCGATTGACGTGGTAGCCGAGAAGGTTGCGCCAGTACCGGTGCCGGTTGCCCCGGTGCAGGTCGCGCCGCTTTCCTCCATCGTCAACGATATCGATGCCGTCGTCTGGGAAGCCGACCCCATCACCATGCGCTGCCAGTTCGTCAGCGAACGGGCCGAGGAGCTACTCGGCTACCCGCTTACCGCCTGGCAGGAAGAGGGCTTCTGGCGCAACAAGGTTCATGACGAGGACCGCGAGCGCGTGGTCGCTTTCTATCGCCATGCGCGGGAGACGGGCACCAGCCATGCCTGCGAGTATCAGGCGATCGCCTCCACGGGCGCCGTCATTTGGGTCCGCGAGATTGTCCGCGTGCAGCGCGACGAGCACGGGCAGGCGCTGAAGTTTACCGGGATCACGCTCGACGTGGGCAGCCGCCGTTCGTCCGAGGAGCAAGCGGGGCAGTCGCAGAAGGTGGAGGCGTTGGGCCGCCTGGCCGCGAAGGTCGCGCACGACTTCAACAATTTGCTCATGATCATCTCGGGCTACGGCGAAGAACTGAAGAGCTCCTTGCCGCCGTCGAGCCCGTTACGCAACGA
Organism: Bryobacteraceae bacterium; assembly: GCA_019752335.1. Classification (GTDB taxonomy): domain Bacteria; phylum Acidobacteriota; class Terriglobia; order Bryobacterales; family Bryobacteraceae; genus JALHNI01. The sequence goes on from JAIEMJ010000007.1 coordinate 136,029, forward strand.
CATGCAGGAGATTCTGCAGGCCGCCGAGCGAGTCTCCGTGCTCACGGGCCAGTTGCAGCAGTACACGAAGAAGATCGTTCTGGAGCCCAAGCTGGTGGACTTGAACCAGTTGGTGAAGCGCCTGGAGCCGGTCCTGAAGCGCCAACTGGGCGACGGCGTGCAACTGCGCATCGACGCTCAGGCTGACGCCGCCACGGCCAAGGTGGACCCGGCGCAACTGGAATCCGCCATCCTGCATCTGGCGTCCCATGCCAAATACGGCATGCGCGGTCTGGGCCGCCTCACCATCTCAACGGCCGACCTGGAGCTCGATCAGGACTATGGCGAGGCCGCGCACGGCGGCAGCTACATCCTGGTCTCGATCACCGACAACGGGCCGGGCATGGACGAAGAGAATCGCGCACGTCTGTTTGAGCCGTGGATGGCGAACGAAGAATCACTCCGCGAAGAGCGCTTGCTCGTCACCCAGGCCTACAACATCGTACGCCAAAGCGGCGGCGACTTGGCCGTTTCGAGTCAGCCGGGCGAAGGCACGGCGTTCCGCATCTATCTGCCTAGTGCTGGCCAGGCGTCGGTCACCGCTCCCGCACCCGCGCCATCGTTGGTGCCGCCGATGCCGGAGCCACCGGTACTGGCGCCCGAGGCCGAGGCCGAGTCCGCGCTGGAGACGATTCTGGTGGTGGAAGACGAAGCGGGCATCCGCGCGCTGGTGCGCAAGATTCTGCGCCGCCAGGGCTACAGCGTCCTCGAAGCCAGTAACGGCGACGACGCCCTTAAGATCTGCGCCGGCCACAAGGGCAAGATCGATCTGCTGGTGACCGACGTGATGATGCCACGCATGTCCGGCCGCGAACTGGCGGACCGCTTGACGGCCCTGCGCCCGGAACTACGCGTGCTTTACGTCTCCGGCTACACCGACGACGCCATGCTGAGCTCGGGCTCCTTCCCGGCGGGCACGGCCTTCCTGCAGAAGCCGTTCACGCTCGGGTCTTTGCTGGGCAAGGTGCGGGAAGTTCTCGACATCGGCCAGTCGCGCCGGGCGGCCAATTAGGGCCGCGGAAGGAAGGCGCTCACCGGAAACGGTCCCACGGTTTCCGCGGCAAGCGACAGGGTCACCGATGATTCTTCGGCATACACCCGCTTCGACGCATAGCCCTGCGCGCCCGGTTCGCGATAGACCTCCAGGGCGCGCGCGTTGAGGTCCAACAGCCAATAGCAGGTGAACCCAGCGCGGGCGTAGATGCCTTGCTTGATCTCGCGATCGCGCCGCAACGAGGAGTCTGCTACTTCTACCACCAGCGGGACATCGACGGCGTGCGGGTGGCGGTCACGATAGTCGTCAGTCGCCCCACGCACTACCGTCAGGTCTGGTTCGGGCTCGCTGTCCGCGGTGGTTACGGGCGCTCGCTCATCAACGGACCAGCCGAAGGGCAAGGCAGCGCGCAGGGCATCTCCCATCTTGCGTGTCGCCACGCGGTGCGCGGGATTCTTAGACATCTTCTCAACGAGTATCCCTTCCAGCAGTTCAACGCTGTCCTCAGGGCTGAGTGCGCCGGAGCGGATCATGGCGTGGTACCGATCTACCGGTAGCCGCCAAACCCGTTCGTCAATTGCCAAGGGACTGGAGAGTGCAGCCATAAAGCGCCTAGCTCGAACTCGTCTGCGACATCGACTTCGGCAGCGGCGTAGGGCGCAGCTTCGCGTCCTCGAGCTGCTTCGTTTGTTGGAAGGTGTAGATCATGCGATGGACCACGGTGAGATTGCCCAGTACGGCGATCACCCAAAGTACCGGCGCCATACGGTCAAACAAGGCGCCGATGATCAGCAGCACCACGCGCTCCGGGCGCTCCAGGAAGCCCACTTTGCAGGTGGGAATCTCGTTCTCCGCCCGCGCCCGCGTGTAGGAGATCATTACCGATGCCGTCATCACGATGGCCGTCAGCACGACGTACAAAGGCCGGTTAATGCTGCCGTAGTAGACCAACAGACCCATCAGCAGGGCCAGGTCCGAATAGCGGTCCAGCACCGAGTCAAAGAAGCCGCCGAAGCGCGTCACCTGGTTGGTTTCCCGCGCCACGCGGCCATCCACCATATCGAAGATACCCGCGCCGATGATCACGTAGCCGGCCGACAGAAAAGAGCCGCGCGCCAGCAGCCAAGCCGCCCAGATATTGATCAGCAAGCCAATAAACGTGAGGACATTGGGATGGATGCGCGCCAAGGCGAGTCCTCGCACAATGGCCACGATGATCGTGTTGCAGCCGGCGCCGATGGCTCTGGTGATGGTCATAGTTCGTCGATCTCGTGAATGGTTTTCAGACTCAGCACCTCCAGGGTTTTGAGGCCCCCCGGAATTGTGATCTTCACTTCGTCGCCCACCTGCTTGCCAAGCAAGCCGCGCCCAATGGGCGATGCGGTGGAGATACGGCCGGCCGCGACGTCGGCGTCTTCGCTGGGCACCAGGCTGTAGGTGATCTCTTCTTCCTTGACTAAGTCGAGCACCACTACGCGCGACCCCAGCCCCACGCGGTCATGCGGGATCTTCGTGAGGTCCACCATGGAAAGTTCGGCCAGGCGAACGCGGAGTTGGGCCAGGCGGGCGTCAACGAAGCGCTGGCGCTCTTTGGCGGCGTGGAACTCGGCGTTCTCCTTCAAGTCGCCGTGGGCGCGCGCCTTCAAAATTTCTTTAGGCAACTCGTTGCGCATCTCGTAATCGAGCAGCGCAATCTCGTCCTGCAACTTCTTCTTGAGATCCATGGAGACAGCCTTATTATAGAGCCCTCGGCCCTTCGAGGACCAGCGCTATCCCGATCAGGGTAGCATTGAGGAAGCCATGGAGGAGATTCGGGTCACCAGTTGGACAGATTTACAGGAGCGGCTTTATGACCGGTCCTGGTACCAGCCGCACGGACGCTTTCGCGCTCCCTTCGCCTTTCGCGGTGTCGCCAACCGGGCTTACGCGCCTCGGACGAGCCTGCAGCGGCTGGGCGGACGCTATCCGACCCTGGAAGATCCACTCTTGCGAAATTTCCGCAAATACGCCGCTTCCAGCGAGGTTCCCCGCGACTCCACCTGGAATTGGCTCGCTGTCGCCCAGCATCACGGCCTGCCCACGCGCCTGCTGGACTGGAGCTACTCCCCCAACGTCGCCTTGCATTTCGCCACCGAGCAGTTCGACGACTTCGGTGTTGACGGCCACATTCTGGCCATCGACTTCATCGCCTGCGGCAGCCTGCTGCCCTCCGGACTGAAGCGCATCCTCGAGAAGGAGGGCGCCCTGCTGTTTACGGCTGAAATGCTGAACCAATACGCCAAGACGCTCGACGAGTTCGACCGTAACGTCGCCCGCGAGGGCGGCCATTGCGTGGCGTTCTTTGAGCCGCCCTCGCTCGACGAGCGCATCGTCAACCAGGCGGCCCTTTTCTCCTTTCTCTCCTCGCCCACCGTCGAATTGGACGAGTGGCTGGAACGGCAGGCGCCTGGCCTGGCCCGCCGCATCGTCATCCCCGCCTGCCTCAAGTGGGAGATCCGCGACAAGCTGGACATGGCCAACGTCACCGAGCGCGTGATCTACCCCGGCATCGACGGACTCAGCCGGTGGCTGCAACGCTACTACAGCCCGAATCACAAGATCGAAATCGACGGCGTTATCTGGGAAATTCAGGAGATGCACGACGGCCGCATCGTCGTCGAATACCAGGGCGAACGCCGCGAAATCACGTCGCGTGACGACGGCCAATGGTGGGACCTCACCAAGGACCACGCCATCATCGTCCGCCCTCGCAAACGATAGCGCGAGCGCGATTGTGACTATAAATGTGTCAAAAGTGGTCCCATAATATAGTCATGAAGGCTGCAGTTCACGAGGTCAAAGCCAAATTTTCCTCTTACGTCGCGTTGGCGGAACAAGGGACGCACATCGTTACGCCACGACAAACCTGTGGCGGAGCTCAGGCCAATTGAGGGCGGCCTACCACCCAAGCCCCGGGCGGCCGGTTCTGCCGCAGGCCGGATCTCCTATTCGGATGATGCGTTCTCACCGATGTCCGATCAGGAGTTGGATGACTTGGACCAACCTCTTTTTCCTGCAGTCAAGTGAAGCTTCTCCTCGATACCTGTACTTTTCTTTGGTTCGTCAACCACGATCCGAAGTTGTCTCTGGTTGCCAGACGGTGGCTGGAGGATGGCGCTTCTGAGGTCTTCCTTGAGCGCGGTAAGTTCGGGGGAGAATCCCGCAAGTACGAACTGGGCAAACTTGCTCTGCCGAAGCCCTCTGAGGTCTTTTTGGCCGTGCTGGGGGAAGTGAATTGCTTCACCTTCCTGCCGCTAGCGGATGCTGATCGCGCAAGCGGCCCTCAGCGGCTTTACCATCGTGACGCCTGATCCGCTGTTTCGTAGTCATGCCGTCCGCATTCTGTGGTGAAGATCTCCGATGCGGGGAGAGCCGCCACTCTACTGGGGCCAGTTGCCAATCCCTTACAAATATGCACACACTAGAAACTAGGTAGTCTGCTTTTTCAGAAGGGGTTGTTTTATGAAGAATTCTTTAGTTCTTTCGTTCTTGCTCGTGGCGTTCAGCCTGGCGACACTATCGGCGCAGTCCACGGCGACGGGCACTATTGAAGGTGTGGTCCTTGATGCCACCGGGGCGGTCGTGCCCAATGCCAACGTCAAGCTCAACTCCGCTGCGCGCGGCGGACAACGCGAAGTGAAAACTGCGGACACCGGCAATTACCGCTTTGACCAAGTTACTTCCGGAATCTATACCGTAACCATTGAAGCCGCCGGCTTCGCGCGCGTCGAGCTGAAGAATGTTGAGGTCTCGGTGAACCGCGTAAGTTCGTACACTACGAAGCTCGAAGCGCGTTCCCAGGCGGAGACCGTTACCGTAAACGCGGAGTCCGCGCCTTTGCTCGACGTCGTCAAAACCGACGTTTCTTTGTCGGTATCCCCAAAGGAAGTGCAGGCTCTTCCCACCAACGGCCGCGACTTCGCCAACCTGGCGATTCTCGCGCCCGGCGCGAAGTTAGTGAATTCGTATGACCCCACCAAGAACCGGGTGGCGGTGATCGGCATTAACGGCAGTGCGGGCCGCAATATCAATTACACGATTAATGGCATTGACAACAAGGACAACACCGTGGGCGGTCCGGTGATGCAGTTGCCGCTGGAAGCGGTGGAAGAATTCAATATTTCGACGCAGCGTTTCTCGGCGGCCAATGGACGTAGCGAAGGCGCGGCGGTAAACGTGGTGACGAAGTCGGGATCGAACCTGATGCACGGTAGCTTGTTCGGTTTCTTCCGCGACACATCGCTCACCGCGAACGACTATTTCTCGAAGCAGAGTAAGTCGCCCACCCCGGCCATCTCGCGCCAGCTTTATGGCGGCTCCTTCGGCGGGCCCATCAAAAAGGATCGCACCTTCGCCTTCTTCGCTCTGGAACGTCAGCGCGAAGAGACTTCCATCGGCGTGACGGATAGTGCCTTCCGGGAACTTTCCCTGGTTACCAGCCTGGGCGCGCAACCAGCGCGCACCATTGGTACGCCCTACCGGGACCAACGTTACACCGGCCGCCTGGATCATCGCTTCAACGCCGACCATAACTTCTTCGTCACTTACACGAATCAGGCGAATCGCGGACTGAACGACCAGAGTGGTAACAATAATGACTTGACGGCCGGTAACTTCACCACCAATCAATTGATCATTGCTAATGCTACCTTGCAGAGCGTATTATCTTCGCGCGCGGTGAATAGCTTCACCGCCGGGTATCAGTATTGGAACAATTTGATCGACTCTGACAGCAAGGTGCCAAACCTCGCGTTTCCGGGCAGCATTTATTTCGGCACCAATACCAATGTGCCGCAACAGAGTTATCAGGCTAAGTGGCAGTTCCGGGACGACTTCTCCCTCACCATGGGTAAGCACACCTTTAAGGCTGGCTTCGACTTCGTGAAGGCTCCCAAACTCGGCGGCTTCTTTCAGACGCCCTCCACCCTCAATCTCACTTTCTTCGACCTGCCCAGTGTGATCACTTCGGACCGGGTGAAGTACCCGCAAGGCTTTGCCACGCCAGGCGCGATCTCGGCCATGAGCGGCTCCTCGGGCAATCCCTATTTCAATGACCGCAACGCGAAGATGTTCGGCTTTTACGTGCAGGACGACTTTAAGGTCTCGCGCCGCTTCAGCCTGAACCTGGGCGTCCGTTGGGACGCCGACTACAACCTGCAGGGCGGCAATGTGCAGAGCCAGAGCCGCACCTACCAGGCCTTGAAGGCGGTCAATTCGCCGTTCGCGGCGGGACTGCCCAAGAACGATCTGAACAACTTCAGCCCGCGCATCGGCTTCGCCCTCGACCTGACGGGCGGCGGCAATCACATTCTGCGCGGTGGCTACGGAATCTACTTCGGCCAGACGTTCCAGAACATTCCGCTCTTCATGCTGCAACAAGCCAACGACACGGTTTTCACGCAAACGCTCTCCATCACCTCGACGGGGGCGGCTGACCCCACGGGTATCGTCCCTGGGGTGAACAAGCCGCTGGGCCAGTTCCGCTACGGCGTGGATCCGCTGCCCTCGCTCGGCGCTGGTTCGACGAGATTGACCGCGGGCGCGGTAGGCCGCCTCGTCGACCCCAACTTCGTCAATCCCTACAACCACCAGTTCAACCTGGGCTACGCCTGGCAGTTGAATCCAGGCAGCGTCCTGGAAGTGGAAGGCATCTTCGTGCAGGGCTTGCGCGAAGCCAAGCGCCAGAACATCAATTACATTCGTCCGGAACTGGGCAACTCCCGTCCCTATGACGCCGCTTTTGACGCCGCCGGACTGCCGCGCCTGAACCAGATCATCGTCGAAAGCTCGATTGGCCGCTCCAGCTATCGCGCCATGAACGTCAGCTACCGGCGCCGCCTGGCGAAGCGCTTCTCGGTGAACACCAACTACGTCCTTTCGAAGACGCTGGCCTTTGCCGGCGGCCCAGCCGCCTTCGGCAACGTCGCCACGGACGCCCGCACCCTCTTCCCAAGCTTCGACTTCGGCCCGGCCCCGAACGACGAGCGCAATCGCTGGACCGGTTCCACCATCGTGACGCTGCCCTTCGGCATCCAGTTGGCGCCCATCGTCGTGCTGGCCAGCGCCAAGCCGTATTCCATCACGCAGGGCTCGCAATGGCTCGGACAGGGCGCGGGCAATGGCACCAACCGCGTCGTCGTGCCCGTCAGCGACCCCACGAATTACCTCGCCAATAAAACCACCAGCGCCGCCAACCTGCGGGCGGGTGTGGCCAACGGCACCCTGAAGATGCTCGACTACAACACCGTCCGCGGGCAGAGCTTTTTCCAACTCGACATGCGGGTTTCGAAGATCTTCACAATCGCGGACCGGCACCGCATCGAGTTCCTCAGCCAGTTCTTCAACATGACGAACCGCGCAAACTTCGGCAACTCGTACGTGGGCAATGTCCAAAGTGGCGCCTTCGGCACGCCGAACGGCTGGTACGCCGGCGCGTCCAACGTCGTGCCGAAGTCATTCGCGGCTGAACTCGGCGTCCGGTATAGCTTCTAACCGGATAGCCTGGGCATCCAGGCGAAGAGCAAGAGCATCGCCAGATAGATGCAGCCGGAGACCGGGTCGCGGCTGGCGATGTACGCGGCCGGGGACTGGCCGCTCGAAAGCACGGCTACCGCTAACTCGGCCGTGATCAGGCAGGCGAGCGCCACCCAGCCCATGCGCAGCCTGGCGGATGCGGGTACGGCGAAGCGGCGGACCATCCAGCGGGCAGCCCACCAGATCACGACCAACATTACCGGCATTTCCAGCAGCTCCGCCACCCGGACCCCGAAGCGCGGGACCAGTAGCGGAATCCGGATCAACGCCAGCAGAAAGCCCGCTCCGAAGACAAGCGCGAAATAGGCCCCGCCGGGTTTCATGGCTGCCGCTCCCGCACGTAGCGATCCTCTTCGAAAGCCTGGCCCCCGATTTCGAGCGTCTGTGCGGCGGCTTCGTCGAGGCGGAATCCGGCGGCGCGGTAGAAGCGAATGGCGCGTTCATTCTGGCGCAGTACCCAGAGGCTGACCGCGCGATAGTCGCGGAGACCGGCTTCGGCGGCGAGCCAGAGGGCCCGGCCGGTACCGCGGGACCAATGCTCCGGGTGGAGGTAGAGTGCCCAGACTTCGCCCCACTCCGTACGGCCGCTGTCGCGACAGGCACCATAGGCGATGAAGCCAACGACGTCGCCGCCCCGGCGCGCGACCAGTACCTTCGGCGACCCGTTGGTTACCGCCTCGTGCCACATAACGGCGCGGCGTTCGATCGACAGGTCAGCCAGCACGGCGGGCGGCAGGATGCCCGCGTAGGCGTGTTGCCAGGAAAGGACGTGTACCTCGGCAATAGCCTGGCAATCGTCTAACCTGGCGGCTTCGATCTCCGGCCCCATTCCCGAATTGTACTGAAACGAAGGCCAGGTAGGGACCGTCCTAAGATTAAACTATGCGCCTGCTCACCTTGTTGTGTACCTCCCTCGCGATCACCTTTGCCCAATCCAATCCAGGTCTGCGAGGACACGGAGATCTGGCCCGGTATGCCGTCGTGCTGCAGGACGCGCCAGTGGCGGTGCAGCACCCGGGACGCGTGGCTTCGGCGACCGCCGAGGCGAAGGTGACGCGCACGCGCTTGGCGGCATCGCAGCAGAACCTTTCGGCGCGCATCGAGAAGCTCGGCGGGCGGGTGATGAGCAGCGAGCAGGATTTGGTCAACGCGATCTTCATTCTGGCGTCGCCGGCGCAAGCCGAAGCGATGCGGGCACTGCCCGGTGTGCAACGTGTGGAACGGTTGCGGCCCATGAAGCTGCTGGCCAATCGCGCGCTGGACCTGGTGAACGCGCGCGGCGGCTGGGCGCGCATCACCGGGGGCGAGGCGAACGCCGGCGCGGGAGTCCGCATTGGGATTATCGATAGCGGCATCGATCATCAGCATCCCGCGTTTCAGGATTCGTCGCTGACGGCCCCCGCTGGTTTTCCCCGTTGTGGACCCGCAGAAATCGGTGACTGCGCCAATTGGACGAATAGCAAGGTAATTGTCGCGCGCAGCTATGTCAACTTACTCAATTTCCAATTCGGCACGCGGCCGTCCGATACCCGGCCGGACGATGTAACTCCGCGGGATCGGGTGGGCCACGGGACCATGGCCGCGATGATGGCCGCGGGCGTGCGGGTGCCCGCTTCTGGAGTCTTTCTTTCCGGCGTCGCGCCGAAGGCTTATTTGGGTAATTACAAGATCTTCGGCTCGCCCGGAGTAAATGAGAGTACTTACCCCAATGCCATTATCGCCGCGCTGAACGATGCCCGCGCGGATGGTATGGATATTGTCACCCTGAGCCTGGGCTCTCCCGCCTTCTGGCCGGCGGTGGAGCGCTTCTGCACTGACCAACCGAACTCCATTTGTGATATCCAAGCCGACGCCATTCAGAATGCGACCTTGGGTACTTCCGCGTCGCCTGGAATTACCGTGGTGGTAGCCGCAGGTAACGATGGCGACGTCACGTTCAACTATCCCGCGCTGGGGACCGTCCAAAGCCCCGGCACGGCGCCCGGCGCGATTACGGTGGGCGCCACAACAAATAGCCACGTCTGGTTTCAAACGCTCACCGTCCCCGGCGCGACCTTGTCCTCTTCCGGGCTGCCGAGTTCTTCGGCCAACGTACGCCTGGGCAATGGTCCGCAGTTGGCGCGAACTTTGTCGGCGCCGCTGCGCGACACTACGCCGCTCGATGACGATCGCTCGGGGCGCGTTTGCCGGCCGTTGGCCAACGGTAGCTTAACGGGCACCCTAGCTGTGATCCGGCGCGGCAATTGCACCTTCGCCGAAAAGGTAAACTTCGCCGCGGCGGCCGGCGCGGTGGGCGTAATTCTCGAACAAACCGATGGCAACGACTTTGTCTTCCGCGCCAATGGACTCGAAGATACCGCCATTCCGCTCGCCGTCATCGGCAGTACGGCGGGCAAGGCCCTCCGCGCGTATCTCGCGGCGAATCCGGATCGCGTCGGGACGATTGATCCGGCCTTCCGCGAGGTGAGTGACAAGGCCGACGAGATCGCCGGCTTCTCGTCGCAAGGGCCGGCGATTGGCGACGGCGCTAACAATAAGGACACCGATTTTTTGATCAAGCCTGAAGTAGTGGCCCCCGGCACGGACTTACTGATGGCCACCCAATCCTACGATCCGAATAGCAGTCTCTACAGCCCCACCGGCTTTCAAGTAGCGCAAGGGACGAGCTTCGCCGTACCGATCGTGGCGGGCACTGCGGCCTTGGTGAAACAGCGCAATCGCGCTTTGACGCCGCAGCAGATTAAGTCCGCGGTCGTCAATTCCGCCGATCTGAGCGGCTTAGTCGACTTCAATAACAACAATCGAGAAGTGCCGGCCCGCGTGACGGCTGCGGGTGCCGGTAAGTTGAATGTGTCCAATGCGCTAAATACGAATTTCTCCGTGGAGCCCGCTACCTTACCCTTCGGTGTGGTGCGCCAAGGCACGACGCTCAATCGCGGACTGGTAATTCGCAATACCACCAACGGCCCACTTACGCTCAGCATTGAGTTTCAACCGGTCGAAAATACGACGATGAGCTTGACGGCTCTACTGAATGGCGCGCCCGTTACTAACTTCACGATGAATCCGGCCGGCTCCACGCAACTGAGTCTGCGCCTTTCCGGCACGCAACCGCCGCCGGGATCTTACTCTGGATTTGTCCGGATTAGTCAGCAGAACGCGCAATCCACGACCCTGCGCATCCCGTATCTGTTCCTGGTGGGCGATGGCGTGCCCTATAACATCGTGCCGCTGGCGGGCGACGGCTTTTTTCTCACGCCTGGTTTTGAAACCGACTTCCGCCTGAAGGTGCTGGACCGTTTCGGCGTGCCGGTGATAGACGCCAGCACCACGCGGCGCATCACCAGCGGCCCGGCGGCTTTTACCTTCGCCACCCTCAATACTGACCGGTTCGGCGTCGTGGAAGGTAGAGTCATCATGAATGGCGTGGGCCCGGTGGCCTTTGAAGTCGCCGCGGGGAACTTGAAGTATGAATTCACGGGTACGTCCCGGGCGCAGCCCGTCGCGGCGTTGAGCGGGGTCACCAATGCCGCCAGCAATCAAAGCGCTACGGCTACGCAGGGTTTCGCGCCCGGCAGCTACATCTCCATCTTCGGCACAGCGCTCAGCGATACGCTGAAGGTCTTCGCGACGCCCTATCTGCCCATTTCGCTGGCCGGCGTCAGCGTTAGCTTCGATAGCGAGGCCAACCGGATTAGTGTTCCCGGCCGGCTGCACTTTGTCAGCCCGTCGCAGGTGAACGTGCAGATTCCCTGGGAAGTGCAAGGGCTCACGACGGTTTCGATGAAGGTATCGCTAGGCGAACGACAATCCGGGGTGATTCAACTGCCGATCTCGAACCAGTCGCCCGCGTTCTTCGAATATACGGAGGCGAATGGCCAACGCTCGGTAGCCGCTCTCGATGGCGACTTCCGCGTCGTGGGCGCGAATAATCCGGTCCGGCGCGGCGCGGCTTTGCAGATCTACCTCAATGGACTCGGCGCAGTAGACAACCGGCCGGCCTCCGGCGAGGTTTCTCCGTCGCAACCTTTGGCGACGACGCGGGTTCAACCGGTAGTCACGATTGGCGGCCGTCCGGCGCAGGTAATTTTTTCGGGCCTCGCCCCAGGTAACGTCGGCCTCTATCAGGTGAATGTGATTCTGCCGGCCGACACGCCCACGGGAAGGCAGCCCGTCACCTGCACGGTGAACGGAGCGGATGCCCCTGGTACTTTCGTCACTGTTCAGTAGCAGTAACGGTAGGGTAAAGTTTTCTTTACGCTGTACTCTGTAAATAGGTAGTAAGCCGTCAGTATTTCCAAAAGGACATCATATTCCGTGTATCGCTTACTCTTCGCCTGTTTACTCACTTACTCGGCGGTGGCCCAGAACATTGTGCCGGGCCGCTTCATTGTCGAAATGGAAGACGCCGGCAAAGGCTCCCGCGCGGCACTTACTTCCCGGGAGTTGGGCGCCGAAGTCATAGGTCAGTCCGAGCATGCGATCGTCGTGCGCGACGCCGATGAAACCAAGTTGCGCCAAGTACCCGGCGTGAAGGCCGTGCATCCGGTAATTGAGGGCATCTTCCTGCTGGACCGTGCGCTGAGCCGGTCGAATTTCCCGGCCGCGTGGAATCTGTCGGGCGGCCAGGCCAACGGTGGCCGCGGCATGAAGATCGCCATCATGGATTCGGGCATCGAGGCCAGTCATCCGGCATTCCAGACCTCTGATCTCACCATTCCCGACGGCTACCCGAAAGTCCGCGCCGAGGCTGACCGTGCGCTCACCGGCAATAAGATCATCGTCATTCGCAACTACCAGGATTTGCAGGGCGTGCGCACGCCGTCCGCGGCGGATCGCGATGGCCACGGTACCTCGACGGCGGGAACGGCGGCGGGCGTGATGCAGAACGCGCCGCAGGGTGCGATTTCGGGCGCCGCGCCGGGCGCGCAACTCGGCATCTACAAGATTGGCCCCACGGCCACCGGCAACGTCTGGACCAGCGACGCCCTGGTGCTGGCCATTGACGACGCGGTCGCCGACGGGATGGACGTAATCAATATGAGCATCGGCTACGCCTATTCGACGCCGACCGGCATGTCTCCCATCACCGCCGCGATTGAGCGGGCGGAGAAAGCCGGCGTGATCGTAATCGGCGCGGCGGGCAATTCGGGGCCCGATCCGAATACGATTGGTTCCGTGTCCACCACTTCGGCCATGCTGCAAGTGGGCGCGCTGTGGAATGACCGCTTGTTTTCCGCCGCCGCGCGTGTCGAAGGCGCCGGCCCGTTGCTGGGCCTGGCCGGGGACCGGGCGATGGATGCCGATGGGGTATCGGGGCCGCTATTGGATACGGCGACGCTCAACAATGCCGAGGGCTGTTCGGCCTATGCCCCGCGCGCCCTGGCCGGACGCGTCGCCTTCATCGTGCGCGGCGTCTGCACTTTTGAGGAAAAGCTCAACCGCGCCGCCGCCGCCGGCGCGGTGGGTGCGTTGCTCTACAACAACAACGCCACCGAAGGCGCCATCCGCATGTCGATGGGCCAAGCTACTCTACCGGGCCTCATGCTCAGCAACCAGGACGGGCTCGCGCTCAAGGCCCGTTTGCGCGACAACGCCGCGCCGGGCACGCAACTCGACTTCCGCGTCTCTCCCGTCATCGTCGACGCGAATCGCCTGGCCGGCTTCTCTTCCCGCGGACCCGCGGCTGACCTGATGGTGCGCCCCGACGTTTCCGCCGTCGGCAAGGACGTCTATCTGCCCACGCAGAGCACCTTTGCCACCGGCGAGATCTACTCGGCCAATGGCTACACGATGCTTAACGGCACCAGCTTCTCGGCGCCGATTACCGCTGGCGCCGCCGCGGTCCTCAAGAGCCTGCGCCCCGGCCTGACGGCCGCGCAGTACCGCAGTCTGCTCGTGAATACCGCAGACACCGTGGAGCGCAACGGCCGTGTCATACGGCCGCAAGAAGGCGGCGCCGGGCTAGTGAATGTCGGCGCCGCCGCCGTGGCCGTCACCACCGCCAACCCGGTCTCGCTCACTTTCTCGGCTTCCTCCGGCACCGTGGACGTCTCCCGCATTCTCACCTTCGATAACCTGGCTGGCGAACCGGACCGGCTCACCTTTAGCGTGCAAGCGCTGGACGGTAACGTGCAGCCTCAGGTGCCGGCCGCGCTGGACTTGCCCGCCAGAGGGCGCGCCGCGATCAACGTCGCGTTCAGCGGCACGGGGATCGCGCCCGGTCCATACCAGGGTTGGCTGATCGCGCTCAGCGAGCGCACCGGCCAGGCCATTCGCGTCCCCTACTGGCATGGCGTCGGCAGCGACACGCCCGCGGCGCTGACCCCGCTACTGGCTGACGACTCTGCCCGCGTCGGCGCCCGACTACAGTTCGTCGTGCAAGTGACGGACTCGGCCGGCCTCTTCACCAACGGCGTGAAGCCCACGGTGACGGCGGTCACGCGCGGCGGCGTCGCCGGCCGCGTCGTCACCGTGGCCCCCGTCGACACGGGGTTCTATGTGGTGACGGTAACCCTTGCGCTGGGTACCAACGCCTTCGACATCGAAGCGGGCGACTTACGCACCACCGTCTTGCTTACGGGCCAGTAAGCAACGAGGTGGCGGCAAGAATTCGGCGAAGTACGCGGCCGATCCGCTAAACTGAAACTCGTTACATGCCCTACTCCGCCGGCGACCAACTCGGCCCCTACGAGATCCTTGCGCCCCTCGGCGCGGGCGGCATGGGCGAAGTCTACAAAGCGCGCGACACGCGGTTGGACCGCACGGTCGCGGTGAAGGTGCTCCCCGAGCACATCGCCGCGCGAGAGGATCATCGGCTCCGCTTTGAGCGCGAAGCCCGCGCGGTCGCCTCGCTGAATCATCCGCACATCTGCACCCTGCACGACATCGGCCCGGGCTATATGGTGATGGAACTGGTCGACGGCGAGACTCTTTCGTCGCGCCTCAACAAAAGCGCGCTGCCGCTCGACCAAGCCCTGAAGTACGCCGCCCAGATCGCGGATGCGTTGGACCGCGCGCATCGCGCCGGGGTGACGCATCGCGACATCAAGCCCGGCAACATCATGCTGACGCGCGATGGCGCCAAAGTCCTCGATTTCGGCCTCGCCAAGTCCGCGTCGAAGAAGCCCGCGCCCACCGAAGCGACCCTGACCATGGCGCTCACCGGCGAAGGCACCGTACTCGGCACGCCGCAGTACATGGCGCCGGAGCTCTTCGAAGGCAAGGAATCGGACGCCCGCGCCGACATCTGGGCTTTCGGCGCCGTGCTCTACGAGATGGTCACTGGTCGCAAGGCTTTTGAGGGCAAGAGCTACACGAGCCTCGTCGGCGCCATCCTGTCCGCCGAGCCGGCGCCGATGGCGATTGAGCCATTCACGCCGTCGTGGCTCGAGAAGCTCACCCGGCGCTGCCTCGCCAAGGATCCCGACGACCGCTATCAGAGCATGCGCGACATCGTCCTCGACCTCCGCACGCCACCCATCGAAGAGGCTGCGGCGGCGTCCAACCGTTCGCGTTGGCCCTGGATTGCCGCCGTTGCGCTGCCGGCCTTGGTCGCGGCATGGCTCGCGTTCACGCGCGTCGGCGAAAAGCCAATCGCGACGCCGTTGATCCGCACCGATCTGGCTCTTCCCGCCAACGTCTCCCACGACGGGACCTCGATTGCCGTGTCCCCGGACGAGAAACGCGTAGTCTTCCGAGCCCAGGATAGCGAAGGCAAACTCCAACTCTGGGTACGTCCGCTGGATGCGGCCGCCGCGGTCCCTTTGGCGGGGACCGACGGGGCCGCCGATCCCTTCTGGTCGCCGGACGGGAAATCGATCGGTTTCTTCGCGGGAGGTCAATTAAAGCGGATCGACGCGGCGGGCGGACCGGTTCTCACCCTGGCCAATACGGCGGACGGGACAGAACGGGGAGCCAGTTGGAGTTCCGCGGGAGTGATCCTCTTCGACGGATCGGGCAGGGGGCCGCTGAAAAGAGTCTCTGCTTCCGGTGGCGCCGTCACCGACGCGACGAAACTGGCCAACCAGGAGTTCACCCACCGCCGGCCCTGGTTTCTTCCCGATGGCCAACACTATCTGTTCGTGGTGGGAGCCGGCGGAGCTTTCGCGGCGCCGAAGACGATCCACCTGGGATCATTGGACGGAACGGGGAACACGAAACTCATCGAGGCCGCCGATTCCGGGGCCATCTACTCGGCGGGCCACCTGCTCTACTTGCGGTCTGAGATATTGATGGCGCAACCCTTCGATCTCCAGAAGGTGGCCCTTTCGGGCGATGCTTTCCCGGTCGTCGAGCCCGTGCCGGGCGGGGGCCCTGCGACGCTGGGGGGCTTTTCCGCATCCGCCACGGGCTTGCTGGTGCACGCTTCCGGATCGAGGTACTTCTCCGATCTTTCCTGGTTCGACCGGAGGGGGAATCGAACCGGGCTGCTCGGGGAACCGGCTGCCTTCCTGTCTGTGAATTTGTCGTTGGATCGCACCCGTCTCACTGTCTCGATCCAGGATCAGCAGCAGAATCTGAATGTCTGGTTGGTGGATCCTGCACGCGGACTGCGAACACCCGTTAGCACGACCAACCGAGCTAACTACGGGCTCCTGTCTCCCGACGGACGAATGGCCTTCTTTCTCTCGGCGGGCACGCGTGCTCAGCTTTTCCGGAGGCGCGCCGATGGCACCGGCCCGGAGGACCTGATCTACGAAGGCGAGTTCCGTGGCCAGTCGTTCAGCGTCTCTCCCGACAGCCGGTTTCTGCTCTTCTTTGGTTCCAAGGGCGCCAGAGGAGTTCAGAGTCTGCCCGAGCCGCTGGCCGCCGCGGGTCAGTCGAAGGCGTACTTGTTGTCCCACGTCTCCCCTCGTGCATCGCATCCGCAGTTCTCGCCAGATGGGCATTGGCTCGCCTACGAGGCCGACGACACCGGCCGCGACGAGATCTACGTCTCGCCGTTTCCCGGGCCGGGCGTCCCCCGGCAAGTGTCCGTCTCGGGCGGTTCGTTTCCCCGCTGGCGCGGCGATGGGCGGGAGCTCTTTTTCTTGACGCGGGGCGGCCAGTTAGCCACCGCGGAGGTGACGCCGCGAAACGGCTCACTCGAGACCGGCGAGGTGCGTTTGCTCTTCAACCCACACATGCGCCGGGTGCCTACCTACACTTACGACGTCTCCGCTGACGGCCAGCGCATTCTCGCCATCACGCAGCGGAACGTCACCGACCGGCTGACGGTGATCCAGAACTGGCCAGCGTTGCTGAAGAAGTGAGGGCCCGCCGCCGGGCGCAGGATCGTGGAAGCCGTCTGCCGCTGGTGCGAGAAGCCCACGGTGACGGCGCCAACGTTCTGCTTACGGGCCAGTAAATTGGGCTAACATCGGATCCTGGGTCTCCTGCAAGTGTTGCCGCAACACACCGCGCAAACGCGCCCGGACGGCGGGTTCACTCTGAATCAGGTTCTGCTTGCCATGCGGATCCGCCACATAGTCATACAGCTCTTCAGGCGTGCGTAGTTCGTAGAAGTCAGCGCGGCCGCTGAGGCCGTCGGCGGCCATGGCCTTCCAACTCAGTCCTGCCTGGCTTTCGTTCTTGAAGCGAATCTTGCCATCCACCCAAGGATTCCAGATGTAGCCATGGCGGCCATCCTGTACGGCGCGCATCTCGAAACGGCGATGGGCGGAGGTCTCGTGGAAGTAGGTAAAGACGTGCTCGCGGCCCAACTGTTTCTTGCCCGCGAGTAACGGCAGAAAGCTGCGTCCGTCCACGCCGGCCAGCGGCGGCAAGCCGAGGGCGTCGAGCACGGTGGGCGTGAAGTCGATGCCGCTGATGAAGTGTTTCCGTTCCACCTGGCCCGGTTTCACGCGGCCCGGCCAGCGCACCATCCACGGCGTGTGGGTGCTCTGCAGATAGCAGTTGGTTTTGGCGAAGGGCAGCGCCATGCCGTTGTCGCTCAAGAACATTACCAGCGTATTGGCCGCCTCGCCGCTGGCTTCCAACTCCTGCAGAATGGCGCCGATGGTCTGGTCGCAGCGGTGCACGGAAGTCGCGTATTGCGCCAGTTCCCGGCGCACGTCCGGCAGGTCTGGCAGAAAGCCCGGGATGGTCACTTCTTCCGGCTTCACCAGACGCGTGAAGTCCGTCGTCCGGCCGTATTGTTGGCGCTCCTGCTCGCTGCCGGCGAAGGGGCGATGGGGGTCGTCGGAGTTGGCCATCAGGAAGAAGGGCTTGCCTGCGGTTTTCGCGGCGGCGAAGAAGCTCTTGGCCGCGGCGGCGTACTTGGCGGGCTCGCGACCGCGGCCCAGGTCGTCCTGCTTGTGCAGGACGTCCCAGCAGAATCGCGGGATCGGCGCCAAGTGGACGGTCTTGGAGAAGATGCCGTTGAAGTAGCCGGCCTCGCGCAGGACGCCCGTCAGCGTGGGGACGCCATCGCGGATCGGCGAAAAGCCTTCGGCCCCGTGATGGATGGGATAGCGTCCCGTCATCAACGTGGACCGGCTGGGCTGGCACACCGCCACCGTCACATGCGCCCGCTCAAAGCGCATGCCCTGCGCGGCAAGGCGGTCCAGGTTGGGCGTGAGATTCTTGGCGATGCCGCCGAGGATATCGAGGCTGTCGTAGTTAAGGTCGTCGGCGGTAAGCAGCAGGACGTTGGGGCGCCGGGGCGCGGCTTTCAGGAGGGAAGCAGCACCGAGGAGGGAACGCCGGGTCAGCATGGCTACCATCATAGGCGCTTCAAAGCCGCATCAAGCTTCGCCTCAATCGTAGCGAGGTCACCTAAAGAGTGCTGAGCGTGCCCAAGAACGCCTCATATTCGGCGTCGGACATCGGTGCTTCCCAGCCAGCGGGCAAGGAGTACTGGCCCCGCGCCGATCCCAGAACGCGCACCGACGTTCGCGGGGCTTGCTCCGCCGCTGGCGAAAGCGGGGCCTTGACGTTACGCGTGTTTACTGGCTCCATTGTTCGAGTATGTTGGATCTCGCCGGACGCGTCAATTAGGTTTTTTCGCGCCAACCAAAGAAGCGCCGCTTCTTGATCACCTCGGCGATCTCCGGCGGTACCATCGTCTCCCACGCCGGATCTTGATCCTTAATGCGCCGCAGCACGTCACGCGAGAAGATGTGTAGGAAGTCGCGGTGGAAGTTGTTCAAGCCCCGAATGCGGCCGCGTTCCATCAAATGCCGGTAGAGATTGCCGAGTTCGTCCGGCATACTGATGTTCTCCGCCGTCGTCAGTTCGCCGGACGGCTCCAGCAGGGGATACACATAGACGCGCAGATCGCGCGTAAAGAGGCGGCCGAAGGCTTCGAGGATGCCGCCTTCTAGCCCCTGATAATACTGCTCCGTGAAGAGGTCTCGCAGGCTTTGCGCGCCCATCGTCACCGCGATGGGCTCATTCGTATAGCGGCCCAAATAGGCGGCCAGCCGGTAGTACTCGAAGTAGTCCGAGATCAGCACCGTCTTGCCGACCGTGGAGAGCAGGTCGGCGCGGGCGAGGAAGTCCCGCAGGTCGATGTTGCCGTCGGAGAGCAGGTTGCGCATGGTGATTTCCATCAGCTCCACCACTTCCTTGCCCTGCACCTCGGGTTCCTCGGAGAACTGCGTGTGCGCGCTCTCGATCATGTCGATGTTTACCTTGGTGACGGGCCGGAAGCTGCCGCGTTCCACCAGAATGGGACGCTTCCGCAGCACTTCGGCCGGCAGCAACACTTCGCCCTTGGGCCCAAACATCGCCGCGCCGCTCAGCCCGAGTTGCACCAGCTTCAAGCTCATCACGCGATTGTCCACCCGCCGGAACTCGATGCCGGAGAAGTCAATCATGTCGATTTCAATGCGATCCGTCGTCAGGTTATCCAGCAACGATTCGATCATCACGTCGGGCGTGTGATGCAGAAAAAACGCGGCATAAAGCAAGTTCACGCCCAGGATGCCCAAGGCCTCCTGCTGCAACGGATTCTCCTTATCGAGCATCCGCATGTGAATGATGATGGTGTTGTCCGCGTCGCCGGGGAAGGCCTGATACTTCACGCCCATCCAGCCGTGGCACTCGTTCGTGCCCTTGTAGTTCATCGCGGACACCGTGTCGGCGAAGGTGAAGAACGCCGTCGCATCGCCGCGCGAAACGCCCAACCGCTCCACGTTCAGGCTATGCTCGTAGTCCAACATGCGCTCCAGGCGCTCCCGCGAGACGTAGCGCTTGCACTTGCCGTAAATGGCGTCGCTCACGGTCATGTCGTAAGCCGAAATCGACTTCGAGATGGTGCCGGCCGCGGCGCCCACCTTAAAGAACCAGCGCGCCACTTCCTGGCCGGCGCCAATCTCCGCAAAGGTCCCGTATCGCAGCGGATCCAGGTTGACGCTCAGCGCCTTTTGGTGAGTACTGAGCCTTGGACGCTCAGGAGTTAGGTTCGTACCAGACGTTGCACCCATAACCTTAGTTTAGTCAGTTGTCCAGGGCCTCCGCCTTTACCTTACGTTTCCGCAGGGAGTACTCCCTATGGCAACCTGGTGACGGAATTCAACGTTACCACCTGGCCATCCCGCACCAGACGTTCGCGCAGCGCCGCGTAGTCGACATCCTGCACCGCGCGCTTCGTCCTGAGCGCGAGCGCGGCGGCGGTGCCCGCCGCTTGGCCCAACGACATGAAGGTCTGCTCCAAGCGAATCGCCCCGTAGGCGACATGCGACGACGAAGGCGCCGTGGCGGTGAGTAAGTTCGTAGCTTCCTGGCGGCGCGGCACCAAGGCGCGGTAAGCGATGCCGAAGGGCCCCCATTGGTTATCGTCGAAAACGAAGCCCTCGTTGTAAGCCGCGCCGTCTTTCACAATGCGGCGGACGCTGTGCGTGTCGGTGGGCCAGTAAGCCACGGCCACCGGATCGGCGACGGGCACCGCGTTCGTCCGCCGTGTGTGGTGCTCGGTAAGGACAAAGTCCGAAACCATGCGGCGGCCGTCGCGAATATACAACTGCCGGGGCCAGCCGCCGTTATCGGTAAACTCATCGCGCGGCAAGCCCCACTCCTTCCACGCGGCGCGAGTCTCCGAGGGAATTTCCGGATCATGCTGGAGCAACCAAAGTAACCCTTGCGTGAATTCACGATGCTCGCGAAATATGCGCTCACGTGTCGAGTAAGTGCCGTTGGGCCACTCGCGATTCATGCCGTAGAGATTCGCCGACAAGTCGTGCCAACTGCCGAGGTCCGTCTTGCCATTGGGCAGGCGCGCGGTGGGCGTCCAGAGTTTCCCCCCGGCTTTCACATAACGAAAGTAGATTTCGTATTGCGCGCGATCAAAGCTGGCAGGTTTCTCAATCGGCAAGCGATTCGCCGGATCCTTGGTGAGGCACAGGCGGAAGCAGAAGGCTTGGATATTCTTGTCGCCCGCGCCGGGCGTGCCGAAGGCTTCGTCTTGAATGGTCGCAATCAGCCCGCTGCGCGGGTCGCCGGGAGTGCGGTAAGGATCTACCCGGACCGCGAACTGCGCGTGCGTCGTCTCCGCACGGATGCCATTCTTGGTCTCTCCATAGAGAGCATTCGCCTCGCGGCCCACGGTCGTCGCGACGCCCGCCGCCGCCAGTAAGTCGCCCTCCAGCGTCGCGTCAATAAAGGCGCTCGCCGCGATGCGCTCGCCGGACTCCATCGTGATGGCGCGCAGCACCGTCCCTTGCTTCTCCACCGACGAGCGCAACGGCTCCCGCAGGCGCTTGCCGCGGTGGACGGTTACCCCGGCTTCGCGCAACAGCCCGGCAAATACTTCCTCCGCCACATGCGACTCGTAGCGGTAAACCGGTCCCTTCTGGCCGTACTTCGCGCCAATCCGTCGGTAGTATTCAGCCGCCAAGCCACCCACGGCGTCCGCGTTGCAAAACCAATGATTATTGATATCGTTGCTGCCCAAGCCGTCCACGGCAATGCCGCCGACGTGCTGTTCCGGTGCGACCAAGACGACGCTCAGGCCCATGCGCCGGCCCTGTACCGCGGCCATGACGCCCGCGGCCGTACCGCCGTACACCGCTAAGTCCACCGCGCCCGCGGGCAGCGCGGCGAACAGGAGCGAAATAAGAAAACGCATCTAGAAATACATCTTAAGCGCTAACTGCAACTCCCGCGCCCGGCTATTCGCGGCGAAGCCCGTTACCGTACCGAAGTTCCCGGCGTCGATATTCGCGGCGGGATTGCCGAAGGTAGGCGTATTCGTCAGGTTGAAGGCCTCGGCGCGAAATTGGAACTTCCAGCGCTCACGGAACGCGAAGCTCTTGAGCAGCGAGAAATCCAGATTATTCTGGCCGTCGCTCCGCGTACGCGGCAAATTGCGCCCGACATTCCCGAAGGTGAAGGCGGGGGCATTCGCGAAGGCCGCCCGGTTCAGCCAACGGTCAATCGAGGGCTCGCTCAGCGACGGATCGCCCACGGCGTTGGGCTTACTGCTGCCGAAGGCCGTGCCATTCTGGGTAACCGAAATCACGTTGCCGCTTTGGAAACTGGCAATCGCATTCATCTGCCAACCGCCGATGATGCCCTTGACGAGGGCCGGGCCACGCTTGCCGAAAGGCAACTCGTAGCTGGTGGTCAGCACCAGGCGCTGCGGTAAGTCGTTGGAAGAGACCGAGCGTTCAGCGGCCAGGTTATCCCAGTTGCGCACGCCGTTGTCGCCGCTCTCGGAGAAACCACTGCCGCCGTCCCCTAGATTATTGTCGATCAGTTTGGAGAAAGTATAGGCCAACAAGAGACTAAGTCCCTGCGAGAATCGCTTCTCCACCCGCAACGTAGCAGCGTGATAGATCGAGTCAGCCAAAGTCGCGTAGCCCGTCGCGCCCGCGAACTGCGGATAAGTATCCAACAACGAAGCCCGAGTTACTTGCCGCTGGCCGAGCGCTAGGTTGCCAGGTATCGTACCAAAGTACGGGTTGTCGACTAACTGCTGTAACTGGGTTCCCAACGCCTGGAATTGCGCGGGCAGATAGTCAAAGGTCCGGCGGCTGGGCAAGTGGACTCCGCGGTTGCCCATGTACCCGGCTTCCACCAGCCAGCGCCCAGCGAACTCATGTTGCATCGACAGACCCCACTGCTGCGCGTAACCGCGCTGGATATTCCGTAAATTGCCGGTAATGCCTTGGCCGAGCAACGTCAGCGCTCCCTGGCTGCTGCCGACTGGCGGGAGTTTGCCATTCGGGAAAGGATTCGCCAGTGTCTCATTGGGCGTGAAGCCACCGTCCACGGAAGACACCAGCGGCGTATTCAAGGAGAAGCCCGTCCGGTCCATGCCTACCCAGATGCCAGAGGTGGGCAAGTAAGTGATGCTATAGCCGCCGCGCAGCACCGTGCGCGGGATTACTTGCCAGGCGAAGCCAAGCCGCGGCTGGAAGTTCGTCAGTTCCGCGTCGCGATGACCGCGCGAAAGTCCGCCGACTCCGGGGAAAGCCAAGCCGCCGCGTAGATTCAGGCCATTCAGCGTCGTCTGCACTTGTGGGTCGAAGTTACTGATCACGCCGTTGCGATCCGTAATGCCGCCTTCATACTCCCAGCGCATGCCAAGGTTCAGCGTCAGTTTTGGCGTCACCTTCCAGTCGTCCTGTAAGTAGAGGCCAAAGTTTTTCACGGTTTCGGTTACCGGCGCGCCGAAGCCCACCGTGCCGCTGGCCGGCGTGCCCAGCATAAAAGAGGCAAAGCCATAGCCCGACGTGGCTCCGGCCGTATTCGGATTCGCGCCCTGCGTGAAGCCGCGATTGAAGCTAAACGACGCGCCGGCCGCGCCTTGCGTATTGTTCAATTGATAGACGCGATTGTCGCTGCCCATTTTCACCGTGTGCGCACCGCTGATCCACGTGAGCGACCCCGTGTAGCTGAACGCCTTATTCGATTGCACAAGCTGGTCGCCCTGGTCCGCGCCAATCGAAGCCATGTCGCTCATATCGAAACGCGGAAACCCCGGAATCTGCATCAACGCGTTGAAGCGCGTGGGTAACGCCAACTTCGTCGTGTCAAACCCGAAACTACGCGTCACCCGTTTCGGATTGTAGAAATTCAAGCCCGCGCGAACATCCACGAGTAAGTTCGAGCGCAAAGCGTCGGAAAAGCTGACGAAGGCGCTATGCCGCTGCAAGGGTAAGTCCGAAGTCTGCGTTTCTGCCAAATTATTGTAGAAATTCGGTACGCCTTGGAAAGTCTTATCCCAGGTATAGCGTCCCGCGATGCGGCGCGTCGGGGTCAAGTAATGGTCCAGCCGTAGGCCGTAGATCTCTTTGTTGATCGGCGCCGACCCCAGGCCAAAGAAGTTATTCGCATTGGTGAAGCGCGCCCCAGGTTGGTTGGGCGCCGGATAGAAGGCATTTACGGCACTCGCTACGGGCGACAATCGATTGGCCGGAATGCGATTCCCGGGGAATTGGTCGCGGATGCGGTTGGCGGGATTCGCCGGGTCAGTCCGCGTGGAGAGGGGATCGTAGATCTGCACCAGCGCTTCGTTGGGCGCCAAGGTTTGGCTGAAGTCGCCGGAGCGTTGCAGTGCGGTGGGCACGCTGCGAATGGTGGTGGCCAAGGTACGCTGCTTAAATTGCTCCCAGTTGAAGAAGAAGAAGGTCTTGTCCTTCTTGATCGGCCCGCCGATGGTGGCGCCCCACTGGTTGAAGTTGAAGGGCTGCCGCGCGCGGCCCACACGGTTGCTGAAGAAGTCATTCGCCCGCAGCGACTTGTTGCGATTGAACTCGTACAGGCTGCCGTGGAAAGCATTCGTGCCGGCCTTGCTGATCAGATTCATCACGCCGCCGCCTGTGCGGCCATATTCCGCGCTGGGATTGCGGACAATCAGACGGAACTCTTCGGTGGCGTCCACCGAGAGCGGCGTCTGCAAGCTGCCCGACGTGAAATTCTCCGACGCAATGCCGTCCACCATGTAGTTGTTCACGCCCGCCGCGCCGCCCGCGATAGAGGCGCGGCCGCCGCCGAATGCCGACACCGGCAAGTCACCAAACGAACCCACGGCCCGCACGCCGGGCACCAGTAGCGCGAACTGCAGCGGGTTCCGGCCCACGGTCGGCATATCGAGAATCTTCTGGTTCGTCACCACGGTGCTGATCGTCGCGCCTTCGGTTTCGAGCAACGGCGCGGCTCCAGACACTTCGATCTTGTCGCTCACTTGGCCGATCTCCATGGCAAAGTCCAGCCGGAGCGTCTGCCCTTCGTCGAGCGTCAGTCCCTTGCGGGTGATCTCCTTGAAGCCCGTCTGCTGGGCCACCACGGTGTAGGTTCCCCGCGCCAGCAGCGGCGCTGTATAGTAGCCATCCTGGTTCGTGAGGAGATCGCGGCGGACGCCGGTCTCGGTGTTCGTCACGGCGACCTTCGCCCCCACGATGATCGCGCCGCCTCCGTCGGCGACGCGCCCCGTGATCTGGGCGGTTTGCGCTAAAAGGCAGGCGGCGAGCGCTAGGCCTGTCGAAACGAAACGAAACAGCTGCATGGCTGAGACTCCTTCTGCATGGGTATCCGGATATCTTGAAACGTGCCTGACACCATCGGCCAGCATCTTTTTGCCTTGCTCCGGTTGTCACGTAAGTTACTTAGTTTCAGGCGGCTAGCGCCTGTTAAAAGATTGTTGTATCGTTGTTGTGCATGCCTGTGGGGTCCGAAGTGCTGGAAATCGAAGCCAAACGGCGCATCCTGGACGACTTGCTCGGCAGCTCTGCCTTCGGCCGGTCTGACCAGTTGCGGCAGATGCTGCGCTACATCGTGGAAGAAGAACTGGCCGGCCGCGGTGACCAACTCAGCGAGTACGCCATCGGGGTCCATGCCCTCGGCCGCCCCGCCGGTTACAGCCCCGAAGTCGACTCCACCGTCCGCACCCGCGCCCACGAACTGCGCCGTCGCATGGAGGATCACTTCCAGTCCGCCGAAGGCTGGCGGATTGAGCTGCCCAAGGGCAGCTACCGGGCTCGCTTCGTGCCGGTCCCTATCGAAGTAGCTGTCACGGTAGACCAGGAGCCCGAACGGAAGGTCTCCCGCTTCTGGCCCGGCTTCGCCACCGGTGTGTTCGCCCTGCTGGCGCTGGGTCTCGCCGCGAAATACCTGTGGCCGTTGCCGGAGGGCGAACGGGCTGCGCGCGAAATCTGGGGTCCGTTGCTTGCGCCGGGCGGCACGGTCACCGTGCTGCTCGCCACCACGCCGCAGCTTTGGGTGCGCGAGTTCGGCAATCAACCGCTGCCCGAGAAGGATCCACCGTTCAGCCTGCCCGTCCCCAGTGACCCGCGCTTTGCTGACTGGTATCGTCAACAGACGTCGCGCGTGCCCCAGCATCTGATTCTGCATCCCAACATTCATTCGCCCCTGGGTGGCGAAGCCGAAGCCGCCGTGCGCCTGGCGGCGTTCCTCAGTGGCCGCGGCGTGCAGATCGAGACCCTGGTGAGCGACCGCACCGGCGCCGCCGACATTCGCGACCGGAATGCCGTCGTACTCGGCCGCCCCGAGTACAGCCGCGTCGCGGCTACCCTGCAGCCCGCTGACGGGTTCGCCGTACGCTACGTGCCGGAGCGCCGGGAGTTCGGTGTCGTCTCCGCTGACGGCCAACGCGCCTTCTTTCGGGACCGCCCCGGCAACATCAACTACGGCCTCATCACTGTGCTCACCAAACGTACCGACGCCGGCCCGCACCGCACCATCCTCTTCGCCGGGATCAACTCCGACGGTAGCGACGCCGCCATGGAACACCTCACTTCGCTGCTGAATCTCACTTCGCTGGCGAAAGAACTGCGCACCCGGCAGAGTACCCTGCCGGACTCCTACCAGGTCGTGGTCCGCGCCCGCTCCTCTGACACCCGGATTCTCGAAGCCGAACGCGTCGCCGTTCATGTCTTAGGCAAATAGGTCCGATACTTCGCGAAAATTTACGACCTTCGTCCCGGCCGCCGGATCCACATACAAAAAATCGCGGCCCGAAGGGGTCTTGGTAATGCGCTTACTCCAATCAATCCCCAGCGCCGAGTAGATGGTGGCGCACATATCCTCGGTATAAACCGGGCGCTTGGCGCTCCAGCCGTAGTCCGTAATCTTTGCGCCTTGGGCGTCCGTGGCGCCCATCGCCCGGCCGCCTTTCACTCCCGCGCCCGCGAATACCGCAAACATCGTATCGGCATAATGTTCCCGGCCCGCTTCGGGAGTCAGTTCGCCTGGCGTACGGCCGAACTCGCCCATGCAGATGATGAGCGTCCGTTCGAGTAACTTCATCCGCTTCAGATCCGCCAATAGACTGGCGAAGGCGGGGTCCAGCGTGGAACAGGTCTTATAGAGTCCGCCTTGGCCTTGCTTGCCGTAGATATTGCCGTGATGATCCCAGCCCGGCTGCGTCACCAGGAGGAAACGTGCTCCGGCCTTGGCCGCCACCATGTTGCGCGCGATCAGGCAGGCGTCGCCAAAAGGCGTGCCTCCATAGGCGGCACGCTCTTCGTCGGTCATCTTCAGCACACTCGACATGGCCGGAGTGTTCATCATCTTGAAGACGGCGCGGGAAAAGCTATCGAAGCGGCGCATGCCCACCGGAGAGGCGTCGTCGAGCGACAGGCGGCTAGAGTCCATCGCCTGCAAGGTTTCCCAGCGGCGCAGCAGCCGCGCGCGATCTTTCTCTTCCACGAAAAACGGCAGGTTCTTGCTCGCCAAGTCGAGCGTCAGAGGCGCACAGTCCGCCGGCAGACAACCCTCGCCCTGCAAAGGACCGTACATCGTCGTCGGCTCGTAGTTCATCGAAACAAAGGGCGGCAAAAAGTCAGTGCTTTTGGCTTGTCCCGCGAATTCGTGCGCGATCACCGCGCCCAAAGCCGGACTCTCCTTCACCCGCGCCGGACTCACCGCATGGCCCGTCTGCAAGTAGTACTGGCCGCGCGAATGCACCGTCTCCCAAGCCTGGGCAGACCGCACCACGGCTAAGTCGCCTAAGTGCGCCGCCAGTTTCGGCATCAGCCCGTAAGGATACTCGTAGCCGAACGGTGTCGGCCGCACGTCGCGGTTTTCCGGCGCCCACTTACCGTGCTTCACATCGAACATATCCATCTGCGAAGGGCCGCCTTGCAGATTGAGAAAAATTACCGCATCCGCTGACCCACGCGGCGTCACGCGCGACTGCGCGTGGACATTCAACGGCTGGAATACTTCGGGTAAGTCGTAGCCCGCCACCGACAAGGCGCCTAGGCTGAGTAACTCGCGGCGTGTAAGTTTCATCTTAGTAAAAAAGAAAATCCAGACGGTTGACTAACATCCACAACAGATCCTCGGCGCCGGCTTCGCGATGCTCGCGAATCAACTCCACGCCCAGCCGCTTCTCGGTCTCCGACGGTGGACGCGACAGGGCCGCCAGATACAACTCGTCGACTACGGCCTCATTCGACGCCGGCGATTCTGACCGTAGCAAGCCTTCGAGCCGGCTGCCCTTTTGAATCGCCAGGCGTTCGCGAATCAGCTTGTCGTTCATCAGAATGGCTGCCTGCACCATCGACGGCTTACGATCCGCTTCGATGGCGTAGCGGTCGCACTGGCCAAAGGCTTGCAGAGCGCGGAAGAGCGCCGGGTCACTCTTGTCGATGTCCTGCGGTGAACGCGTCTGCATCACGGATGCCGCTTTCTTGTTCGAGAACGTGACAGTGAACGACGGCGCCACGCCCGTCACCTGCGCGATGGCGTCGAAGGTCTGTTCCGCCGAAAGCCGTCGTGTCACGCGGCGCGAGAAGTAGCTCTCGTGCGTGGGTTGCCAGCCCTTCGGCGCTTCGATGGTGCGGGCGTAAGCGCGGGAAGACACAATCTGGCGCATCAACCGGCGCAGATCGTGCCCATTCTTGCGGAAGTCCTCCGCCAGCACGTCCAGTAGCTCGGGATGCGACGGCTGCAAGGTCCACGGCGCCGGCGGCGGATTTTTCGGATCCTGCCGCGCCAAGTCGAAGTCGAAGGGGCCGTCGACAATGCCCTGCCCCATCAGTTCGGCCCAGAAGAGATTCACCGTCGCGCGCGCGAACTGCGGATGGCTTGTCAGCAAGCGGGCGTAGGCCTCGCGCGGCTTCTCGCCGGGCGGAATCCGCTCGCCGGACAGCAGAAACGTTGGCGTCACGTCGGCTTTGGGATTGCGCGCCGGCCGCAGCGAACTGCGCGTCGTCAAGTTGTAGCCCTTCGCCGTATCCTTCACCAAAAACTGGGGCGAGCGCCCGAACACCGGTGAGATGAACGTCTGTCCGAAGAAGCTCGCCTGCCTCCAGAACTCAGTGCGTTTGCGTTGGCTGAGCCAGAGATTCACCTTCTCCAGATGATGCGCGCCGTCATGGCAGGAGATGCACTCGGCGTTCACCCCCAGGAAGAGCTTCGTGGTGTTGATCGCGATCTCGTCGGCGGTGTCCTCGTGGTTCATCTGGTAGCCGTCGCCCTCGAAGATATGGCTCCGCGCGATGAAATTGGCCGGGCCATCGGTCCACGTAGAGACGGCGGTGGCGGTGATCAGATCGCGGACAAACTCGTCGTAGGGCAGGTTGAGCGTGAGGACCTTGTAGATGTAGTCGTGCTGCGTGTTAATGCCTTCCTCGAGCAACTGCCCGTTGCGGAAGAGGTCGTCGAAGAAGTACGTCCACCGGTCGAGAAATGGCGCTTCCTTGAGTGACCGCATGCCGGCTACCGGCAGCGGCGGAAACAGGGAGTCGATCATCTTCTGGCGCTTGTCCGCGTCGCGACTGGCCAGAAATTCCCGCGCCGCTTTCACGGTCGGCAGACGTCCGGTGAGGTCCAAGGAGACCCGACGGAGAAACTCGGCGTCGCCGGCCGGGGCGGCCATTGGCACGCGGTCGGCCTTGGCCTTGGCGTCGACGAATCGGTCCACCAGATTGTCGTCAGCCGCGAGGAGCAGCAGCAGAAGCGCGGTCATATCCTAGGATTAGGGCACGAAGCACGGAGCAGCGGGAAGTCAAATGGGGTGTAGTTAGCCTTTGTAGCGCAGATGTAACGTAGACAGATCAACGCTTTAGAGCGCGGGCGGCCACGGGACGCGCATCGAGCACCCGCTCCGCATTTAGCTCATACCGGATCAGCGCCTCGAAGTACGCCCCCGTGTTCTTCTCTTGCAGGAAGGCCTGCAGGCCCGCCAACTCCGTCTGATTAGTCAACAGCGAAACCAGGGCCGGGTTAAAGCTGGAAGCCACCACGAGAATGTGGGTCCCCTTGGTCTTTCCCGGCAGCAACGCGATTACGCCGTAGCCGATGCTGCGAATCGGGGACAGTGACTGGGCCGGAAACCCGTTGCCGGAAGAGCGATCCAATAAGCCTCGGCTGACGCCGCTCGGCGACCGGGTAAAGGCGTAACCCAGCCGGTCCATCACTCCGGCCACCTGATTCGCCGAACCCGGACCAAGCAGCAGAATGGCATCCTGCGTGTCCATCATGGTGAGCGAGACTGCCGGCGTATCCAGCACCGACGCGGGCACCCCACGGTCCTCCAGGTAGCGCGAGAGCGACGATGCAGCCACCGTATCGGAGGCAATCGTATAGAGCTGGCTGACGTCCGGCCGGCCATGGTCCTGCCGCAGGCGCTCCAGAAATGGGGACTGCGCGAAGTCCTCCGGGCGGGTCACCCGGAAGTCGCGTGCAACGAGGGCGTCCCAACGGAAGAACAGGGGCGCGGGAACCACAATCCCCAGTGGCCGGCCCGGCTGGGCGAACTGTTGCCAGAAAGCTTCCAGCCGTGGGCGCTCCACGGGTTTCGGCGCCCAACGCAGACGCAAGTTGTCGGCGGCGAGCAGAAGACAGAGGGCGGAGAGAGCAAGAACGGCCGCCCTCCCCCGCGACGGTCGCGGTTCGTGCGCCGACGACGACAGTGCCGGCCGCGCCGTGACGAATTCCAGGCGGTATTCACCCGGCGGGATATGCACCCGCAAACCGCTGCCGGGCGTGGTCTCGTAATACTCCTTCAGCCGCGTGCGCAGACGGGAGACGTGGACGCGTACGACCGAGTCCGTTTTCGGATCGAAGCCAACCGGACGGCCCAAAACCTCCGTGCCCAGGGCATACTCCGAGACTGCGGCCCCACGGTGCTTCCAAAGGTACAGCAAGAGATCGCGCAACACCGGCGCCTTGCGAAACGACGCGCTACCGGCCACCGTCTCGACGAGACTCTGCGCCGCGGATTCGGAAGCGTGGGCGGCGATGGGGAGATCGGACACGGAAACCCGATTTTAGCCCATGCTCAGGGCGCGCGGCGTTCAGCAGAGGCTAAAAGCTCAGTTGCCGCTTGGCGATGCCTAACAGAAACTGCGGTCCGTAAAAGCCACTCGAGGTGTTGTCCGTAATCATCACCATCTCCGAGAAGCTGTTGTCGGAAAAGAAGAACGAGAACTGCGACGGGTTGCCGCCGAGGTTGAAGAGCAAGTCGCCCCCGGAGCAGTCGGCGTTGACGAAGAAGCGGCCGGAGTTTGAGGCGAGCCGGGCTACACTACCGCTGGTATTCACCGTCTGGACGATGCTGAGCGTGCTGGGAGCAGTGGCCCGGAAGGTACCGACCGAGGCACTCTGGGGAGATCCACCGGCGTAACCGATCGCCTGCGTCTGGAAGCTCCACGACGTTCCGGCCAGCACCGAAAGCGGATTCACGCCCGCGGGGCATCCCGTGGAAGTGAGGCCCTTCGCTCGGCCAACGTAGACGGTGGCACCCGAAAACGCCGCCTGGCTCGGCACCTGTGCTGTTAAGCCAGCGTCACCCATCGGCGATCCCTGGACACCTGAGAGTGTCGTGCTGACAAGGTAAAGCTCGCTGAAGTTCGACGCAAAAACGAATTCGTATTGGATGGCCTGGTCGCTAAAACTGAAACTCAGTTGCCCACCGCTGCAATCGGCACTTACCTGAAAGCGGCCACTCATGGAAGTGACGCGAGTTACTCCGCCGTTTCCGTCCGAAAAAGAGCCAGTGATCGTCAGCAAACCCGACGTGCCGCTTCCCGTAGCGGTGAAACGTCCAGCGGAGCCAGCCCCGTTGGGTCCGAAGTCGGCGGCCTGGGTGGTAAAGGTCCACGTCCGGTTCGTGATCAGGGACAGCGGATTTGCCGCCGCCTGGGGGTTTGGGCATTGCGCCATGGCCGCCTGCGAAGCGAGCAGCATCGCCGAAAAACACACTCCGAATACCGAATTTCTCATAGGTTATCTCCTCAGCTACAAACAGAGACTAACATCGTCAAAACGGCATTACGCCCAGTATTTTTGCCCTACGGAAAAATTGAGCGTTCTGGTACTGAATTCGTCCAGCAGTTTGCACTCTAGCGCATGCGCTCATACACGAGCGCCGCCACCGCGACATCTTCGAGGCCCAGCCCGTTGGACTTGAAGATCGAGAGACCCGGCTGCCGAGGGCCGACGTCTTTCAATTCCACGAGACGCGGATCACTCCAGTCGAGCCCGGACAGGAGTAAGTCGCCGGACTCGAGTTGCGCCTGCGGCAACGAGTCTACCGCGATCAACGACGCCCGGGCGATCAGCGCGGAGGGCAGTTCCCGTTTCTGGGCTTGATTTGACCCCACGGCGTTCACGTGCGCGTTCGGCCGCACCCAGTCGGACTCGAGCACCGGCTCACGCGCGGAGGTCGCCGTGATCACGATGCCGGCGCCGCGGATGGCTTCTTCCGCCGTCGCCGTGGCGATGCAGTCGTGCTCCCCGGCGAACTTGGCCGCGTTGGCCGCGTTCCGGCTCCACACGCGGACCTCGGTCAGCTTGCGGACCGCGCGCACGGCCGCCAATTGCCCGGCCGCCTGATAGCCGCTGCCGATCAGCCCCACGACGCTGGCGCCGGCGGGTGCGAGGAGATCGGTCGCCAGGCCCGTGGCCGCGCCGGTGCGGATCTGGCCGAGCCAGTCCGCTTCGAAGAAGGCGAGTGGCTTGGCCGTTGCCGCGTCATAAAGCAAGACGTGAAACCAGGCTCCGTGTTTCGGATGGGTCGCGTAAACCTTGGTGCCGAAATAGCCGCGGTAGGCGCCCGCCAACTGGTGCAGGCAAGCGCCCTCCGGCAGCACCATCCGCCGGCGGGGCTGATTCTGTGCCTCGCCCGCGCGCCACGCCGCGAAGGCGCCGCGCAAGGCTTCAATCGCATCTTCCATCGGCAGCAGGCGCCGCACGTCCGCTTCAGTAATCGTTAACATCGCTCTAAGCCGAGCCTACACTAAACTGAAGAGGTGACCCGTCCTGAGTTCGCCGAATCACTGCCGTACCACCGCACGTACATTGACCACGTGGAGGGCGACGACCTGCTGATCACCTTGCCCGCCCAGAGCGCCAAGACGCTTACCTTCTGGCGCGGCATCAGCGAGGAAGAGTCCTGCTTGCGGCCGGCCGCCGAGCGCTGGAGCTTCAAGCAGGTCCTCAATCACTTGAACGACACCGAACGCGTCTTCACTTACCGCGCCCTGCGCTTCGCCCGCGGCGACCAGAAGGAACTGCCGGGCTTCGAACAGGACGACTACGCCCGCATGGCCGCGGCGGACCGGCTCTCCTGGGCCGACCTCATCAAGGAATACGCCGCCCTGCGCCAAGCCACTTTGGCTTTGTTTCGTAGCTTCCGGCCCGAGGATTGGCTACGCCAGGGCATCGCCAGCGGACACCCCCTAAGCGTCCGCGCGGCCGGCTACATTGTCGCCGGCCACGAACTGCACCACCTCAAAATCATCAGCCGCGACTACCTGAAGTAGCATCCGCAAGACGAAACAGAATTTCATCCGTAGTTCTGTTTCTATGCCCATCAAGTCCAAAGTGCTGGCTCCGGCCCTGATGATCGTTTGCGTGTTTTCCGGGCCGTCCGCCTTAGCGCAAAGGGCTGCCCGGTCAGACCGGCAGATCGCGTTAGATATCGAAGCCTATATGAAGTCCGCTGTCGAAGTCGAGCGGTTTATGGGGGCGATTCTCGTGGCCCGGGACGGGAAGCCGATCATTAGTAGAGGTTACGGGCTGGCGAACATCGAATTGGACGTTCCCAACACGCCGAAGACGGTTTTTCGTATTGCGTCATTGACCAAGCAGTTTACGGCAGCCTCCATCATGATGCTGCAGGAGCGAGGGAGGCTGAACGTCAGTGATCCTTTTTGCCAGTACCTCCCTGATTGTCCGGCAGCCTGGCAGCCGGTAACCATCAGCCAACTCCTGTCGATGTCGTCCGGAATTCCGGGTGCCACGGCGTCCGATTTGGGCGCCGTCCGCGGGCTGCCCGTTCCCTGGGACCAATGGCTGGAGGCGACCCGCAAGAAGCCGCTCGAGTTCGCCCCGGGAACAGAATTCCGGTATGCGAATTCAGGCTATACCCTCCTCGGTTTCATCATCGAACGCCTTTCGGGTAAATCTTACGGCGACTTCTTACAAGAGAATATCTTCAATCCCTTGGGCATGACGCAGACTGGCTACGAAAATCCGCTCCGCATCATCAAACATCGTGCGACTGGATACCGGCAGTTGCCCGGTGCCCCGATCACCAACGTGCCCTACGCGGAACTCGTCGGGCTGTACGCCGCCGGCGGGATCTACTCGACGACGGAAGACTTGCTGCGATGGGATCAGGCTCTTTACGGAGAGAAACTCCTATCGCGTAAGTCGATTGAGGAAATGATCGCCCCGCGGACCGCGATGCGCCCGGGCAAGAGTTACGCCTATGGCTTTTGGACGGCCACGAAACATAGGAGGCAAGAAGTCGCACATGGCGGTAATCTAGCCGGCTTCATCACTTACATCGCCCGCTACCCGGCTGACCATGTAACCGTGATCGTTTTGAGTAACAATGGACGCGGCTCCTCGGGCAAGATCAGCGGCGTCCTGTCGTCGATCATCTTCGGAACTCCTTATGAGGTTCCTCGTGAGCGCCAAGCCATCTCCCTTGATTCGTCCGTGCTGAGCAGATACACCGGAGAATATAGATATCCTCATCCCCAGGGCACGTTTTTCATTACCCTGGAAAACGGGAAATTATTCTCCCGGCGCAACAACGAGGCGAAGACCGAGATGTTTCCGGAGTCGGAAACGAAGTTCTTCCTGAAAAGCGAAGACATTCAATTCACCTTCTTGAGAGATGCGAACGCAGTTACCACAGGAGTCACAGTCGATCAAGGCGATGGTACGGTGTTTGAAGTACTAGATGGCCAAAAAGTGAACTAAAGCCTCACGAGTTTACCCGGCTGCGTAGTGCGCCCGCGTACGCTCCGCGGCACGGCGAATGGAGGCCGGAATCTCGACGGTCTCCGCGAAGCCGCACCAGCGTACGCCTTTGGTCTCGTCACTCAGCGCAATGCCAGCCGCCGTGGCCACCAAGCCAAACTTGAGGTCGTGGTGCAGGTGATAGGGCTCGCTGCTCTTGGGCGGAATCCCGTGGACGTCAATGCCGGCCAGGAAGGCCTCGCCCGGCAGGACGATCACCCCGGTCTCTTCGCGGACCTCCCGCGCGGCGGCGTCGCGCGGCGACTCGTCTTCGGGCTCCACATGGCCGCCGGGCGCGAGCCAACGGTCCAGCCGCCGATGGTGAATCAGAAGAAAGCTTTCAAGAGAGGGGTGCAGAACGATACCGGTGCAGGTGAGGTGGCCGGGCAGATACTGATGGCGGGAAAGAGGCTCGGGCGTGTGGCGCAGCATTCCCAGAGTTAGCTCCTGGGACTTGTCGTCCTCGCCGGGTGGCAGGGCGGTCACGAACTCAATGGCGGTGGCAGGTGAAAAAGACATGCGTGCGGCTCCTTTAGGATAACGGAGCCGCACACAGAAGTAGCGGGCTGTTTACTCTTGCCGCTTCTCGTCGGCACGCTTCCTCAGTTGCTGGAAGCTCACGGCGGCGTCCTGGACGGTGAAGCCGGCGGGCACCTCGAAGAGCAACGCGGAGGGCTCGCCGAGGCGGATGTTGGTGAGGCGCAGCGTCGTCTCGCCGACGCGAGGGTCAGAGTGGCGGGTGAGGACGTGGGTCTTCAACTGCTCGGAGTACCACTTCTCGACGACGATCTTCAGCGGCTGTTCGTTGCCCACTTCGCCGGCGGGGATCGTCAGCGTCGAGCGGGTCCCCTTGGCTTCCACGCCTTCGATATTGCGCATGCCGAGGTCCTCTTCCTTGGCGTCGTCGGACTTCGTCGTGAACGAGATCATGTGCTCGCTGCCTGGAGAACGCTCCATGGTCCGGATCGTCGTAGCCGACGCCATGCCCGGCCCCGCCAGGGCGATGTTGAACATACCGTCGCCAGCGGGCATCTTCATGGCCGTCTTGTTCTTCAGATTCAGCGAATAATGGACCTTCGCCACCGGGTCATTGATGCTGATCGACTTGTTCGCCCCGGCTTCGACGTCGCCCAAACGGCCCATCGACTGTAACTCGAACTCGCGCCGCGTGCGCCCCTCGCCGTCGCGATACTGGCTGATGGTGTTCTTGCGGGTGATGCGATTGCCGTCGGTAAGAGTCTGTACGGACTCGGTGACGGCTTCGGCCGAATACGGCGCGTTCTTTACCGTGGAGCCGCCCACATCCATTGGCAACATCTGCATCATACCGTTGCCGCCGATCACCTGGCCGGACGATTCGATGCGGATCTGCCGCGGCTGCGCCGTCAGCGTGCCGGGCCGGGCGTGGATCACGACATCCTCGTGGACCACCTGGCCGGAAACCACCTGGCCGGCAACCAGCGCCACCGGCGCCATCATGAATAGATACTTTTTCATCATTCTGTTCTCCTTCTTACACTGCACGAAATCTCGTAACCCGCCCTGCCATGCCTCCCCGCCGCTCACTAGCCCGCCGCGTAAGCGGCGGGGCACGTTCACGAATTATGCGGTCAACCGGCCACGACGCCCCGCCGCTTACGCGGCGGGCTACTGCACCAAACGCACCGCGCGCGGAACGCCATCCTCCCCCACCAGGACATCGGCCAGGACGCGCTCCTCCAGCCGGTCGACATTCACCGGCCAGCCCAACGACTGAATTCGCGTCCGCGGAATCCGCACTCGCATCACTTGCACGTCCTGCGCTGGCGGCAGGTACTCGCTGCCCGGCAACATCACGAACACCGCCACCGGCGCCGGGGCCGGCTGTGCGAGCCTGGTTTGGCGCGGCGCCGGCATCACCACCACCGGCTGTACCCGCGCTGGCTGCACGATCTCCACCGGCTCTGCCGGCAGCGCCGCCGGCGCCTGAGCGACCACCGGCGCCGGTAAAGCCGCGGCGCGCGGACGCCCAATCCAGATACCCAACGCGAGCAGCGCTGCCGCGCCGGCCGCAAGCCACCACGGCGAAACGGATACCCGCTGCCGCCGCCGGACCTCCGCCCGCAAACGAGCCTCCACTGCGGACGGCGTCGAGACTGCGTCGAGCGAATCCCGATACTCCGCCAGCCATTCCGTTACCCGTCGCTCTTCGCGCATCCCGCCTCCTTCAATCGATCCCGCAGCATGCCGCGTGCCCGGTTCAGCCGCGAACGCACCGTGCCCAAGGGGCAGCCCACCGTGGCCGCTGCCGCTTCGTAGCTCCACTCTTCGAGGTCACACAGCACCACCACCTCCCGGTAGTGTGCCGGTAGCGCCAGGATCGCCGCGGACAGCAACTGATTGGCCTGCGCCCGGTCCAACGACACCGCCGGGTCATCCAGTTCGCCCGCTGCCGGAGGGTCATATTCCTCATCCAGCGCCACAAACTGGCCCCGCAACGCCTGCCGCGTCACATTCCGCACGATGCCGTAGAGGTAGCCCTCGATCGACCCTTTGGTGGGGTCCAGCCCCCCTGGTTGGCGAATCAGACGCAAGAATGTCTCCTGCACCGCCTCCTCTGCCATCGCTGGAGAACCGGTCATGGCGAAGGCGAAACGGTAAAGTGGACGCTCCAAACGCCGATAGATATAGGTCAGCGCGGCCTCATCGCCATGCTGCACCCGGTCGAGTAAGGCCGGATCGTCCAGGCTGGTTACGGCCTGGCTCTGCCGGGATGTCCAGGTCAAAACCGGCATCTTTCTACCCTTCCATTGTCGTTGGGCCGGGTGAAAGTTCCAAAACTTTCGCCCGAGAGGGGCGGAACACAGTAATTCGACCGGCGAAGACGATAGGAAACCTTAGGGGCAAAGGCCTTAGAGAACGCCTAAACGAGCCTTAGTCTATGGATTACACCACAGGACTTCGGTTAGGATCGAATTCGACGGCAGTGATTTTTGGTTCGCTATGAAGTGTCAATTTTGCGGTACGCAACTCGGTCTGGTTCGACGATTGTTCGACAGTCAATTCTGTTCGAGCGATCATCGTAAGCGGTCGTCTGCCCGTTCTGCTCGCGCTTCCCGGGACCACATCTCCTACCATGGCGACGAAGATCTTTACTCCGTCGAAGAGGTGATGGGGCTTCAGCGCCCGGAATCCGAACAAAATAAAGATGGCCTGCAGAAAATGCAGGCCGGTGTTGCGACGGCCATTTCGGTGGTACTGCTCTTCGTGCTGGCCTACTCCTGGGTCACCGGACAGGGGGGGAACGCCGAGCCCAGTGGCGGGGACCGTAACCCACTCGTGGGCGAAATCGCCCGCACCACAGACCGTGCCTCTTCCGGAGTCCTCTCCAGTCTCCGCGACCTGATGCCCGCCCGCCCGCCGATTCACCTGAAGGAAGACTTCAAGGGTACCGTCGACAACTGGCTGGGCGCGCCGTTGAGTGCCGCCATGGCTCGCTCGCCCAATCTGCGCGACCTCGGCTGGAACTTCGACAACGGCATGGTCCGGCCCGGACGCCTGCGCATCTGGCAGCCCTCCATCGACCTCTCCGACTACAAGATGGAGTTCGAAGGCACCATCGAGAAGCGTGCCATGAGCTGGACCTACCGCTCCATCAACCTCGACAACTTCTATGCCAGCAAGTTGGTGATTCGCAAGCCCGGCGTGCTGGAGATCGTGCGCTATTCCATGCTCGACGGTAAGGAGAGTGCTCGCACGCGCCTGCCCATCCCCATGACCGTACAGTCGATCAACGCGAGCCTCTACAACGTCCAGATGAAGGTGCGCGGCGGCCAGTTCACCACCCTGCTCAACGGCCAGGTGATCGATACCTGGACCGACCCACGCCTCAAAAAAGGCGGCGTCGGCTTCTTCGCCGAAGCGGGCGAAGTGGCGGCCATCCACTGGGTGAACGTCGAAGAGGAACGCGCAGGTCTGCTCGGCCACGTCCTCTCGCTGGGTTTCTTCGTCGGACCAGCCGTCCAATTCGGCCCCGTAATCTAGGCCGCCGGTTCGTCTGTTACCCCAGATCCCGCGCACAGCCCATCGCGTAAGCGATGGGTTACATTTCGGCGTTTTTCGGCAAAAAGCCCAGCAAAACAATCACTAGCTAGTGCTTCGACCCCTTAAGCCAGACCCGAGGAGCCCGCCGCGTCAGCGGCGGGGGCACGTTTACGAGTTACGCCGTTTCAATTTCTTCAGCGACCCGCGAGAGGCTTCCGAGTGGGACCAGACCTCAGACGTCCCGCAACGAATCACGCGGTCAAAACACTAGTTCGCCCGGTCAGGCGTCACCAGCGCATCCTGACGAATGCACCAGCCAGCTTCGCAGGCTTTCCAGCCTTGGCTGTCTCGCGAGACGCTCAGCGCCGTAGGCAACTCGACGGCCGTGGCCCAGCGTTTCTTCACTTGATGAAAGTCGTATTGCTGCTGATAGTAGGCCTGCAAATGCTCCCGAATGGGCCGCGTCACGTCCGGCCGGAAGGCGCCGCCGCCGAACTGCACGTAGCCCCAGTGCTCAGGTAAGTGCATATTCACCTTCCCCTGCGGCGACCACACCCAGTTATCTTCTTTCTTCCCCTTCACGCGCTGATACTTGCCCGCCACCACCTCATGCACCCATTCGACGCGCGAGAAATTCACTCGCCATTGCTGGCCTTCGCGCGGCGGCAAGGGCATGCGCGCGCGGCTTCCGAAGGCCGCCCAGGGAATCGCGATCTCGACGCTCCAGCCCGCATCCGCATCGCGCGCGTCGTTCAGCGTACCCCGCACCGCAACCGCCGTCCGCAGGCCAGGAATCTCCCAGCCATTATCGGCACTGCCGCCGTCCTTATAGGGCTTCGGCAGAAACAGGTCCCAACCGGTATTCAGCGCGTTGATCTCGAATTCGAAATACTCGTGGCTGTCGCCGTTGGGGTCGACGAATAACTCAAAGTCGTTGTCATGGAAAATCACCGCGTCATGCTGGGTGAGTGTGCCCCAGACGTGCGGCTCCACTAGCTCGGCCGCGACGTAGAAATACTGCGCGTCCCACATCATCTTGGCGCGCGTCCGAAAACGAGGCTTCGGCTTCCGGTCGCCTTCGATATCGACAAAGTCTTGCGTCCAGGGCGCCTGGTCCCATTGAGAGTCGATCACGCCGTCGATCTTCACGGGCGCGCTCACCCGCGGACTCACATACGTCTGCGGCTCAGCCACCAGCAGAGCGAGTAAGTAGAACAAGCCTTCACCCCCACAACTGGCGCGACTTCGCCTTGCGCGCCAAGCCTTTCATAATGCGTTCCAGTCCCGTGCCAAACGGCTGGTCCGTCGTCAGGTACGTCCAAGTGGCGCCGCGCCGCACGGGGACTTCGTTTTCCGCCTCTAACTCTACCTGATCCCACAGCGCCGTAAACAGGCGGTCAATCGTGCGCAGATACTCGCTCAACGGATCGCGGCCACCCAGGTTCAGCCAGGCGAAGCCGGTCTTCAACTCCGCCACTTCCTCCAGATAACAGGCCCACGCCTCATCCACCGCCGCCAGCCGGCCCAGATACTCGGGCTGGTCCAACAACGCTTCGCGCTGCTCCAGCACCGCATGACGCTGCCCCTCGACGACGCGCTCGTACTTATCGAGGAACATACGCGCATCCAGGTGCTGGCCCTCCGCGCGACGCTGCAGCATGGCGATATCTTCCACCGTGCGGATCACCTCGTCATCGTCGCGGAAGCGGCGAACCAGATCGTCTTCAAGCGAGACAAAAAAGCGCGAACTGCCGGGGTCGCCCTGACGGCCCGCGCGGCCGCGCAACTGATGATCGATGCGGCGGCTGGCGTGCCGGCACGTGCCCACGACATGCAAACCGCCCAACGTGGCGACGCCCTCGCCGAGCAGAATGTCCACGCCCCGGCCGGCCATGTTGGTGGACACCGTCACCGTACCGGCCTGTCCGGCGCGGGCAATCAGCGCGGCCTCCTCGGCTTCGTGGCGCGCATTGAGCACCTGGTGCGGCACGCCGTGCAAGCGGGCGCTGAGTTGGTCAGAGGCTTCCACGGAGTCCGTACCGACCAATACCGGGCGGCCGGTCGCGTGCATCTGCCGCACCTCTTCGACGATCGCGTCCAGCTTCGCTTCGCGCGTCTCGAAGAGCCGGTCCGGGAAGTCTTCCCGGATCATCGGCCGGTGCGTTGGCAGCACCTCCGCGGGCAGGCCGTACATCTCGCTAAACTCGAGCGACTGCGTCGCGGCTGTGCCCGTCATGCCGCACAGGTGACCGTACTGGAGCACGTAATTCTGCAACGTGATCGACGACAGCACCCGGCCGGGGTCGCGAATCGCCAGCCCTTCCTTCTCTTCGAGCGCCGCATGAATCCCCGCCGGCCAACGGCGCTCCTGCGCCATGCGTCCCTTATATTCATCCACCGGCACCACGCGCCCTTCGTGGACCAGATAGTCCATGTCGCGAGTCAACAAGTAGCGCGCGTGCAGCGCGTGGTAGACCGCCGTCAGCAACGGCATGTTGTCGTAGATATTGCCCAGCAGCCGCTCCACTTCGGTCAACCCGGCCTCGGTAATCTGGACGTCCGGCTGCGTCGTGTTCACCGTGAAGTGCGTGTGTAGCTGCAACTGCCGCGCGGCATACGCGGCTTGCGTAGCGCGCTCGACGGCCCCCTCGGTCTCGCCCGCCAGCACCAACGGAATGCGGGCTTCGTCGATCAGGATGGAATCGGCCTCATCGATCAGCGCGGCGTGCAGCGTCCGCTGCACCCGCTCGGCGCGCGTCAGGGCGCGGCAGTCGCGCAGATGGTCGAAGCCGGCTTCGGTGGCCGCTAGGTAGGTAACGTCCGCGGCGTAGGCCTCGCGACGCTCCGCGGCGGTGCTAGCTTGGCCCACCCACGCGGCACGCAAGCCCAAGTGCCGGTAGGCCGGACCCATCCACTCGGCATCGCGCCGCGCCAGATAGTCGTTGGCGGTGAGCAC
This sequence comes from Bryobacteraceae bacterium, assembly GCA_019752335.1. Lineage (GTDB taxonomy): Bacteria > Acidobacteriota > Terriglobia > Bryobacterales > Bryobacteraceae > JALHNI01. Next base: position 177,764 of record JAIEMJ010000007.1, read on the forward strand.
ATGCACGCCTTCGCTGGCTTCTGCCAGCACCGCCGCGGCCGGCATGGCCGCCAGCGTTTTGCCTTCGCCGGTCTGCATTTCAACGATGCGTCCGGCGAGCAGGGCTTCCGCACAGCGAATCTGCGTGGGGAACAGCGTAAAGCCCAGGGTGAGGCGCGCCGCTTCCACGGCGCGCGCGAAGATGTCCACGTTTACTCGGCGGCGGCTTCCACGGCTTCTGCTGGGTCAACGGGCATTTCGCCCGCTACCTTGCGAGCGTTGTCGAAGAGGAAATTGCGCGTCTTCCAGTCGCGGATCTGGCTCGCGACGTTCTGCATCACGCCATCCTTCTCCCAACGCTGGCGGACGGCGATGGGCGGCTCGCGGCGCTCACGCGCCACGCGCTGAATCTCCCGGTCGAGGTCGTCCTGCGTCGCGTCGATGGCCTCGGCCGTCGCAATGCGATCCAGCAGGACACTCCCCTTCACCTGGCGCGCGGCGGTCTCCTGCCGCGCTTCGCGGATCTTGGCCCAGTCCAGGTTCATCTGGGATGGGTCGCCGCCGTTCTCTTTCACCATCTGCAGATAGTTTTCGACGTCGATCTGAATCTGCCGGTCAATCCAGGCGTTCGGCACAGAGAAGTCGTGCGCATCTACGAGCTTGTCCATCAGCATGCGCTTTGAGCCTTCCTGCGCGCTGCTCTCCTTGCTCCGCAACAACTGCGTGCGCACCGCGTTGCGCAACTCTTCGAAGCTTTGGAAGTCGCCGAGATCCTTGGCGAAGTCGTCGTTCAGTTCCGGCAGTTCCTTGCGGCGCAACTGGTTGAGCTTGATCTCGAAGACCACCTTCTTGCCGGCCAGCTTCTCGTGCGAATAGTCTTCGGGGTAGTCCACCGTCACCCGCGTGCTCGACCCCGGCTCCAGGCCGGTGATGGCGCTGGTGAATTCACTCATCGTGCTGGTCGCGCCGATTTCGAGCTGCAAGTCCTTGCTGCTCACCGGATCGCCGTCCACGCCTTCCACGCTCTCCAAATCAACGACCGCGAAGTCGCCTTCCTTGGCCGGGCGCGGATCGTCGTTCACGAACTGGGCCTTCTCCTCGCGAATCTCCTCGATGCGCTTGTCCAGCTCTTCGTCATCCACCACGGGCTCGTTGTAGATCACTTCCACGTTGCGGTACTCACCGAGTTCGAACTCGGGCACCACCTCAAAACGCGCCTTGAATACGACGTCGGCGCCGTCGATGTACTTGAGGTCCACCACTTCGGGTTGCCCCACCGTCTTGATCTGCTCGGCTTTGAAGCGCGCCAGCAGTTGCTTCGGAATCAAGCTCTCCAAAGTCTCCTGCCGGATTTCGGCGGCGAACTTCTGCCGCACAATACCCTTGGGCGCTTTGCCAGGGCGGAAGCCAGGCAGGCGTACCTTTTCGGTGTAGCTCTGCGCAATCCGCTCGCTTTCTTTCTCCACCTCGTGGGCCGGGATGGTAAATTCTAATTCGTGTTGACAACCTGCAATCAGCGCCATGGCTTACATCAATCTCATTTATGGGGAAAAGTGAAAAAAGCAGGCCAGAATGCCTACCTCTAGCATTGTAACAGTCCCCGTCGCATAATAACGAAACGATGCCTCGCCTCCGCCGCGCCCTCCTCGCTGTCCTTTTCTGCATCGTCGTTGCCGTGCAGGTGCGTTGGGCCACCTCCACCCTCGGGCGCTTTGTCGCGCCGCCCCGCAACCCCGAACTCATCAATGCGGTGAATAGCTCGCTCGTCGTCCAGGAAGGTCCCGGCATCAAGATCACCGGCGGAGCCGTTCTCACCGAGGACCGGATTATCGCCTTTGCTGGCCAACCTGTCACCCAACGCGCCGAACTCTACCGCGAACTGCAGCGCGCCGCCCTCGGCCCCACCACGCTGACTCTGTTGCGTGGTGGGGAAACCATCGTCGTCCCGTACAAAGTCTTCTCCCTCACCGACGAATCCGACAACCTCTGGGGCGCCGCCCTCACCGTTGTCCTCAACATCCTCATGCCTGGCCTCTGCGCCCTGCTGGGCTTCTTTGTCGCCTGGCGGCGCCCTACTGAGGCCGGAGCCTGGATGCTCTTGATCACGCTGCTCGGTTGGTCCCAATTGGTCCACTCCAACTTTTGGATGCATTGGGGCTGGAACGACGTCCTGCGCACCGCCTCTTTCGCCCTGCAAAACTCCGCCACCGCCCTTTGGCCCGCCGCCTGGCTGTGGTTCTGCGTCGATTTTCCGGACCGCCGCCGGCGGCCCCTCCTACATCCCCTTCGGCTCTTTTTCGGCCTCGCGGCCCTCTTCAACGGCCTCATCGCCGGATCCATCGGCGCCTGGTACGCCACCCAACCGGGGCCCCCCGCTTGGCAGTCACTCCTGGAATACTTGCCCCGTGGCACCTCCAATCTCCTCAGCTTTGGCCCCATCGGCTTGAGCTTCGCCGCCCTCTTCCACCGCTTCTTCCGCGAGCGCCAACCCGATCAACGCCGCCGCCTTCGCCTCCTCCTCACCGGACTCAACCTCGGACTCCTGCCCATCGGCCTGATGCTCCTCTACACCTTCCTCGCCAAGAAGACCCTCGACGATCTACCCTTGCTGATCCTCATTCCCGGCCTGTTGGCGTTCGCCAGCCTCCCCGTCAGCCTCGCCTACGTCGTCCTCGTCGAGCGCGCCTTCGACGTCGGCGTCGTCGTACGGCAAGGCCTGCAGTACGCCCTGGCCACGCGCGGTCTGCAAGCCTTGCGCATCCTGCTCATCGGCGGCGTGCTGTTGTACGCCTTCACCATCGGGGGCGACACCACCTTGAATCGCCCGCAACGCCTCACCCGTTTCGCCCTCTCCGTGCTCGCCGTCATCGTCATCGCCCGTGCCTTCGTCCCGCTGCTCGCCTGGCTGGACCGCCGCTTCTTCCGCGAAGCCGTCGACACCGAACGCCTCTTAAACCAGCTCCAAAACCACGTCGCCACCATCTTTGACCGGCGCGAGTTGCTCGAAACCGTCGCCGTGCGCGTCTCGCAAGCTTTGCACGTGCCCTGCGTCGCCGCCCTGGTTCCGGTGAATGGCCATTACATGGCGGCCCATGCCATCGGCTGTTCAGCAGAAGCCCAAATCCCCACCGACGGCGCCATCGCCCGCCGCGTCCGCACCGGCCCGCAGACCATCTCCCAACTGCGCACCCTCATCCACGAGCCCGAATTCGCCGCCCTCGAACATCTCTCCACGGAAATTCTCCTGCCCCTCACCGCGCAAGAGCGTATGCTGGGCATTCTCAGCCTCGGCCCCAAGCAATCCGAACAGCCCTACTCGCCCGCCGACCTGCGCCTCCTCGAATCCGTCGCCCTCCACACCGGGCTCGCGCTCGAAAATAGCCGCCTCACCTCGGCCGTCGCCGACGAGGCCGCCCAACGCGAACGCATCCACCGCGAGATCGAAATCGCCCGCGAAGTGCAGGAACGCCTGCTCCCCCGCGGCGGACCCGCCGTCCCCGGCCTCGACTACGCCGGCCACTGCCGCCCCGCCCTCACCATCGGCGGCGACTACTTCGACTATCTCCAAACCCCCTCCGGAGAAATCGGCTTCGCCCTCGGCGACATCGCCGGCAAAGGCGTCCCCGCCGCGCTGCTCATGGCCAGCCTGCAAGCCTCCCTCCGCGGCCTCACCGCCGGCGGCGTCGCCGATCTGCGCGAACTCATGGCCAAGCTCAACACGCTCGTCTACGACGCCACGCCCAAGAACCGCTTCGCCACCTTCGTCTACGTCCTCTACGAACCCCAAACCCGCCGCGCCCGCCTCTGTTCGGCTGGGCACAACGCGAGCCTGCTCTTGCGCGACGGCAAAGCCGAATGGATCCGTCCGCCCGGCATCGCCTTGGGGCTCACGCGCAAGACCACCTACGAGCAGGTGGAATTCACCCTCATCCCCGGCGACCGCCTCATCCTCTACACCGACGGCATCACCGAAGCCCGCAACGCCGTCGAAGACGAATTCGGCGAAGACCGTCTGGCGTCGCTAGCCCTCACCCTCACCGGCCTGAACGCCCCGGAAACTCTCACCGCCCTCATCGCCGGAGTCGACCAGTTCGCTGGCCCCACGCCCCAGCACGACGACCTCACCGCGCTCGTCCTGCGCGCGATTTAGACGCACCCTTTGCCCACGCGCTCAAGGAGTCCCCTGTCCAGCCGGGAACGATAGTGACCGGGTCCTCCCCAGAAGCCGCGTGACACGCCCGAGCCTGGACAATGCCAGCTACTTTTGAGCGCTTCCGCGAGTGTTCGCCAAAGCCGATCCCACACGCCGGTAAAGAAGCCAAAGTTGCAGTTTTGTTCGACGTTATGCCGGTGGTGAAACGCGGCGTCACCGACGAACCAGGACAGCAGCCCGCCTGAGATCGGCAGCGCTGAGTGCCCGATGGTCCCGTAGAGCCAGTTCAGGAACAGAAACCCAAGGAGGGCTTCGATGCTACAGGAGTGTCCCAACAAGAATAGGATGAGCAGCAACCCAAAACCCGCCGCCTCCAGCGGATTCATCACGTACAGACTGATTCCGCTGACGTTGGTGTGATCGTGGTGGCGCCGATGGGCAGCCTCGTAAAGCCACGTGGTGTGCATGAGGCGATGGAGCACGTACAGGCAAAGGTCGAAATAGACGAACATCATCGCGCCGTCGAGCAAGGCAGACCACAACGGTCGTTCGACGAGAACGATGTGGCCGTGCTTTCAGAGCCACCACCCCGGAACTCCTACCCCAATGTTGATGGCGAGGATAACCAACGAAAGCAGCACGCCACTGCGGCTGGCTCGGGCTCGTGCGGTATTCATCGTGCGTGTCGCGAGAAGCCATTGCAGCGTGGCAATTCCGGCCCACGAAGTTACGTACATCGCGAGGTTCGCGACCACCAGCAGCGAAATAAATTGAAGGAAAGTCAGTTCGTTGAACCATGGCAGCAAGGCTTTCAATCCCGTGGCTCCTCTTATTGATCATTGCTCAGTTCAGAGCAACGCGCGTCTTCGCGACGTCTCCCATTTCCGTGCCACACCTCTAAAAACCTTGTCAATTTGCTATCCTTACCCGTCGTGGTGGTCTTCTTCGACATCGACGGCACCTTGATCGATCACGACTCAGCCGAACGAACCGCCGTGTCCGCGCTCTCCGATTCTCTCGGCCGGACCGGGCCCGTCGAGACTCTCCTGGAATCCTGGAAAACGGCCTTCGACATCCACTACGCCCGATACCTCGCTGGCGAGTTGACCTTGCAACAGCAGCGCCGGGAGCGCCTTCGCGACGCCCTGGATCCGAGCCTCTCAGACGCTGGCGCCGACCATCTCAGCGCTCTCTATCTCCACCACTATCTCGCTGCCTGCCAGCTTTATCCTGATGTCAGGGAGTGCCTGGAGCTTCTCGGCGGCTTCCCCTTGGGCATCATTTCCAACGGTGATCGCGTCCAGCAATACGAAAAATTGTCCCGCAACGGAATCGCGGATCGCTTCCAATCCTGGACTCTGTCCGCCGAATGCGGTGTCGCCAAGCCCAGCCGAGCCATCTTCGATCTGGCCTGCGCCTCCCTGCAATCCCGGCCGTCCCAAGCGGTTTACGTTGGAGACCGCCTCGATGTCGACGCCGAAGGCGCACGAAACGCTGGCTTGCATGGCATCTGGCTTCACCGCGCCGGACGGCGCGCGTCAAAGGTTCAAGATCAAATCCATTCGCTGGGCGATTTGCCCGCGCTGATTCAGGAGATCGCAAGAGCCGCCATTCCCCTTGACAGTTTAGGAGAGGCTGGACGACCCTAACAAAGTTAGAAGAAAGATGCCATGCGCGACCCCATCCAGTGGCTCCGCCAACGCCGGCAGCCCGCTATTGAAAGCTAGAGTTCTATGATTCGAGATCACCGCGTGATGCTGGAAGCCGATCTCGCCGCGCTCTATCAGCTTTAGACTTCCATCTGAATAAGGCCGTGCAACGGAATCTCGACGGGTTGCCCGAGGACTCCAGGTTCCAAATCACCAAGAGCGGGAAGCGTTGATATTCCAAACTGGAATACCAAACTGCGTCTACTGAAGCGAATCGGCGTTAGTGCCGACCCCGAGTTGGCCAGCAAGCAGCGGGACCACTCTTACCCCGTTGCGGGACATCACACTTAGGACCGGGTGAATGGCTTCCGGGGAGGAAGCGGGATGTCAATTTCGACGTAGCTACCCGGCGTTACTGCGTTTAAGGCCTCGGCAATCTGCAAGAGATGCGGTCTAACGAGGGTCCACCGGCCGACACTCAAAACCACGATGGCAATCTTGCGGCCCTCCAGGTTTTGCTGATAGCGGATGTTCTGATCCGGCGTCACGAAAACCTCGAAGCCAGCTTTTTCGGCGGCATCAAGCAACTCACCGTTCCTGAGACCATCCCATCCTTGGTCTCGGGCTTCGGTCACCGCATTGTCCAACCAGAACGCTGATTAGGCCCCGAGGCGTGCTGTTGTCAAAGAGCACTCGCATCAAGAACGTGCCATAGCCAGAGATTCTGTCAGGCTCTCGGCGGCGAACTCAAGCGTGGCGGCGATCTGTTCGCGCGTGAGCTGATACTGCTCTATCAGTTCATCGATCGACAAACTGTCTTGCAGGTTTTCAAAGACGATCGACACTGGCGTGCGCGTTCCCTTGAACACCCATGCACCGCTTACCTTGCCAGGGATGCTTTCCACGGCGGGGCACTGAGACCAATCGAGCATTGCCGTAGCCATCGGTGATTTCTCCTTCCCTCCACATTATCGGACACCGGGTAACCTGTCATGAAAAACCGTCCCCAACCTCACGACTCCAGAGCCTGCTCGAAATCGGCCAGCAGATCGCGCCAGTCCTCGATGCCGATGCTCAGCCGGACCAGCCCGTCGCTGATCCCCGCCACGCGGCAGGCCTCCTGGCTTAGGCCCGAATGCGTCGTGCTCTTCGGGTGGCATACCAGCGTCTCCACGCCGCCCAACGACACCGCATTGCGCCCGATCTTGAGCCGCCGCAGGAATTCGAAGGCCGCCGGTTTGCCTCCCTTGAGCTCGATCGAGAGCATGCCGCCCGGGAAGTCGCACTGCGCCGCGTAGACCCTTTGCTGCTCCGGATCCGTGAAGAGCGTCGGGTAGTAGACGTGCGTCAGCGCCGGGTGGCCGTCCAGCCCCTCGGCGATGCGCTGCGCGTTCTTGCTCTGCCGGTTCATACGCAGCTTCACCGTGGGTAGGCGGCTGTCGAGGATCCAGCACTCGTCGGGCGGCAGGATGTTGCCGAAAAGAATCCGGTAGCCGCGCAGGAGCTTGACGTGCGCCGGATCCGCCGCCAGCGCGACCCCGCCGATCACGTCACTGAAGCCGCCCAGGTACTTCGTCGCCGAATAAAGCACGATGTCCGCGCCCAGGGCCAGCGGATGCTGAAAGACCGGGCCCAGGAAGGTATTGTCCACCAGCAACAACGCGTCGCCGGCCGCCGCTGCGGCGGCGCGAATGTCCGACATCACCAGAGTCGGGTTCGCCGGCGACTCCAGAAACACCACCTTTAGCTTCTCCGTCGCCGCGATCGCCCGCTCCATCGCCAAACGGTCGCCCGCCACCACCGGCACCGTGCGGACGCCCCAGGCGGGCAGAAAGTCCTCCATCAGCTTCTGCGTCCCGCCGTAAAGCGGCACCGTATAGACCACGGCGTCGCCCGGCTGGAGATTGGCCATCAGCGCCGTCATGATCGCAGCCATGCCCGAATTGAAGACCACCGCGCCCGTGGCCCCGGTTTCGAGCGGCACGATCTGGTCTTCGAAGATTTCGGCGTTCGGATGGTTGATGCGCGAGTAGATCAGCTCGATCCGTTCGTCGGGCTCGGCCTCGGCCCGGCCGCTGGCGACGTCGAAGGCCCGTTCGGCGGCTTCGGGCGTCGAAAAGACATAGGTGCTGCTGCGAAAAACGGCCGGCCTCGCCGACCCGACCGACAGGCGCGGGTCAAAGCCCTGCGTCAGCACCTGCGTGTCTTGCCTCATCTTTGTTTTCTTGGCCATGGTTGCGTCGCGGCCCTCCTGCCCTGAGTGTACGCCCTAGTACGCGGCCCCAGGGGACGCACGGACTTTTGGGCAGGGTCCTAAGAAGCTTCCCTAATTGGGCTTTTCCGGGAGCTAGCCTAACATCGTAGTCAGGGACAGTAAGCCACTATGACCATGACGACACCGATCGCCACGAGTAAGCCGCAAAAAACTCAATACACCGCCGAGGAAGCCGCCAGCGTGCTGGGCGTCTCCATCGAACAGCTCCATACCCTCATCCGCCAACACCTGGCCGTGGAGGACGGCGATATGTCGAACGTCATCCAAACCCAGTTTCAAGCCTCGGACCTGCTCTTGCTGCGCTTTCTCGCCCAAAAGTAGCTTACAATTGCCTCTTATGGCAAAATTGGGCTTTCTTGGACTCGGCATTATGGGCTTACCCATGGCCCGTCATCTCATGCGCGCCGGCCACGACGTCGCCGTCTGGTCGCACACCTCTCAAAAGGCAACGGATCTCGCCGCTGCCGAAAAGGGCATCGCCTGCGCCACTCCCGCGGAAGTGGGCGCCCATGCCGAGTGCATCTTCCTCTGCGTCGGCGATACCGACATGTCCGAAGAGGTGATCCTCGGCGAGCACGGCATCGCCGCCGGCGCGAAGCCTGGCACCGTGATCGTCGATTGCTCCACCGTCTCTCCCGACGAGAGCCGCGCCATCGGCGCGAAACTCGCCGCCCGCGGGCTCCACTTCCTCGATGCGCCGTGTACCGGCTCGCGCCCCGGCGCCGAGGGCGGCACGCTCACCTTCATGATCGGCGGCGACGCCGCCGTCTATGAGCGCGTCAAGCCCTTCTTTGAGCCCATGGGCAAGAACTTCTACTACTGCGGCGGCGCCGGCATGGGGCTGCACGCCAAACTCACCCAGAATCTGATTCTGGCCAATACCCTCCAAGCCTTCAACGAAGGCCTGGTCCTCTCCACCAAAGCCGGCGTCGACCCCGAACTGATGCTCACCATCCTCGAGAACTCCGCCGCCAAGTCCGGCCTGGTCTCCTTCAAAGCCCCCTACGTCTTCCGCCGGGACTTCACCACGAACTTCTCCGTCCGCTGGATGCACAAGGACATCGGCCTCATGCTGGACTCCGCCAACGAGCTCAACGTCCCCTTGCCCCTCACCGCCGCCACCCAACAGCAATTTCGTGCCGCCATCGCCTCCGGGCACGCCGAAGAGGATATCTGCTCTACTATCAAGGTCTTAGAGGGTTTGGTGGGCGTTGAGGTAAAGAAACGTTAACAAAGAATTCTAAAATCCAGAAAAAAGTTCTTGCATTTCCGAAAACAGTATCCTAAGATTGGAATCAAGGCGGGGAGGTTTTACTCCCACCAAAGCGAGACTAACCTCATTAAGACCCCTGAAGCACCCTCTCCGCCGCCAACTTCTCTCGCGCTTCAATAAAAACACCCCCGTGATACAATAGACCGATGACGCAAGCTCCTGTACAGGTTACAGTGCTGGGCTCCACTGGTTCCATTGGAGTAAACACCCTCAACGTCTTGCGCACCATGCCGGACCGGTTCTCCGTCTACGCGCTCGCCGCCGGGACCAACTTTGAGCTGCTGGCCTCCCAAATTCAGGAATTTCGCCCCCACGTCGTGGTGGTGGCATCTGAAGCCGTCCGTCGCTCACTTCTCCAGTTTTTAGAAGACCAGTCTCTTCCGATTTCCGTACCCGACGTTCTCACCGGGCCCGAAGCCCTGGTTTCCGTCGCCACCGCCCCGGAAATTGGCTTTGTTATGTCGGCCATCGTCGGCGTGGCGGGCCTGGAGGCGACTTATCAGGCGGTGCAGGCCGGCAAGAAGGTCGGGTTGGCCAATAAAGAGGTCCTGGTGGCCAGCGGCGAACTCGTCATGGCGGCCGCGGCCGCCTCCGGCACCGAACTCCTGCCCGTCGACTCCGAGCACAACGGCGCCCACCAGTGCCTCCGCGCGGGCCGCCGGGCCGAAGCCACCCGGCTGATTCTGACGGCCTCCGGCGGACCCTTCCGGACCTTTACCCAAGATCAGATGTCTTCCGTGACGCCCGCCCAGGCTTTGCGGCATCCAACCTGGAAGATGGGCAATCGCATCACAATCGATTCAGCCACCATGATGAACAAAGGCTTCGAGGTGATTGAGGCCGGCTGGCTGTTCGGCTTCGCGCCGGCCGAAATCGGCGTCGTGGTGCATCCGCAGTCCACCGTCCACGCGCTGGTCGAGTTTAACGACGGCTCGGTGATCGCGCAGGTCTGCGCGACGGATATGCGCATGCCGATTCAATACGCGCTCACCTATCCGGATCGTGAAGCCGCCCCCGTCCCGCGCTATGACTTTTCGAAGCCCCAGCAATGGGACTTCACCCCGCCCGACTTTGACCGTTTCCCCTGCCTGCGGCTCGCCTACCAGGCTTTTGCCGAGGGCGGCTCGGCCACCTGTGTCCTGAACGCCGCCGACGAAATCGCCGTCGAAGCGTTTTTACAAGAAGAGATCTCGTTCCCCCAAATCGCCGCCACCGTCGAAGAGACCCTGGCGCGCCTCCCTCGCCGGACCCCGCAATCTGTCGGCGAAGTGTTGGAAATTGACGCCGAAGCGCGTCACGTTGCCCAAAGCCGGATCGCCCGGCGGCCCGTGGCCGTACCCGTAACCGCATAGGAGACTGACATGGCTTTCCTCGAAAGCGTCTGGTGGATGATTGTCCTCATCGGGATCATGATTGTGATCCACGAACTGGGCCACTATTGGGCCGCGCGTTACTTCGACGTCAAAATCGACGCCTTCGCCATCGGCTTCGGGCCCCGCCTGTTCGGCGTCCGCCGCGGCGAGACGGACTGGAAGGTCTGCGCCATCCCCTTCGGCGGCTACGTCAAGATGGCCGGCTCCGAACATGAGGAGCACACCGACGATCCGCGCGGCTTTATGAATAAGCCCCGCTGGCAGCGCATGATCATTGCCATTGCCGGTCCGCTGATGAACATCATTCTGGCCCTGGTGCTGATGGCGGGTTTGTTTATGATGCAGTTTCCGCAGCCGATCTACGCGGACAAGGTCGCTAAGGTCGGCAGTGTTCTCGCGGGCTCTGCCGCTGCAAGGGCCGGTATTCTTGCTGGTGATGTCATCGTGCGCATTGAGGATCAAGCGAATCCGACTTGGGAGGATGTCGGGCGCACTTCGTTCGCGAATATCAACCGGCCCGTGAGCTTAGTGCTCGAACGTGCTGGACAAACGATACCACTGAAATTCACGCCCAAGCCCTCGGAGGAAAAAGGCTTGGAAGGCTTCGGTTGGCAGCCAGATTCCGATGTCGTTGCGGCCAAAGTCGAACCAGAACTTGACGCCGCCAAGCAAGGCCTTCGTGAAGGCGATCACATTGTCTCCATCGACGGCGTTCCGGTCCGCACGCCATCAGTGATGGTCGACACTGTTCGCCGCAGTGAAGGTAAGCCACTCGCCATTGTCTATCGACGAAAGGGCGAGGACTTTACGGCTACGGTGACTCCCATTCTGAAGAAAATGCCGGACCAGCCCAAGCCGGTGTACCGCATCGGCGTCGCCGCCATGCCCGCGTTCCGGAATGTCCAACTTGCCCCCATCGAAGCGATCAAGGAGTCGGCGAGCGTCAATTACAAGAATGCTGGACTGATTTACAGCGTCATCCGTAGTATCTTCGAGGCGCGGATGTCACCCAAAACGATTGAAGGCCCGGTTCGCATGGCCCAGATGTCGCGCCAAGCGGCCAAGGAAGGCTTCGACTCTTACATTAGCCTGATGTCGGGCGTGAGTCTGAATCTGGCCATCTTCAACCTCCTGCCGATCCCGATTTTGGATGGCGGTGTCATCCTGATGCTGCTCATCGAAATGGTGGCGCGGCGGGATCTGAGCTTGAAGTTGAAGGAAATGGTGTTTACCGTCAGCTTCGTGTTTCTGATTAGTCTGGTGGCGTTCGTCCTCTACAACGACATTCAGAAGGTGCTCAAAAGCTAGCCCCGCGCCCGCGCTAAACTGCTACCAATGAGTATCCGGGTAGCCCTTCATCACGAAACCACTTACGCCTATGACCGCCCGGTGACCCTCGGTCCGCAGGTGATCCGCCTGCGTCCCGCCCCGCATTGCCGCACGCCGATCCTCAGCTATTCGCTGCGCATCGAACCGGCTGACCACTTCCTCAACTGGCAGCAGGACCCCCAGGGCAATTACTTGGCGCGCTTCGTCCATGCGAAGCTCACGCAGCACTTCAAGGTGGAAGTCGACCTGGTCGCCGACATGACGGTGATCAACCCCTTTGACTTCTTCCTGGAGGAGTACGCGCAGAAGTTTCCGTTCACCTATGAGCCGTCTCTGGCGCAGGAGTTGGCGCCGTTTCTGGCGCGTCCTGAGCCCGGTCCGCTGGTGCGGCAATGGGTGCTCGATTCGGTGCCGCACGCGCCGCTCACCACGAACGACTTTCTCGTCGGCCTGAACCAACGCCTGCAGCGCGAAATCAACTACATGATTCGCATGGAGCCGGGCGTCCAGGATCCGGAATTCACGCTCTCCTCGGGCAGCGGCTCCTGCCGCGACACGGGCTGGCTGTTGGTGCAGATTCTGCGCAACCTCGGCCTGGCGGCGCGCTTTGTATCGGGCTACCTGATCCAACTGCGCGCCGATGTGAAGTCGCTCGACGGGCCGTCGGGTCCGGAGGCCGACTTTACTGACTTGCATGCCTGGGCCGAGGTCTATCTGCCGGGCGCCGGCTGGATTGGGCTCGATCCGACGTCGGGCCTGTTCGCGGGCGAAGGCCACATTCCGCTGGCCGCGAGTCCGGAGCCGACGTCGGCGGCGCCGGTGACGGGCCTCGTCGATCCCTGCGAAGTGAGCTTCCAGCACCATATGTCGGTGCGGCGCATTCATGAGACGCCGCGGGTAACGTTGCCGTACACCGAGGAGCAATGGCAGGCCATCGATGCGCTCGGCGGCCAGATCGACGATGACTTGCGCCAGCACGACGTGCGTCTCACGATGGGCGGCGAGCCGACTTTTGTCTCCGTCGACGACATGGAAGGCGAGGAGTGGAACACGGCCGCGCTCGGCGAGGATAAGCATAAGAAGGGCAGCGAACTGCTGCGGCGCATTCAGCACCGCTGGGGCGCGGGTGGCTTCCTGCACATCGGCCAAGGCAAGTGGTATCCGGGAGAGAGCCTGCCACGCTGGGCGATGACCTGCTACTGGCGCACGGACGGCCTCACGATCTGGCGCAACCCGGCCCTGCTGGCCGACCCCGAACACGACTATGGCTTCGTCGACGCCGACGCCGAGCGCTTCTCCGATGCGCTCGCCCGCCGTCTGCGCATCGACACCGACTACGTGATTGCGGCTTACGAAGATCCGCTCGAGTACATCCACAAAGAGCGCAAGCTACCCGTGAACGTCGATCCCCGCGACAACAAGCTCGAAAATCCCGAAGACCGCGAGCGTATGCGCCGCGCCTTTGAACGCGGCCTGGGACGGCCCAGCGGCTTCGTCCTGCCCATTCAGCGGACGTGGCAGACGGACGGCCCGGCCTGGCAGAGCGGCATGTGGATGTTGCGCGCGCGGCATCTCTATCTGATCCCCGGCGACTCGCCCGTCGGTCTGCGCCTGCCGCTGCCGAGCCTGCCCTGGGTGGCCACGCCGCAGCCCTTCTATACGCTGGACCCCTTTGAGGAGCGGCCGGAACTGGAGACCGCCAAGCAGAAGACGCAATCGGTGACGGCGGCGCCGGATATCCGGCAGAATACGAATCAGCAGTCGTTGGGCGAGGAGACGCCGGAGTTGGGCGAGTCCGCCGAGTGGGTGGTGCGGACGGCGATGGCGGTGGAGCCGCGCAACGGGCGCTTGCATGTCTTCATGCCGCCGCTGCGTTCCGCGGACGACTATCTGGAACTGCTGAGCGCCGTCGAAGATACCGCGGAAGAGACGCAGTTGCCAGTGATCATCGAAGGCTATGCGCCGCCGCATGACCACCGCTTGCAACTCATCAAGGTGACGCCGGATCCCGGTGTGATCGAAGTGAACATCCACCCGGCGCGCACGTGGCGCGAACTGGTGGAGAACATCACGGGCCTGTATGAAGACGCGCACCAGTCGCGTTTGGGCACGGAGAAATTCCTGCTGGACGGCCGCCACAGCGGCACCGGCGGCGGCAACCACATTGTGATGGGCGGCGCCACGGCGCCCGATAGCCCGTTTCTGCGGCGTCCGGATTTGCTCAAGAGCCTAATCGGCTTCTGGCTGAATCACCCGTCGTTGAGCTACCTGTTTTCGGGCCTCTTCATCGGCCCGACGAGCCAGGCCCCACGCGTCGACGAGACCCGGGCCGATGCCGTGTATGAACTCGAAATCGCCTTTGGGCTCGTACCGGAAAAGGGACACATCCCGCCCTGGCTGGTGGACCGCATCTTCCGCAACCTGCTGGTGGACGTCACCGGGAACACGCATCGCGCCGAGTTCTGCATCGACAAGCTCTATTCGCCGGACTCCTCCACCGGCCGCCTCGGCCTGCTCGAGCTCCGCGCCTTCGAGATGCCGCCACACGCCCGCATGAGCCTTACGCAGCAGTTGCTGATTCGGGCCCTGGTGGCCCACTTCTGGCAGCGGCCTTACCGCGAAAAGCCGATCCTTTGGGGGACGCGCCTGCACGACCAATTCCTGCTGCCGCACTACGTGCGCCGGGACTTCGTGGCCGTGCTGGCCGAGCTCAAGACCAGCGGCTACGTCCTCGATCCCGCCTGGTTCGACGCGCACTTCGAGTTCCGCTTCCCCTTCCACGGCGAAGTGCAGTACGACGGCATGCGCATCGAGGTGCGCCAAGCCATCGAGCCCTGGTACGTGCTGGGCGAAGAGGGCGCGGCGGGCGGCACAGCGCGCTATGTCGATTCCTCCGTAGAACGCTTGCAGGTGAAAGTGAGCGGCCTGATCGGCGAGCGCTACGCCGTCACCTGCAATGGCCGCCGGCTGCCCTTGCAGAGTACGGGCGTGCAGAACGAGTACGTTGCCGGGGTCCGCTACCGCGCCTGGCAGCCGCCGCGCTGCCTGCATCCGACGATTGGCGTCCATTCGCCGCTGATCTTCGATGTGGTGGACGTGGCGAACGGGAAGTCGATTGGCGGCTGTACTTACCACGTGGCCCACCCCGGAGGCCGCAGCTACGAGACTTTCCCGGTGAACGCGAACGAAGCGCAAGCCCGGCGGGTCGGCCGGTTCTTTGCGATCGGCCACACGCCCGGCCCGATGCCCGCGCCACCCGCGGAGACGAATTCGCAGTTCCCCTGCACGCTCGACTTACGGCGTCCGCCTCAGGCAGACTAGAAGAGAGGAGATCCCCATGGACGCTGGTAAGAAGTTTCTGGAAGACAATCTGAAGAAGGAAGGCATTCAGGCGACCGCGTCTGGCCTGCAGTACGAAGTGCTGCGTGAGGGTACCGGACCGAAGCCAAAAGCGACGAGCACAGTGGAAGTCCACTACGAAGGGCGGCTGATTGACGGCCGGGTCTTCGACTCCAGCTATCAGCGAAAGCAGTCCATTTCGTTCCCGCTCAACCGTGTGATCGCGGGTTGGACAGAGGGCTTGCAACTGATGCCGACGGGCGCCAAATACCGGCTCTACATTCCCTCCGAACTCGGCTACGGTGCACGGGGCGCGGGGGCCGACATTCCGCCCCACGCGGCGCTGATCTTTGATGTTGAGCTGATTTCGATCCGGTAGACTAGTCGAGCTTGTAGAAGTAGCGGTAGACGATGACGCAGAGGCCGATCCAGGCGGCATAGACGCCTACGGCCACCAACGAACTATTGACGTCCGGCACCCAGCCGGCCAAACCGCTGATCATCCAGCCCATGGCCAGAACTGCAAGCGTGAGCGTCTCCACACGGGCCGTCTTCCATAAGGACGGGCTTTGTCTGTTTCTTTCCATTGCATCCTCCGTAATCGTACCGAAACGTTTGGATGGAGAATACCATGAAGGCTAGTTGCCGTACCATGCCCACCGATGCGGAATGGTACTTCGGGGGTATTGGTACCCACCCCAATGTGGGGCATGCGCGAATCTTGCAAAAAATAGTCGTAAGACTTTACATAATTATGGTAGCCTAAGATTGTTTGCGAGAGGTTTGCCCACTTTTCGACAACAACCCTCTTGGAGTCACATCACCCTCACGATGAGTTATACGGTTTTCCTCGGGAATTTGCCGGTTTGGGTTACGGCCGATGACATCGGGTCATGGCTGGCCGCTGACAACTTAGTCGCCGATTCAATCAAAGTCATTCGCAACCCTGAGACGCAAGAGTCCAAGGGATTTGCATTTATCGAAGCTCCGAACCAGGAAGAGATGGATACGATTATCCGTCGCTTTAACCATGCGCCTCTTGAGGACCGCATGCTGCGCGCCAACCCTGCTCAGCCCCCCAAGGGCCGTGTGGGAGTTCCTGGCGCCCGCCCCATGATGGGGGCTGGTCCGCAACAAGGTGCTGGTGCACCACCCATGGGCGAAGATCGTCGCCGTTTCGCGGCCAATCGTCCTCCCGTTCGCGAGAATACCAATCGCGACGGGGCTGCCGCCGCCGCTCGCCGCCCTCGTACCGGTGGCCGTGGTGATGGATCTCCTAGTGCTTTTGCTGAGGAATTAGCCAAAGCTCTCTAGTTTTTCCCGGTTCCAGGCCCGAAAAGGAGTGGTATACTCCTCAAGGGCCTGAAACTAACGTTCCCTAGCCCTCATTCCATCGCATCCGGAGGGCTCGATGAGCGATCTGCTAGTTGTTCGGGTGGCCTTTGTCGCTCTCCTCTGCCTCTCGGCCTTTTTCCTTACCCCCTTCCATCTCAGTTCCTTTTCCAGTGCCATCTTTGGTTTTGTGCTCGGCATCGTAGCCGTGGCGCTCGAGATGCGCGCCCGCCAGATCAGCCTGAAACGCCTCATCGGCGGCGCCGCCGGAGCAATCCTGGGCGTCTTTGGCGCCTTCCTGATTTCCCTTGTCATCCAGCATTCCCTGGCTGACCCCTCCTCTTCGTCCTTCCTGCAAATGGCGACGCTCCTCGTCCTCTCCTACGGCGGACTCGCTGTCGGCTGGACCAAAGGCGACATGCTCAACCTCGCCGCCTTCGGCGGCATCTTCGGCGCCGAGGGGAGCGGCAAAACGGCCTTCAAGATTCTCGACACCAGCGTCATCATCGACGGCCGCGTCGCCGACATCGTCGAGACACGCTTCCTGGACGGCGTACTCGTGATCCCGCAGTTCGTCCTGCGCGAGCTGCAACAAGTGGCCGACTCCGCGGACTCGCTCAAGCGCAACCGCGGCCGCCGCGGCCTCGACATCCTGCAGAAGATCCAAAAGAACCCCGACCTGCAAGTCCGCATCGTGGAGGACGACTTTCCCAACGTCCGCGAAGTGGACCTGAAGCTGATCGAACTGGCCAAGCTCTACTCCTGCACCATCGTCACCAACGACTTCAACCTGAACAAAGTGGCGCAACTGCACGGCGTCGACGTGCTGAACATCAACGAACTGGCCAACGCCCTGAAGCCGGTGGTGCTGCCCGGCGAGACGATGCGCGTCTTTATCCTCAAAGAGGGCAAAGAGTACAACCAGGGCGTCGCCTATCTGGACGACGGCACCATGGTGGTGGTGGACAATGCGCGCAAGCAGATCTCGAAGACGATCGACATCACGGTGACCAGCGTCTTGCAGACCACGGCTGGCAAGATGATCTTCGGCCGTTTTGACGAGCGCGGCCATACTCCAGGCGCTGAACGGCCGCGCGAACGCGAACATACTGCCGGTGCCGCCTAAGCTTCGTTATATTAGGTCATGCTGACCCGTCTGCTGTGCCTCCTGCTGCTTGCGCTGCCTCCACTCGAAGCGAAGAAACCGATCCCCATCAAGGTCGTCGTGGTGACCATGTTCGAGCGCGGCCAGCCCACGGGCGATCAGCCGGGTGAGATGCAATTGTGGGTGGAGCGCGAGAAGCTCGACCGGATTTACAAATTCCCGCAAGGCATGCAGGACCTGCGCGGCAACGACGCGGGCGTGCTCGCTCTTTGTACCGGCGTGGGTACGGCGAAGGCCGCAGCGGCGGTGATGGCGCTCGGCATGGATCCGCGCTTTGACCTGTCGCACGCCTACTGGGTGGTGGCCGGGATTGCCGGCATTGACCCGGCCGACGGGTCGCTCGGGTCGGCCGCCTGGGCCGAGTGGGTGGTGGATGGCGACCTGGGCCACGAGATCGACGCGCGCGAAATCCCCAGCGCCTGGTCGACCGGCTTTATTCCCCTGCGCAAGTCAGTGCCGTATGAGCAGCCCTTGCGGCAGCCGAACGAGGGCGAAGCGTTTCGCCTCGAGCCGAAGCTGGTGGATTGGGCCTATCGCCTCACCAAGGACGTGAAGCTCGCCGACAGCGAGGCCATGCGCACGCAGCGGATGCGCTTTTCGGGCGCGAATGCCCAGCGGCCGCCGTTCGTGATGAAGGGCGACACGATGTCGTCGATGACCTTCTGGCACGGCAAGCTGCTGAACCGCTGGGCCAACGACTGGGTGAGCTACTTCACCGAAAAGAAGGGCAACTACGTGACGACGGCCATGGAAGATACGGGCACCCTCCAGTCGCTAACGCTGCTGGCTCCCACGGGCCGCGTGGATGTACGGCGCGTCCTGGTGTTGCGGACGGCGAGCAATTTCGACCAGCAGCGCGACGGCATCACCGCTGCCGAGAGCCTGGCCGAGACGAAGATCGGCAGCTACGCCGCGTTCCAGCCGTCGCTCGAGGCGGCGCACCAGGTGGGCAGCGTCGTGGTGCACGAATTGGTGAAGAACTGGACGCGCTACCGTCAGACGCTGCCGGAATAGCCCAGAGCCGCTAGCAGCTTGGTGAGGCCGTGGCGCCAGTCCGGGAAGAGGTCGACGTATTGGATCTCTTTCTGGATGCGGGCGGGAACCTGGCACGCATCGAAGCGGACGGGCAGCAGGAATTTGTGGCCGAGCGGCATGCGGTCGGCGCAGTCGAGGGCGTAGCGGAGTTCGGCTTGGAATTGGCTGCGCTTCAGGACGGAGTGGGTGGAGAGGCAGGCGATGAAGTAGTCCGAGACGGAGATCGCTTCCTCAATGGCGCGGGGCCAGTTCTGGCCCGGCAAGAGCTTTTGGGTGTCCATCCACGGGGCGAGGCCATGGGCTTCGAGGTCGCGGTAGAGGCGTAGCGCCTGGGCGGCGTCCTCGTGGACGTAGGCGATGAAGACGCGGGGGCGTCCGGTGGCGGCGAAGCGAATCTGCCCCTGGGCGTCCAGACGAAACAAACCCAATCCGTCGATTTCGACGCGCGAGCCGGACTCGAGAAACCGGCGGACGATCTCGCCAAATACCTGCGGGCTCATCACTTAGGCTCCTCTCGGAAGGTGACGGCGGCGCCCGGTAGGAGGGTGCCGAAGCCGGGAATCTCGGCGGGCTTGCCTTCCTTCAGCCGCAGCAGCAATTGGGTGACGACAGCATCAATCTGGTCGGCGGCAACGGCCGGGGTGAGCTGCGCCTCTTGGGCCAAGCGGCGCACGAAGACTTTCTTCCTCATGGCACCAATGTACTGCCGGGTGAGGCAGGAGTCGGGGGCGAATTAGGGCCAAATTTCATGTAAACATTGAAAACTAAATAAGTTATCGATTTTCGAAATTGCCGTGAATGGGTCGCTCGATAGCATTGCTATCATTGACTTGACTTCAGTGCTATCATCGCAGAATGGAGTACAAATCTGATGAAGCACTAACCTCGGAACATTGGGTAGCCCGGGTCCGGCGGAAATTTGAGGAGATTGGCTATGCGGAGGACCTTATTGCGCTAATTCCTCCGCGAGCCGAGCGTTATCCTGCAGCTATCAATGCTAGCAATGCTGCCGTTGCATTAAAAGAGGAAGAGTGCTATCATTGCGGTATGGGTGCGATTACTGTAAGACAGCTCGATGCCGATACCAAGTTGCGCTTGCGGATTCAGGCTGCGCAAAACGGTCATTCCATGGAGCAAGAGGCCCGGAATATCCTTCGTTCGGCCTTGCGTCCAGTAGGGGCGGTGCCCCAGGATGAAGAACCTTGGGTAGATCGTATGTTGCGCCGAATGAAAGAAATCGGCGGCGAGGACGACTTCGTCCTCGAAATTCCGCCTCGCGAGTTCGCAGAGCCGCGTGTCTTGTTTGATGATGATCATTCTTGACACCAATGTCGTTTCTGAGTTGCTTCGTCCGGCTCCTTCAATCGCGGTGGTGAGTGCGCTCAGAGGCTTTGCCACGGACCGTTTGCACCTCACTTCAATCACCGCCGCGGAGCTTCGGTTGGGATACTCGCTTTTGCCGCCGGGAAGGCGGCGAGAGGAATTCCGAGCGAAAGTAGAAGAATACCTCGGTGATCGCCCCGTCCTCCCGTTCGATGATGCTTCGTCACACAGGTATGCCGCGCTGATGGCCCATCGCCGATCGCTTGGACGCCCCATCGCAATTATGGACGCCCAAATCGCCGCTATCGTGCTAACTCGCGGGGCCATCCTAGCGACGCGGAACATCAAGGACTTTGAGCACTGTGCGGTGCCGCTCGTGAATCCGTGGGATCAGGCCTTGCCCGCGTAATGATGCCGGTTGCCGGGCGACGGTTTCGAGCTTAGCTAATGAGTTGGGTTAGCCGGGTTACGGTAGTCGAGCGCTCGAAAGAACGGGTACTCGTTCGCGAAAAGGCACCCTCACTTACCGGTGCTGGGTTTCTTTTGTTCGCTTTTTTTGTAGTGATCGTATTCGATTTCAAAGAGCCGCTGGCGACCATGTTCATGTTTGCCTATTTCGGCGGCATAGGTTTGTGGTTGCTGATGGAATCGGAAATGTCGATTGAGCGGCGAAGCCAACTTTTGATGGTCCGCCGGCGACTGCTGTTTTGTGAGTGGAGTTGGTCTTTCCCGCTGGAGCAAGTGGGTCGGGTGGAGGTAGTCGAAAGATACAAGGGGGATGGTTTGCGGTTGGTGCTCGTTTCAGGGCGGAAAATCGGACTGACCATGTCAGCGACGTGGGATAGAGAAGGAATTCGCCAGGGACAGGCCGCCCTGGAATACGCGGTGAGGAAGTTCACCTACTCGCGTCGTAGGCGGAGAAAACTTTGGTGAATTAGTGCCATTGATCAACCCCTGGGCCTTGCCCACGTAGGCCGTTTCACGGTACAAGAGAAGAAACGGCGAAACATGTCTCAACAGCAACTTGGCTTCTCTCTCACCCCAGACTCCCCTTTCGCCGACCCGGGCGGCCAACTGCCCATTCGCCGAGCCTCTTTAGAGGCGGCGATCGCCAAGTTTCAAGAGCTGATGGCGCAGGCCAATTCCCCCATCCGTGCCGTGCATCACATTCCGGCGCGGCCGGCGGAGTTCGCCGATTTTCCGGCCGCGCTTGACCCCCGGTTGCGCCAGATGCTGGCGGGGCGCGGGATCGACCAGCTCTATTCGCACCAGTCCGAGGCGTTCTCGCACATCGAGGCGGGGCGCAACACGGTCATTGTCACGCCGACGGCTTCCGGCAAGACGCTTTGCTACAACCTGCCCGTGCTGCAGACGTTGCTGAGTGACCCGGCGGCCCGCGCCTTCTACCTCTTTCCCACCAAGGCCCTGGCCGAGGATCAGCTACACGAGTTCCAGGCGACGCTCGACACGATCGGCTCCGACATCAAGGCCTTCACCTACGACGGCGACACGCCGCAGGACGCGCGGCGGGCAATTCGGGAGCGGGCGCAACTCGTGCTGACGAATCCCGATATGCTGCACGCGGGCTTGCTGCCGCATCATACGAAATGGGCCAAGGCTTTCGAGAACCTGCGTTACATCGTCATCGACGAACTGCACTATTACCGCGGCGTGTATGGCAGCCATTTGGCGAACTTACTACGGCGCTTGCGGCGCATCGCGAATTTCTATGGTTCGCAGCCGCAGTTTATTTGTAGCTCGGCGACGATCGCCAATCCGCGTGAGTTGGCCGAGGCCATCACCGAGCAGCCATTTGAGTTAGTGGAAAAGAGCGGCGCGCCGGCGGGAGATAAATTCTTTGTCTTTTACAATCCGCCGTATGTGAATAAGCAACTGGGAATCCGGCGGAGTTACTTACAGGAGGCGCGGCGGATCGCTGAGGAATCGATTGAGCGGGGCCAGCAGACGCTGGTGTTTTGCAATAACCGGCTGGCCACGGAAATTCTGGTGAAGTACTTGAAGGACTCGCGGGAGCGCGGCCAAGTACCGGCCGAGGCCGTGCGCGGCTACCGGGGTGGTTACCTGCCGCGGGAACGCCGGGAAATTGAACGCAAGCTGCGCGACGGCAGCATCAAGTGCGTGGTGGCGACGAATGCGCTGGAGCTCGGCATCGACTTAGGTTCCCTGGATACCGTAATTCTGGCTGGCTATCCAGGCACGGTGGCAGCGACGTGGCAACGCGGCGGCCGCGCGGGACGCCGTCAGCGGCCGTCGCTGGCGATCATGGTGGCATCGTCGGCGCCGCTCGATCAATACATGATCGAGAATCCGGACTATTTCTTCGGCCGGCCGCCGGAGAGCGCGCATATCAATGCCAATAACCTCGAAATTCTGTTGGGCCATCTGAAGTGCGCCGCCTTTGAGTTGCCGATTCGCGTGGAGGAGAAATTCGGTCCTCACGATCCGGGGGAAATGTGTAGCTTCCTGGTGGATGCCGGTTTCCTGCACCAATCGGCGGGGGCCTGGCATTGGACCAGCGATAGTTACCCTGCTGATGCGCTATCCCTCCGCGCCGTAACGAGCGATAACTTCATTGTCATCGATACCACTTCGGAGAATAAAGTAATCGCGGAAGTATCATTTCCGGCCGCCCTGGTGACGCTACACGAAAAGGCGATCTACTTACACGAAGCGAAGATGTTTCAGGTGGAGAAGTTCGACTATGATGCGCGCAAGGCCTACGTGCGCCGCGTGGATTGCGACTACTACACGGATGCGATTGATCATACGCAGGTGAAGGCGCTCGAAGAGTTCGAGTCCACGGCGATGGGGGAGGCGCGGGCCCTGTGGGGCGACGTGCGCGTGAATCAGCAGATTGTCGGCTTCAAGAAGATCAAGTTCTACACGAACGAGAATATCGGCTCCGGGCATCTTTCGATTCCGGAGCAGGAGATGCACACGACGGCGTTCTGGCTGCACTTCCCGGCGGCGTTCTTGGCGCACTTGGCGGGGTATACGCCGACGGAGCGCCAAGCGGGGATTCTCGGCCTGGCGAATGCGATGCGCACCATCGGCAGTCTGCTGCTGATGTGCGATCCGCGAGACCTGGGCGTCGCGGTGACGGAGGATACGGTGCCCACGCCGCAGGGCTTCGAGCCAAATGTCTTCCTGTATGACGCCTACCCCGGCGGCATTGGCCAGAGCCAGCCGTTGTACACGATGCGGGGGCGGCTGATGGAGAGCACGGGCGCGCTGCTGCGGGCCTGCCCGTGCGAGAGCGGCTGCCCGAGTTGCGTCGGTCCGCTGGGTGAGGTGGGCGAACGCGGCAAAGAAGTTGCGCTGCGTCTGTTGGAATTGCTGTCGCGGTAAAGCCGGGTCCGTCTTCGGCCGATCTTCCCTGGGAGGGGGAGCTTCCCTCCCGGCCTCTAGTACTAAGGCGTCCCACCCATGCATGAATGGGCGGCCTTGGCCGAAGTAATGGGAGAAGGCGGACCACAGTGATTCAGCGCTACGGCTATATCTTATTCATTTTCATGATGTTGGGGCTAGGAACGGCGGCGGCGCAGGAGCCGGTGTCCCAGATCCGCGTGGGTACCAGTGTCCCCAACGTTCGTTTTGAGGTGGATGGCGTTCTGTATCAGTCGACGCAGACCTTCTTCTGGGCGCGCGGATCGAAGCACATCCTCAGCCTGATTCCGGACCAACCTTCACGCGTGGCTGGCACGCGCTACAACTTCACCGGTTGGGCACTTTCCGACGGCACCAGTTTTGGTTCGCTGCCCGTCGTCACCGTCACCGCCGATCCCTCCATTACGTCGGTGATTGCCAGCGTGACCGTGGAGCACACGATCTACCTCTATTTCTACGACTGTCCGAATCCGCAGGTGAAGTGTCCAGGGAGCAATGGGCAAGTGACGGTGAACGGCCAGGCCTATTACGGCGGCACGCAGTTGTGGTTGGGCGCGGGCGCGAATGTGTCGATCTCGGCGGAACCTGCGCAAGGCTTTGTATTCGGTGGCTGGAGTCAAGCTTTCGGGCCTGATCTGGACCGGCGGCCGATTCTGACGTTTGTCCACGACCGGCCGCGCAGCATCTTCGCGCGTTTCGATGGCGCCAAGCCGATTCGTCTCGAAACCGTGCCACCGGCCCTGACGGTGCTGGTGGACCGGACGCCGGTGCGGACGCCCGTAGATCTCGATTGGGCCTTTGGTACGCCGAAGTTGCTGAGCGCGGCCGCGCAGCGCGATGAGTTCGGATCGATGTGGGTTCTGGAAGGCTTTGACGGCCTGCCGAAGGGCCAGAACGTCGTCTACACGCCCGCGGTGGGGGCGAGTAATCTGTCGGTGGTGACGGCGCGATTTATTCCGGGGGCTTCGTTAACGGTCTCCACGAATCCCGTGGGGCTGAAGGTGAAGGTGCAGGGCTCGGACAATCCGGTGGGCTACAACATCACCGCTGGGGTGGGGCGCACGATCGACGTGGAGGCGCCGCTCGAACAAACCGATGCCAGCGGGCGCAAGTACGTCTTTGACGGCTGGAGCAACAACGGCACCGCGGCCCAGACGATCACCCTGCCGTTGCGCGGCCTGAACCTGATCGCCCGTTATCGCAAGTTGAACCGGGTGATTGTCGACACGCGGCCGTCGGGGTATCCGGTGACGGTGGATGGCCGGACGTGCCCTTCGCCGTGCGTGGTGGACCGGGAGAGCGCGGCCACGGCGCAGATTGCCGCCTCCCCCATCGTGGGGTTGACGAACGAATTCAGCCGCCTGGAGTTCACGGGTTGGCAGGACGGACCGGTGGGCGCCACGCGCGGGGTTACCTTTGACGCGGACGCGAAGAGCGTGGTGGCGGTATACCAGTCCGCGCACCGGATTTTTGTGGGGGCGAATCCCGAACGCGCGGCGCGCATTACGTTCTCCCCGGCGAGTCCGGATGGCTTCTACCGCTTCGGTACGAACGTGACGATGAATGTCGAAGCCGTGCCGGGCTTCCGTTTCCGGCGCTGGGAAGGCGACCTCACTGGCACCTTCGCCAACACCGTCCTGCCGGTTACCGCTCCGCGCCAGGCCACCGCGTTCTTCGACAGCGTTCCTTTTGCGGATCCGGCCGGAGTGCGCAACGCGGCGGCGGAAACACCGGAGCCGGGCGTGGCGCCGGGCTCGGTGGCGGCCATCATCGGAACGAATCTGACGGATCGCACGGAGCAGAGCCCGAGCGGCCCATTGGCTCAAACCCTGGGCGGGGTGATCGTACGGCTCGGTACGCGCCTGCTGCCCATCTTCTGGGTGTCGCCCGAACGGATCGACTTTCAGGTGCCGTCGGATTTAGAGCCGGGTACGTACCGCGTGGCGGTGGTGCGGACGGGCCAGCCGGAGGTGGTGAGCGACTTACTGGTGGTACGCAACGCTCCCGGCATCTTTACGCGTGACGACGGACCCGCCGGGCAGACGCCGGTGGCGGTCGCCTTCCGCGCCAACGGCAACCCGGTGACGGTGGACGCTCCCGCCGTCGCGGGCGAGCAGGTTACCCTGCTCACTACGGGTGGTAGTCCGTATGATCTGCTCGCGCCGGACGGTTTCCCGCTGCCAGACTTCCTCACGTATCGCTTTCTCGATAGCGCGCAGGTGCTGCTGGGCGATCTGACGATTGACCCCAGTTTCGCGGGCGGACGCGGCGGACAGGTGGGCGTGAATGCGATTCGCTTTGTGGTGCCGGGTGCCGCTGCCGGGCAGGCGCTGAACCTCAAGCTCCGGGTGAATGGCCGGGAGAGCAACACGGTGGTGCTCCCGGTCCGGTAGTCCAATTCCGGTAATCCAATTCCGGTAATCCAATTGAAACGCAGACGGGGTGTGAATTCTGGCACCATAGGGGGCAGTGCTCCCGCGCGCCGCCATGACCGCAAAAATCTTCCTCAAGCTGATCACCGCCGTACTGTTTGTGCTCGTCGTCTCCCTGGTCGTGGTCGACTTCATGGCTTCGAAGATCGCCGAGACATCCTATGTCGACACGCTCAGCCGTGAACTGGCCAGCAAGTGCCGCATTCTGGCGCTGGCCGATCTGTCCCCGGAGAAATTCCGGGCCTTTGCCCAGGCGGCCGGGGGGCGTATCACACTGATTGCCCGGGATGGGCGCGTGCTGTCCGATTCGGAAAACGATCCGGCGAAAATGGAGAATCACCGCCGGCGGCCGGAGGTGGAGGCGGCGCTTCAGGGCCAGGTGGGTACCAGCCGGCGGTCGAGCCCGACGATGCCGGGGTCGCAGTTCCTGTATATCGCGATCCCCCAGGAGTCCGGCGCGCTGCGGTTGGCGGTGCCGCTGCGCAGCGTCGACGCGCAGGTGAACGCAATTCGTTTTCAAATGTTGGGCGCGACAACGCTGGCCTTCCTGCCCGCCATTCTGATTTCGGCGTTCTTCGCACGTTATTTTTCGGCCCGCTTGGGCGCGGTGATCGAGTTTGCGCACCAGTTGGCGCAAGGGAACTTTTCGGCGCGGTTGGGCGGCACGGGTTCAGGGGGTACGGCGGCGGGCGGCAACGAATTCGGTGTGCTGACGGCGCGCTTGAATGATACGGGCGAAAAGCTGCAGGAGATGTTTGAGCAGCTACAGAAGGAGCACGTGGAACTCGAGCGCCTGGAGCGCATCCGGAAGGACTTCGTCATCAACGTCTCGCACGAATTGCGTACCCCGCTGGCGTCGATCCAAGGCTATGCCGAGACCCTGCTCGACGGCGCGCTGGAGGATCCGCACCACAACACCCGTTTCGTCAACATCATCCGCCAGAACGCCGAACGGCTCACCCGTCTCACGGCGGACCTGCTGACGCTGTCGCGCGTCGAGCTCAAAAGCCAACGCTTTAACTTCGCTTCTTACTACGTGAACGGCCTGCTGGATAATGCCCGCGACTCGATGAAGCCCATGGCGGACAAGCAGTCGATTGAGTTGCGCATGGACTACGCGGACCACAACGTCGAAGTCTTCTGCGACTCCGAGGCCATGCATCAGATTCTGACGAACCTGGTCGACAACGCGCTGAAATACACGGCCACCGGAGGCACCATCACGATTGGCGCGAAGCGGCTGGGGGAAAACGTCGAAGTCTGGGTGGGTGATACCGGCGTCGGCATTCCGGCGGAGGACCTGCCACGGTTGTTTGAGCGCTTCTACCGGGTGGATAAGGCCCGTTCGCGGGAACTGGGCGGCACGGGACTGGGGTTGGCGATCGTGAAGCACCTGACGCGGTCCATGGGCGGCGACGTCCGGGTGGAGAGCGTGCTGGAGCGGGGTTCTACGTTTTATTTCACCGTCCCGATGCATGATTTGGGTTTGTCGTCGGAAGAAGCGATTCAACCTCACTTAACGGCTTCGTAACTTTTCTGTAACTTGCACGCGCTATGGTCGAAAGGAGATAACCCATGAAGAAGATTGTGTTGATTGAAGACGACTCCGACCTGTTCTCGTTGTTGAAGTACAACCTCGAGAAAGAGGGCTTTCAGATGGCGGGCTCGCAGACGGGCAAAGGCGCCATTGAGTTGTGCCGGCGCGAGCGTCCGGACTTAATCCTGCTCGACATCATGCTGCCCGATTCGGACGGCTTGGACATCTGCAAGGGCATCCGCAGCCACGCGGAACTGGCGCACATACCCGTCATATTCCTCACCGCGCGGGCGACCGAGACGGATCGCATTGTGGGCCTGGAACTCGGCGCCAATGACTACATCGTGAAGCCCTTCTTCGTGCGCGAGCTGATCGCCCGCATCAAAATCCAATTCCGTGGCCAGGGCGCGCCGCAGCGGACGCTGAAGGCCGGGGCGCTCGAGGTCGACCGCGAGAGCCTGCGCGTCAAGCTGAACGACACGGCGCTGCAACTCACCGCCACCGAGTTCAAGCTCCTCGAGTTTCTGATGACCCGCCCGGGAATCGTCTTCAGCCGGGAGCAGTTGCTCGATTCCGTGTGGGGCCATGATCGCGCCGTGACGGACCGCACCGTGGACGTCTACATCCTGCGTTTGCGCCAGAAGATCGAAGACGATCCGGCCGCGCCCACCTTCATCCGCTCCGTACGCGGCTTCGGCTATAGCTTCAATGAGAACGTGCCGGTGATGGTGCCCGTCGGCGCGTAATCGCCTCATACCGGGCGCACCGGCGTCGATGAGTCACCTTAGGGTGACCCATGTTCTCTCTGCGTAAGCAAATCTCGCATCTCGACAATCTCTCCGAAACCTATCAGCACCTGCTTGAAGCCTGGGGGGCGATGATGGAGGCGGTGGTGAAGCACCTGCCGGACGCGCCGAAGGAGCTCTTTGAGGAGCCCCGGCGGCAGTTGAAGACGATTCGCGCGGGCGTGCAGCCAGCGCTCGACAAGCCCGGCATCACCGATACACGCGACCGCTTTCAGGACGCGGTGGAGGACTACGGCAAAAAGCTCACCGGCTACGTGCGGCGGCAGGAACGCGAGACGATGGAGATCCTGGATCTGCTGTCGTCGGTGGCGGATCAGTTTGCCCGGCGCGATAAGGATCACGGCGGGCGGATGCAAAGCATCGCGCGCAAGCTCCGTTTGCTCACCACGGGGACGGACCTCGCGGAGATCAAGTGGAAGCTGGCGCAAGAGGTAGAGCAACTCGAGCGCGCGATGCAGGAGATGACGGCCGGCAACCAGGCCGCCTTGGCTCGCCTGCAGGACAGCCTGGCCGTCCGGTTGCCGCCAGCGGCGGCTGGTCCGCAGGGTCCGCCCGTCCAACGCCGCCCCGGGCGCCAGTGCATGGCGCTCTTTACGCTGGCCGCGGACGATCACCGGGCGCAGTCCATTGTCGCTGGCTTTCGCGAGCCGCACGATCATTTCGAATGCCTGGGTCCGGGCGAGTACGCGCTCACGAAGGAGTGTTCGCTAATGGACATGATCACCGTGATGGAGGCGATCCGCGAGCAGCTTTACGCGGCAGGCTTCGATTGCCAGGCGGGCGCGGCGGAGCGTTTACGCGGCGAGGAGAGCGACGAGTTCGTGCGGCGGGCGCGGGAGAGCACGCACAGCCTGGCGGTGAAGGGTTTCTGATGCTGCGCGGCGTCCTGATTAGCGCGAGCCGCGAGCAGCGGTTCGGCGTCCATTCCTGGGCGGAGCAGACGCGCGGCGTGATGTTGCTGCGCGGCTTTGAAAGCTACCCGGCGGCCGACGACTGGCGGCGCTTCCAGAACGCGCACGCGCCCCAGGTGGTCTTTCTCGATCTGGATACGCACTTCGAGCAGGCCCTGGCCTTCGCGGCGTCGCTCGAGCCGCATCTGTTCGTCGTGGGGCTCTTCAATCAGCCCGAGCCGCAGCGGATCATCGCGGCGATGCGGGCCGGGATTCACGAAGTCCTGTATTTGCCCTTCGACGGCGAACTCTTCCGCGAAGCCTTGCTCCGGCTGGAGGAGGCCGCGCGCCAGGCGGCGGCGCATCGCCCGGTGTCGGACCAGGTCTACGCCTTTTTGCCGGCCAAGGCCGGCGACGGCGCCTCGGTCGTCGCCGCCAACGCCGCCATCCAACTGGCCTGCCTGCCCGACAACCGCGTCCTCCTGGCTGACCTCGACCTCTACGCGGGCCTGTCGCGCTTCCTGCTGAAGCTGGCGAATTCGTTCTCCGCCCAGGACGCCCTGGAGCGCATCCTCGAAATCGACGATACCGTCTGGAGCGAATTGGTCTGCCGTCCGGCCAACGCGGGCCAACTGGAGGTGCTCGGGGCCGGCATCCTGCGCCGTCCGCCGGACCAACTCGCCGTGCGCGCGCGCCGCCTGATCGACTTCGCGCGCCGCCGTTATCGCGCGGTCTGCCTTGACCTGAGCGGCTGCCTGGACGAACTGGCCATCGAGGCGATCCAGGAGAGCCGCCGCACGTTTCTGGTGCTCACTCCGGACTTGGCCAGCGTCTACCAGGCCCGGGAGAAGATCCGCTTCCTGCAGGAACTGGGCCTGGAGGACCGCATCAGCGTGATCCTGAACCGCTGGCAGAAGGACGCCCCCATTCACATGGGCGGCATTGAGGAGGTGCTGGGTTTGCCGATCCAGCACACGCTCCCCGAGGATCGCGCGGCGGTGCAGCAAGCCACCATGCAGGGCGCGGCGATCTCCGGCGCGGCGTCGCTGGGGAAGGAACTACAGAAGCTGGCCTACGCCCTGTCCGATGGCCGAAGCCTGGCCCAGGTGGAGCCGCCCAAGCGCAAGATCGAATACTTCACGCTGTCGCCGGGCAAGTATACGCTACTGCCGGGACGATAGTCTTATCAACGCTTACCGGACACGCCTGCCTACTGCTCCGCGACCGCTTTCATTTGCTTCAGCCCCTTCTCGAAGTCCGCGCCGACCGTCTTGTCCATGTTCATGAAAAAGTCGAAAGCTTTGGCCATGAAGTTGTTCGTACCGGTCATAATCCATTCCACTCTGGTGCCGGAGCCTTCGGGCTTCAGCACCAGTTCTGTCAGATTGGTGGCGGTCATGGGTTCCAGAAATTCGAGGCGGATGAGAACGCGTGCAGGGGGTTGGCTTTCGAGGATCGTCATTTTGCCCCGCCCGACGTCGCTGTTGCCGGACCACTCGTAGGTAGCGCCGGTGCCCGCTACAATGCTGCCCACCGACTTCTTCATCGCCGGATCCAGCTTGGCCCAGGGCGACCACGTGTCCCAACGGTTGAAGTCGTTGACGAGGGCGAACACTTTTTCAGGCGGCGCGTTGACGGTGGCCGTACGCACTAGGCGAAAGTCGGCTGGGCGCGTCGCGATCAGGGCAGCCAAGGCTCCAAACAACACGGCCAGGAGGCCAAACACTTTGATCAACATCAGGCGGTCCTTCTTTCCGGCAAAGTTGCTCCAATCTACTACAGGCCAGCCCGTCTTGACAACCGCAACCCGTGCCCAGGACTTAGTCGAGGAAGGCGAATTCGTTGGCGCTCAGCAAGACCTGGGCGTAATCGCTCCAACTGCCCCGCGCCAAAAACTCCTGCCCCAGCCTGACTTCCTCAGCCGCCGGCTCCCGCTGATACAGCAACCGGTACGCGTAGGCAATTCGCCCCGCCTCCGGAGCCTCCCTGGCCACCCGCGCCGCCAGTGCCCCCGACTGCTTCAAGATGAAACCGCTGTTCAAAAAGAACAACCGCTGCAACGGCACGTTCGTCACCGACCGCTGCTCCGCCGTCACGCTCGAACTCGGAAAGTCGAACAACGACAGCGTCTCGTCCTGCTGATACCGGCCCACCCGCGCATACACTGTCCGCCGCGTGCTGCCGTCCAGCGCGACGGATTCGCCGCCGAGCTTATCCTCCAGCGTCCCCGCCACCCGCAGCAACGCATCGCGCAACGCTTCCGCGTCCAGCCTCCGCCGATTCGCGCGGCCGAAGAGCCGGTTCGCCGGATCCAGTGGCTCCGGCCCCGCGCTAGCCGCCTGGTACGTTTGCGACAAGACGATTTCGCGAATCAGCCCCTTCAAGGACCAACTGCCGTCGCGCAGCCGCGCCGCCAGATAATCCAGCAACTCCGGATTGGCCGGGCGCTCGCCCATCGTTCCGAAGTTCGAAGGCGTGCGCACCAGGCCCGCGCCGAACAAATGCAGCCACACCCGATTCGCTATCACGCGCGCCGCCAGCGGCTGCGCGAGGATCGCGTTCGCCAACTCCAGGCGTCCGCTGCCGGTGCGCAGCGGCGCGCCGCCCAGCACTTCGGGAAAATGGCGCGGCACCACCGGACCCAGTTCCAGCGGATTGCCCCGCACGTTCAGGTTCAGGTCAATCGGCTGCTCATGCTCGGCCAGGCCGTGCAGATAAGCATAGGCCGGCGGGCCGTCCTTCTTGAGGGCGGCGAGCTTCGCCCGCAGACGAGCGAGGTGCTGGGCGAATTCGCCGGCCAGGAAGCGTTCCACCTCCGCGCCCTCCATCACCAGATGCGCCTTGGTCATCTTGAAGAGGCCGTGCCACAAAACATAGCGATCTCGCGGCAACGACGCCGAGGGCAGGTCGGCGCCGGGATTGAAGTCGGCGTCCGAGTCGTAACCGAAAGGCAGAATGGTTTTCCGTCCCCCAGACTTCGGCTTCGGCAGCGACGCTAGCCTCGCGGCGTTCTGCTGGTCCAGTTGCTTCTTTTCTTCCATCACCGTGAATACCAACGCCTGATACTCTTCGGCCAGCCGGCGAAGTTCGGCTTCGGGCGCCTGGCGGGCGACGGCGGCCTGCCACTCCTTCAGGAACGGATGCCCCTCCTCGCCCTTCTCCAGATACTTCGTCCAATGCTCATAGAGCTTGGCGTCGAACCCCGTGGCGTCTTTGCGGGCCACCGCCATCAATAACTCGGCTAAGCGGCCCGCGAAGATGACGGCGAGTTGCTCGCGCTGGCTTTCGAGGAAGGCTTCGATCTCCGCCTCGCGCGCCTTCATCTGCTTCTGATGCGCCTGATAGCGCTCCACCGTGGCGGCATCGGCGAGCGGATACTCCTGATACTTGGCGCTGGCGAAGACCCCGGCCAAGGCGTAGTAATCCTCCGCGCGGATGGGATCGTACTTATGATCGTGGCAGCGCGCGCACGCCACCGTCAGGCCCAGGAAACCACGGCTGATCATGTCCACCCGGTCATGCCGCTCATCGGCGCGCGCCTGCGCCGGCTGCGCGATGCCGAAATACCAGGGCCCCAGTCCGAATAGCCCCAGGCCACCCTTCAGACTTTCGTTACCGGGCATCAGGTCGGCGGCGATTTGCGCCTTCACGAAGGTGTCATAGGGCAGGTCGCGGTTGAAGGCGTCGATCACCCAATCGCGGTAGCGCCAGGCGTTGGGATAGGGCTTGGGCGCGGTGCCGGTGAAGTCGTCTTCGCCAAAGCGCGCGACATCGAGCCAATGCCGGGCCCAGCGTTCGCCAAAATGCGGTGAGCCGAGCCAGCGCTCCACCAGGGCTTCCGTGGACACCTTCCCCGCGACATAGCTGTCGACGTCAGCCGGGTCGGGCGGCAGGCCGGTGAGGTCAAAAGCGAGCCGCCGCGCCAGAGTCCGCCGGTCCGCTGGCGGCGCGGCTCGCAGGCCCTTGGCCGCCAGGCTGTGTTGAATCAGCCCATCGATGGTATCGCCGGGCTGCGGCGATGGCAGCGGCCGCAGCGACCACAAGGATGCGGCTCGCGCATTCGGCAGCGGAGCGGGGAAGTCAGCGCCGTCGCGGATCCAGCGTTCGAGAAGGTCGATTTCCGCGGCGGCTAACGCACCGGTGGGGGGCATTGCCTTCAGGCCCTCCGCGCCCCGGACGGCGCGCATCAGCAGGCTCGCCGACGGGTCGCCGGCTACCACGGCCGGGCCCCTCCGGCCACCCTTCAGCAAGGCTTCGCGGCTGTCCAGGCGTAGCCCGCCCATGGCATTCTGCGTGTGGCAGGCATAGCAGCGGGCGGCGAGCAGCGGCCGCACTTGATTCTCGAATAGGTCGCTGGCCGCCAGCGGCAGGGCCAAGCACCACAGCAGCCGCCGGCTCATCGCTTTCGCTTCTTCGATACGCGCAGGTTGAGCATCTCGACAAACACCGAGAAGGCCATCGCGAAGTAGACGTAGCCTTTCGGAATGTGGAAGTGCCAGCCTTCCGCCATCAGGTTCACGCCGATCAGAATCAGGAAGGCCAGCGCCAGCATCTTCACGGTGGGATGGCGCTGCACGAAGTCGCCCACGCTCTTGGCGGCGAACATCATGATGCCCACGGAAACCACCACGGCGCTGATCATCACCCCAATGTCATCCGCCATGCCCACCGCAGTAATCACGGAATCAAGCGAGAAGACGATATCGAGCAGCATGATCTGCACGATCACGCCGGCGAAGCTCACCTTGGCCGGGCGCGCCTCGTGGTCCTCTTCGCCTTCTACTTTCTCGTGAATTTCGGTGGTCGATTTCCAGATCAGGAACATGCCGCCCACCAGCAGAATCAGGTCGCGGCCACTCAGGCCGTTGTCGAAAATCGTGAACAGCGGCTGCGTCAGGCTCATAATCCAACTGATGGAGAGCAGCAGCAGGATACGCGTCACCATGGCCGCGGCCAGGCCGAGTTGCCGCGCGCGGTTCTGGTCCCGCGGCGGCAGCTTGCCTGCCAGGATCGTGATGAAGACGATGTTGTCGATCCCGAGGACGATTTCGAGCGCCGTCAGGGTGAGCAGTGCGATCCAGGCGTGCGGGTCAGTAATCCAGTGCATGGTGGGTGGAAGGTGTTTAGGAAAGAATCGGGAACAGACTCTGGTGTTGCTGATAGTGGGCCGACATCTTCGCGTCCGCGGCGAGAATCTCGTCCAGGGCCTGGGCGAAGGCGGGCCAGTGTGCCCCAGGCAGGGCGAAGTACATTTCGGAATCCGCCAAGCCGGTGAAGGTCCGATTGCCGCGGCAGCCGAAGGAGAGCGCGGCTCCGCCGCTCTGCTTCGCGTAAGGCAAAATGGCACAACCCGGACGGCCCATGGCCGGCGTCAGCGCGCCAGCGGCGCCAGCGCGCACGGCGGCTTCGTACAGCAGCATCACGGTCGCGGGCGGTCCGGCGAAGAGCACGGCGTCCGGCGGGAACGCCGCCAGATGGGCGGGCGCGTAGCTGATGTAGCGCGGCGCGGTAGCCAGCACCGGAATCCCGGGGACTTCGTCCATCTTCAAATAGCCGGAAGAAACCATGAACCCGACGGTATTCATCAACTGCGGGCCTAGACTGTCGGGCAAGCTCAAGCCATGCGTATGCGCGCCCACGGCGCAGGAGTAATGGTCAGCCGGCTCGGTGTAGAACGCCTGGCCGCTCAGCGCTTGCCGCCAGAATGCGCAACCCGCGGGTACGGGCGCCCCGGACCAGCGGCCCAATCCAGCAGGCGGCGTCTCGGTGAAGGCGATGGCGATGGCGTGTAAGGGGAACGAATTTTCCATGCCCCTATATTTTGATGCAAGCGAAGGCCAGTATGATGAAAGGCGAGCGGAATTTTCCCGATTCCGCCGATAAGGGATCAAGCTCCTGTCGGATTTTGCAACCGCGCGCGGCATGCTGCGTCCAATGGGCTAGAGGTTGATCGATGGTGACCATGGCTGTCCATACAATCGAGACTCTGTCGGCAACACCCACCTGGGTGAGCCTGCGGGTGCCTTGCCAGATCGAAAACGTCGATGCCGTGCTCGAAATGCTCGAGCCCCGCGACACGCAGTTAGACCCCAAGCGGCACGACGAGATGTGTACCGCCGTCCGAGAGCTTCTCATGAATGCGATCGAGCACGGCGGCCGCAACGATCCCAGCCTGTCGGTGTATCTCACCTGCGTGAAGACTCACGACGCCATCATGGTCTGGATCCGCGACCCCGGCCCCGGCTTCCGCGCCGAGAACCTCCGCCACGCCGCGATCGCGAACCCGCCCGGAGGCACCAACCTCGAGCACGCCGAGATCCGTGAAGCCCAAGGCATGCGCCCCGGTGGCTTCGGTATTTTCATGTCCCGCCGCATGGTGGACGACCTGATCTACAACGAGGCGGGTAACGAAGTTCTGCTCGTGAAGTCGCTGCGGTAGCTGCGCCCAGCCACGCACGAACTCGCCGGCGCGCTTGTCGCGGCTTCTACCGTTTCGGCCAGTCACAACAATTTCGCGAATTTTCTCGCCTGGTAAGTATCGATTTATCAACACTCTGCCGGAACGGTCGCTGCTCCCGGGGGGCAAGTTTCTAGGTCTCGCATGAAATCCTGATGGTGGAGGAACACCCATGCTCAATCAGAATCAGCAGCGAGCCCAGGACATTTTGCACCATATACGCGCCACCTATGCCGGCCGGGCAGAGGATTTCGGTAGCCTCGGTGTGGTCTGGTACCGCAATGCGGAAGAGTACCGCGCTTTACTGTCGATGTTCGAACCGGAATCGGCACCCGACGTCAGCTACGCTGACTGGCTGGAAGAAGCCGAAGCCATTGAGGCCGGAATGCGGAAGGATAAGCGGAAAATGGTCCGCGCCTACCTCGACCCTCAAGGCTTCACTGCCTTCTGCCGTCAGCACAACCTGAAGTTGAACAGCCGAGCCCGCCAGATTTACGCCGCTTGCTACGCCCAGAAGGCGGACGAACGATCATTTATCGAGCAGTGCGAGAGGAACTAACTCAATAGAATCAACCACTCCCCGGTTCGTTCCGTACCCACTACCGGGCCGGGAAATGCGACTCGTGCCAGCGGATGGACCGCTGCGTCCAATCGACGACGTGCTGGCTCTCGCGAATCCCGTGCCCTTCGCGCGGATAACGGACAAAGATCGTCTCCACGCCGACGTCTTTCAACGCGACGTAGAACTGCTCTGCTTCCGATAGCGGCACGTCGTTGTCGTTTTCACCGTGGACGAGCATCACCGGCGTCGCCACCTTGCCGGCGTGTTTCAGCGCCGAACGCTCCCACAGCACGTCCATCAGGTTGCCCTGATGCGGAAATACGCCGAACGTCATTTGCTCATACTGGTTGTAGTAAGTGGTGTAGTTGTAGCTCACCAGGTTGATGATCGCCGCCGTGGGAATCGAGCTCTTGAAGATCCGCGACTGCGTAACCAGCCACGCACTCAACTGCCCGCCGTAGCTCACGCCCTCCACGCCCAGGCGATCCCGGTCAATCCAAGGATTCCGCCGGATCGCCGCGCTAATGGCGTACAGGACGTCCTGGCCTTCGTTGCCATTCTGGTCGCCGAAGACGCCGTCCGTGAAGGCCTGCCCGTAGCCGGTGGAGCCGCGAAAATTTACCATCAACGTGGCCCAGCCTTTGGCCGCGTACACCTGATTCTTGAAATTGAACGCCGGGCCCTGCTGGCTATGCGGCCCGCCATGAATCACCACGATCATCGGATGCTTTGAAGTCGCGGTCATCCCGAGCGGCTTCGTTAGAAAGGCTTCTACTTCCCACTTATTGTCGTTGCTGACAAAAGTAAATGCTTCCACCGGAGCAATTTCAATATCCTTGAGTAACTCCCGATTCAGGTTTGTCAACTGCGTGGCCGGATCCCGGCCCGTCTTTACATACAACTCGGGCGCGTCCTGCGGCGTCGACTGGGCAAAAACAATTAGCCCGCCCTTCCCCACCGCAAACGACCCCACACTCATCCGGCCGCCGGCCATCAACTCGGCCGCCCCTCCCGCCAGTGCCTGCCGGTACAAATGCACGCTGCCGCGCTCCTGCACCGTGAAATAGACGTAGTCACCTTCCGGCGACCACACCGGAATCCCTTGCCGGTTATCCAGCTTGGCGAACTCGCGCCGGTTCTCGCCGTCGGCGCCCATCGTCCACAAATGCGTATCTTCCATCGTCGTTTCGAGGTCCGTCAGTCCGCGCTTGCAGCCCTGGTAAACGATGGTCTTGCCGTCGGGCGACCACGTCGGCCGGTATTCGATATTCTCCGTCGTCGTCAGCCGGCGGATAGACTTATCGGCGACACGCAAAGCGAATAAGTCGTAATTGAAGAATTGATCCGCGTCGGGCTCGCGATTGGAGGCGAAAAGTATCTCCTCGCCTCGCGGTGACCAGTCGACCGAATGTTCGTAGAAGTTACCGGTTGTCAGTTGCGTAATCGCACCGCTGCCTAAGTCGGCCAGGAATAAATGCAGGCGCTTATTGTCGTTGAGCCGCGAATTTCCTTCGCCGGCATCGGGCTTGTAGAGATAGCGCGTGATGACGATGGGGTCGCCTTCCACCTCCTGGGTCTCCGGACCCGGCACCGCGTCGACGAAGACAATCTGCTTGCCGTCGGGCGACCAGTCAAAAGTCTTGCCGGTGGAAGGCAGGGGCGCGTTGGTGCCGCCCATTTTGGTGACGAAGCGCTTCCCGGTGCCGTCGGCGTTGGCGACGATCAGTCCGCTTTGTTCGCCGAGCTTGCCACTGTAAGCAATGCGGGCCCCATCGGGCGACCAGGCCGGGCTACCGGAGCTTTCCTTGCCTACCGAAAAAGCGACCGACGCG
This sequence comes from Bryobacteraceae bacterium, assembly GCA_019752335.1. Classification (GTDB taxonomy): domain Bacteria; phylum Acidobacteriota; class Terriglobia; order Bryobacterales; family Bryobacteraceae; genus JALHNI01. The sequence continues at coordinate 215,913 of JAIEMJ010000007.1, forward strand.
CCGCCGCCCACCGGCATTACGAAGAGCTGCGAGTACGGCTTCCGCGGGCCGTCCTGATTCGTCACCGTATAGGCGATGCGCTGCCCGTCCGGCGACAGCGCCACTTCGCCCACCGCACGTAGGCGCAGGTAGTCGCGCGGTACCAGTCCGGCGGCGCTCAGGAGAATAGGAAACAAGAAAAAGATCCGCATCCAATGCATCGTAGCGAACCCGTGGGTAATCTGTCGCGTATAAAGGTAAGGAATGACTCTTCTCTGGTTGGCCACCCTGGCCATCTCTCCCCAGGCTCTCCTTGATGAGGCCGCGCAAGTGGAAAAGAATCAAGCTACGCAGCGGATCCCGTATGTCTATCGGGAGCGGCAGATGAACTGGTCGCTCGACGCGAACGGGCAAAAGAAAAACGAGAAACCCTATTCGGTGAAGGTCTACGAGTACATCTTCCTCGAAGGCGCGCCTTACCGGCAATTGATCGAGCGCAATGGCAAGCTACTCAGCGGCGACGAATTGGCCAAGCGCGAAGACGCTCGGAAGAAGGAGGCGGCGCGACGCCAGGAGCAACGCCGCTTGCGGAAGCCATTCTTGCCGGGGACCCGCCGCGTCCGGCTGGGCAAGCTGGAAGAACTCGCGGCGGTGTATCACCTGAAGGACGCGGGCGAAGAGATGGTGGGCGATGTCCCTTGCCTGGTGATCGACGCCGAGCCGAACGGAACCGCCGATACGCCGCTACGCAAGGAGCTACAGTCCTACCGTCAGCGCCTCTGGATCCACCGCGACTTGAAGTTGCTGGTGCAGCGCCGCGCCGAAGTGATTGGGCCGGACAGTGAGATTCTCCCCGGCAGCGTGATCACCTTTAAGTGGGCTCCGCTGGCCGACAGCGGCGGCACGTGGTTCGAAACCGCCTACGACATCGACTTCGGCGCCAAGATCTTCGGCGTGAAGAAGGCGCGTGGCCTGCAGCGGCACGAATTCTACGACTATCGCCGCTTCCAGGTGGAATCCACCATCACCGCCGAGCCGCCGGCGCGTTGATTTATTTCTGAACACTTCGGACGCTGGCGTGGTCCTACATAATGGAAATGCCATGGATGCCACCCAGCCTATTGCCTTCGCGGAGCTAACTATTGTGGCCCAGCGCGAGGAACAGGATCGCTTCGCCGAGTTGGTGACGCGGCAGTCGCGCTTCGTCTTTCGCGTGGCTTACGCGGTGCTGCGCAACCCAGCGGACGCCGAAGATGTGGTGCAGGAGACTTTCTTCAAACTGCATCGGACGGGCGCCTGGGCCACCATGGAAGACGAGTGTGCTTTTCTGGCGCGCGCCGCCTGGCGCTTGGCAGTGGACCGTCTGCCGAAGCGCGCGCACGGGCCGATGATCGAGCGCAGTGTCGCTTCGCATGAGCAGGATGTCCTGCATGAGGACTTCGCGGCGCGGGTGCATCGGCTGATTGACGCCTTGCCGGAGGAACTGCGCCAGCCGCTGGCGTTGTCGGCCGTGGAAGAGTTGAACTCGCGGCAGATCGCAGCGATGCTCGAGATTCCCGAGGGCACGGTCCGCACGCGGATCATGCGCGCGCGGCAGATTTTGAAGGAGAAGCTACGGCATGCCTGACCTGGACCAGATGCTGGACGTTGCATTGGCCACCTATGTGGCGGAGCCCCCGCCGGGGCTGGCGCAGCGGGTGCAGGCTCGTGTGCGGTCGCGCCGCTGGCCGATGTGGACGGCGCTCGCGGTTGCGGCGTTGGTCTTGATGACGGTACCCCGCATGACGGTGCCGGTTCGGCGTCCGGTAGGCGAAACCCGGACAGCCCATCGCGTAAGCGATGGGGCCGCGCATGCAGAAGAACGTCGAAACGTGCCCCATCGCTCACGCGATGGGCTGTCCGGTGCGAGGACAGCGCCACGCCGTCCGGCGGGCGTGCCGATGAGCGCGCAAGAACGGCGGCTCGTCGAGTACGCGCAAACGTATCCCGAATTATTCGCGTCCGCAGCGCCTCTGGGTGACCCGATTGCGCCGTTAGTGACCGAATCGCTCGAAATGAAACCACTGGAATGGATCGGAGAAACTCAATGAAACGCGGATTACTACTACTTGCTTTCGCCCTGGCCGCCTGGGCCCAGGACACGGGGAAATTCTACCGGCTCGACTTTGTCGTGAAGGAGTTCGACGACAACAAATTAGTCAGCGCGAAGACCTACTCCACCTTTATGTCTACCGATGATCGCTCACGCGGTGCGCAGATCCGCACCGGGAATAGAGTTCCGTATTCTGTCGGGCCCAATCAGTTTCAGTACGCCGATGTGGGCGTGAATATCGATTGCCAGAAGCTGTCGGAAGTAGGAGGCCAATTGGTAGCCATGGTGCAAGCAGACGTGAGCAGTATTCCGTCGGGGGAAGCCCCCCCCGGATCGTCACCGCTGATCCGGCAAAATCGCTGGAATGGCACTGTGGTCATCCCGCCGGCTAAGGCGACCACCCTCTTCTCCTCAGACGACCTCAACGCAAAGCGCAAGATGCAACTCGAGCTCACCGCGACCCCGGTGAAGTAATTCCCTCGGGTGCCATACTGTAGCGTATGCGTACCCTCATCGCCGGCCTGTGGCTGGCCAGCGTGGCCGCGGCTCAGCCTGCCGCGCTAGAAACGGAATTGCGGCGGATCTTCGAGAAAAAGGAGTTCGCCGTCAAGACCTTCGGCCCCGCTGCTTGGCTCGACGGCGGGGCCGCTTACACCACCGTGGAGAACGGCGAACTCATTCGCTACGCCACGGTAAGCGGGGAACGCAGTGTGCTGCTGACGGCCAAGGCTTTGACACCTACGGGCCGCACCACGCCGTTGAAGCTGGACGGCTACCGCTGGTCCAGCGATCATCAGCGGCTACTGATCTTCACCAATACGCGCAAAGTCTGGCGGCAGAATACGCGGGGTGACTACTGGGTGCTGCAGCCCGCGACGGGCCATCTGAAGCAGCTGGGCGGGGCGGGCGAAGAGGCGTCGCTCTTCTTCGCGAAGTTCTCGCCGGACGGCCGTCGCGTGGGCTATGTGCGGGGCAACAATATCTATGTCGAAGACCTCGCTTCCGGTAAGATCACCGCGCTCACCAACAATGGCTCCGCCAAAATCATCAACGGCATGGGGGATTGGGTTTACGAAGAAGAGCTCGGCCTCAGCGACGCCTTTCGTTGGAGCCCGGATAGTAAGTCGATTGCGTACTGGCAATTCGACACCAGCGGCGTGGGTATTTTTCACTTACTCGACAACACCGCCGCCACTTACCCGAAGCTAATTCCGCTTCCTTATCCGAAAGCCGGCACGGCGAATTCGGCCGTGCGACTCGGAGTCGTCGCGGCCACGGGCGGCAAGACGCGTTGGCTTGAGATTCCCGGCGACCCGCGCGAGAATTACCTGGCGCGCATGGAATGGGGGGGAGATCGCCTGCGCGTGCAGCAACTGAATCGCCTACAGAACCGCGTCGACCTGCTGTCGGCTGACCCGCGTACCGGCCGCACCCAGCGTGTCTTTCGCGATGAGGACCAAGCCTGGGTGGACCTGCACGAAGCCCATGCGCTGCCCGGCGGCGGCTTCGTTTGGCTGAGCGAACGCGACGGCTGGCGTCGCGCCTATCGGGTCTCGCCCACCGGCGAGGCGCAGGCCCTCACGCCGGCTAACGTGGACGCCATCCAGTTACTCGCCGTTACGCAGGAGCACGTCCTCTATCTGGCGTCGCCGGACAATGCTACCGAGCGGCATCTCTATCGCGTGCCCCTCGCGGGCGGCGCTCCTGAGCGCCTCTCTCGCGCGCCCGGAACGCACAGCTATCGCCTGGCGCCCAAGGGCGACTTCGCCTTTCATACGCACTCGTCCTTCGATAGCGCGCCCGTGACGGACTTAGTGCGCCTGCCCAGCCATGAGACGATCCGCGTCCTTGCGAAGAACGATGTGAAGACTTCGGCGCCGCCCGCGGAGTTTCTGAAGATCGAGATCGCCCCCGATGTCAGCATGGATGCGTGGATGATCAAGCCCAGTAACTTCGACGCCTCGCGCCGTTATCCGGTGCTGGTGCATGTTTATGGCGAGCCCGCCAGCGTCACGGTGACGAACTCCTGGCCGGGGGATCGGGGCCATTTTCATCGCGCCTTGGCCAACCAGGGCTACATCGTGGTGAGCATGGACAATCGCGGCACGCCGGCCCCCAAGGGCCGCGCCTGGCGCAAGGTGGTTTACGGCGCTGTGGGTGAACTGTCGGCGCAGGACCAGGCGGCGGGCCTCAAGCAGTTACTCGCTACCCGCAGTTACCTGGACCCCGCGCGCGTCGCGGTGTGGGGCTGGAGCGGCGGCGGCTCGAATACACTCAACCTGATGTTCCGCTCTCCCGATCTCTATAAAGCCGGCATGAGCGTCGCGCCGGTGCCGGACCAGACCCTCTACGACACCATCTATCAGGAGCGCTACATGGGCCTGCCGCAAAGCAACGCCGAGGGCTACCGTCGCGGTTCGCCTTACTATTTCGCGAACGGCTTAAAAGGCAAGTTACTCATCGTGCATGGCACGGGCGATGACAACGTCCACTATCAGGGCGTGGAGAAACTGATGAACCGGTTGATTGAGCTCGGCAAGCCTTTCGATTTGATGGCGTATCCCAATCGCTCGCATTCCATCAATGAGGGCCCGGGAACGTCGCTGCACTTACATTCGCTGCTGGCGCGGTACTTACTCGAATATGTGCCGGCCGGAGGCCGCTGATGGGTGTATTGTTTCTGCTGTTGTACGCGCAGGTATCTTCGTCCAGCGGACAAGTCCAAGGCCAAGTCAGCGACGCTTCGGGAGCTGCGTTGGCCGGGGCTACTATCGTCTTGCGCAACCCCGGCACCGCCGCGCAACGCCAAACGGAGACCGGCGCCGACGGCCAGTTTCGCTTCTCCGCCGTGCCCATTGGCGAGTATGCGCTCGAAGTAAAAGCCGCCGGCATGGCTGTGTATAAGATCGAGAACTTCATCGTCTCGGTAGGCCAAACGATCAATCAACGGGTCGTGATGACGCCGGCCGGCGTGAACGAGAAGCTGGAGGTGACGGCCGAAGCCGAGGGGTTGCAGACCACGGCGACGACGTCGAGCGTGGCCCTGGGTTATGACCGCGTGGAGGAGACGCCCTCGCAGAATCGCAACTACCTGAGCTTCGTCTTCGCCGCGCCGGGGATGTCGCCTTCGGCGGGCGCGAATACGCAGCGCGCGGCGGCGGGGATGCACAACGTGGCTAACGATAGTGGCTTCGTCTTTGCCGGCATGCGCGGCCGCAACAACAGCATTTCGATCGATGGCGCCGATAACCGCGATGAGACGACGGGCGGCAACCGCGTCGCCATTGGCCTGGAGATGGTGCAGGAGTTCCGCGTGGCGGGTACGTCGGTAAGTGTCGAGTTCGGCGGCGCGGCCGGCGGCATGGTGAATCTGGTGACGCGTTCGGGCGTGAATCTATGGCACGGCGACATTACGATGTTCCTGCAGAACGAGGCCCTCAGCGCGCGCAACGCCGAGGTCACCAGCGGCAACAAGCAACGCTACCGGCGCTACCAGCCCGGCGTGTCGTTGTTGGGTCCGTTGCGCAAAGACAAGACGTTCTTCGCCGCGGCGGTGGAAAGCGCCTGGGAGCGCGGCGAGGAATGGAGTGAGACCGGGCTTGGCTTGCGCGCGCGCCTGGAACGCGTAAAGCCGGTCACGCTCACCAGCGGCTTGTACCCGGAGGCGGGCCACGATACGGAGAGCTCCTTCAAGCTGAATCACATTCTGTCGAACCGGCACCAGGTGAGCAGCCGCTACGCGTTCTCGCAAGGACGGGTGACGAACGACGTGATTGGCGTCGAGAATTTTAGCGACCTCAGCGCGCGCGGCAGCAGTCTGCTGCGCGACCATTCGCTGGTGACGGCGCTGAGTTCGGCGCTGTCGCCGACGAAGGTGAATGACCTGCGCTTTCAGTTTGGCCAACGCCAAGCCACGATCACGCCGAACGCGCGCGGGCCGATGATTGAGATTCCCGGGGTACTTACGTTCGGCGGCGCTTACCGGCTGGACCAGAGCCGGACCGAGAATCACTTCGAGTTGGCCGACAGCTTCAGCGAGTCAGTCGGGAAGCACATTCTGACTTTGGGCGGCAGTGTCCACGCGGTCCGGCTGGATGCACGCCTGGCGAATCGCTTCGCGGGCCTCTATGTCTTTCCCACGCTGGCGGACTTCGAAGCCGGGCGGCCGGACGTCTTTTCGCAGGCCTTCGGCGATCCGCGGACGCGGCTGAACACGACGCCCGTGGGCCTGTGGCTGCAGGATCGCTGGCAGGCGCGCACCGGATTGACCATTGAGGCTGGCCTCCGTTTTGACCGGCAGACGATGCCGGCCGGGCTGCCGCCGAGCAGCAATAACTTCGCGCCGCGTGTGGGGCTGGCTTGGCATGTAGGGGCGAAGTCGCCATGGGTGATTCGCGCGGGCGCCGGACTCTTCTATGACCGTTATCCCCTGGCTTTCCTGAACGACGCCGTGCAGAAGGATGGCCGGCAAGGCTTTGAGCAGTACGCGACCGGCGCTGCTGCGCGGCAGATTTGGAATCAGACCTTGGGCGGCGTCGCGACGCAGGCGTTTTCGTTCCTACCTAACGCGAGCTATCGGGCCGCTAGTCATTTCCCCTCTACTTACAGCACACGTTTCACGGCCGGCGTCGAGAGGGCGCTGAATGCAGTAACTACCGTATCGCTCGAAGGTACCTTCGCGCGCGGCGTGAATCTGCCGCGCATCCGCAACGTGGGCGAGTACTTACTCGAACAGACCGCGCGTTCGCGTTACCAGGGAGCCACCCTGACGGTGAACCGCCGGATGTCGCGTGAAGTGACTTACTTAGTAAGTTACACGGCAGCCCGCACCTTCGACGACGCTTCGGACTTCGACGAGCAGCCGCATAACCCCAGTAACTTACGTCCGGAGTGGGCCCTATCGAAGCAACACCAGTTACATCGCTTCAGCGGGAGCGCTCTATTCGAATTGCCTTCCGTACCGGGTTTGCTGAAGGATTGGCTGGAGGGCTTGACCTTGGCGCCGATTTATTCGTTTGGCAGCGGCCGCCCGTTGAACGCGTTGGACTCGACCGATACCCAACGCACGGGCGCCTACCCGGTGGCCGCGCGGCCTTTTGGCCTGGGGCGTAATCCCTTCTACGGCCCCGCGATCCGCTCGCTCGATCTGCGCGTCTTCAAGTTCATTCCGGTTTTTGAAGGGCGAGCGAAGTGGAACGTCGGCGTGGAGGCCTTCAACGTGCTGAACCACACGAATTCGCTGCGGGTCAGCCCGTTCTACGCGGCGCAGGGCGCGCGACTGGCCAATTACCGCAGCCCCATTGAAGTGATGATCGCGCGACAGGTGCAGCTTTTCGCCACCCTCGAATGGTAGCGGGCAGGTTTGGCTGAGCGGCGTGCCGCTTCTGGCAAACTTATGTCATACTCTAGCGGATCAGCGAAAGATTTGGCTTTGTTGCCAGGCCGCACTATAGTAACTACGCCGCCTAGAATCCAAGGTCTTACTCTGGAGGAATAGAATGATTTCCCTACACCCGCGCCTAGTTGTTTGCGCCTTCTTGTTTACACCCCTTTCGGGTCAAGTGGAACGTTACACTCCGCTGGAGATCTTGAATCCGGCCACGCTTGTGCTGGCAGCCGATCCGCGCCTGGAACCAGGCGCGGAAGGTACGCTCGAAATGTGGATCGACGCTGCGGCGACGCAGGACGCGGCGAACAAGGGTGCGGCCGGCAAGGAGTTGTGTATTCTCCAAGCGGGGGAAGGCGATAGCCTCAACTACCGGGTGGCGATCCGGCCGAATGGCAGCGGGTTGGTACTCTATCGCGGTAGCAGTTCGAGCGGAGTATCGGTCAGTATGCCGGTGCTGGGCGCTGGCGCCATCCATCTGGCCTTTGTCACCGCCGGCAGCGGAACGGCGGTAATCGTGAACGGGAGCGCGGGCGGCAGCGATGCTCTGGGGGTTCCCACGTCCATCACGCAGTTTCAATATCTCCCGCCGATCCCCCAAGGCCGCCGATTGCATTTCGGCTGCGACGGCTCCGGACCTACCGCGCATGTGTGGTTACGCTCGGTAAGGCTCTGGAGTCGCGCTCTCTCGCAGGATGAGCTGAATTGGGCCAAGACGTCTTCTGGATTTCCGGATGGCCGCCCGGAGATATCCGCGCACCTGGCGGCCTATTCCGTATTTACTGACCAGCGCACCGAAATGCGTTTCACCACTCCCGAGATCCGTTTCATGGAGTTCTCGGCCGTGCCGGGAGAGCCGTTCTTCCTGCGCCGGCCGCCAACGCAGCAACTGGCCGCGATCTATGTGCCGAAAGCACCTACGGCGTCAGGGCCATCCGGCTTTCGTGACCTAAAGCTGGAGTTTGACCAGGCGTCCCGCAGCCTTGGCTTGACGGGCGATCCAAAGGGCTCCTACACGCTGCCTACGGTGGCGCGAATCCAACGCCCGGCAACGAACTGGCTGCGCGCGGCGTTTTTGCGCGACCTTCTTGAGCCACTCGAACGGCGCCGGGACGATACACGGTCATTGGAACTGTATACCAAGGCCTTGGTGCAGGAGCGTCGCGCTTCCCGAAGCGAATTACTGGGATTTTCCGACGACCAGGACGGAGTGGCCACGGTCGCGGGCCATTCCACGCTACGGCTCTGGATTACGCGCGGTGACCGCTTCCGCCGCGTGACGGGTGTGAGTAACGGGCAATTCATCACGAGCTTACGCTTCGAAAGTACGGAAGGCGCGACCGCGGGGAACAACGGAGAATTGATCGAAAGCAACATTCTGAAGGGCAACCAAACCTTTTCGCTGCCGTTACCCGCGGGTGCTCAATTTGAAGGCTTCGCCGGGACGACGAGCAATGGCCAGCTTACTAGCCTCGCTCTGGCCTACTCTTATCCGGAAGGTACCCCCGGCGATCTGCTGACGCCGGAATCAACCCGGGGCCTTTGGGTAGATCGGGACGATAAACCGCCCACACGTCTGCCCGACACGGAACCGGCATACCCGGGCGGACCGCGGGCCATTCGCGGGAACTACTCGGATCAGCGGGGCTATCGCGTTCAATACGATAAACCCAGAGACTTAATCACGATCACCACCGTGGAGCCGAATAAGAAAGTCGCCGCGCAGACCTTCCTCTTCCGGCATACGACGGGCGAACGATTCTCCAACAACAACGCCCAACGGCAGCGCGAATTGTGGGTGCTTCCGGACGGTAAGCTCTATTGGCTCGGGGCGGACAGCCTTACGGAGCGGACCCTGATTCCGAGCCCTGAGTATGAGCAGCCGACGCAGGACAAACTCCCCTGGGGCGCTACATTCAGCCTTGAGCAGCGTCCGCCCATGGTGGAAGCCAATTTTAAGGGCTACAACCCTTTCTTTATGCGAGCCCGCGACTTTCAAGCGACGACCGGCGCCGACAAGATGTTATTCGCCATGCCGGCTGAAGAGAGCCGCGATTATACGACTACGGGATCACACATCATCGTGCCCTATGGCCTGCACTTTCGACGCGACAGCCGTGGGTTTGAGCAGGACTCGACTTTCGTCTACAAGACCGCCGACGAGCGCCAATTCGGCTGGAACATCAACCTCGGGGCGAGTGTGGGGATTCCGGAGGTCTTCTCCTTCTCCGAAGACGGCGAGTACCAAACCAGCCAGGAGGGTATGGCGTCGTCGAGCAGTTCGACCACGATGACGCGGTCCGTGGCGACACACTATGCTTTGGTGCTGGATGTGGCGAAGATGAAACTCGCGCCGGAGTTCGAAGAACGTGTTTTTGCGATGCGCGATCGATATTTGATGAACCTTCCTCGTGACTGGAAGTCGCTGTTTCTCGCCTTCGGCACCCACTATCCCTATGCCGTGACTTATGGCGGCATGGCCTGGCTGGAGAGTTGGACGGAGAAGATGGACGTGAACAGCAAGACCTCGGAGGAAGCAAAGATCTCGGCGGAGGCCAAGGGCACCTTCGAGGGGTTGTTTCAGGTGGGCGGAAAGGCAGGCGGGGGCTTCAAGAGGAGTTCCTCCACGGGTGGTGGAACGGAATCCACGGTGACCGCGTTCGGCACCAATGGTGGCAGCTTTTCGCGCGGCGGAGGCTGGTCTCTGGGGCGTGGCGAAGAGGTTCCCATTCTTCTCGATCTCCGGCCCGTGCATCAACTGTTGAGTCCGGCCTTTTTCGAGGACTCGCTGATTTGGGGTGCGCTGCGCACAGAGGCGATCAAGGCCTATGACAACCTGTTGCGCGAAATGGCGAAAGGTACGGCCAACCGGGTGAAGTGGGATTCGGTGCGGATCGATCCTGACAACTGGACCTCGGGGAACTAGCCATGAATCGCTGTTTCGTTAGGCGGGTGATTTTCGCGGTAGTGACGATGGGTCTGGCGCTGCCCGCGAGTGCGGGCACGCTCGACACGTTGCTGGCTGCGTTCCGGGCGAGGCTGGAGGCGGAGTTCCCTCAGGATTCGCCCGCCAGAACCGCCAGATTCGAGAGGGCGCTGAGAACCTATATCGTGGAACGCACGCCGGCCGATCCGCTGCAGCGTGACATATTCTTGGGAAACTTGGCTTACCGGCTGGATGCCATGACTTCACGCGACCTGGAGCAATTCGACAGTGTAATCCAAGGTCCCGCGGACCGTCCCGCCAGCGAAAACTCCACGCGGTTCAACGAAACGCTCGATGCTGTCGCTTATTACACGGTAACCGTGGATAGCGTGTTTGTCGAGAGGGATCGTGAAACGCGGAGGAGGCTGCCTACGGACCGGCTGCGGACGGCGGACCGAAATACGGATTGGGGGTGGGCGGAGCGCCAATTTTTGAACTTTAAGCACAGCGACGATCAGGATTGGGGTAACAAAAAGCGCGACGTTGCGGACCCGCTGCACTCCACCGAAGCCACCTACGTCGCCACGTTGGCAGGACGCCTGCGGCGTCTGTACTCCGATCCAGGATTGGGACTTAACGAGGATCGGGGCTTAGTCGCGGACCTGGCGCGCGCTCAGTATCTGATGCTGGCGGAGCAAGCAGTGCCCGGCGGTAGTGCCTTAAGGAGCATGGACCTGCTGCAGCCGCTCGCGCGGAGTGTGGCCACCTTCCCCAGGGCACAAACCGCCGCCGAGGCGAATACGCAATTAGACCAGGCGCTGACGCTTCAGGAAAAAAAGTACGGCCTCCGTGGGGGGAATCCGATGCCCGTCGCCATCCTGTCGGCGATGGAGTTTTTCGAACTCATCGGGGCCGGATACTTGCCGGACGACGTTGGGGCGGACCTGGTTCACGGTTCATTGACGCATCGGATTCAGTGGAGCATTCTTTTCGCGGACTTCGAGCGCGCGACGGCCGGGTCGTGGCGGCTAACGCCGCTCGAACTGCTGGTTCGAATTGGAGAGTTCGATGCGCGGCGGGAACAATTCAACCAAGCGCAGCGCTTCGCGTTTGAGCGCGCCGCCTCCGTGTGGGCCCATATCTTCGATCAGCAAGGCGAGCGCAACGAAGAGGCCGAGTTCAGCCGGCCGGACTCGATGAGAAACATCCTGGCGCGTGACCTGTCGCTGCAAGCGATCCGAGACCGCGTCGACCTGATCCACCGTGACCGAATCAACGCTGGTTTGAATCTGCTGGAGGCGTTTGAGGGCCGGGGCCCATGGCCCGACGCGTGGAGACCCCCAGATGCCGACGCCCTCCGCCGTTCGTTAGCGGCGGGGAGAGACCGGAGCATCGCGGCAGACGAGTTGTTTCGAGCGCGGTATTTCGAACTGGCGCAGGGCAGCGGCCGGTATCAGGCCGCCGCAACCGCCGCGGACGGAACCGCCAGAGTTCTGATTCAGCAGGGTTTTCGATTTGCAGACGCACCGGATCCAGGCGAACTTCTCCGGCAACGCTCCCGGAGCCCTCAACTCGCGAGCTCGGATCGCAGCCGGTCCGGGGCGGTGTCGAGCGAACGCGCTGTGCGGCTCCGGGAGCGGGACAGCGTGGCGACCACCAGCAAAAGTGCCGAGCGAAGAGAAGCCCGGCGAAATGCGAGCCCCGAAGCCTTTCGCGATGAGCGGCGTGATCGTGACCGCGTGGCTTCCACCTCGTCCCGTTCGCTGTCTCCTGATGCAGCCCCAGAGCGCCGCGAAACGGTGAGGCCGGAACGTGCAGATTTACGGCGGCCCGAACAGCGGCGTCCGGAGTCGAATGCGGCGCCCCTGCGCTTGCCAGCCGCGCCCGCCAACGAATCGGAAGCCGAAGCCAGGCCGGGCTCCGAGCGGCGAGCGGAGAGCGTGGCCTCGGCGTCATCATCCAGCACGAGTTCCGCCAGCACCCGGCGCCGTCCGGAATCGACGAGTGAAAGCCTGCGGTTCCCAGACGTACCGATCAGGGAGCCCTCAGAAAGAGCGGTTGCGCGTGGAGCGGATAGCTCTACCCGCATGCGCAAGGCGGAAGCGAGCCTGAAGTAAGCTTCGTCCCAGGCGGAGCTACGCGGAAGCGGTGGGAGTAAACTAAGCCAATGCGTTCCGTACTGGTTTTGCTGCTCCTTGTGCCACCCTGCGCGACTCCCCAGTTTGGCGTGCCGCGCATCAACAAACCCGAACATCCGCAGACTGAGTTGCAGACTCTGCCGGAGCGGCGTCCGCCGGATGAGGCCTCGCTGAAGGCCGACTACGCGAAGAGCGCGGCCGAGGTGGATGAGATCGTGAAGCTCTCACACGACTTAAAGGCCGAGATGGACAAAGGCGACGCGCGGGCCTTGCCGGTGCATGCCATGCAGTTACTGGGTGAGATTGAGAAGCACGCGCGCCAGGCGCGCAGACGGTTGAAGCACTAACTTATGCAGAGCTTACTACTCCTCCTTACGCTCGCCGCGCAGGAGCGGCCCCAGGTGACGGTGCAGAATCCCGCCGCCGAGGCCGTCTTTGACCTGAACGGTGGCTCCTTCGTCTCGTTCAAGTTCAAGAACGGGCTGAATCCCCTGCGCTGGCTGGGGCCTGCCGACACCAAGGCGACTTACCGGCCCATGGCGCACTTCCTGTGCCTGGACCGCTGGGGCCAGCCGAGCGACGCCGAAGTCGCGAACGGCATGCCGTATCACGGCGAAGCGACGCGCGTGGCCTGGAAGATCAATTCGCCCGGCATCATGAGCGCGTCGTTGCCGATGGCCGGCCTCGACGTCACGCGGCGCGTCCTGCTGGATCCGCAGGCAGCGTTGGTGACGGTGCAGGAGACGGTGGTGAATCGCAACAAGCTGGGCAAGCTTTACAACATGGTGCAGCACCCGACGATTGGGCCGCCGTTCCTCGATGAAGACACCGTGGTGGACGCCAATGCGCGGCGTGGCTTCGCCCAGTCCTCGCCGCTGCCGAATCCGGAGGAGCCGTCGTTCTACTGGCCGCAAGCCTTCAAAGACGAACACACGGTGAACCTGCGCTTCCTGCGGCAGGACCCGTTGCCGAATGTCGTCTCTTACGTCGTCGATGAAGCGCTGGGCTGGGCCACCGCCTCCAGCGCCAAGCAGGGCTTGCTGATCGGCTATCTGTGGAAGACGAGCGAATACCCGTGGTTCAACGCCTGGCGCCATGTGGACGAGAATCGTAAGCCGCTGGCGCGCGGCCTGGAGTTCGGCACCACCGGACTGCATCAGCCCTTCCCGGTGCTGGTGCGCAAGAGCCGTATCTTCGGCCGTCTGCTGTACGCCTATCTCGACGCGGGCGAGAGCACGACGCGTTCCTACGCGGCGTTCTTGCTGGCGATTCCGCCGGATTGGCAAGGTGTAGGCACGGTGACGGTGAGCCAGGGCAAAGTAATCGTGACGGAGCGGGGCAGCCAGCGTAAGCTGGAGGTAGCCGCCGCACCCGCATGGTAGTTTTCACTTACTCTTCGCTCATCCCCGCACCCTTGGCCACCGTTTGGGCCTTTCACGAACGGCCGGACGCCATCCAACTCCTAACGCCGCCGGAGACGCCGCTGGTCGTCGAAAGCCGCCAGGGCGGCCTCGAAATTGGCGCGCGGATCGTCTTTCGCGTCTCGCATCTGAAGCTGCGCTGGGTGGCCGAGCATACGGAGTATGAGTATCAGCGGCTCTTTGCGGATCGTCAGTTGGAGGGTCCCTTCCGAAGCTGGTATCACCGGCATCTCTTCGCGGCGGAGGAGGGCGGTACGCGGTTGACGGATCACGTGGAATTCAGCCTGCCGCTATCGCCGCTGAGCGACTGGGTGGCCGGTTGGGCGGTGAAGCTGCAACTGAAAGCGATGTTCGCCTATCGCCATTCCGTGACGCGCCTGGAATGCCAACCAAAAGCGTGATCCAATAAACCGGTGAGCCCCACTTCTCCCGCCTCCATCCGTTATCGCGTGGCGGCGTTCACCGTCGCCCTGGCCTTCGTCACTTACCTGGATCGCGTTTGCATCAGCAAACTCGCGGGTCCCATCTCGGCCGACCTCGGCCTCACCATGCAGCAGATGGGCTTCGTCTTTAGTTCCTTCACGCTGGCCTACGCGATCTTCGAAGTGCCGACGGCGCGCTGGGCGGACCGCTTGGGCGCGCGCGTCGTGCTGACGAGGATCGTCATCTGGTGGAGCGTTTTCACCATCGTCACGGCGGCGGCCTTTGGCTTTTGGAGCCTGGTGATCATCCGCTTCCTGTTCGGTATCGGCGAGGCCGGCGCGTGGCCCGTGGCGGCGCGCGCGTTGAGCCGCTGGATCCCGCAGCAGGAGCGCGGACGGGTGCAGGGGATCTTCTTCACCGGCGCGCACCTGGCCGGGGGCACCACACCGTTTGTGGCCTTCATCCTGGAGCAGTACATCGGCTGGCGCGCGGTGTTCGTCGTCTTCGGGTGTGTCGGCTTCTGCTGGGCGGCGGCCTGGTATCGCTGGTTCCGCGACGAGCCGCGCGAGCACGCCTCGGTAACGGTGGTGGAGCGCGACTACATTGAAGCCAACCGCGCGGGCGATTCGCCGCACGGCACGGCGAATATCTGGGGCCGCATTCTGCGCCACCCGTCGATGTTTCCGCTGTGCCTGATGTACATCGCCAATACCTATGGTTTTTACTTCATCATCACCTGGCTGCCGAAGTATCTGGAGGTGGAGCGCGGCTTCAACGGCGCGCTGCTGGCGGCGCTCTCCGGCTTGCCCTTGTTGCTGAGCATCGCCGGCGACCTGGGCGGCGGCTGGGCGACGGACTGGGCCACGCGCCGCTTCGGGCTGCGGCATGGGCGCGCGGTGATCGCGGGCGTCGCGTATCTGATCGCCGGGCTGGCTATGGCCGGCGCGGCCGTGGTGCCGAACCCCATCGCCGCGGCGTTGCTGATTGCGACGGCCATTGCGACCAGCATGTTCACCCTGGCCGCGAGTTGGGCCACCTGTGTCGACATCGGCGGCTCGAACGCGGGCGTGGTGAGCGCGTTTATGAACACCAGCGGCCAGATCGGCGGCATCGTGGGGCCGTCCTTGGTGCCCTGGCTGGTGAACGGGCACGGGGGCTGGCCGGTGTCGATCGCGATCATGTCGGCACTGTATCTGATCGCCGCCGCCTGCTGGCTCTTCATCGACGCGCGGCGCAAGCTGTGAGTCTTTATACTCAAGGCATGAAGCTGATTTCCCTGATGCTCTTCGCTGGCTTGGCCTTGGCGCAACTGAGGCCGATCAATTTCAATGTCGTATTTCCCCAGTCGCTCGTCGAGTTTCTCGGACTCACTCAAGCCCAGGGTCAGGCGATGACAGAGGCGGTTACTCGCTTTAGCACCTACCGTAGCGAGCGGACTGCGCGCGAGGCGCAGGTGCGGGCGGAGATTGCGGAAGAGACGGCGCGCGAGGTGATGGACGTGCAAGCGCTCGGTGTCCGCTATCGCGAACTCGAACTGATTAGCCGTCAGGTTGCCGCCGAGCAAGTCAAAAACCGGGCCGAGATGATGGCCATCTTAACGGCCAGCCAGAAAGAGAAGCTGGCCGCGTTGGATCAGGCGCTGAAGCTTACCACCACGGCCTGCACCGCGGTGGGATTCAATCTTTTGGCGCCGCCGCCGCCCGTAGTGTACATCGCCGACTTCCTGTTGGGTCCGGCCCCCACTCCCAACCCGTCCAATACTTGTGTTCCACAAGTGGGTATCTTCGGCATTCCCATTGTCGCCCCCAGGCCGTAGCGCGATGGCCCAGGCGACGCTCGATATCACCGGCATGACGTGCGCGGGCTGCCAGTCCACGGTGGAGCGGGCGTTGGCGGGATCGCCGGGAGTTACCACGGCGCGCGTGAATCTGCTGCAGCATCAGGCGAGCGTCGACTACGACCCCGCGCGGACCTCGCCCGCCCAACTCGTCGCCCAAGTACAAGCCACCGGTTACGGCGCGGCCTTGCCGGCCGCCGGCACCGCCTCCCAGGCGCAGGAGGCGCTCGAAGAGCGGCGCGAGCGCGAGTATCAAGAGCTCAAGCGCCGCGCGATCATAACGTCGGCGATTGCGTTCGCGGCGATGACGCTCGGCATGGCCACCATGCACGACCCGCGCTGGCACTGGCTCTGGATGGCGGCGGCGGGGTATGTCGCGTTGGGTCCGGGCCGCAGCTTCTACACGCGGGCTTGGTCGGCGCTGCGCCATGGCGGCACAAACATGGACGTGCTGGTGGCGCTGGGCACGGGCGCGGCGATCGGCTACTCCGTCGTTGAGACGTTGCGGAGCGGCCACGACGTTTACTTCGAGGCGGCGATCACCATCATCGCGCTGATTCTGGTGGGCCGGACGCTCGAAGCGCGGGCGACGCGGCAGACGTCGCAGGCGCTGCGCCAACTGGCGAGCCTGCAACCTCCGCTCGCCACCGTGGTGCGCATGTTTGTGGAACAGAGCGTGCCGGCCGCCGAAGTCCGGCTAGGCGAGATCGTGGTGGTGAAGCCCGGCGAGCGCGTCCCGGTGGATGGCCTGGTGCTGAGCGGCGCGAGCGCGATCGACGAATCGATGTTGACCGGCGAGCCGATGCCGGTAACGAAGCAAGCCGGCGACGCCGTCAGCGCGGGCACCATCAATACGCTGGGCGCGCTGCGCCTGAAGGCGACGCGCGTGGGCGGCGATACGACGCTTGAGCAGGTGCTGCGCCTGTTGCGCGAAGCGCAGACGTCGCGCGCGCCGCTGGAGCAACTGGCGGACCGCGTCAGCGCAATCTTCGTGCCCGCCGTAGTGCTGATCGCCCTGGTCACCTTCGGCGGCTGGCTGGCCATGGGCGCCAGCATGTCCACCGCACTCACCCGCGCCATCGCCGTGCTGATCATCTCCTGCCCCTGCGCCATGGGGCTGGCGGTGCCCGCCGCAGTGATGGTGGCGACGGGACGCGGCGCGCGGTTAGGCCTCTTAATCCGCGGCGGCGAGGCCTTGGAGCGTTTGGCGCGCGTGGGCCGGGTGGCCTTCGATAAGACCGGTACCCTCACGCTCGGGAAGCCGACGGTGAGTCGAGTTGTGCCCAATGACAATGCGATTCTGCGTTGGGCCGCCGCCGTCGAGCGCTACTCCGAGCATCCGCTGGCCAAAGGTATCCTGGCCGAGGCGCAGCGTCGTGGGATTGCTTTGGGGACCGCGCAGGACTTCGTGGCGGAGCCGGGCGTGGGAGTGAGCGGCATGGTGGAGGGGCATCGCGTGCAGGTGGGCTTGGGTGAGGGCGCGGCGCGGGTGCAGGTGACGGTGGACGCCAGGATGCTGGGCGAGATTCACTTCGACGATCCGGCGCGTCCGGAAGCCGGCGCGGCGATTGCGGGACTCAAGCAGATGGGACTCGTGCCGTCGTTGCTGAGCGGCGACCGGTCCAGCGCAGTGGCCGAGTTGGCGGCGGCGGTGGGCATCGCGGACTTCGCCGGCGGATTACTCCCGGCGGACAAGCTGGCCAGGATCCGCGCCTGGCAGGCGGCGGGCGAAGTCGTCGCCATGGTCGGCGACGGGATCAACGACGCCCCGGCGCTGGCGCAGGCGGACGTGGGTATCGCTCTGGGCACGGGGACGGATATTGCCCGCGAGGCGGCCCATGTGACGCTGCTGGGGGGCCGCCTGGATCGCGTGGAGCGCGCGATTCGGCTGGGCCGCGCGGCGGTGCGGGTGATGAAGCAGAATCTCTTTTGGGCGATGGTGTACAACACGGTGGCGATTCCGGCGGCGGCGTTGGGCTGGACGAGTCCGGTGGCGGCGAGCGCGGCGATGGCGCTGAGCTCGTTGAGCGTGGTGGTGAATAGTCTGCGTCTGCGCCGCGCGGCATAGAACTGTGACCGTGTGATTTGTCCCTTACTTTAGTGGGACTCATTCGTCCTGAAGCGAAGACTGGCAGCCCGCCGCGTAAGCGGCGGGGCACGTTTGGACGATTTGCGGCGAAAACCCTAGCAAAACAGGCATATTCTGAGTGCGCGGCCCCATCGCTCACGCGATGGGCTGTCCGGGGGGCGCGAAGAAATGATTCAAATTTTGGACCTTCCTCGCCGATGAGCACTCTCAGGAGGAAGGAATCCAAATTCTATGCGCAAAAAACTAAATCTTACTCAACGATTTCCCCTGACGATGGCACTGGCGGGGCTGCTAGCCTTACCGGCGGTGTCCTTAGCGGACGTCCGTGTGACACATGCGGATGCCATTCGTAATGCGACCAAGCACCCCACGCCCGAATACGCTCCGATGGCGAAGCAGATGCACATTCAGGGCGAGGTGGAAGTGGAAGTGAAGATCACCGAGGACGGCAGTGTGGACGCCGTAAAGGTGGTGACGGGGAATCCGTTGCTCACTGCTTCCGTGGTGCGCGCGGTGAAGGACTGGAAGTTTACGCCGTTCCAGGACGGCGGCAAGGCCACCGTGGCGGTGGCCAACTTGAAGTTCAACTTCAAGCAGTAAGTGCGCCTGCGGCAGGGCGGCGTGAACGATGACGCCGCCCGCTGCTCCAGAGAAATGAACCCGAGATGAGGAGGCTGGAGAGCCCGTATATGAAAGCTTCGGCGAGTACGAAACTGATCGGCAGCGTGTCGCTGCTGGTGGGCTTGGCCCTGTTGATGGGGGTGGGCTCGTTGGCCGTCAACTACCGGCTGGGCCGGCAATTGGATCTGGCGGTGAATGACATGGCCCGCGCCCAGATGGTGGCGGCCCAAATCAGCAGTGAAGCCACCGAGATGGTCGCTTCCGAACGCGGCTTGGCGTTCGCCATGATGTTGCAGCAGACGACGCAAGCGGAAGCCATGCGCAGCCGCTTCAGCCGGAGCGACGAGAAGATTCGTGAGTTAATGCGCGAGTTTGAAGACGCCCGCAAAGCCATGTCCTCCAACAATGATCTGTCGCGCGTGGGTACGAACCATGAGGCCGCGCGGCGGCACCACGCGCAGTTGGTGCAATTGATGTCCGAGCAGAAGATGGATCAGGCGATTGCGCTCTTGAACGAGAAGTTGCTTCCGGAACTGGCGAACATGAGCGAAGAGGCCAAAAAGGTAGTGGAGCGCCAACGCGGAGAGATGACGGCTTTGAAGGCGTCAGCGGAGACGACACGGACCGGCAGCTTCTGGTCCATCGCCGGGCTGAATGTCTTTTGCCTCGCCGTGGGCATCGTGGTCTTCTTCACGGTGCGCGGCGTGAACAGCGCGCTGCGGAAAATGGTGTCGGAACTCAGCGCGGGCGCTAAGCAACTCGGCGGCACTTCGGAGGAAGTATCGGCATACAGTATGACCCTATCGAAGGCGGCCTCGGATCAGGCAGCTTCGCTCGAGGAGACTTCTTCGTCGACCGAAGTGATCCATTCGATGACGCGCAGCAACGCGGCCAATTCGAAGGAAGCGGCGGCGCGGATGCAGGAAGCGACGGCGAAGGTGGAAGAGGCCAATCGCGCGCTCGAACAAATGATGGTGTCGATGAACGAGATTAGTAACTCTTCGAACAAGATCTCGAAGATCATCAAGGTGATTGACGAGATTGCCTTCCAGACGAATATTCTCGCGTTGAACGCGGCCGTGGAAGCGGCCCGCGCGGGCGAGGCGGGCATGGGCTTTGCCGTGGTAGCCGACGAAGTGCGCAACCTGTCGCAGCGTTCGGCGCAGGCGGCCAAGGATACGACGCAGTTGATTGAAGAGTCGATCACCACTTCGAACGAAGGGCGCGCGAAGCTGGATGAAGTGGCGCGGGCGTCGCACGCGGTGAACGCGCTGGTGAAGACGGTGACGTCCTTGGTGCAGGAAGTCCGGCTGGGGAGCGAGGAGCAGGAGCGCGGCACGGAGCAGATCGCCAAGTCCGTCGCGCAGATGCAAGTGGTGACGCAGCAGGTGGCGGCGAACGCCGAGGAAGGCGCGGCGGCGGGCCAGGAGTTGAAGCAGCACGCGGGCGGGGTGGAGCGGATCGTGATCGCTTTGCAGGCCCTGGTGGGCACGTCGGGTACGGCTGAAGCATCCACCACACCAACCCCGGCGCGTCCGGCCGCACCGAAGTTCGCACCAGCGAAGTTCAAGGTCAATAGGCCGGCGAGCCTACCGCGCTCCGAGAGTAGTCCGATGTCGAGAGCTTCGTCGGCGACGGCGTTGCTCGATGACCCCTTCCCCATGGAAGGCGACTTCAAGGACTGTTGACGCCAAATTCGGCAGCGGAATCAGGGCAGGTCTGCGGACCCGCCCTTTTTTCGTTCCCCGGCCCACCCCAGCCGCTTGACGACTATGCTAGTCTTATGGGTGAGTTCAAAGGTTGCTTCCGGCTTTCGGAAGTTCCGGCGGCTGTGCCCACTGCGGACAGTTGCCTGCCGCCCGTCCCTTCCCACCCAACCTCTAGACAGGAGTTGAAGATCCAAACGCCCGCCGCTCGCCGAATGATTCGCTCTACCCGCCCAAAAGGTTAGGTAACGCCGGCCAAGCTCGCGCATCCAAATCGTAGATGACCATGCTCACATCCAAGGAAAAGTCGGAAACCAAGCGCCTGCCCATGATGCCCATTCGGGACGTCGTCATTTTTCCCTACATGATGACCCCGTTTGTCGTGGGCCGCGATTCCAGCGTGCGTGCCCTTGAAGACGCGCTTGCCGGCGACAAGAAGATCTTCCTCGCTACCCAGCACGACGCCTCCGTTGACGAACCACGCCCGGACGAAATCTACCAGGTTGGCACGGTGGCCAACATCGTGCAAAGCCTGAAGTTGCCCGATGGCAACATCAAGGTGCTGGTGGAGGGGATGGAGCGCGGCAAGATCATCTCCGTGGCCGACGAGGAAGGCTTCTTCCGCGCCACGGTGAAGACTTTCTCCCATAAGATTGACGGCCGGCAACAGTTGGAGACGCTCATTTCCCGCGTCACTTCGCTGTTTGAGCAGTACGTCAAGCTGAGCCAGAATCTGAACTACGAGACGATGATCGCCGCGATTCGCGTCGACGATCCGGGCAAGCTCGCCGACACAGTGGGCGCCAATCTCCAACTGAATATCGAAGAGAAGCAGGAACTGCTCGAAATCTTCGATCCCGTGGAGCGCCTGACCCGCGTCGCCGAGATGCTCGATATCGAAATCGAGAAGCTGAACGTTGACCGGCAGGTACAGGGCCGCGTGAAGCGCCAGATGGAGCGCGCGCAAAAAGAGTACTACCTCAACGAGAAGATCAAGGCCATCCAAAAGGAATTAGGCCGCGGCGAGAAGAGCGAATTCGACGAGCTCAAGAAGAAGATCGACGCCGCTGGCATGTCGAAGGATGCGCACGAGAAGTCGATCGCGGAGCTGAAGCGGCTGGAACAGATGCCGCCCATGTCGGCCGAATCCACCGTTTCGCGCAATTACCTCGAATGGCTGCTGGCCGTGCCGTGGAAGGAGAAGAGCAAGGAGATTCGCGACCTCAAGTTCGCCGAAGACGTGCTCAATTCCGACCATTACGGCCTCGACAAGATCAAGGAGCGCATCCTCGAATTCCTCGCGGTGCGCAATCTGGTGGAGAAGCCGAAGGGCTCGATCCTGTGCTTTGTCGGGCCTCCCGGCGTCGGCAAGACGTCGCTGGGCATGTCGATCGCCAAGGCCACCGGCCGCAAGTTTGTCCGCATGTCGCTGGGCGGCGTGCGCGACGAAGCCGAGATCCGCGGCCATCGCCGCACCTACATTGGCGCGCTGCCGGGCCAGATGATTCAGATGATGAAGAAGGCCGGCACGCGCAATCCGGTGATCATGCTGGATGAGATCGACAAGATGTCCACCGACTTCCGCGGTGACCCCTCGGCCGCGCTGCTCGAAGTGCTCGATCCCGAGCAAAACTGGATGTTCCAGGACCATTACCTCGACGTCGAGTACGACTTGAGCCAAGTGCTCTTCGTCGCGACGGCGAACGTGCTGCACACCATCCCGGTGCCGCTGCAGGATCGCATGGAAATCATCCGTTTGGCCGGCTATACGGAGCTCGAAAAGCTCGAAATCGCCAAGCGCTTCCTGGTGCCGAAACAGATGACGGCGAACGGCCTGAAGGGTGAAGAAGTCGAGTTCACTGAAGAGGGTTTGCAGGCGCTGATCATGAACTACACGCGCGAAGCCGGGGTCCGCAACCTCGAGCGCGAGGTGGGCAATGTCTTCCGCAAGATCGCGCGCAAGGTAGTCGCCATGCGGGGTCCAATGGCGGAAGAAGAGCCGGTGAAGAAGAAGGGCAAAAAGAAGGCTGCCGCGGAGGAAGTGCCGGCGGAAGTCGCCGCCACGCCCGTCCCGGTATTCCCGAAGGTGACCCTCACGGCTGCGGAAATCGCCGAGATGCTGGGGCCACTGAAGTTCCGCGAGTTGATCCACGTGAAGAAGGCCGAGATCGGCCAGGCCGTGGGTCTTGCTTGGACGGAGTTAGGTGGCTCGCTGCTGACGACCGAAGCGACGATCATGGAAGGCCGGGGCAAGCTGACGCTGACGGGCAAGTTGGGCGACGTGATGCAGGAATCCGCGCAGGCGGCTTTGAGTTATGTCCGCACGCGCGCCTTGCAACTCGGTCTGCCGCGTGACTTCTACCGCAGCGTCGATATCCACGTCCACGTGCCAGAAGGCGCGATTCCGAAAGACGGTCCGTCGGCGGGCATTACGCTCGCTACGTCGATCACCAGTGCTTTGACGAAGATTCCCGTGCGCAACGACGTCGCCATGACGGGCGAAGTCACCTTGCGGGGCAAAGTGCTGCCGATCGGTGGTCTCAAAGAGAAGCTGCTCGCGGCGCATCGCCAGGGGATCTTCGAAGCCATCCTGCCGAAGGACAATGAGAAGGATCTGGCGGAAGTGCCCGAGAATATCCGTAAGGATATGAAACTCCATACCGTCGAATGGATGGATGAGGTACTGAAGATCGCGCTCGAACGGGAGCTCTCCCCGCTGCCGGTGCCGGAAGTTCCGGTGCTGCCGGTGGTGGAAGACCGGACGACGCACTAAGTATGGCGCGAAAATGATAGAGGGGCGGCGCCTCAAGGCGGAGTTTGTCATCAGTGCCGCCGCTCCGGAACAGTTTCCGCCCGAAGGGACGCCCGAAGTGGCGTTCCTCGGGCGCAGTAACGTCGGCAAGTCGACGCTGCTGAATCTGCTGACCGGCCATAACGGCCTGGCTCGGGTGAGCCAGACGCCGGGCTGCACGCAGTTGATCAATTTCTTTCGAGTGGAAGATCGTTTCCACTTGGTGGATTTGCCAGGTTATGGCTACGCCAGGGTCCCGCGTGGCTTTAGCGACCGGTGGAAGACGCTCATTGAGAGCTATCTCTACAACCGGCAATCCTTGCGGCTATCGGTCTTGTTGATCGATTCGCGGCGAGGCTGGATGGAGAAGGACCGGGAACTGCGAGATTGGCTCGAGTTCCACAAACGGCCCTACGTGGTGGCCGCGACGAAAGTCGACAAGCTGAATCAAAAAGAGGAGTATCACGGACTAGCAGCGATTCGTCGGGAACTCGGCGAACTGAACATCGGGCGAATATCGTCTCCCCTTCCAAATCCCGGAATAGACGATGTTTCCCGAGGACTCACCCCAAGTGAACCAAATCCCCATTCCCATCCTGACGAACCTATCGCGCTAGTTCCAATCTCGGCCCGCACGGGCCGGGGAGTGAGGGAACTGTGGCAGACGATCTGGAAAAAACTGAACCTGTAGAAGAAACCAAACCCACCGCGGAGGCCGCTCCGGCTCCCGCCACGAAGGAAAACGGACCCCGCGAAAGCCGCCGGCGTCCGGTCGCCAGTCCGGTGGCTGCGGCCGCGCCGCCGGCGGCGGAAGCGGCGCCGGGAGCCCCCCCGGCCCCGGT